>NZ_BAAGTR010000009.1:0-766218 GCF_054781815.1 Lysobacter humi (ex Lee et al. 2017) | reverse complement strand
GGGCGGTGGCCCGCGGCCCGGCGGCCGTCCGGGCGGCGGTGGACGTCCCGGCGGCGCAGGTGGCCCGGGGCGCCCGGGCGGCGGTCGACCCGGCGGTGGCGCGGGTCGTCCGGGCGGCGGTGCTCGTGGGCCGCGCGGCCCACGCGGCGGAGCCTGATGTCAGAGAGGGCGCCTTCGGGCGCCCTCTTCGCTTCTGTCGTCGGCGGATGGTCTGCAGGTCCCGGTCGTCGTTGCGACGGGCAGCGGCGCGTTGCGCCCCGATGTTCCGCACAGAGCGATCCCGCTGCTGTCTCGAATTCCTGTGCGTGGACTCTGGCCAGAGTTGAACTAGCTCGACACGATGACGCGTGCAGGCCCTCGCGCCACGTCGACGACGACCAAGCGAAGCGCGGCATGTTCTGGATCGTCCATCGGGCCGTCGCGTACATCACGAATGCGGCGCATCTCGGCGGGCTCTACCCGCGCAAGACCCTCACTCGGCGCGCGGGCGCCGGACCGCGCAGCCCATCACGCCGCCACCCGCGCGCGGCCCTCGGCTACGGTCGCGGCACCATGAGGTGCTTCGCGTCGAGCGCCGAATTGCTCCCGCGCGGCACGGTGCGCACCCTCGCGTCGGCGGGCATCGCGCCGCCGTCGAGATGTGCGGCCACCCGATCGAGCGCCGCATAGACATAGGGCAGCATCGGCACGTAGTGCGGGCCGACGGTCGGGAGCCCGAGAAACGCGTCGAAGTGCTGGGCGTGCTCGATCTCCCACAGGCGCACGTCGCGACCCCGCGCGCGCGCCGCCGCGACATAGGGCGCGCTCGTGAACATCGGCGGGATCAGGCCGTCGTCGAGGCCGTGCACGATCATCACCGGCAGTCCCGCCCGCGGGATCGACGCGCGCGTCTCGGTGATCCCCGCGCGCACGCGCGATGCGGCATCGCCGTCGCCCGTCCACAGGGCACGCAGGCAACGCAGCGCGTCGATGCGCGTCCCCGGCGGCGCAAGGAGCGATACCCCCGCGCCCGGCGGGATTCCGCTCGCATCGGACCACCACGCCGCACGTTCCGTGGCCGTCGCCGCCCGTGCCGCGCCGCTCGCGTCGACCGCGGCGTAGCGGTAGCCGCAGGGATGCTCGCCGGGGCCGAAGCGTCCGTAGGCCGAGGCATAAGCTGCGGCGATCGACTGCCACAGGTCGAACGCGACGTAGGTCGCGTTCGCGCGCAGGGTCTCGTCGGTCCAGCCCCTCGCACGGAGCGCATCGTAGGCAGCGCGTGGTGCGTCGGCGGCGGAGACGGCGCCGGGCACACCCGCGGCTGTGAGGTCGTCGCAGGACGGCATCGCCGTCGGCGGCAGGGCGACGCCGAGATGACGCAGTGCGCAGGGCATCAGCAGCGCGGCTTCCGTCGCGATGTCGTAGAGCGGCGGCGCGTCGGCGACGTGCACGTTGGGCTCGCCCGCGACGACAGCATCGAGCCAGTCGCCCTCGAGGCCTGCGGCCTGCAGAACCGCCCCGCCGCCGTTGGAGATCCCGACGGCGATCACGCGCGTGTCGTCGAAGGTATACGGCGCTTCCTCGGGGAATGCGCGGGTTAGTGCGGCAAGCCCGAATTCCGCCGCCTGGCGGACATGACGCCCCCAGTCGCGCTCCGGATTGTCGCCGGAGTGCGCGTGCTTGAACGCGATGCCCTGCCCGCCCGCCGACGGCGCGAAGGCGAGCGGCACGACGTCACCCCGCTGCACGATGCCGTCGAGCGAGACGCCGAGGCGCGCGTCGAGATCGTAGTAGTCGCTGCCCGCGCCGCGATCGGTGTACGCGATGGCGCAGCCGCGCGGCAGCGCCCACGGCGCCGCGACCGCAATCGCGCCATAGACCCCGCGCGAGCCCGACGAGGCGGCGACGACCAGGCAACGGCGATCGCGGTCGTAGGCGTCGGGTACCTGCGCGGCGACGCGATGCGGCTGGCGCGCCCCGGGCACGGTCGCGAATGCGTGGAACTCGCGGCCCGGCACGGCGGCGGTGCTGCCGTAGAGCCGGCCGTATCCGCCCGCCGGCGAGAGGTCCGCGATCCCGCGCCAGCTCGACCAGATCGCGCGGCGTCGCAGCTCGACGGCCGTCGGCGCGGCCGGGTCGGCAAAGGCGGGTGCGGCTCCACGGAGGCCCTCGAGCCCGAGCCCCGCCGTCAGCAGGTCGTCACCGTCGCGATGCTCGGTGGCGCGGATGTCGCCGAAGGCGTGCATGGTGCGGCTGCCGGTGGAGGTGGCGCAGCCGGCCAGCACGACCGGCAGCGCGAGCGCGAGAATGTAGCGGATCGGATTCGGCATGGCGGGACCATAGCAGCGCACTCCGCCGTCACCATCGTACGTTCGTACCACGCGGCCTGCGGGTCGCGTTGGTAGGCTGCCCCCACGGAGGACCTCCATGACCCCACGCACCATCCTCGTCACCGGCGCCGGCAGCGGCATCGGCGCCGGCATCGCCGCGGAACTCGCGCGCGCCGGCCACCACTTGGTCGTGACCGACCTCTCCCCCGACGCCGCACTGACCGTCGCCGACGCGATCCGCGCCGAGGGCGGTAGCGCCGAGGCGCACGTCCTCGACGTGACCTCGGACGCGAGCGTCGAGGCGATGCTCGCGGCGGTCTCGCGCCCCGTCGATGTCCTGGTGAACAACGCGGGCCTGCAGCACGTGGCGCGGCTCGAGGAATTCCCGATCGGGAAATGGGAGCTTCTTGTGCAGGTCATGCTGATCGGCGTGGCGCGGCTCACGCGCGCGCTGCTACCGGGCATGCGTGAGCGCGGCTTCGGGCGGATCGTGAACATCGGCTCGATCCATTCGCTGGTCGCGAGCCCGTTCAAGAGCGCCTACGTGGCCGCCAAGCACGGCCTGCTCGGGTTCTCGAAGGTGATCGCCCTCGAAACCGCCGACACCGACATCACGATCAACACGATCTGCCCGACGTACGTGAAGACCCCGCTCGTCGACAAGCAGATCGCCGACCAGGCGAAGACGCGCGGCATCCCGGAGTCGGAGGTCGTCAGCCAGGTGATGCTCAAGCCCATGCCGAAGGGCGTGTTCATCACCTTCGAGGAGCTCGCCGGCATCACCGCATTCCTGATATCGCCGCCGGCGCGCAACATCACCGGGCACACCATCGACGTGGACGGAGGCTGGACGGTCCAGTAGCCCATGCCCGCCCTGCTGATCGCCGACGACCATCCGCTGTTCCGCGCGGCGCTGCGCGGTGCCGCCGCGGATGCCGTGGCGGGGCTGGTGGTGCACGAGGCCGACTCGCTCGACGGCGTGCTTGCCACGCTCGAGCACGAGCCCGACATCGACCTCGTGCTGCTCGACCTGCACATGCCGGGCAACCATGGGCTCGCCGGGCTCGCCGCGGTGCGGGCGCAGTACCCGCACGTGGCCGTCGTGGTGGTCTCGGCGAACGACGATCCGCGCGTGGTACGTCGCGCGCTCGATCACGGCGCCGCGGGTTACCTGCCCAAGAGTTCGGGCCTCGACGAGCTGCGCGAAGCGATCCGCGCCGTGCTCGCCTGCGAGCAGTGGCTCCCGGGCGCATTGCGCGCGGCGGTCGCGCGGACGCAGAGCTCGAACAGCGATGCCGACCTCGCGGCGCGGCTGGCCAGCCTGTCGCCGCAGCAGTTCCGCGTGCTCACGCTCGTCGCGCAGGGCCTTCTGAACAAGCAGATCGCGGATCGGCTCGACGTGCAGGAGCGCACGGTGAAGGCACACCTGTCGGCGATCTTCGAGCGGCTCGGGGTGCGCAATCGTACCCAGGCGAGCGTCGTGCTGCGCGAGCTCGAGCTGAGCGATCCGGCGCGGGTGATCGACGGCTGAGGAGGTGACGCGCTGTCCGCGTCGCGGGTATCGAATGCTGCTACGAGTCGCCTTGGCGCGCTGCCTGCGCACGGTGGCGTCCTGCGCGTCTTCCGCACGGCCTACAGCGATTCATTCGCGCATGACACCCAAGTCGCCTGCCGCCTTACGGCGACCTCAATCCTGCGCCACCGCCATCCGCTCCGCCGCCAGCAGGCGATCGAGCGTCGACTTCAACGCGAGTGGCTTTAACGGCTTGGACAGCAGCTGCAGCCCCTGCTCCTGCACGAGCCCGCGGATTTCGCCCGTCGCGTCGGCGCTGACGATCAGAGTAGGACGCGCACCGAACTCGGCCGCGAGCGACGTCGCGACCGCCAGCCCGGTGTCGCCTGCGTCGAGGTGGTAGTCGAACAGCCACAGCGATGCCGGCGTGCCGGTGCAGGCCCTCCGCGCGTCCTCGCGATCGCGCACGGCGACGACCTCGCACCCCCAGCGTTCGAGGAGCGCGCGTACGGCATCGAGCGCGGTCGCGTCATTGTCGAGCGCGAGCATGCGCACGCCGGCGAGACCGGTCGCGCTGCGCGGGCCGGGCGCCACCGGGCGGGTCGCCGCGACGGTCACCGAGAAGGTCGTCCCACGCCCGCGCGTGCTGCGCAGCCCGATCGGCGTTCCGAGCAGGCCGGCGATGCGGTCGGCGATCGACAGCCCGAGGCCGAGCCCCTGCCCCGGCGCACCCTCCCCGCGCCGGAACTCCTCGAAGATGGTCGATTGCTGCGAGGGCTCGATCCCCGGGCCCGTATCGTGGACCTCGATGCGCAGTGCGCCGCTGTCGCGACGCACGCCGAGCAGCACGTCGCCCGATGCCGTATAGCGCACGGCATTGGCGAGGAAATTCTGTAGCACGCGCCGCAGCAGCTGCGGATCGGTCCGCACCCAGCCGCCGGTCGACCGGTAGCGGAAGCGCAGGCCGCGTGCCGCCGCGATCGCGCGGAACTCCGAGGCCAAGGGGTCCAGCACGTCCTTGAGGGCGAACGCACGCGGCTCCGGCACCAGACCGCCCGCTTCCAGCCGCGACATGTCGAGCAGCCCGGTCAGCAGGTCGCCGGTCGACTCGAGCGCACCGCGGATCTGCGTTGCGGTGGCGCGCTGCCGCGGGTCGTCGAGCTCGTCGGCGAGCGCGTCGGTGAAGAGCTGCGCGGCATGCAGCGGCTGCATCAGGTCGTGCCCGACCGCCGCCAGGAAGCGGCTCTTCGCATGATTCGCGCGCTCCGCCTCGCGCGTGGCGCGGTGCAGGTCGGCGGTGCGCTCGGCGACGCGGTGCTCCAGCGTCTCGTTGGCGAGGATCAGCGCACTCTCCGCGCGTCGGAATTCGGTGACGTCCGTGAACGTCGCGACGAAGCCGCCCCCCGGCATCGGATTGCCGCGGATCTCGACGATGCTGCCGTCTCCGAGCACGCGCTCGGCGAGATGTGGCGTGCCGGCACGCATGAACTCCAGCCGTCGTACGAGCGCATGTTCGACGTCGCCGTCGAAGCCTGTGACATGCATCGCCCAGCGCGCCAGGTCGGCAATCGGACGGCCGACCTGCAGGAGTTCGGGCGGGAAATCGAACATCTCCGCGTAACGGCGGTTCCAGGCGACGAGCCTGAGCTCGGCATCGACCACGCTGATGCCTTGGCTCATGTTCTGCAGCGCGGCTTCGAGCACGCGCTGGTTGAACCGCAGGTCCGCCGAGGCCTCGCCGACGATCGTCGCGACGGTGTCGAGGTCGCGCGATTCGCGCCGGGCGGCGTCGAGCAGCACGCGGGCGGAGGCGGAGCCGAGCACCGCGGCGAGGTCGCGCTCGACGCGCTCCTCCACCTCGGGCGCAACGGCGCCCGCACCCGGGACGCCGGCGAGCAGCTGCGCGACGCGCTCGCGCGGCAGGAAGCGCAGGCTCGCCGCGCGAAGGGTCGCGGCGTCCAGGCCCCGCGTCGACCGCCGCGGCGCGGCGCGCCACGACGCCGCGAGCAGGACGGTCGCGAGCGTGCCGAGGAACAGGCTCGACCCGACCGCGCGGCCCAGCGGCGTCCAGCCTGTCAGTCCGAAGAAGGCCTCCGGCGCGAGCCACGCGATTCCGAGGGGGCCGTCGAGCAGCCACGCGGGGCGCGCGCCGGTGGCTTCGACGAGCAGCGGAACCAGCAGGATCCACGCCCACGCCGCGAAGCCGATCGCGATGCCGGCCGTGGCTGCGCGCGGCGGCGTCTGCGGCCGCCAGACTGCGAAGCCGAGCGCCGGCGCGAGGGTGGCGAGCGCGGAGAACGAGACCGCGCCGACGTCGGCGAGTGCCGCGTTCCCTGCAATGACGCGGCTGTAGAACCAGGCGAACAGCATCACCCCGACGATGCCCACGCGGCGCAGCGCCAGCACACTGCCGCTCAGGTCCGAGCCGCCGCCGCGGGCCCAGGCCCCGCGCAGCAGGCCGGGCGCGAACCAGTGGTTGCCGATCATGAGGCTGAGGCTCAGCGTGCTGACGACGACCATGCCGGTCGCCGCGCTCAGCCCGCCGAGATACGCGAACAGCGCGAGCGCGTCGTGCCCCTGCGCGAGCGGAAGCGCGAGCAGGTAGAGGTCCGAAGGCACATCGTCGCCGAGGAGCCGTGCACCGGCCTGTGCGATCGGCAGCACCGGCAGCGCGATCAGCAGCAGGTAGAGCGGAAACTGCCAGCGCGCCGTATGCACGTGCTTCTCGTCGCGGCATTCCACCACCGCGACATGGAACTGGTGCGGCAGGATGAACATCGCGAACGCGCCGAGCACCACGAGCGGGACGAACCCGCCACCCGCTGCCGGGGGCGCAACCGTTGTGCGCGCGACGGGCGCCGACGCGCCGTCGATGCCGAACGCCACGAAGAGGCCGACGGCGAGCATCGCGGCGAGCTTGAGCGCCGATTCGAGCGCCATGGCGAGCACGAGCCCGCGGTTGTGCTCCGTCGCCTTCGCCCGGCGCGCGCCGAACAGGATCGCGAAGAGCGCCATTGCGACGGCGACCCAGAGAGCGCCGTCCTGCCAGGCGGGGCCGCCTGGCCCGCCCTTGCCGGCGAGCATCGAGACGCTCATCGCCACGGCCTTGAGCTGCAGCGCGATGTAGGGCACCAGCCCGAGCGCGATTACGAGCGTGACGATGGCGGCGAGCCACGCGTCCTTACCTAGTCGTGTCGCGATGAGATCGGCCAGGGAGGTCGCATTGCTGTCGCGCGCGAGGCGCACCAGGCGCAGCATCAGGCCGAAGCCGAGCACGTACAGGAGGATCGCGCCCACGAAAGTGGGCGGCAGCGGCCACCCGTAGCGCGCGGCCTGCGTCACCGTGCCGTAGAACGTCCATGAGGTGCAGTGCACCGCGAGCGAGAGCGCATAGATGTGCCGCCAGTGGCGCGCGCCCAGCATGGGACGGCGTTCGGCATGGAGCGCGGCGAGGAACATCACCCCGACCCAGAGCAGGCTGGCGGCGGTGACGACGGTGAGGTTCAGCATCGAGGCCTGCGCGCGGCGGGACGGCGTGGTGGTGCTTTGCCCCGAAGCTTAGCCGGTCTCTCGGCGACCCAGCGCTCCTCGTCTGCAAAAAAGCGACGGCGGGCCTCTAAGGCCCGCCGTCGTGCTCCGACCGCCTTCGGCGTCGGTCAGAAGTCGTATCGCACCGTCAGGGCGTACTGGCGCGGCGGGCCATAGAAGCCCGTGTAGACGCCCAGCGCCGCGTTCAGGTTGTAGCCCGTGGTGCGGTATTCCTTGTCGGTGAGGTTGCTGCCCTGGAGCGACACGGTCCACGGCCCGCCGTCCTTCCAGGTCACGCCCGCATTCACCAGCCCGTAGCCGTCCTGCGAGATCGGCAGCGCACCGGTGCGCACGATCTCGGTCGTGGCCACCACGTCGCTCTGGTAGGCATAGCCCACGCGCGCAGCGAGGTTCCCGCGACCCACGTCCATCCGGTACTCGACGTTCACCGCACCGGAGAAATCCGGCGCGTTGGTGAACTCCTGCTCGTTGGCGATGTTGACGCCCGCGTAGAGGAATTCGTCGTACTGCGCGTCGAGCCAGGCGAGGTTGCCCGAGACCAGCCAGCTGCGGCTGGGCAGCCACTGGTACTCGACCTCGAAGCCCTTCACCGTGCCCTTGCCTGCGTTCGTGAAGTCGCCGAAGAACGCGTCGTTCGTGCCGTCGCCGTTGCTGTCGTACGCGGTGAAGACCGACAGCTGGATGTCTTCGTACTTGTTGTGGAAGTAGGCGAGGTTGAGGAAGAACGTGTTGTCGGCGAAACCCATCTTGCTGCCGACCTCGAAGCTGTCGACCACCTCGTCGTCGAACGGCTCGGCCGAGCGCGGCACGGCCGTGGCCTGAGCGCGGATGTTGTACCCGCCCGACTTGAAACCGCGCGAGGCGAGTGCATACAGCAGGATGCCGTCGGTGGCCTGCCAGTCGATCGAGACCTTCGGCGACGTGTTCTTGAAGTTGATCGACTTGTCGAACTGCGCGGCGATCGGCGTCGGGTTGTTCGCCGCGCAACGGGTCGCCAGCACGGTGAAGGTCGCGTTCGTGTAGCAGCGATTGAGCACCACCGCGCGCTTGTCCTCGTCGGTGTAGCGCGCGCCCACGCTCACGGCGAGGGTGTTGGTCAGGTCGAAGGTCCAGTCCGCATAGGCCGCGATGCTGTCGGTGTAGACCGTGCCCTGCGTGTCACCGAACGACAGGCCGAAGAAGTTGTTCAGCACCTGGCCGCCGGCTTCGCCGTCGAAGGCGTAGAGGCCGGCCACGCCACGCAGTCGGCCGCCGCCGTCGTAGTTGAACTGCAGCTCGTGGCTGGTCTGCTCGTCGGCGTAGAACGCCTTGACGTCCGCGACGGTGGACGGCGTGGTGTCGAAGTCGATGTTCGTCTCGGTGTCCGACTCGCGCTTGGCGAAGACGTACTTGAGGCCGATCGCGTCGCTGACGTCGTAGTTGAAGGTGAGCGACGTGCCGCGCATCGAGGTGTCGTTGACGTTCGGCATGCCGTTGCGGACGTCGTAGCGATCGTTCAGGGGCGGATACTGCGGCGCGAAGCGATTCGGGCCCAGCATCTTCGCGCCGCGCACGCCCGACTGGTCGTCCATCCAGTCGAACGCGAACTGGATGTTGAAGTCGTCCGACAGGTAGGCGCCGAGCTGCAGGCGGGCGGCGAGGATCTCCTTGTCGCTGACCTCCTGGCCGGTGACGACGTTCTCGCCGAAGCCGTCGCGGTTCAGGCTCGCGACGGACAGGCGGCCTCGGAAGGCGTCGGAGCCGATCGGGCCGCCGACCGCGGCCTTGACGTCGAGCTGGTTGTAGTTGCCGACGGTGATCGAGCCGAAGCCGTCGAACGTCTTCGGCAGCCCGCGCGAGATGTACTTGATCGCGCCGCCGATGGTGTTCTTGCCGTACAGCGTGCCCTGCGGGCCACGGAGGACCTCGACGCGCTCCACGTCGAAGACGTCCAGCAGCGCGCCCTGCGGGCGGGCGATATAGACGTCGTCGAGGTACATGCCCACGCCCGGGTCCACGCCCCACAGTGGATCCGACTGGCCGACGCCGCGGATGTAGGCGGTGATCGTGCTGCTGGAGCCGCGCGCGGCGTACACGGTCAGGTTCGGCACCTGGGTGTCGAGGTCGCCGAGGTCGTCGATGGCGAGGCGGTCGAGCGCCTCGGCCGTGAAGGCGGTGACGGCGACCGGCACTTCCTGCAGCGTCTCCTCGCGCTTGCGCGCGGTGACCGTCACGCGGTCGAGGGCGCGCTCGCCGTCGGCGGTCTCCCCGGTTGCCGCGGCGTCGCCGGCTTCCTGCGACCACGCGGCCGGCGACATCAGCGCGCAGGCGATGGCGAGGCAGAGGTGGGTACGGCTCATGGTGTTGCGCATCGGAAAACTCCCCTGATGGACCGGAACGCGACGGCGGACTCTGCCGTGATGCCGGGCACATTAGGCGACGTCCACCGCAGGCGGCAGATGTACCTTCGGACAATGCCGGCCCCCTGCCCCGTCCGGATACTGGCGCGGTCAACCGGGGGTAGAGCCGCATGGCGTTCCTGATCGTCCTGGCCGCTCTGGCCTTCCTGATGTTCGTGGCCTATCGCGGCTACAGCGTGATCCTGTTCGCGCCGATCGCCGCACTCGGCGCGGTGCTGCTCACCGACCCCACGCTGGTCGCGCCGATGTTCACCGGCCTGTTCATGGACAAGATGGTGAACTTCCTCAAGTTGTATTTCCCCGTGTTCCTGCTCGGGGCGATCTTCGGCAAGCTGATCGAGGTGTCGGGGTTCTCCAAGGCGATCGTGGCCGCTGCGATCCGCGTGGTCGGCGCGCAGCGCGCGATCCTGTCGATCGTGCTCGTCTGCGCCCTGCTCACCTACGGCGGTGTCTCGCTGTTCGTCGTGGTGTTCGCGGTGTATCCGTTCGCGGCCGAGCTGTTCCGCCAGGGCGACATCCCCAAGCGCCTGATCCCGGGCACGATCGCGCTCGGCGCGTTCACCTTCACCATGGACGCGCTCCCCGGCACGCCGCAGATCCAGAACATCATCCCCACCACGTTCTTCGGCACGACGGCCTGGGCGGCGCCCGTGCTGGGCACGCTCGGTGGCCTCTTCATCCTGATCGTTGGGCTCGTGTATCTCGAGTGGCGCCGTCGAACGGCGGCCGCAGCCGGCGAAGGCTATGGCGACGCCGCGGCGCTGGTGAACGAGCCGGTCGCCTTCGCGGGCACGCGGCTCGCGCATCCGTTGATCGCGTTGCTGCCCCTCGTGCTCGTGGGCGTCTCGAACAAGCTCTTCACCACGGCGATCCCGGCGCTCTACGGCAAGGCGCACAGCTTCGACCCCGCGGTGATCGGCGACGCGGCACCCGTCGTGCAGGAAACGGCCAAGCTTGCGGCGATCTGGGCCGTCGAGGGTGCATTGCTCGTGGGCATTGCCGCGGTGCTCGTGCTCGCCTGGAAGACCGTGGTCGCGGGCTTCGCGGAGGGCACCAAGGCTGCCATCGGCGGCGCACTGCTCGCGTCGATGAACACGGCGTCCGAGTACGGCTTCGGCGCCGTGATCGCGGCGCTGCCGGGCTTCCTCGTGGTGGCGAACGCGCTCGCGGCCGTGCCGGATCCGCTGGTCAATACGGCGGTCACCGTGACGTCGCTGGCGGGAATCACAGGTTCCGCATCGGGCGGCATGAGCATCGCGCTCGCGGCGATGGCCGAGTCGTTCATCGCGAATGCCGCGGCCGCCGGGATCCCGATGGACGTGCTGCATCGCGTGGCCGCGATGGCCTCGGGCGGAATGGACACCCTGCCGCACAACGGCGCGGTGATCACCCTGCTCGCGGTCACCGGGCTGACGCATCGGCAGGCCTACAAGGACGTCTTCGCCGTCACTCTCATCAAGACGCTCGCGGTCTTCGTCGTGATCGCGATCTACTACGCCACCGGGCTGGTCTGACGCCCGCGCATGCGAAAAGGGCGCCCTGCGGCGCCCTCGTCCCCGACGCCGGCCGCGGTCATCGCAGTTCGAATCGATCCGCGTCGAGCATCGCGGGAAAGCGCTCGCGGTGCGCGCGCAACTCCTCGAGGAAGAGCGTCGTCGTCGACACGACTTCCATGTCCGTGCACTCGCTCACGGCATTGCCCAGGTAGTCGATGACCGCGCTTTCGCCATCGTAGGTCAGCCCATTGCCGTCCGTACCGACGCGATTGACGCCGACCACGTAGCAGAGGTTCTCCATCGCCCGCGCGCGCAGCAACGTGCGCCAGGCATGGGCCCGCGCCGCAGGCCAGTTCGCGACGTAGACGAGCAGGTCGTAGTCGAGGTCGCCGCTGCGCTCGACGTCATAGCGATTGCGGGAGAACACAGGAAAGCGCAGGTCGTAGCAAACCAGCGGGCAGA
Organism: Lysobacter humi (ex Lee et al. 2017); assembly: GCF_054781815.1. Lineage (NCBI taxonomy): Bacteria > Pseudomonadati > Pseudomonadota > Gammaproteobacteria > Lysobacterales > Lysobacteraceae > Lysobacter > Lysobacter humi (ex Lee et al. 2017). The sequence continues at coordinate 754,490 of NZ_BAAGTR010000009.1, read as the reverse complement.
TCCGCCAGCCGCGCCAGTCGATCGTGACGCGGTCGCGCCCGGCGCGATAGCGCTCGTGCTCGCCTGCATAGCGGAAGAGATGGCGCTTGTCGTAGAACTGCACATCCCCGTCGGGCGTGACGAACAGCAGGCGGTTGGCCACGCCGTCGTCGGTGCGCAACTGCACGCTGCCCATGATCGCCGCGTCGAGATCGCGCGCATGGCCGCGCATCCATTCCACGGTCGGGCCTTCGAGGGTCTCCGCGCGGTCGATCGCGTCGTTCGAAAAGCCGCTAGTGAATGTCTCCGGCAGCACGACGAGATCCGTGATCCCGTGCAGCGAGCCCACGAGCTCGCCATAGTAGGCGCGATTGCCCTCGGGATCGTGCCAGCGCGTCTCGCCCTGGACGATGCTCACCCGCAGCGGCGTGCGGATTTCGGTGACGGCGTATTCGGTCGACATGGGATCCTCAGAGCGCTTGGAGGCGTGCGATGGCGGCGTCGAGCGTGGCCTCGTTCTTCGCGAAGCACAGCCGCGCCAGGCGCTGGCCTGCGGGTGGCGTGCCGTAGAAGGGTGAAAGGGGAATCGCGACCACGCCGTGCTGGATCGTCAGCCAGCGGCAGAACTCGGCGTCGGGCAGGTCGCTCACGGCGGAATAGTCCACCAGCTGGAAGTACCCGCCCGGGACCGGCAGCGGCCGCAGCTTCGTGCCGACCAGCTGCTCGCGGAAACGGTCGCGCTTGGCCTCGTAGAACGCGCCCAGCGTCTCGTAGTGCTCCGGCTCGGCCTCGATCATCTCCGCAAAGGCGAACTGGGCCGGGGTGAAGGTGCAGAAGGTGTTGTACTGGTGGACCTTGCGGAATTCGGTCGACAGGGCCGGCGGCGCGATGCAGTAGCCCACCTTCCAGCCGGTGCAGTGATAGGTCTTGCCGAAGCTCGAGATCACGAAGGCGCGCTCGCGCAGCGCCGGATAGCGCAGCGCAGATTCGTGGCGTCGGCCGTCGAAGACGATGTGCTCGTAGACCTCGTCCGACAGAAGCAGGATGTCGGTCCCCGCGAGCAGCGCCTCGAGCTCGCGCATGTCCGCCTCGGTCCACATCGCGCCGGACGGGTTGTGCGGCGAGTTGATCATGATCATGCGCGTGCGTCCGGAGACGGCCGCACGGATCAGCGACCAGTCGGGCGCGAACGTCTCCGGATGCAGCGGCACGTGCACGGCGCGCGCGCCGGCGAGGTCGATTGCGGGCTCGTAGCAGTCGTAGCAGGGGTCGAGCACGATCACCTCGTCGCCCGGGCGCACCACGGCATGGATCGCGTCGAAGATCGCCTCGCTCGCGCCCGAGGTCACCGTCACTTCGGCATCAGCATCCGGGCGGTATCCGTAGCAGCGCTCGGTCTTGGCTGCGATCGCCTGTCGCAGTGGCGGCACGCCGGTCATGGGCGAGTACTGGTTGCGGCCCTCGCGCATCGCGCGGGCGAGCGCGTCGACCAGGCGCGCGGGCACGTCGAAATCCGGAAAGCCCTGCCCCAGGTTCACCGCGCCGTGCTCGACGGCGAGCTGCGACATCACGGTGAAGATCGTGGTGCCGACCTTCGGGAGCTTGGTCTCGGGCGTCATCGCGTGCTGCCGTGCGGAGGGCCCCCGAGTTTACGGAATGGAGATGCGAAAACCGATGAGCCACGACGGGACGATCGGGCACGCACCCCGCGACGACGCCTACACCCTCGCGCATGCGTTCGCGAGTGCACGCTACCGGGTCGAGTTTGACGACGGCCCGATCGAGTTCGGTGTCGGCGAGCGCGTGCCGGACATCGAGGCGGCCCTGCCGGCGACCCAGTACGCGTTCCTCACCGCCTGGAACCCGGATGCCGAGCGCAGCGACGACTCGCGGAACGAGCGGGCGGACGCGGCCCTCGCCCGCCGGATCGACGCCCAGGGTGCAGTCAGGCGACGCACCTGGGCACAGGACGCCCAGGGCGGTCACCGCGAAGCCGGCTGGCTGGTGGCGGGTCTTGCCGCCGATGCGATCCACGCCCTCGGGCGCGAGTTCCGCCAAGCCGGCGTCCTGGTCTGGCTGCGTGGTGCGCCGGTCCGCCTCCGCATGCTCGTCGAACGCCCCGACGGCGACCGTCGGGAGCTCCCGGAAGTCGACTGGGTAGAATGACGCCGCACGGCCGCCGGCCGTCCCCGACGTCGCGATGGCCGCCTCCCAGACTTCCCGCCCGCCGCTGCTGCAGGCCACCGGCCTGTGCTTCTCGCGCAACGACGAGCCCGTCTTCGGGCCGCTCGACGTGTCGGTCGACACCGGCGAGGCATTGCTCGTGCAGGGCCGCAACGGCGCTGGCAAGACGACGCTGCTGCGGGTGCTCGCGGGGCTGCTGTCGGCCGACTCGGGCGACGTACGCCTCCACGGCCGCCCCGCGGACGCGCACGAACGCGCCGGCACGGTCGGCTACCTCGGCCATCTCCCGGGGCTGAAGGGCGACCTGTCCTGCCTCGAGAACCTCGACATGCTCGCCGGACTCCACGGCCGCCGTCCCGAGCGGTCGCCCGAGGCCGCGCTCGACCTCGTCGGCCTCGCTGGCTATGACGACCAGCTCGGCCGGCAGCTCTCTGCGGGGCAGCGCAAGCGGCTTTCACTGGCGCGACTGTGGCTGTCGCCCGTCCCGCTCTGGCTGCTGGACGAGCCCTACGCGAACCTCGACCTGGACGGCATCGAGCTGGTGAACGGGCTGATCGAAGCGCATCTTGCCGACGGCGGCGCGACGCTGCTCACGACGCACGGCGCCTACGCCGCGCCGCCCGTCCGCACACGCCTGATCGAGCTGGGGCGGCGTCGATGACAGCGTCCCCCGGGCTTGCCGCCGCCGCGGCCGCGCTCGTCCGCCGCGACCTGCGCCTGCTCTGGCGCCGCCGCGGCGACGCGCTCCAGCCGGCCCTGTTCGCCGTCCTCGTCGTGTTGCTGTTCGCCCTGGCGCTCGGCACCGAGCAACGGCTGCTCGCACGTGCGGCGAGCGCGGTGCTGTGGCTCGCGAGCCTGCTCGCCGGCCTGCTGGCACTCGACGGCCTGTTCCGCTCGGATGCCGAGGACGGCTCCCTCGAGCAGTGGATGCTCTCGCCGGTGCCCCTCCCGTGGCTCGTGTTCGTGCGCACCGCGATGCACTGGGCGACCACCGCGCTGCCGCTGCTGATCGCCACACCTTTGCTCGGCGAGCTGCTCTACCTTCCGCGCGGGCAACTGCCGGTCCTGATGGTCTCGCTCGCCTTGGGTACACCGACGCTGAGCATGATCGGCGCGGTGGTCGCCGGGCTGACCGTGGGCATGAAGCGCTCCGGTATACTTGTCGCGTTGCTGGCGCTGCCGCTGTACGTGCCGGTCCTGGTCTTCGGCGCAGGGAGCGTCGTCGCCACTGCGCAGGGGCTGGATGCCACGGGAGCCCTCCTCCTGCTCGGCGCTGGACTCGTCGCGAGCCTGCTGCTCGCCCCGCTCGCCGCCGCGGCGGCCCTGCGGATCGCCCTGAACTAGTCCGGTACCGGCGGGTCCAACCGTCGGCCCGGCCCTGCCGAGCGGCCTCCGCGTCGCCCTCGAAGCCCGAACCGATGAATCCGCTGCTCCGCTGGTTCCACCAACTCGGCTCGCCGCCCACGTTCGACCGTTTCGCGGCGAAATGGTCGCCGAAGGCCTATGCGCTCGGCCTGCTGCTGATGCTGCCGGGGCTGTACGGTGCCCTGTTCCAGGTGCCCGCGGATTACCAGCAGGGCGACAGCTTCCGCATCCTCTACATCCACGTGCCCGCTGCGTGGATGAGCATGGCGGTGTATGCGGTGATGGCCGTGCAGGCCACGATCGCGCTGGCGTGGCGCATCAAGCTGTGCGAGATCCTCGCGATGGCCTGCGCGCCGATCGGCGCGGGCTTCACCCTGCTCACGCTCGTCACCGGCTCGATCTGGGGCCGCCCGATGTGGGGCACGTGGTGGGACTGGGATCCCCGCCTCACCACCGAGCTGGTCCTGCTCTTCGTCTATCTCGGCGTGATGGGCATCTACGCCTCGATCGACGACCGCCGCCTCGCCGCGCGCGCCGCCGCGTTCCTGGCGATCGTCGGCGTGGTGCTGCTGCCGATCATCCGGTACTCGGTGGTCTGGTGGAACTCGCTCCACCAGGGCTCGACCATCCGCCTGTTCGGCGAATCGACCATGGACGGCAGCATGATCGCGCCGCTCGTGTGGATGGTCGTCGCGACGAAGGTGTGGTTCGTCGGCGCGCTCCTCGCACGAGCGCGTGCCGACAACCTGCGACGCGAGGCCGGCAAGGCCTGGGTCGCCGATGCGGCCGGAGCACGCGGATGAATTACGCCGGCTATGTCGCCGCCGCATACGCCATGTTCTTCGCCTTCCTCGCGTGGGACTTCCTCGTGCCGTGGCTGCAGGTGCGCCGCGAGCTGCGCGCCGCCCGGCTGCGCGCCCGCCGCGCCGTCGGCGCGAACCCCGCCCCTGTTTCCGGTACCGATCGATGAATCCCGTCCGCCGTCGCCGCCTGCTCTGGATCCTCGCGCTCGTCGCCGGTGCCGCGCTCGCCGCGACACTCGTCGCCGCGGCGCTGCAGCGCAATGTGGCCTACCTCTACACGCCTGCCGAAGTCCTGGGGGGCGACGCCGGCCCGCGCGTGCGCACGGGCGAGGCGCGGTTCCGCCTTGGTGGCATGGTCGCGGCGAAATCGTTCCGACGCGAGACCGGCTCGATGGAGGCGCATTTCGACGTCATCGACGGCGACGCGCGCCTGCCTGTCGTCTACACCGGCATCCTTCCCGACCTGTTCCGCGAGAACCAGGCGGTGGTCGCGACCGGCCGGATGCGCGGCGATGTCTTCGTCGCCGAGGAAGTACTCGCCAAGCACGACGAGACCTACATGCCGAAGGAAGTCGCCGACAAGATGGGCAAGGCGCACCGCAAGCATGACGTCCCTGCCGGACCTTCTGCGCCGGCCGGCGCCGCGCGGTAGGCATCGCCATGCTTCCGGAGATCGGCCAGGTCTGCCTCGCGCTCGCGCTCGTGCTGGCGGTGCTGCAGACGGCACTCCCGCTGGTCGGCGCGCAGCGTGGCATCGGTGGCTGGATGGCGGCGGCACGGCCGCTCGCCTATGCGCAGCTGCTCGCCGTCGGGCTCGCGTTCGTCGTGCTCACGCATGCCTTCGTCACGCAGGACTTCTCCGTCCGCTACGTGCAGGCCAACAGCAATTCCCTGCTGCCCATGCCCTACCGCTTCTCCGCGGTCTGGGGCTCGCACGAGGGCTCCCTCCTGCTGTGGGCGCTGGTGCTCGCGCTGTGGACCGGCGCGGTCGCCCGTTTTTCGCGGGCGCTGCCGCCTCAGGTGGTCGCGCGCGTCATCGGCGTGATGGGCGTGGTGGCGATCGGTTTCCTCGCCTTCCTGATCTTCACGAGCAACCCGTTCGCCCGCGTGCTTCCCGCCGCGGCCGAGGGCCGTGACCTCAATCCGCTGCTGCAGGACCCGGGGCTGATCATCCATCCGCCGATGCTCTACGCGGGCTATGTCGGCTTCGCCGTGCCGTTCGCCTTCGCGATCGCCGCGTTGCTCGACGGCCGCATCGACACCCGCTGGCTGCGCTGGACGCGCCCGTGGACGAACATCGCCTGGGCCTTCCTCACCATCGGCATCGTGCTGGGCTCGTGGTGGGCCTACTACGAGCTCGGCTGGGGCGGGTGGTGGTTCTGGGACCCCGTGGAGAACGCCTCGTTCATGCCGTGGCTCGCGGGTGCGGCGCTGATCCATTCGCAGGCGGTCACGGAGAAGCGGGGCGGGTTCGCCGGCTGGACCCTGCTGCTGGCCATCGCGGCGTTCTCGCTCTCGCTGCTCGGCACGTTCCTGGTGCGTTCGGGCGTACTGACGAGTGTGCACGCCTTCGCCGCGGACCCATCGCGCGGCACGTTCGTGCTGATCTTCCTCGCGATCGTCGTCGGCGGGTCGCTCCTGCTCTACGCGCTCCGCGCGCCACAGTCGCAGCCCCGGCCTTTCGCGCTCTTCTCGCGCGACGCCCTCTTGCTCGCGAACAACGTGCTGCTCGCCACCGCCTGCGCGATGGTGCTGCTCGGCACGCTGTACCCGCTGCTCGCCGACGCGCTCGACCTCGGCAAGATCTCGGTGGGGCCTCCGTACTTCGCGACCCTGTTCGTGCTGCTCATGGCGCCGATGATCGCGCTGCTGCCGTTCGGGCCGCTCACGCGCTGGCAGGCCGAGGAGCCGCGCCTGCCGGTGCGCCTGCTGATGCCGTGGGCCGTCCTCGCGCTGGTCGCGGCCGCCGCGGCGTACGCGTTCGGGCCACCCGGCGGCTGGAAGGCACCCATCGGCGTTCTGGCGGCGGTGTGGGTCGCCGGAGGCACGCTGCGCTTCGTCGTCCGGCGCGTTCGCAACGGCGGTCGCTTGAGCGCCGAGATGCTCGGCATGGTCCTGGCGCATGCCGGCATCGCGATCTTCCTCTGCGGTGCGCTCCTGGTCGAAGGGCTCGCGTCGCAGAGAGAGGTCGCGCTGCACACGGGGCAGTCGGTCGACGTCGCGGGCCATGCCTTTCGTTTCGACGGCGTCGTCGCCGGCCGCGGGCCCAACTTCACGATGGACCGCGGCACGGTGACGATCCTTCGTGGCGACCGCGTGGTCGACGTGCTGCATCCCGAGAAGCGCGCCTACGCGAGCGGCGGGCAGGTGATGACCGAAGCCGCGATCCGCCCCGGGCTGACGCGCGACGTCTACGTCGCCCTCGGCGAGCCGCTGGGCGGCGGTGCATGGGCCGTGCGCGTGCACGTCAAGCCGTTCGTGCGCTGGATCTGGGCCGGCGGCCTGCTGATGGCGCTGGGTGGTCTGGTGTCGGCTTTCGATCGCCGGTTCAGGACGCCGGTACCGGCAGGTGGGGTGGCCGCATGAGTCGTAGCCGCTGGCTCCCCCTCGGCGTTTTCGGGTTGCTCGCGCTGTTGCTCACCGCCGGCGTGTGGATGAGCGGCCGCCGCGATCGCGATGCGATCCCGTCGCCGCTGATCGGCAAGCCGGCGCCTGCGTTCGCGCTTCCCGTGCTGCACGAGCCCGGCCGCGTACTGCGTGACAGCGACCTGCGCGGCCAGCCCTACGTGCTAAACGTCTGGGGCAGCTGGTGCCCCGCCTGCCGCGACGAGCACCCGGTGCTCACCCGCTTCGCCGAGACGCGACGCATCCGCCTGGTGGGCTACGACCTCAAGGACACGCGCCAGGACGCGCTCCGCTGGCTCGAGCAGTTCGGAAATCCCTACTGGGTGGTGATCGCCGACGAATCCGGCGATACCGCGCTCGACTGGGGCATCTACGGCGCGCCGGAGACGTTCCTGGTCGACGGCGCCGGGCGCGTGCGCTGGAAGCACGTGGGTCCGCTCACCGATGCGATCGTTCGCGACGAGTTGCTCCCGCGCATCGTGGACGTGGAGCGCGAGCGCTGATGCGCGCACTGCTGCTCGCCTTGTGCCTGCTCGCGACGAGCCTGAGCGCGTCGGCGCAGGTCGTCGACCGGCGCCCGATCGAATTCCGCGACAGGGTCGAGGAGCGACGGTTCCAGTCGCTCACGCACGAGTTGCGCTGCGTGATGTGCCAGAACCAGTCGATCGCCGATTCCGACGCGCTCATCGCCGTCGACCTGCGCCACGAGATCCTCGAGCTGATGCGCGACGGCCGCAGCGACCAGGAGATCCGCGACTACCTCGTCGCACGCTACGGCGAATTCGTGCTCTACCGCCCGCAGGTCGGGCCGGCGACCTGGGCGCTGTGGTTCGGGCCTCTCCTACTGCTTGCAGCGGGCGGCTGGCTGGTCTGGCGTCTCGCAGCCCGTTCGTCCGCGGGCGTTCCCTCCCCTGCCGCCGACGAAGACGCGCCGCCGGAGAACTGGTGACATGACTGTCTTCGTCGCGCTTGCCCTTACGCTTGCTCTGGCGGTTCTCGTGCTGGGCCTCGCACCGCTCCTGCGGCGTGGACGGGCACTCGGGCCAGTGCTCGTCATCTCCGCGCTGCTCGCCACCGCCGGCCTCTATCTCACGATCGGCACGCCCGCGGCACTCGATCCGTCCGTGCGTGAGGCGCCGAAGACGTTGGCGGGCGCGGTGTCGCGGCTCGAGGCGGAACTGGCGCGCGACCCGCGCCAGCCGGAAGGCTGGCAGCTGCTCGCCGACGGCTATCGCGCGCAGGGCCGTTCAGCCGACGCCGCACGCGCATACGACCAGGCTTTGCGCCACGGGCGTCGCACCCCCGACCTGCTCGCGCAGGCCGCGGAGGCGCGCGCGCTCGCGAGCGCGGAGCGACGGTTCGATGCAACCGCGACCGCGCTGCTCGACGAGGCGCTGCGCATCGATCCGATGCACGAGCGCTCCCGCTGGTTCCTCGGCGTTGCCTACCGGCAGGCCGGCAGGCCTGCGGACGCGGCAAGGACGTGGGAGCCCCTGCTCGCGCGTGTGCAACCCTCGACGGCCGCAGCACTGCGGCCACAGGTCGATGCCGCGCGCCGCGAGGCCGGCCTGCCCCCGCTGGCGGTGCCCGACGCGCCCGCCGGGCTCGAAGTCCGCGTCGCCATCGCGCCCTCGGTGCGCGCGAGGCTCTCGCCGGATGCCGTGGTATTCGTGGTGGCGCGCGAGCCGGGCCAGCGAATGCCGGTCGCCGTGGAGCGCCTCGCGGTCTCGGCATTGCCCGCCACCGTGGTGCTCGGCGACGACGACAGCCCGATGCCGACGCGGCGCCTCTCGCAGATCCGCAAGGTGGAGGTGGTCGCGCGCGTGTCCCGTGACGGCACGGCGAATGCGCGGGACGGCGACCCGCAGTCACCGCCGGCCGCCAGCGCGTCGCGCGGCCAGGTCACGGTCGAGATCCGATGAGCCCGGACCGGACACCTGCGGTCTGAATGAAAAAGCCCCGCATCGCGGGGCTTCCTGCCTGACCGGATCGATCAGGCCGACTTGGCTCTTGCAAGGCGCAGCCAGGTATCGACCACCGTGTCGGGGTTGAGCGATACCGACTCGATTCCCTGCTCCATCAGCCACTGCGCAAGGTCTGGGTGGTCGCTCGGGCCCTGCCCGCAGATGCCGATGTACTTGCCCTTCGCGCGCGCGGCGCTGATCGCCATCGACAGCATCTTCTTGACCGCCGGATCGCGCTCGTCGAACAGGCTCGCGACGATCGCCGAATCGCGGTCGAGGCCGAGCGTGAGCTGCGTGAGATCGTTCGAGCCGATCGAGAAGCCGTCGAAGATCTCCAGGAACTCGTCGGCCAGCAGCGCATTCGACGGCACCTCGCACATCATGATGATCTTCAGCCCGTCCTCGCCCTGTACGAGACCGTTCGCGCGAAGCACCTCGACGACCTTGCGGCCTTCGCCGAGCGTGCGTACGAACGGAATCATCACCCAGCAGTTCTTCAGGCCCATCTCGTTCCGGACCTTCAGCACCGCGCGGCACTCCAGCGCGAAGGCGTCGGCGAACGATGGATCGACGTAGCGGCTCGCGCCGCGGAAGCCGATCATCGGGTTCTCCTCGTGCGGCTCGTAGCGCGCGCCGCCGACGAGATTCGCGTACTCGTTCGACTTGAAGTCCGACAGGCGCACGATCACGGGGTTCGGCGCGACCGATGCGGTAATCGTCGCGATGCCCTCGGCCAGGCGCTCCACGTAGAAGTCGACCGGGCTCGAGTAGCCGGCCATCCGCGCGTCGATCTTCTTCTTGATGTCGGCGTCCTGGCGGTCGTACTCGAGCAACGCCTTCGGGTGCACGCCGATGTGGCTCGCGATGATCATTTCCAGGCGCGCCAGGCCGATGCCGGCGTTCGGCAGCATGGCGAAGTCGAAGGCGCGTTCCGGGTTCGCGACGTTCATCATCACCTTGAGCGGCGCGGGCGGCATGCGGTCTAGATCGGCCACATGGCGATCGAACGGAAGCTCCCCCTCGTAGATGAAGCCGGTATCGCCCTCGGCGCAGCTGATGGTGACCTGCTGGCCGTCATGGATCGTGTCGAGCGCATTCCCGGTGCCGACGACCGCCGGCACGCCGAGCTCACGCGCGATGATCGCGGCATGGCAGGTGCGCCCGCCACGATTGGTCACGATCGCGGCCGAGCGCTTCATCACGGGCTCCCAGTCGGGGTCCGTCATGTCGGCGACGAGCACGTCGCCCGGCTGCACCTTGTGCATGTCGTCGAGCGAGCGCACCACGCGGGCCACGCCCGTGCCGATCTTCTGGCCGATCGCACGCCCTTCGCAGACGATCCGGCCGCGCTGCGTGAGCTGGTAGCGCTCGATCTGCGTCGCCTTGGCGCGGGACTTCACCGTCTCCGGCCGCGCCTGCACGATGAAGAGCTTGCCGGACACGCCGTCCTTCGCCCATTCGATGTCCATCGGGCGGCCGTAATGCTGCTCGATCACGAGCGCCTGCTTGCTCAGCTCCTGCACGTCCTCGTCGGAGATGCAGAAACGGTTGCGCAGCTCGGCCGGCGTGTCCTCCGTGCGCACGCGCTCGCCGGGCACGTCGGAATAGACCATGCGCAGCTGCTTCGCGCCGAGCGTGCGGCGCAGGATCGCCTTCCTGCCGTCGCGGAGCGTGGGCTTGTAGACGTAGAACTCGTCGGGGTTGACCGCGCCCTGCACCACCATCTCGCCCAGGCCGTAGCTGGCCGTCACGAAGACCACGTCGCGGAAGCCGGATTCGGTGTCGAGGGTGAAGAGCACGCCGGACGAGCCGACGTCGGAACGCACCATCAGCTGCACGCCTGCGGACAGGAACACGTCCTCGTGCTTGAAGCCGTGATGCACGCGATAGGCGATCGCGCGATCGTTGTAGAGGCTCGCGAAGACTTCCTTGACCTTGCGGACCACGTCCTCCTCGCCGGTGACGTTGAGGAACGTCTCCTGCTGGCCCGCGAAGCTGGCGTCGGGCAGGTCCTCGGCCGTCGCCGAGGAGCGCACCGCGACCGCGACGTCGCCGCCGCCGTTCTCGCCGCAGAGCTGGCGGTAGGCCTCGCGGATCTCGCGATCGAGGTCGGGCTGCAGCGGTGCATCGATCACCCAGCCGCGGATCTCGCCGCCGGCCGCGGTGAGCGCCTGCACGTCCTCGACGTCGAGCGTCGCGAGGCGGTCGAAGATGCGCTGGTGCAGGTCGTTGTGCGCGATGAAGGCCTTGAAGGCCTCCGCCGTCGTCGCGAACCCACCCGGGACCGAGACACCGAGCCCGGCGAGGTTGCCGATCATCTCGCCCAGCGACGAATTCTTGCCGCCCACGCGCGCCAGGTCGGACAGGCGCAGCGCGTGCAACCAGAGGATGTTCTCGTTCAAGACGTTCTCCGAAGGATTCCAGGGCGCGGGCGCCGGCGAATAGCGGATATGATCGCCGCAGCGCCCCGCGCATACAAGCTTGATTCGACGGGGTTTTTCCTGTGCAGCCTGCCTTTCCGCGAGCTTTCCGATGAGCGACGTGCGCCCCGTCTTCTACGTGTCCGACGGCACCGGCATCACCGCCGAGACCATCGGGCACAGCGTGCTGACGCAGTTCACCGAGACCCGCTTCGAGAGCACGCGGATCTCGTTCGTCGACACGCTCGAGCGTGCGCAGGACACCGTCGCCCGCATCCGCGAGTCGGGCGCCCGGCATGGTGTACGACCCATCGTGATCAACTCGTGCGTGGACCCGGAGGTCAGCGCCGCGCTCGTCGAGAGCGGCGCGCTGATGCTCGATGTATTCGCGCCCTTCATCGAACCGCTCGAGCGCGAGCTCGGACAGATCCGCCAGCGGCACGTAGGCCGCGCCCACGGCATCGTCGACTTCGAGACCTATCACCGGCGCATCGACGCGATCAACTTCACGCTCACGCACGACGACGGCCAAAGCATCGACTACACCGACGCCGACCTCGTCCTCGTCGCCGTGTCGCGTGCCGGCAAGACGCCGACCTGCATCTACCTGGCGCTGCACTACGGCGTACGCGCGGCGAACTATCCGCTCACCGAGGAAGACCTCGAGCACGATCGCCTGCCCGCACGACTGCGGCCCTACCGCAACAAGCTCTTCGGCCTGACCATCGACCCGCTGCGCCTGCAGCAGATCCGCCAGGAGCGTCGCCCGGATTCGCGCTATGCGCGCCTGGAGACCTGCCGGCGGGAGGTCGCCGCGGCGGAGTCCATGTTCCGCGCCGAACGCATCCCCACGCTCAGCACCACGCACACCTCGATCGAGGAGATCGCGAGCAAGGTGATGACCACGCTGGGCATCCAGCGCGAGATGTTCTGAGACGGCTAGCACGGCCCCGCAGGGCGCCAGCTGAACGCGCAGGACGGCCATGCGCCGTGGCCGCCCGGCCGCGTGTAGCATCGATCCATGTCACATCTCGTCGCCCGCAAACGCCTCGTTCCGCGCCTCGGCCGCTTCGCCTGGCTGATGGCCCTGTACACCGAGAACCATGGCCGCATCGCGCGGATTTTCGACGTGCGCGAGCTCACCGAGGGCCGCTGGGTCTCCGACTGCGGCGACGGGTTGCCGCTGCGGCTCGACGTCATCGGCCAGCACCGCTACACGAGCGAGATCCGGCTGAGCTACACGATGGAAGACCCGGTCACCGGCGAGTCCGATCCGTCCGCCTATGTCCGCCTGTATCACGACGCGAGACAGGTCGAAGCCACGCACTGCTATGTCGGGCGCCGCTGGCAGGACGTGATCGGCGTCAATCCGACGCCCGAGCGGCTGCTCGGCCACCGGATGCGCATGAACACGTTCCTCGGCAAATGGCTGCAGTACCTGGGCGAGCGCGGGCACGCGACGGCGACGCTGCGCTACGAAGGCCCGATCCCTGCGCCGCAACGTGAAGAAATCGTCGACGAGGCTTGACGACCCCGCGAAGCGCCCCTATGATTTCGGGCTTCCAGCACGTGGGGCCATAGCTCAGCTGGGAGAGCGCTACAATGGCATTGTAGAGGTCGCCGGTTCGATCCCGGCTGGCTCCACCACTTTCAAAGACCCTCGCGGTCTCGGCTGTCCCCATCGTCTAGAGGCCTAGGACATTACCCTTTCACGGTAGCGACCGGGGTTCGAATCCCCGTGGGGACGCCAACTCTTTCAAGGCCCGCGCAAGCGGGCCTTGTCGTTTGCGGACTTCGGTCGGCCTCGACTCAGCGGCGCTCGAAGTCATCCTCGTCCGGCAGGCAGTCGGGCCTGCGCAGGCGCCGCTCGACCTCGTCGCATTTGCGCGGCGGGCCGCCGAAGAGCCCGAGCGCCCCGCGCACGATGGGCGAACGCCACGAAGCCGCGTCGAGCGCATTGCCGTCGGGTGCCCAGTTCTGCTCGAAGCGCGTCGCACGGGAAGGCAGGCGAACCGCGCGCTCGACAATGCCGCCCGGTGCAGGCGCAACCGTGAGGGGTGCGTCCGGAAGTCTCAGGTCCAGCGCGGCGGCTTCCATCGGCTCGCCTGCGACCGTCGCCCGACCCGCGGCAGTGCGGCTCGCTTCCGCAGAAGATGCCCGGCCGCGCACCTCGGGTTTGCGATCCCCGGCTATGGGCGACATCACGCCTCGCACTTCCGCTCGCACAGGTCGCTTGGGCACGATGAACTCGACGATCAAGGCGTCGTCGCGCGCATGGCTCGGAACATCGGAGACATGCAGGTTCCGCAGCCATCCGGCGATCGCGATGTGCACCGCGACAACGATCGACAGCGCGATCATCCGCTCGCGGCGTTCTTCCCTGTCCATCCGCATGTCCGCTCGGCTACTGCCGGATCCGACATCCGCACGCCGGAAAGGTTCCTCGACCCGTTCAGGCCGTGCCCTGCCCGCCCATCGTGCCCATCTGCCGACGGTAATGCCGCAGCTCGTCGATCGAATCGCGGACGTCGCTGAGTGCGGTATGCGCCGAGGTCTTGTTGAGCCCGGCGAGCACGCCCGGTGCCCAGCGCTTGGCGAGTTCCTTCAGCGTGCTGACGTCGAGGTTGCGATAGTGGAAATGCTTCTCCACGCGCGGCATCAGGCGGTGCAGGAAACGCCGGTCCTGACAGATCGAGTTGCCGCACATGGGCGACGTGCCCGCCGGCACCCACTCGGTGAGGAAGGCCACGGTGCGCGCCTCCGCCTCGGCCAACGCCACGCCCTGCGTGAGCACGCGGTCCCAGAGGCCCGAGCGACGATGCTGGTTGCGGTTCCATTCGTCCATCGCCTCGAGTTGCGCTACGGGATGCGCGATCGCGAGCTCCGGACCTTCGGCGAGTACGTTGAGCTCCGCGTCGGTCACGACCGTCGCGATCTCGAGGATCGAGTCGTTGTCGGTGTCGAGGCCGGTCATCTCGAGATCGATCCAGATGAGGCGGTGATCCTTCTGCGCTTCGTTCGTCATGCGGTCGCGGCCGGTCGGGGTCCGCAGGCATGATAGCGAGCCCTCCGCGACGACGCCCGCCATGCCCGAGCTCGCACCCGGCCACTACGCGATCCTCACCACGATGCTCGCGCCCGCATTGCTGATGGCGGCGACGGGCTCGCTGCTGGTGTCGGCGAACGCGCGGCTGGCACGCGTTGTGGACCGGCTGCGCGCCGTGATCCAGGACTGGAAGACCGACACGCCGGATACCGCGTGGCGCGACCTGCAGATCACGCGGCATCGCCGACGCGCCGCGCTGGTCCTGCGGGCCTGCCAGATGCTCTACGCGGCCCTCGGGAGCTTCGTGGGCACGAGCCTGGCCTTGGCGATCGATGCGCTCGCCGGCTTCCGTCTCGGTGTCGTGCCGACCGTACTCGCGATCCTCGGCGTCGGCTTCCTGCTCGGGGCGAGCCTGCTGCTGGGTATCGAGGTCAGCCTGTCCGTCCGGAGCTTCGACGAGGAGCTCGACCACGAGATCTCGCGTCGCGACCGCTAGCGCTCATGCGGCGCCCGACGGCCTCGCCCGCTTCGCGCGGAAATACGCGGTGAGCATTTCCCCCGCCTCCTCCGCCAGCACGCCCCCGAGCACCTGCACGCGATGGTTGTGGCGCGGATCGGCGAGCAGGTCGAAGACGCTGCCTGCGGCGCCGGTCTTCGGGTCGAATGCCCCGAAGACCACCCGCGATACGCGCGCATGGATCATCGCCATCGCGCACATCGCGCAGGGCTCCAGGCTCACGAAGAGCGTCGTGCCGAGCAGGCGGTGGTTGCCGACCGCGCGGCCGGCGTCCCGCAGGGCGACGATCTCCGCATGCGCGCTCGGATCGTGCTCGCCGATGTTGCGGTTCCAGCCGCGGCCGATCACGACGCCCTGCGCGTCCACGACGACGGCGCCGACCGGGATCTCGTCGTGGGTGTCGCGCGCGTACATCGCGAGCGCGAGCGCCTCGCGCATGAAGCCGACGTCGGCCGGATCGGCTGCCGGTGCATTTCCGATCGTCATCGCCAGGCGCCCGTCATCGCGATGTACCGCATCTGCCGCTCATGGATAGAACGGGATTCGCACCATGCGGAAGCGCCCGTCGCGGCCCGTTCGCGCGAAGACGCGCTGGTCGTCGATCTCGGGCGCGTCGAGCAGGACCTCCCCCTGCTGCAACGGGCCGTAGTCATCGCCGCCGTAGTGCCCCGAGCGGCGTACGAGGCGTGCGCGCAGCGCCTCGCGCACCCCGGGACCGAAGATCCGGGCGTAGCGGGCGAGAAATTCGCCTGCGTTGCGACTGGTGCGCTTGGCGTGGATTTCCGCGGCGCTGCATCCGTCGTCCGGGACATCGCAGGCGGTGCCCGCCGGTGGCGACACGTTGGCGAAGTCGCGGAACGGATAGGCCGTCATGCGGGCGACCGCCTGGCGATCATCCGTCAGCACGGCGTGGCGGAAGTCCTCGAAGAACGGGCGGAAGTCCGTATGGCGCTCGTAACGATAGACATGCGGCGTCTTCGCGACGGGCTCGGCCGCATCCGCCGGGACGGTCGCGGCCGGCAGCACGACCAGCATTGTCAGGACGAGCGTTGCCCATGCGACGACCGAACGCCCGCGCGTCAGTGCCCGATGCATCGCCTCACTCCCACTCGATGGTTGCGGGTGGCTTGCCGCTGATGTCGTAGACCACGCGCGACACGCCGCGCAGTTCGTTGATGATGCGGTTCGAGACGTGCCCCAGGAAGTCGTGCGGCAGGTGCGCCCAGTGCGCCGTCATGAAGTCGATGGTCTCGACCGCGCGGAGCGCGATGACCCACTCGTAGGCGCGCGCATCGCCGACGACACCCACCGAGCGGACCGGCAGGAACACGGCGAATGCCTGGCTGACCTTGTCGTACAGGTCGTGCCGGCGGAGTTCCTCGATGAAGATGTGGTCGGCCTTCGCCAGCAGTTCCGCATACTCCGGCCGCACCTCGCCGAGGATGCGCACCCCGAGCCCCGGGCCGGGGAAGGGATGGCGGTAGACCATGTGCGTCGGCAGGCCGAGCTCGACGCCCAGGCGCCGGACCTCGTCCTTGAACAGCTCGCGCAGAGGCTCGATGAGGCCGAGCTTCATCGTCTCCGGCAGGCCGCCGACGTTGTGGTGGCTCTTGATGACGTGGGCCTTGCCCGTCTTGCTGCCGGCCGACTCGATCACGTCGGGATAGATCGTGCCCTGCGCGAGCCACTTCGCATTGGTGAGCCGGGCGGACTCCTCGTCGAAGATTTCGATGAAGAGCCGGCCGATGATCTTGCGCTTCGCCTCGGGGTCGTTGACGCCTTCGAGCGCACGGAAATAGCGTTCGCGCGCGTTGACGCGCACCACGCGCACGCCCATGTGCTCGGCGAACATCGCCATGACCTGGTCGCCTTCCTGCCAGCGCAGCAGGCCGGTGTCGACGAACACGCACGTGAGCTGGTCGCCGATCGCGCGATGCAGCAGCGCGGCGACCACCGACGAATCCACGCCGCCGGAAAGGCCGAGTACCACCTCGTCGGAACCGACCTGCGCGCGTACGCGTGCGATCTGGTCCTCGATGATGCCGGCCGCGGTCCACAGCGTCGCGCAGCCGCAGACGTCGACCACGAAGCGGCGCAGCAGCGTCTGGCCCTGCTTCGTGTGGGTGACTTCCGGATGGAACTGCACGGCGTACCAGCGGCGCGACTCGTCGGCCATCGCCGCAACCGGGATGCGGTCCGTGCGCGCGGTGATCGCGAAGCCCGGCGGCACCGCGGCGACGTGGTCCCCGTGGCTCATCCAGACGTCGAGCAGTGGCGGGCCGTCGTGGTCGCTCAGTCCGGCGAAGAGCGCATCGGGCTGCACGATCTCGACCGTCGCATGGCCGAACTCGCGTGCGTCCGCGGCCTCGGTGGCGCCGCCGAGCTGGGCGGCCATGGTCTGCATGCCGTAGCAGATGCCGAGGATCGGCAACCCGGAATCGAAGACTTCCTGCGGTGCGCGGGGCGCGCCGGGCAGCGTAGTGGATTCCGGGCCGCCGGACAGGATGATCCCCTTCGGCGCGAACGCGGCGATCTCGGCCGGGTCGTGGTCCCAGGCCCAGATCTCGCAGTAGACGCCCAGCTCGCGGACGCGACGGGCGATCAGCTGCGTGTACTGCGCGCCGAAGTCGAGGATGAGGATCTTGTCGCTGTGGATGTCGTGCACGCGCTGCGTCTTCCGGTGCGTCCCGCGGGCGGGACGGTGTCTGTACCGACGGCGCGACGTCGCGGCCGTCGACATCAAGATGCGCCCTGAGCGGCGCGCCGCGAACTACGTGCGGTAGTTCGGCGGCTCTTTCGTGATCTGCACGTCGTGGACGTGGCTCTCGCGCGTGCCCGCGCTGGTGACGCGTACGAAGCTGGGCGTGGTACGCATCTGCTCGATCGTCGCGCAGCCGACGTAGCCCATCGTCGCGCGCAGGCCCCCGGCGAGCTGGTGGACCACGCCACGCAGCGCGCCGCGGTACGGCACGCGGCCCTCGATGCCCTCGGGTACGAGCTTGTCGGCGTCGGATGCGTCCTGGAAATAGCGGTCCTTCGAGCCCTTCTCCATCGCGCCGAGCGAGCCCATGCCCCGGTAGCTCTTGTAGCTGCGGCCCTGGAAGAGCTCGGTCTCGCCGGGCGATTCCTCGGTGCCGGCGAACAGGCCGCCGATCATCACGCTCGACGCGCCCGCGACGATCGCCTTGCCGATGTCGCCCGAATACCGAATGCCGCCGTCGGCGATGAGCGGGATGCGGTCCTGCAGCGCTTCGGCGACCATCGAGACCGCGGTGATCTGGGGGACACCCACGCCGGCGACGATCCGCGTGGTGCAGATCGAGCCGGGGCCGACCCCGACCTTCACCGCATCGGCGCCGTGGTCCATCAGCGCGAGCGCCGCATCACCGGTGACGATGTTGCCGCCGATCACCTGGCACTTCGGGAACCGCGTCTTGACCCACTTCACGCGGTCGAGCACGCCCTGCGAATGGCCGTGCGCGGTGTCGACCACGATCACATCGACGCCCGCCTCGATCAACGCTTCGACACGCGCTTCCGTGTCCCCGCCGACGCCCACCGCCGCGCCGACCAGCAGGCGTCCGCCGCTGTCATAGGCCGCGTTCGGGTTGTCGCGCTTCTTCTGGATGTCCTTGACCGTGATCAGCCCGCGCAGGGCGAAGTCGTCGTTGACGACGAGAACCTTCTCGATGCGGTTCTTGTGCAGCAGGCCGAGCACCTCGTCGTCCGGCGCGCCTTCGCGCACGGTCACGAGCCGATCCTTGCGCGTCATGATGTTGCGCACCGGATCGCCGAGCTGCGTCTCGAAGCGCATGTCGCGGCTGGTGACGATGCCGACGAGCTGGCCGCTCTCGTCGACGACCGGCACGCCGGAGATGTTGCGGGCGCGCGTGAGCTTGAGCACTTCCGCGATCGTGGTGTCGGGCCCCACGGTGAAGGGCTCGCGGATCACGCCCGCCTCGAAGTTCTTGACCTGCGCGACCTGCGCCGCCTGCTGCTCGAGCGTCATGTTCTTGTGCAGGATCGAGATCCCGCCGAGCTGCGCCATCGCGATCGCGAGGCGGGCTTCGGAGACGGTGTCCATCGCCGCCGAGACGATCGGCAGGCGGATGGTGAGGTCACGGGTGAGGCGGGTCGCGAGCGAGACGTCCTTGGGCAGGACCGTCGAGTGCGCGGGGACGAGCGAGACGTCGTCGAAGGTGAGCGCTTCAGCCTGGATGCGCAGCATGGGCGGCCCCGGGAGGATGAAGCGCGCCATTGTAACGCGCCGCGGCGGTCTTCAGGAACCGTCACGCTCGAAGGTGCCTGTCCCTGCCTGGGCGGGTCGCATGTGCGATCTGCCGTCGCGTTCTCAGGGATCGAGCGCTTCTGCCGCCTCGAGCGTGTTCTCCATGAGGGTCGCGACGGTCATCGGTCCCACGCCGCCAGGCACCGGCGTGATCCAGCTCGCGCGCTGCGCGGCCGCCGCGAAGCCGACATCCCCCACCAGCCGGCCGTCGTCGAGCCGATTGATGCCGACGTCGATGACCACCGCGCCCGGCTTGACCCACTCGCCCGGAATCAGCCCCGGGCGCCCTACCGCAACCACGAGGATGTCGGCACCGCGCACGGCGGCTTCGAGCGTGTCCGGCGGGGTGAAGCGGTGGCAGCACGTCACCGTGCAGCCGGCGATGAGCAGCTCCAGCGCCATCGGGCGGCCCACGTGGTTGCTCACGCCGACGATCGTGGCGCTCTGGCCGCGCACGGGGCGGTCCGTGTAGCCCAGGAGCGTGGTGATCCCGCGCGGCGTGCAGGGCCGAAGTCCGAACTCGCGCAGCACGAGGTGGCCGACGTTCTGCGGGTGGAAGCCGTCGACGTCCTTGCGCGGATCGATGCGGTTGATCAGCGCCGATGCGTCACGGCGGTCGGGCAGCGGCAGCTGCAGGAGGATGCCGTGCACGTCGGGGTCCGCATTCAGGCGGTCGACCAGCGCGAGCAGTTCGGCGTCGCCGGTGTCCGCGGGCAGGTCGTGGTCGATCGCGCGGATGCCGACCTTCTGCGCGGCGCGGCGCTTGTTGCGCACGTAGACCGCGGAGGCCGGGTCGTCCCCGACCAGGATCACCGCAAGTCCGGGTGGGCGCTTGCCTGCCGCGAGGCGCGTATCGACGCGGGCCTTCAGCTCGTCGAGCAGCGTCTCCGCGATGCGCTTGCCGTCGAGGATGCGGGCGGTGGGGCGATCGGGGGTCATCGGCTCGGCGGCGGCGCGGTCGGGCGCGCATTATCGCCGCTCGGGCTCATGCGCGGCAGAAGCGCTCGTAGTCGATGTAGCCGGCGAACTCGCGCCCGGGCGCGCAGACCGCGCAGTCCGGGTCCGGGGTGATGCGTGCCTCGCGGAATCGCAGGGCGAGCGCATCGAAATGCAGCAGCCGGCCCGCGAGCGATTCGCCGATGCCCAGGACGCACTTGAGGGCCTCCGTCGCCTGCAGGAGCCCGATCACGCCGGGCAGCACGCCGAGAACGCCGGCCTCCGCGCAATTCGGCGCCGCTTCCGGCGGCGGCGGCTCGGGAAACAGGCATCGGTAGCACGGCGCCTGGCCCCGGGCACGGCCGGCGTCGAACAGGCTGACCTGGCCCTCGAACCGGTGGACGGCACCGTAGACGAGCGGCAGCCGGTGCCGCACGCAAGCGTCGTTGAGCAGGTAGCGTGTGGCGAAGTTGTCGGCGCCATCGACCACGACATCCACGCCCTCGAGCACGCGGTCGACCTGCGATGCCTCGAGGCGCAGTTTCTCGGCCTCGATCGAGACGCGCGGATTCAGTGCGGACAGCGTCGCGGCCGCGGACTCGACCTTCGCCGTCCCGATGCGGGCATCGGTGTGCAGGATCTGGCGCTGCAGGTTGCTGCGGTCCACGACGTCGTCGTCGACCAGGCGCAGCCGCCCCACGCCTGCCGCGGCGAGGTAGTAGGCGATGGGCGAGCCCAGCCCACCGGCCCCGACGACGAGCACGCGGGCCGCGTCCAGGCGCCGCTGTCCGTCGATGCCCACCTCCGGCAGCCGCAGATGGCGCGAGTAGCGCTCCGCGAAGTCCGGGTCGATCGCGGGCGCCGTCATGGGCAACCCGTCCGCGCGCCAGCGGCGCGTGCCCCCGTCGACGGAGAAGATACGGCTGTAGCCCAGCGCGAGGAGCGCCTCGGCCGCGCGGAGCGAACGCACCCCGGACTCGCAGATCAGGCCGATCTCGCGGGTGCGATCGGTGATGGTGGCCGGCAGGTCGGCGGCGCGCGCCGCGAGCGTTCCCTCGGCCGCGCCCATCGCGCGCTCATGCGGCTCGCGCACGTCGACGAGCAAGGCGCCCGCCTGCTGGCGTGCGAGGGCTTCGGCGGGTGCGAGGATCGCGGGCTGCATCGCAGCACTCCGTTCAAAGGTCAGGGATCGCGGATGATGCGGCTGTCCGCGTGCACCCAGCATGCCGCTGCTGCCTGCGCGGAGGGTTGCATCGCCTGCAACCATGCGCTCCGCCGGCCGAACTATTTCCGCTTGACGTGGCGGATCAGGCGCCGCTTCTTGGCGACCTGCTTCTCGGTGAGCACGTTCTTCTTGCCTTCGTACGGATTGTTGCCTTCCTTGAAGACGAAGCGCACCGGCGTGCCGACGAGCTTGAAGCGCTTGCGGAAGAAGTTCTCGAGATACCGGCGGTACGTGTCGCTGAGCGTGCGCAGGCGGGTGCCGTGCACCACGAACGTCGGCGGATTGCTGCCGGCCGGATGCGCGAAGCGCAGCTTGGCGACATGGCCGCGCACCGTCGGCGGCGGATTGGTCTCGTAGGCGATCTCGACGGCGCGCGTGACGTCGCTCGTGCTGAATTCCTTCGTCGCCGACGCGTGGGCGCGATGCACGGCGGCGAAGAGTTCGCGGAGTCCCGAGCCGTGCTTGGCGCTGATGCGCACCGACTCCGCCCAGTCGACGAAGCCGAGCTTGCGCGCGAGCATCGTGGACGCCTGGTCGCGCTGGTAGTCGGTGAGCCCGTCCCACTTGTTGACCGCGATCACCAGCGCGCGGCCGGCGTCGAGCGCATAGCCGAGCACGGTCGCGTCCTGGTCGGTGATGCCTTCCGACGCGTCGAGCAGCACGACCGCGACCTGGCACTGCTCGATAGCCTGCAGCGTCTTGAACGCGGAGAACTTCTCGACCGCCTCGTCCACGCGCGAGCGCCGGCGCAGGCCGGCCGTGTCGATCAGGCGGTAGAGGCGCCCGTCGCGCTCCATGTCGATGGAGACGGCATCGCGCGTCGTGCCCGGCACCTCGGACGCGATCATGCGTTCCTCGCCGAGCAGGCGGTTCACCAGCGTCGACTTGCCGACGTTCGGGCGGCCGATGAAGGCGACGCGGATCCGGCCCGGATCGCTGTCGAGCACCTGTGCGGCGCCTTCCTCAGGCAGGTGGGCGTAGATCCGCGCGAGCAATGCGTCGACCCCATGCCGGTGCGAGGCGGCGACCGGCACCCGATCGCCGAGCCCGTAGCGCGCGAATTCGTTGAGCGACTGCTGCGAATCGATCCCGTCCGTCTTGTTCACGACCAGCACGGTCGGGCGACCGGTGCGGCGCAGCCAGCCGAGGATCTCGTCGTCGAGCGCCGAGGGGCCTTCGCGGCCGTCGACGACGAACAGCACGACGTCGGCTTCCTCCGCCGCGGCACGCGCCTGGCGCGCGGTCGCGCCGGCCAGCCCCTCGTCCGCGCCGGCGATGCCGCCGGTGTCGACCACGGCGAACGCCGGTCGGCCTTCGGGCCGAGCCACGCCGTAGTTGCGGTCACGGGTCACGCCGGGCTGGTCGTGCACCAGCGCATCGCGGGTGCGCGTGAGCACGTTGAA
Organism: Lysobacter humi (ex Lee et al. 2017); assembly: GCF_054781815.1. Classification (NCBI taxonomy): domain Bacteria; kingdom Pseudomonadati; phylum Pseudomonadota; class Gammaproteobacteria; order Lysobacterales; family Lysobacteraceae; genus Lysobacter; species Lysobacter humi (ex Lee et al. 2017). Next base: position 731,735 of record NZ_BAAGTR010000009.1, on the reverse strand, counting down.
CAGCGTGGACTTGCCGACGTTGGGACGGCCGACCAGGGCGACGAGCGGGAGCATTGCGCGACCTCGAAACGGGAAAGCGGAAACGATGCGGGCCGCAGGGCAGCCGGATGGCGCCCTGCGGCCCGCGGGAGTGCTTACTGCGCCGGCCGCAGCGCGACGACGTCGCCTTCGACGGTCTGAACGATCACCAGGCCGTCAGCGACCACCGGCGTGGCCTTCACGGCGCCGCCGACGCGCTGCCGCGCGGCGAACGCACCGGTGTCGAGGCGCAGCCAGTGCACGTAGCCCTCGAAGTCGGCAACGACCGCGTGCTCGCCGACGATGACCGGGGCGGTGACGCGGCGGCGCGCGAGGCACGGCTGCTGCCACATCGAGCCGCCCGACTGCTTCTCCAGCGCGTGCACGCCGCCCTCGGCATCGGTGACGACAACGCGATCGGTGCCCACCGCCGGGCGGCCCGGACCACCCTGCTCCGCCGACCAGATCGGGCGCCCGTTCGGCGCGTCGATCGCCACGGTGCGGCGCTTGAAGCTCGTCGCGACGAGCACGCCGCCCTCGAGCACGGGCGTGCCATCGACGTCGGCCATGCGGTCGAGCTCGGTCCGTCCCTCGGGCTCCGCCACCGGCAGCTCCCACAGCGGGCGACCGTCCGCCACCGCGAGCATCGCGACGGTGCCGTCGTCGTTGCCGACGAATACGACGCCCGGGCCGACCGTGACGGCATCATTGCCTCGCGCCGTCAGGGCAGGCATGTCGTGGTTCCAGAACCAGCGACGCTCGCCTGTGGCGGCGTCGAACGCGGTCACGCGGCCGTCGTTCGCGCGCACGAAAACGCGGCCCTGGCCGATCGCCGGCGCGGCGATGACTTCGTTGCCGACCTTCGCGCGCCACTTCTCCGCGCCGCTGGCCTGGTCGAGCGCGATGACCTCGCCCTCCAGCCCGCCGACCACGACGAGCCCGTCGCCGACGCCGGGGCCGCTGCTGAGGCGCACGCCTTCGAGAGGCGTCTGCCACGCCGCGCGGCCGCCCTGCAGGTCGAGCGCACGCACCCCGCCCCTGACGTCCGCGACGAAAACGCGGCCGCCGTCGACGGCAGGACCCTGGCGCAGCCCGAGATCCGCCTCGCCCTTGCCGATGCCCGCCTTCCAGGCGGTCGCGACCGCGAAGGCCGAGGGGATCTCCTTCAGAGCGGTCGGCGCACTCGCGGCTTCCTCGTCGTCGGTGAACCAGTTGCGGACGGTGGTGCAGCCGGTCATCGCACCGAGGCACGCGGCGACGAGCATTCCGCGGACGAACATCGGGCCGGCGGCGCGGGGGGAAGTCTTGGTCATGCGGAGCCTCATGGCGTCTTCGGCCGCACCGGGGTGCCACCGAGCTGGTTGTACTTGAGTTCGACGAGACGGCGCTGCGGCGAGCCTTCATCGAGGCCGGTGAGCGCCTTGCGGTAGCTCTCGCGCGCTTCGTCGGCGCGCCCCAGTGCGACCTGCGCGTCGCCGCGGAGTTCCATCGAGAGGGCGTCGGTACCGGTCAGCGCCTTGAGCGCGTCGGCGGCGCGGCCGCTGTCGATCTGGAGGCGCGCGATGCGACGTTCGAAGATCGCGCGCAACGCGGCATCGTCGGGACGCGAGCCCTGCAGGGTCGTGATCGCATCGGCGGGCTTGCCGGCATCGGCCTGCGTCTTCGCGAGGCTGAGCGCCGCGAGCGACCGGTGCAGGCCCGCCGGCATCGACTGGACCTGGCCCGCCGCCTGCACGCCACGCGTGCCGATCGCATCGACGACTGCCGCGTAGCGGTCCGCCTCGCCCATCGCCTTGGAGGCCTGCTGCTGCTGCCACCACTTCCAGCCGTAAACCGCGGCCAGCCCGAGGAGGACGCCGCCGATGAGGCCCGCGCTGTTGCGACGCAGCCATTCCTGGACGCGTCGGCTCTGTTCGTGTTCGTCGAGAAGTTCGTCGATCGCCATGCTGTCTCGCCCTGCGCTGTGCAGGAGCCGCTGAGGTGGGGACCTCGCGCGGAGACGGCCGAGTCATCCGGCCGGAGGGCGGGATCAGGGCGCGATCGGCGCGAGGGAACCGTCAGAGGATAGCGTAAAGCGCGCGACGTTCGCTTGGGTATAAGGCGCGAGGTCGAGCGCACGGCTGCCGGACTGCATCGAGACCGCGGTGGCATTGCCGAGCACCACACGGCCGACATCGGCCACCCTGAGCTCGCGCCGCTCGCCCGCGCGGAGCAGGCCGCGCTCGACGACGCTGCCGTCGCGACCGAACACCTGGACCCAGCTTTCACCGGTGAACTGCAGGGTCAGCGACGCGGCAGGCGCCTCGCGCGTCGGCGCAGGAATCGGCGCGATCGACGCGACGACGGGCTCACGCGGGGTGGCGCCGGGGGCGACGTCGAGCGTGGCGACCGTCGGCGAATCACTGGCGCCGTTGCTGCGCGTGGCGAGCCAGACCGGCACGACCAGCGCCACCGTCATCACCACGTAGACCGCGCGCCGCACCAGGTTCTCGGCGACGTGGCGGTAGCGCGGCACATGCGAGTGGCTGACGAGGCTCGGGATCTGGGTCGTCGTGAACGGGCTGGGCAGCGCGCCGTCGTCGAGGTCGATGCACAGCGCGCGCGCATAGGCGCGGGCCTGGCCTCGCACGAAGACGGGGGCGCCGAGGCGGTCCCACTCGCCGGACTCGAGCGTTTCGAGGACTCTGAGAGGCAGCCGCGTACGCGCCGCCATCTCCGCCAATGGCAGGCCTGCGGCCTCACGGGCCTGCTTCAGGCGCTCACCGGCAGCAGGGTCCGCCGTGTGCGTGTCGTTCATGGATTCCCGCCTTCCTGTGCGGAACCGGAGCGTCGGGGGAACTCGGTTCGCAGTCTCTGACCGTAGCGCCCGGCGGCCGCCGTGTCGCCAAGTTCTTGCTCAATCTGTGACGCCAACTGCAACGATTCGGGATCCGCCGGCGCCGCGGCCAGCCTCCGCTCGATGAAAGCGCGCGCCTCGAGCCACCGGCGCGTGTCGGCCATGCGGCGCGCAAGGGTCATCAGGGCGGTCGGCTGCGCGGCATCGGCCGTCAGCACCCGGCGCGCGTCGCGCTCGGCACGTTCTCCCTGCCCGGCGCGCAGCGCGCACATCGATGCATTCGCCAACGCATCGACCGGGGTTTCGTACCCGGGCGCGGCGACCGCGCGTTCGAACCAGGCGAGCGACTCCGCCGCCTTCCCCGCCGTGCACAGCCAGCTGCCGTAATTGTTCAGCAGGCTGCCGCGCGTCGGGGCGAGCTCGGCAGCCTGCCGATGGTGCGGGCCGGCACGGGCAGCGTCGCCGAGCGCATCGAGGGCAAGCCCGAGAAGGCTATGGGCGTCGGGCGAACGGGGATCGAGCTTCACGGCCCGCTCGGCTGCGTCGCGGGCCGCTTCGGCGTCACCGCCCACCAGCCGCGTCTGCGCGACCTGGAGCGACGCGAGGAGCGCGCTGCGCGTCTTTACATCCGAGCGGATCTCGACCTCCGGGGTAGTACGCCGGAAGTCGCCACGTTCGGCATTGGGTCGGACGAACGAGAGGCGACTGCAGGCCGATGACAGCAACACGACAAGCAGCAGGCCAAGACGAAGCCACCGCACGTCAGGCTGCGGCATCGCCCTGCCCCTGCTGCGCGAGCCTGCGCTTGAAGTCCGCCTGCCGGCGCGTGCGATCCATCACCTGGCCCTTGAGCTGGCCGCAGGCGGCGTCGATGTCGTCGCCGCGGGTGCGGCGCACCGGCGCGATCATGCCGGCTTCGTTGAGCAGCTTCTGGAAGGCGCGGATGGCCTGGTCCGTCGGGCGTTCAAAGCGCGTACCCGGGAACGGGTTGAACGGAATGAGGTTGATCTTCGCCGCGCCCTTCATCTGCACGGCGCGGTCGAACGACTTCAGAAGGCGGACGAGCTCGCGCGCATGCGCCGGCTGGTCGTTGACGCCCTTCATGAGCGTGTACTCGAATGTCACCGACGTGCCCGGCTTGCGCAGCGCATAGCGCACGCACGACTCCATCAGCTGCTCGATCGGGTACTTCTTGTTGAGCGGCACCAGCTCGCTGCGCAGCTCGTCGTTCGGCGCATGCAGCGAGACGGCGAGCGAGACATCGCTGAGCTCGCCCAGCTTGTCGATCTGCGGGACCATGCCGGCGGTCGACAGTGTGACGCGCTTGTTCGCGAGGCCGTAGCCGAGGTCGTCGCGCATGATGCTCATGGCACGTACGACATTGTCGAAATTCGCCAGCGGCTCGCCCATGCCCATCATCACGACGTTCGTGAGCTTGCGCTGCTGGTGCGGGACGTTGCCGAGGTGGCGCGCCGCGACCCAGACCTGGCCGATGATCTCGGCGGTCGACAGGTTGCGGTTGAAGCCCTGCGTGGCGGTGGAGCAGAACTGGCAGTTGAGTGCGCAGCCCACCTGCGACGACACGCACAGCGTGCCACGGCCCTTGTCCGGGATGTAGACCGTCTCGATGGCGTTCTTCGGGTCCATGCCGAGCAGCCACTTGTGCGTGCCGTCTTCGGAGGCCTTGTCGAACACCACCATGGGTGCATGCACGTGGGCATGCTGCTCGAGCTTGGCGCGCAGCGCCTTGCCGAGGTCGGTCATCTGGTCGAACTCGGTGACGTAGCGGTGGTGGATCCACTTCATCACCTGGTGCGCGCGGTAGCGCTTCTCGCCGAGCACCTGCTCGAAGAAGTCCTCGAGCTGCACGCGCTCGAGGTCGAAGAGGTTGGTCCTCTTCGCCTCGACCTTCGTGGCGGGCACGTCCACGCGCGCGGCCGCGTCCGCCGCCACGGCGGGTGCCGTGTCGATCAGCGTGGCGTCGATGTCGCGGGACGTGCTCATCACTTCTCTCTTATCGCGCGTAGACGTCGGTCTGCGGGAAGAAGTACGCGATCTCGATCGCGGCGTTCTCCTGGCTGTCCGAACCGTGCACGGCATTGGCGTCGATGGAATCGGCGAAGTCGGCGCGGATCGTGCCCTTTGCTGCGTCCTTCGGGTTGGTGGCGCCCATCAGCTCGCGATTCTTGAGCACCGCGTTCTCGCCCTCGAGCACCTGGATCATCACCGGGCCGGAGATCATGAAGTCGACCAGCGCGTTGAAGAACGGGCGCTCGCGGTGGACGGCGTAGAAGCCTTCGGCTTCCTGGCGCGAGAGCTGCTTCATGCGGGCCGCGACCACCTTCAGGCCGGCCTGCTCGAAGCGGGTGTAGATCTGGCCGATCACGTTCTTGGCGACCGCGTCGGGCTTGATGATCGAAATCGTGCGCTCCAGCGCCATGTGAATCTCTCCGGGTTGGCGGGCGCGGTGCGTCTCAGCGCCCAAGATAACAAGAAAAACCCGCGTAGTTACGCGGGTTTAGCCGAACTGGCAGCGGGGAATTCTACGCGTTCAGCGGGGGTCGATGAAAGCGGCCGCATTGGACCGCCGCTGGACCATTGACCCCCGTATGGTCCGGGTCTACCATCAAACAAGCGTTTGATTAGGCGACCCATGTCCAGCCCTGCCCCGTTCTCGACCAAGGACCGCATCCTCGGCGCCGCCGAGGAGCTCTTCGCGCAGCACGGCTTCGCCGGGACCTCGCTCCGGCAGGTCACCAGCCGCGCCGACGTGAACATCGCCGCGGTGAACTACCACTTCGGCAGCAAGGAGAACCTCGTCAACGAGGTCTTCCGCCGCCGCATGGACGAGATGACGGACAGGCGGCTGTCGGCCTTGCGCGAGGCCGTCCAGCGCGAGCCCGGCCAGCTCGAGCCCATCCTCGCGGCGTTCGTCGAGCCGGCACTGGCGATCGCGCAGGATCGCCACGGCGGCGCCTCGTTCGTCCGCGTGCTCGCCCGTGCCTATGCCGAAAAGAACGATGCGCTGCGCAAATTCCTGTCCGACCACTACGGCCACGTGCTGCGCGAGTTCGCGAAGGCAATCGGCGCTGTCGTGCCGGGGCTCAGCAAGGAGGCGCTCTATTGGCGGCTGGACTTCCTGTCCGGCGCCCTCACCTACGCGATGTCCGACTTCGGCCTGATCAAGCGGCCGACCGGCTCGTCCGAAGCCGCGCACCGCGCGCGCGCCGCGCGCGAGCTCATCCGTTTCGCCGCCGCGGGCATCCAGTGCCCGTCGGCGGACCCTGCCTGACCCACTTTCCGGGACCGATAACGACATGTCGAAGAAACTGCTCGTCCGCCGCGCCGCCGTGCTGGGCGCCGGCGTCATGGGGGCGCAGATCGCCGCCCACCTGACCAATGCCGGCGTCGATACCGTGCTGTTCGACCTTCCCGCGAAGGAAGGCGATCCGAACGGGGTGGTCACGAAGGCGATCGCGAACCTCGCGAAGCTCTCCCCCGCCCCGCTGGCCGACAAGGCGCTTGGCGAGCGCATCACGCCCGCGAACTACGAGACCGGCCTGGAACTGCTGCGCGATTGCGACCTGGTGATCGAGGCCATCGCCGAGCGGATGGACTGGAAGCAGGACCTGTATCGCAAGATCGCGCCGTTCGTGCCCGCGCACGCGGTGCTGGCGAGCAACACGTCGGGCCTGGGCATCAATGCGCTGGCCGACGTGCTGCCCGAGGAGCTGCGCCACCGCTTCCTCGGCGTGCATTTCTTCAACCCGCCGCGCTACATGCACCTCGCCGAGCTCATCCCGGCGAGCACGACGGACCGCGAGGTCCTCGAGGGGCTGGAAACGTTCCTCACCACGACGCTCGGCAAGGGCGTCGTGATCGCCAAGGACACGCCCAACTTCATCGGCAACCGCATCGGCGTGTTCTCGATGCTGGCCGCCATGCACCACACCGAGCGGCTCGGCCTCGGCTTCGACACGGTCGATTCGCTGACCGGTCCGGCGATTGGTCGGCCGAAGTCGGCGACGTACCGCACCGCGGACGTCGTCGGCCTCGACACCATGGCGCACGTGATCAAGACGATGGCGGACACGCTCCCGGCCGACCCGTGGCACGCCTACTTCAAGTCGCCAGCGTGGCTCAGCGGCCTCGTCGAGAAGGGCGCGCTCGGCCAGAAGTCCGGCGCGGGCTTCTACACCAAGCGCGGCAAGGACATCCTCGTGCTCGATGTCGCCGCACGGGACTACCGCGCGATGGCGGGCGAGCTCGACGCCGACGTCGCCGCAATCCTCAAGGAGCGCGATCCGGCGAAGAAGTTCGCCGCCTTGCGCGCCAGCGGGCATCCGCAGGCCCAGTTCCTCTGGTCCGTGTTCCGCGACACGTTCCACTACTCGGCCTTCCACCTGCAGGACATCGCCGACACCGCGCGCGACGTCGACTTCGCCATGCGGTGGGGCTACGGCTGGTCGCAGGGTCCGTTCGAGACCTGGCAGTCCGCGGGCTGGCAGCAGGTGGCGCAGTGGATCGCCGAGGACGTCGCCGCAGGGAAGACGATGGCGAATGCGCCGCTCCCCGGCTGGGTCGACAGCCGAGATGGCGTGCACGAGGCGGCCGGGAGCTTCAGCCCGGCGAAGGGCGGCGCGGTCACCCGCTCGGCAAACCCGGTATACGCGCGTCAGCGCTTCCCCGATCCGCTCGTGGGCGAGCAGTTCGCGCCCGGTCGCACGGTCTTCGAGAACGACGGACTGCGCCTCTGGGCCGATGAGGACGAGATCGCCGTCGTCAGCTTCAAGACCAAGCTGCACACCGTCTCCGACAAGGTCCTCGACGGCCTGCAGGAGGCGATCTCGATCGCCGAGCGCGACTTCGCCGGCCTCGTGATCTGGCAGCCGAAGGAGCCCTTCTCCGCCGGTGCCGATCTCGCGGGCGCGCTCGGCCTGCTTCAGGCCGGCAACGTCGCCGGCTTCGAGGCGATGGTCGAGAACTTCCAGCGCACGAGCCAGCGAATCAAGTACTCGCTCGTCCCGGTTGTCGCGGCCGTTCGTGGCCTTGCACTCGGTGGCGGCTGCGAGTTCCAGATGCATGCGGCTCGCACCGTGTTCGGGCTGGAGAGCTACGTCGGCCTCGTCGAGGCGGGCGTCGGCCTGCTGCCCGCCGGTGGTGGCCTGAAGGAGTTCGCGGTGCGGGCCTCGCAGGCGGCGGGTCCGGGGGGCGACGTATTCGCGCACCTCAAGTCCGCATTCGAGAGCGTGGCGATGGCGAAGGTCTCGACCTCGGCCTTCGAGGCGAAGTCGCTCAAGCTCGCCCGCGAGAGCGACGTCGTGACGTTCAACACCCATGAGCTCCTGCACGTCGCGAAGGCGAATGCTCGTGCTCTGGCCGAGGGCGGCTACCGCCCCCCGCTGCCGGCGCGCAACATCACGGTAGCGGGCGACGTCGGCGTCGCGTCGCTGCAGATGATGCTGATCAACATGCTCGAAGGCATGTTCATCTCGCCGCACGACTACGAGATCGCCACTCGCATCGCGACCGTGATGTGCGGCGGCATGGTCGACCGCGGCTCCGTGGTCGACGAGGAATGGCTGCTCAAGCTCGAGCGCCAGCACTTCGTCGAGCTCGCGCAGATGCCGAAGACGCAGGAACGCATCGCGCACATGCTCAAGACCGGCAAGCCGCTCCGCAACTGAGGTTCGAAGGCCCGACCTTTCGAATCCCCTTCGACCTCACGAGAGAAACGACATGACCAAGCACGTCCAGGACGCCTATATCGTCGCCGCCACCCGCACGCCAGTGGGCAAGGCGCCGCGCGGCTTTTTCCGCAACACCCGCCCCGACGACATGCTCGCGCATGTGCTGCGCAGCGTGGTCGCGCAGGCGCCGGGCATCGACCCCGAGCGCATCGACGACGCGATCATCGGCTGCGCGATGCCCGAGGCCGAGCAGGGCATGAACGTGGCGCGTATCGGTGTGCTGCTCGCCGGCCTTCCGCACGGCGTCGCCGCGCAGACCATCAACCGCTTCTGTTCGTCAGGCCTGCAGGCGGTTGCGCTCGCGGCCGACCAGGTGCGGCTCGGCAATTGCGACCTGATCCTCGCGGGCGGCACCGAGTCGATGTCCATGGTGCCGATGATGGGCCACAAGATCGCGCTGAACCCGCGCGTCTTCGGCAAGGACGAGGACCACATCGCGATCGCGTACGGCATGGGCATCACCGCCGAGAACGTCGCGAAGGACTGGGGCATCTCGCGCGAGCAGCAGGACGAGTTCGCCGTCGCTTCCCACCGCAAGGCGCTCGCGGCGATCCAGGCCGGCGAGTTCCGCGACGAGATCACGCCGTACGAGGTCGTCTCGCACGTGCCCGACGTCGCAGGCAACGCGATCCAACTCCGCAAGCGCCTTGTCGACACCGACGAGGGCCCGCGCGCGGACACGTCGATCGAGGGACTTGCCAAGCTGCGGCCTGTTTTCAAGAACGGCCAGTTCGGCGGCTCGGTCACGGCCGGCAACGCCTCGCAGATGAGTGACGGCGCCGCGGCAGTGCTGATCGCCTCGGAGCAGGCGATCAAGGACTACGGCCTCACCCCTCTCGCCCGCTTCGTGAGCTTTTCGGTCGCCGGCGTGCCGCCGCACATCATGGGCATCGGTCCGAACGCGGCGATCCCCAAGGCGCTCAAGCAGGCGGGCCTGACGCGCGACCAGCTCGACTGGATCGAGCTCAACGAGGCCTTTGCCGCGCAGGCGCTCGCGGTCATCAAGGACTCGGAGCTCGACCCGTCGAAGGTCAACCCACTTGGCGGCGCGATCGCGCTCGGTCACCCGCTCGGCGCGACCGGCGCGATCCGCACCGCGACCATCGTCCATGGCATGCGTCGCCGCCAGCAGAAGTACGGCATGGTCACGATGTGCATCGGCACCGGCATGGGCGCCGCGGGCATCCTCGAAGCGCTCTGAACATTGCGCCAGGATGATCCGGAAAGGGGCCTTCGGGCCCCTTTTCCTTTGGCCGCCTGTTGCGCACTCCGGGGTTTGGCACGTCGCGTGTCGCATCCGCGCTATAGAGCGCGCGAGGCGGCGATCACATCGGCGTGCGCCGTGGCGCAGCCCTTCGTACCGATCGCCCGGTCAGGCGAGCCGAGCACCGTTCGGAACCGGACGTTCCACCGTGGTGATGACGACGCCCTCCTCGGTGTGGAAGCCCGTGAGCAGGAATTCCGACAGGAACGGGCCGATCCGCTTCGGCGGAAAGTTCAGGACGCCGACGATCTGCCGCCCCACTAGGTCCTCCGCCGTGTAGAGGTCGACGATCTGCGCGCTCGTCTGGCGCACGCCATGCTCGCCGAAGTCCACCCAGAGCTTCCATGCGGGCTTGCGCGCTTCGGGAAATGCTTCCACGCGCTGCACGGTGCCGGCACAGATCAGCACCTTCTGGAAATCGGCCCACTCGATCGTCTCTGTCATCGCCTGCGGTTCTCCAGGAAATCCTTGAACGCGTCCTTCGACTGCGCCCACCAGTAGCTCATCTGCGCGGCAACGAAGCCGACGGGCTTGAACGCCGGCTGCAGCCCGTAGCGCGACAGCATCCTCCAGCGATCGTCGCCATCGGCGATCGCCGAGGCGACGAGCTCGCCTGCGGCCGTGGTCGGCGCCACGCCGTGCCCGCCGAACGCCTGGGCGACCCATAGCCCCGGCTCGGCCTCGAGGACGTGGGGCATCTGGTGGGGCGCGTAGCTCATCAGCCCCGACCAGGCATAGTCCACCGATACGTCGCCGAGCTGCGGGAACACACGCAGCATGTCGGCGCGCAGCAGGGTTTCGACCTCCGCCGGTGATCGGTCCAGCACCGAAATCCGACCGCCCCACAGCAGCCGCGTGTCCGGCAGCGCGCGGTAGTAGTCGAAGGCGAACCGGGTGTCGTAGACCGCGGCCGACGTGCGCAGCACCATCGACATGCGCTCGCCGAGCGGCTCGGTGACCATCACGTACGTGGCGATCGGCAGCACGGCCTCGTCGACCCGGCGTCGCAGGCCGGCGAGGTAGCCTCCACAGCCCAGCACCACGCGGCGCGCGCGTACCTCGCCGTGCGCCGTACCGACACGCCAGCCTGCCCCGTCGGCGACGAGTGACGTGGCCGCCGACTGCTCGTGCACCGCACCGCCGAGGGTGACGATCGCCCCGGCGAGGCCCCGCGCATACGCCAGCGGGTTGAAATGGAAGGCACCGGCCTCGTAAAGGCCTTCCGCGTAGCGCTCGGACTCGATGAGCTCACGCATGCGCGCGCGATCGAGCCAGGCCCAGTCGGCGCCGTAGGACCGCGAGAGAAGCGCCTGTCGCGTGCGCAGCGGCGCGGAGTCGGCGAACCAGTTCGCCCAGATCACGCCGCCGTCCACGGGATCGCAGTCGATGCCGAAGTGGTCGATGCGACGCCGAATGCACCGGACCGCATCGGTCGTGAGACCGTAGAGGTGACGCGCACCCTCGGCACCCAGATCCCGCAGCAGGGCGCCCTCGCCCCGCGCGAAACCGCCGAAGACGAAGCCGCCGTTGCGGCCCGAGGCACCGAAGCCGACTTGGCGCGCCTCCAGCACGAGCACGCTGCCGACGCCGCGCTCGAGCAGCCCGAGCGCGGTGTTGAGGCCCGCGAAGCCCCCGCCGACGACGCAGACGTCGACATCCGCGACGCCTTCGAGAGGCGGCGCCGCGAAGCCGACCCGTGCGGAATCGGCGTAATAGTCACCCGTGATGCGTGGCATGCCGCGAGCCTGCGAGCTCGCGCGCGGAAAGTCCAGCCGTCAGGCGATCTCGACGACGCCGAGCTCGACGAGCGCGTTGCGCATCATCTCGGCGGCCGCGTCGCTGAGCTTCTCGTGGTCGAGCGCGTAACGGATGGTCGCTTCGATCAGGCCGATGTGCGTGCCGCAGTCGAAGCGCGTGCCGCGGAAGCGATACGCGTCGACGCACTCCGCGGTCAGCAGCCGATCGATCGCGTCGGTCAGCTGGATCTCGCCACCGGCGCCCGGCGTCGTGCTCTCGAGGAGCTCGAAGATCGTCGGCTGCAGGACGTAGCGGCCGACGACGGCGAGCGTGCTCGGCGCATCCTCCGGCCTCGGCTTCTCGACGATGCGCGTGATGCGGCCCTGGCGATTGGCGAAGTCCTGCGTCGCGACGATGCCGTAGCTCGCGGTCTTCTCGGCTGGCACGTCCTGCACCGCGATCACGCTGCAGCCGCTCTGCTCGGCCGCATCGGCCATTTGGCGCAGCGCGCCCGGGCCGCGGTTCCAGATGAGGTCGTCGGGCAGCAACACCGCGAAGGGCTCGTCCCCTACGACCTCCTTCGCGCACAGCACCGCATGGCCCAGCCCAAGGGCTTCGGCCTGCGTGATGAAGATCGTCTTGACGCCCGGTGGCAGCACGTGGCGCACGAGTTCCAGCTGCTCGGCCTTCCCTGCGCGCTCGAGCTTGTGCTCGAGTTCGTAGGCCTTGTCGAAGTAGTCCGCGACTGCGTGCTTGTAACGGTTGGTGATGAAGATCAGCGTGTCGCAGCCTGCTTCGATCGCCTCATCGACCGCGTACTGGATCAGCGGCTTGTCGATGACCGGAAGCATCTCCTTCGGGACGGTCTTGGTGGCCGGCAGGAAGCGGGTTCCGAGTCCGGCGACGGGAAAGACGGCCTTGCGGATGCGACGCGGGTTGGCGGAGGTCATCGAAGTCCAGGGAATTCAGGAGATGCTCAGATTTTCCGGGACTGCCGTGCAGGAAATGCGACGACGGTGGCTGTGCTCGACGACGCCGCCGCGCCTGCGGGATGGAACTCGGGCACTGCCGTGCGCAAGAGTGTCGACAGTGCCTCGAGATCGTAGCGTGCCGTCGCCTCGCGCATGCTCGAGAGCGCCTCTTCCACCTCGGCGGCGACCACCTTGCGGGCGTCGGCCTGCAGGATCTTCGGATGCTGGGTCGGCCGGTAGCGCTCGTCCGCGTGGAACAGCGTCTCGTGCAGCTTCTCGCCTGGGCGCAGGCCGGTGTAGACGATCGCGATGTCGCGTCCCGGCTGCTTGCCCGCGAGGCGGACCATCTGCTCGGCGAGCAGACGGATCGGCACGGGCTCGCCCATGTCGAGCGTGTAGAGCGCTTCGTGCGTCCCGATCGCCGACGCCTGCAGGATCAGCTGGCAGGCCTCCGGGATCGTCATGAAGAAGCGCGTGACGTCGGGATGGGTGACCGTTACCGGCCCGCCCGCGCGGATCTGCTCGCGGAACAGCGGCACCACGCTGCCTGCGGAGTCGAGCACGTTGCCGAAGCGGACCGTGACGAAGCGCGTCGCGCGATCGGCGAGGGCCTGGCACGTCATCTCGGCCATGCGCTTGGTCGCGCCGAGTACGTTCGCGGGATCGACCGCCTTGTCGGTGGAGATCAGCACGAAGGTGCCGACGCCGGCCTCGCGGCAGGCACGGCCCACGGCTTCCGTCGCGAGCACGTTGTTCCGCACGGCCTCGCGCAGCTGCGCCTCGAGCACCGGGACCTGCTTGTAGGCCGCTGCGTGGAATACGGCCTCGGGCTGTGCCCGCGTGAGCGCGTGGCGGATCACCGCGGCGTCGCCGCAGTCGCCGAGCACGGGAATCAATTCGATGTCCGGGAAATCGCGACGAAGCGCACTCTCCGTCGTCATCAGGGCGAGTTCGTCGATTTCGAGGAGCGCGATGCTCCGCGCGCCATGTCGCGCGCACTGGCGGCAGAGCTCCGCGCCGATCGAGCCGCCGGCGCCGGTCACGAGTACGGAGCGGCCGCCCAGCCACGAGCGGATCGCCTTCCAGTCCGGTAGCACCGGCTTGCGCCCGAGCAGGTCCTCGATCGCGACTTCCTTGAGCTCGCCCGGCATGGAACGCCCTTCGAGGACGTCCTGCAGCCTCGGCACCATCCGGAACGGCAGGCCGCTCTGCTCGCAGATCCCGACCACCCGCTGCAGCGACGTCGCGTCGGCGGACGGCATCGCGATGACCACGAGTTGCGCGGCGGTCTCGCGCGCGATCTCCGGCAGCGATTCGACGCGCCCCAGCACCGGAATGCCGTGCATCTTCGATCCGCGCAGGCGCGCGGCGTCGTCGAGGAAACCGACGGGCTGATAGGTGCCGAAGCGGCGCAGGTCGCGGACGAGCGCCTCGCCGGCCTGCCCCGCGCCGAGGATCAGCACGCGCGTGGACGACTTGCGCCGGTCGTCGGACTGCGCGTCCTTCCAGGCGCGATAGACGAGTCGCGGGGCCCCGAGCATCGCGGCCAGCACGATCGGATAGAGCACGAGCACCGCGCGGGGCACGGTCTCCATGCGGTTGTACAGGAACAGCCCCAGCATGATCCCGAGGACACCGCCGATGGCGGCTTTCAGGATGTTCCAGAGATCCGGCACGCTCGCGAACCGCCAAAGGCCGCGGTACAGGCCGACCTGCCAGAACACCAGTGCCTGCACGACGACGACCAGCGCGGACTCCGTCGACCAGAGCGGTATCGCGGGCGCATTGGACTCGATGGAATAGCGCGTGTAGTGCAGCCCGTACCAGACGAGCCACACCATCGCGAGGTCATGTGCGACCACGGCCATGCGCGGTACGCGCGCCTGCCAGCGGCCTGTCCAGCGAGTCATCGATCCTTCTCCGTTGGGGCGCCGCGTCCAGCGGCGACGTACTGCAGAACCGCCCATGCCAATGCGCAGGCCGTATACCACACGGCGAGCGACGCCATGGTAACCGGCATGCCTGCCGCTCGCAGTCGCCAGGCGATGAGGCCGCCCGCGGCCGCCACGCCGGTGTACGCGAGCGTCACCGGTGCATGGGCGAGCCGACGTGCGGCGACCTGGTAGAGATGCTGCGTATGCGGCGTCCACCAGCGCTCGCCACGCACCATGCGGCGCAGCAGCGTCAGTCCGGCGTCGACGGCGAACGGCGCCATCGGGAAGAACAGCAAGAGCGGAGTCGCGTCGTTTACGGCCCGTGGCGCCGCGACAAGAGCCATCAGGTAACCGAGTGCCCCGCTACCCACGTCGCCGAGGAAGATGCGGGCGCGGGGAAAGTTGAACGGAAGGAACGCCAGGCACGCGGCCACGATGAGGCCGGCGTAGGTGCCGGTCCCGCTACCGATTAGCACCAGTGCTGTCGCGCCCACGGCCGCGGCCTGCAAGGTCGCGATGCCGTTGATGCCATCCATGAAATTCCAGATGTTCACGAGCGCTGCCGTCCCCAACACGACCGCGACTGCCGCCACCGGGAGCTCCCGCCACAGGTCGAGGGCGACCGCGAGCAGCACGCCGGCGACGACATGGACGAGCAAGCGGAGCGACGCCGACAGCGGTCGGTGATCGTCCCACCAGCCGATGCTGGCGACCAGCACGAGGCCCAGCGCGGCCGGAATCGCAAACGAAAGCGGGAACTGCGCGCCAAGGAGCAATGCGAGCAGCAGCGCGACCACCGGGCCGATACCGCCGCCGCGTGGCGTGGCCTGCGCGTGGCTGCGCCGTTCGCCCGGCTCGTCGATGAGCGCACGGCGCAACGCATATTGGCGTGCGAGCCAAGTGCCGACCGCGGTGATCACGGCGACGGCCGCTGCATGTTCGAGCATCAGACGACCGCGTAGTTGAGCAGGGGCTTCACGGCGCCCCACTCCTTGCAGCTCGGGCACTGCCAATGATGGCTGCGCGCGCCGAAACCGCAGCGCGTGCACCGGTAGCTCGGATTGCGCACGAGCAGCTGATCGGTGATGTGCTTGAGGTCGAGCAGCGTGGACACCGGATCGGCCTCTTCCGCCAACGTGAGATCGATCAGCGCGGCCTCGCCCCGCACCGACGGGCGATTCTTCAGCTCCTTCGCGAGATAGGCGCGCGCAGCGGCGACGCCCTCCTCCTTTTCCAGGATTCGCGTCAGCGCCAGCACGGGCGCGATGCCGCGGTAGTGCTCGCACATCTCCGCCAGGAACGCGCGCGCGCCAGGAACATCGCCGACCGCCTCGTAGCATTCGAGCAGCGCCGGCAGAACTTCGGGGAGATAGTCGGGATCGCTGCGGGCGACGCGCTCGAACGAGCGGATCGCCGCGGAACGGTTCCCCGCATCGAGTTCGATGCGCCCTTCCAGCATGCCCGCGCGCACGGAATTGGCGTCCGCCTCGTACGCGCGCGCGACCGTGCCGCGCGCGGCCTCGACCTCGCCGGCGGCACGATGGCGCTCGCCGAGCTCGCATTCGAAGTGCGCGATCAGCCGGCCCATCGGCTCGCCCGTCGCCTTCTCGTAGGCGCGTGCATTCTCGATCGCCTTCGCCCAGTCGCGCTCGGCCTGGTAGATGGAGATCAGCTGGCGCAACGCGAGCGGCGAGAGATCCAGTGCGACGAGCTCGCTGAAGACGGTCTCGGCGCGGTCGAGCAGGCCGGACTTCATGTAGTCCTCGCCGAGCGCGAGCAGCGCCTGGACCTTCTGCTGGTCGCTCAGGCCCGCGCGCTGGACGAGCGCCTGATGCAGGCGGATCGCACGATCCACCTCGCCGCGCCGGCGGAACAGATGCCCGAGCGCCACCTGGGTCTCGAAGGTCTCCTTGTCGAGCTCGGCGATATGCAGGAACAGTTCAATCGCCTTGTCGGGCTGTTCGTTGAGCAGGTAGTTCAGGCCGCGGAAGTACGTCGTGGACAGGCGGCTGACCTGGGTCTCGCTATGCAGCTTGCCGCCACGGCGGCCGACGACCCAGCCAGCGACCAGCGCAAGCGGCACCAACAGGAAGAACCACAGCCATTCGCTGATGAACGCCATCGCGATGCTCCGTCGTGATCATGGCGAGGTTCACGCACCCCGCGGACGTACGCAAGGCCGGGCGGCCGCGCGGCTCAGGCGTCGTCGTCGAGAGGCTGCACGCCGCTCACGCGCTCGCGCAGCTCCTTGCCCGGCTTGAAGTGCGGGACGTGCTTGCCGCGTAGCGACACCGCCTCGCCCGTCTTGGGATTGCGGCCCACGCGCGGCGGACGGTAATGCAGGCAGAAACTGCCGAAGCCGCGGATCTCGATCCGCTCGCCGCCCGAGAGCGACCCGCTCATCATGTCGAGCAGCGATTTCACCGCCAGATCGACATCTTCGGCCTTCAGATGGGCCTGTCGCTGGACGAGGATCTCGATGAGCTCGGACTTGGTCATGGACGCGGGGTCGGACACCGGGTTCGGGGAATTCTTCCGGGGCGCGAATCGCGGTCCCCGCACAAAAGAGGACGGCCCGACAGGGCCGGGCCGTCCCGGTTTACCGCAGGGCGATTACTCGCCCTTCTTGCCCAGCTGCTCGCGGAGCAGCGCGCCGAGGCTCATGTTGCCGCTGGCCGCTTCCGACGACTGACGGTTGTAGTCCGCCACCGCCTCGCTCTCTTCCGCGTAGTCCTTCGCCTTGATCGACAGTTGCATCTGGCGCGACTTGCGGTCGTTGCCGATGATCTTGGCCTCGATCTGGTCGCCGACCTTGAGCTTGGTCGTCGCATCGTCGACGCGCTCGCGGGCGATGTCGCGGGCCTGGATGTAGCCCTCGACGCCATCGGACAGCTCGACGGTCGCACCCTTCGCGTCGACGTTCGTCACCGTGCCGCGCACGATCGAGCCGCGCGAGTTGGTGGCGACGAACGAACCCATCGGGTCCTGCTCCATCTGCTTGATGCCGAGCGAAATGCGCTCGCGCTCCGGGTCCACCGCGAGGACGACGGCTTCCACCGTGTCGCCCTTCTTGTAGTTGCGGACCACGTCCTCGCCCGTGGTGTTCCACGAGATGTCGGACAGGTGCACGAGGCCGTCGATGCCACCGTCCAGGCCGATGAAGATGCCGAAGTCGGTGATCGACTTGACCTGGCCCTCGACCTTGTCGCCCTTCTTGTGGATGGCCGCGAAGGTCTCCCACGGGTTCGACGTGACCTGCTTCATGCCGAGCGAGATGCGGCGACGGTCTTCATCGACGTCCAGCACCATCACTTCGCACTCGTCACCGACCTGCACGATCTTCGACGGGTTGACGTTCTTGTTGGTCCAGTCCATCTCGGAGACGTGCACCAGGCCCTCGACGCCCGGCTCGATCTCGACGAACGCGCCGTAATCGGTGACGTTCGAGACCTTGCCGAACACGCGGCTGTTGGCCGGGTAGCGACGGGCGATGTTGTCCCACGGATCCTCGCCGAGCTGCTTCAGGCCGAGCGAGACGCGGTTGCGCTCGCGGTCGTACTTGAGCACGCGGACGTCGAGCTCCTGGCCGACTTCCACCACTTCCGACGGATGGCGCACGCGCTTCCACGCCATGTCGGTGATGTGCAGCAGGCCGTCGATGCCGCCGAGGTCCACGAACGCGCCGTAATCGGTGAGGTTCTTGACGACACCCTTGAGCACCGCGCCCTCGACCAGCTTCTCGAGCAGCTGCTCGCGCTCTTCCGAGTGCTCGCTCTCGACGACCGCGCGACGCGAGACGACGATGTTGTTGCGCTTGCGGTCGAGCTTGATGAGCTTGAACTCGAGTTCCTTGCCCTCGAGGTAGCTCGAATCGCGCACCGGGCGCACGTCGACGAGCGAGCCGGGCAGGAAGCCGCGGACGTCCTTGATGTCGACGGTGAAGCCGCCCTTGACCTTGCCGCTGATGCGGCCGGTGATGGTCTCGTTCTTCTCGAGGGCTTCCTCGAGCTCGTCCCACACCATGGCGCGCTTGGCCTTCTCGCGCGACAGGACGGTTTCGCCGAAGCCGTTCTCGATCGAGTCGAGGGCGACCTTGACCTCGTCGCCCACGCCCACGTCGATCTCGCCGGCATCGTTCCGGAACTGTTCGATGGGCACGATGCCCTCGGACTTGAGGCCGGCGTTGATCACCACGACGTCGCCGCGCACTTCCACGACGACACCGGTGACGATCGAGCCCGGCTTCAGCTTGGCCAGTTTGGCTTCGCTCTGTTCAAACAGTTCGGCAAATGATTCGGTCATTGGAAAATTGCTCTATTGGACACACAGGCCGTGCACGCGCCGTCCCTCAGGATCGAACGCCGTCGAACGGCCCACCCGTTGAGTGGTGCGCGGAATGCGCACCGTGCTGTTGGAAATCCGTCGCGCGCGGCGACGGGCCGGTTCTGCCGGCCGGACGTTCACAGGCTCTGGTTCGGAAGCGATTCCGCGCGGAACCGCGCGCGGTTACCGCTGGACCAGGGACAGCACGCGTTCGACCACCGCCTCGATGCCGGTGCCGGTGGTGTCGATGCAGACGGCGTCGAGAGCCGGCTTCAAGGGCGCCACCGCGCGGGAGGCATCGCGGGCGTCGCGGGCGAGAATCTCCCGCAGCAGATCGCCCAAGTTAACGGAAACTCCCTTTTCCTTCAACTGCTTATACCGCCGCTCGGCCCGCTCCTCGGCGCTCGCTGTCAGGAAGACCTTGGTCGCGGCGTCGGGGAAGATCACCGTGCCCATGTCGCGTCCGTCGGCCACGAGGCCCGGCGCCTGCCGGAACGCGCGCTGCCTCTCCTTGAGCGCGGTGCGCACTTCCGGGATCGCCGCGATCGCGGAGGCGGCCGCACCGGCCGTCTCGGTGCGGATCTCGTCGGTGGCATCACGGCCGTTGACCAGGATCCTGAGCTCCTCGCCGGGGACCTCGACGAAGTCGATGCGGCTGTCGAAGCAGCAGCGCACCAGTGCCCCGGGATCGCTGAGGTCGAGGTCGGCCCAGCCGGCGGACACGCCCACGGCGCGGTACAGGGCGCCGGAATCGAGGTAGTGCCAGCCCAGTCGTTGGGCGACAAGGCGGCTGATGGTGCCCTTTCCGGAGCCGGAAGGGCCGTCGATCGTGAGGACGGGGGCGCTGGGATCCATCCGCGCATTCTCTACGGTCGGCAGCGAAATGCCCATGACCGGTCGACGCTCGAGCGGAAATGCCGCCGGGCGCCCGGCGCCGGGCGCGTCGTGGGCACGAAGTGCCCGAGTCGGGCAGGTGCCGGTCGCCCCTCCCCGGCTTTGCCTCAGACGATGGGACGCAAGGCCGGTCGGCGACCCGCAACGGTCGATGACCGCGGGCCGCGGAAACGATTCCCGGGGGGGCGGCATGAGCCTTGTCCGCCACCCGCGGCCGCCTGCGACTCAACGCATTGTTTTTCAAAAACTTAGTCCGCTATAATGCGCGGCTTCGTTCGCCCGTATTCTCTTTTGCTGAGGTCTCTCTCATGAAGGTCCTGTCCTCCCTGAAGTCGGCGAAGGCCCGTCACCGTGACTGCAAGGTCGTCCGCCGCCGTGGCAAGGTCTTCGTGATCTGCAAGTCGAACCCGCGCTTCAAGGCCCGCCAGCGCTGATCGCGCCCGGTCCGCCGGTTCGTCACGAAAGCCGCCGCGAGGCGGCTTTCGCGTTTCCGGGCCGCGCGTCGTGGCCGCGTCCCGTGGTCGCGTGCATACAATCGCCCCTTTCCCGTCGCTGGAGCCCGACATGTCGCGCAGCACATTGTTCGCCGCCGTCCTCGCCCTGCTGGTCGCCACCCCCGCCACGGCAGAGACGCTCCTGATCGAGCGCGTCGGCCAGGAGCCGGCACCGCTGCCCACGCGTGGCATGAGCATGGGCGACGTGCAGTCGCGCTTCGGCGCGCCGACCAGCCGGCTCGAGCCCGCCGGCGGCCAGAAGCGGCAGTGGCCGAGCATCCACCGGTGGGTCTACCCCGCCTTCACCGTCTATTTCGAGCGCAGCCGTGTGATCGACGCGGTCGCCAATGCCGCGCCGGACGAGGTCGGTCCGAAGCCGGTCCGCTGACAGGAAACCCGATGGCCGTATCGAATACCCGGCTCCCCGCCGAGTGGGAGCCGCAGTCCGCCGTCCTCATCGCCTGGCCGCACGACGGTACCGATTGGGCCGAGCGGCTCGCCGCAGTCGAAGGCACCTACGTCGCACTGGTCGCCGCGATCACGCGCTTCGAGCCGGCGATCGTCTGCGTCGCCGACGAGACCCTCGAGGCGCATGCGCGTGCGCTGCTGGCCGACGCGGGCATCGCACTCGAGCGCGTGCGCTTCGTGCGTGCACCCTACGACGACACCTGGCTCCGCGACTCGGGGCCGATCACGCTGCGTACCGGCACGGGCTTTCGCCTGCTCGATTTCCGCTTCACCGGCTGGGGCGGCAAGTTCGAGGCGAGCCTGGACGACGCACTCGTTGAGCGTCTCGAGGGTGAGGGGCTCTTCCGCGACGCTGAGCGCGCGCCCGTGCAGTTCGCACTGGAGGGCGGCGCGATCGACACCGACGGCGCGGGCACCCTGCTGACCACGTGGCAATGCCTCAACCAGCGCCATCCGCAGGCCTCGCGCGAGGAGCTGTCGGCGAAGCTCGCCGAGTGGCTCGCGCAGGACCGGGTGCTGTGGCTGGAACACGGTTATCTGGAGGGCGACGACACCGACGCGCACGTCGACACCCTCGCCCGCTTCGCCTCGCGCGATTCCATCGTCTATCAAGGCTGCGACGATCCCACGGATTCGCACTACCCGCACCTGCGCGCGATGGGCGACGAGCTCGCGGGTCTACGAACGGCCGACGGTGCGCCCTATCGGCTGTTCGAGCTGCCGTGGGCACGTCCGATCCTCGACGACGGGCGACGGCTCGCGGCGAGCT
Source organism: Lysobacter humi (ex Lee et al. 2017) (assembly GCF_054781815.1). Lineage (NCBI taxonomy): Bacteria > Pseudomonadati > Pseudomonadota > Gammaproteobacteria > Lysobacterales > Lysobacteraceae > Lysobacter > Lysobacter humi (ex Lee et al. 2017). The sequence continues at coordinate 710,277 of NZ_BAAGTR010000009.1, read as the reverse complement.
ACGCGAACTTCCTGATCGTCAACGGCGCGGTGCTGATGCCGGGTTACGGCGACGAGGCCGACGAGCGAGCGCGCAGCGTCATGCAGTCGGCGTTTCCGGACCGCGAGATCGTGGTCGTCCCCTGCCGCCCGCTGATCTGGCAGAACGGCAGCCTGCACTGCATCACGATGCAGCTGCCAGAAGGAGTCGTCTGATGTCGAAGTCGAAAGTACTGCCCGTCGCGCTCGTGCAGGAGCGTAACCAGGGCTCCGTCGAAGGCAACCTCGCGCTTATCGAGCAGCGCATCGGCGAAGCCGCACGCAGCGGCGCGAAGCTCGTGCTGCTGCAGGAGCTGCATAACGGCGCTTATTTCTGTCAGCACCAGTGCGTGACGGAGTTCGAGGGCGCGGAGTCGATCCCGGGGCCGAGTACGGAGCGGCTGTCGGCGCTCGCGAAGCAGCACGGCGTCGTGATCGTGAGCTCGCTTTTCGAGCGGCGCGGCGCCGGGCTGTACCACAACACGGCCGTCGTCCTAGAGAAGGACGGCAGCATCGCGGGCAAATACCGCAAGATGCATATCCCCGACGACCCGGGCTTCAACGAGAAGTTCTACTTCACGCCGGGCGATACGGGATTCCACCCGATCGACACCTCGGTCGGCCGGCTCGGCGTGATGGTCTGCTGGGACCAGTGGTATCCGGAAGGCGCGCGGCTGATGGCGCTCGCCGGCGCCGACCTGCTGCTCTACCCCACGGCGATCGGCTGGGACCCGGACGACGCGCAGGACGAGAAGGATCGCCAGCGCGGCGCGTGGATCCTCAGCCATCGCGGTCACGCCGTGGCAAACGGGCTTCCGGTGCTGTCCTGCAACCGCGTCGGTCACGAGGCCTCGCCGATCGGCCGCTCCGGCATCGACTTCTGGGGCTCGAGCCACGTGCTCGGACCGCAGGGCGAGATCCTCGCCGAGGCGGGGACCGCGGAGCCGGAGCTGCTGCTCGCCGAGGTCGACCTGCGCCGCAGCGAGGACGTCCGCCGCATCTGGCCGTTCCTGCGGGATCGTCGGATCGATGCCTACGGCGACCTGCTCAAGCGCTATCGCGACTGAGTCGGTGTTGCCGAAGCTTCGCGACACGTGCGAGTACGACATCGCGGCGATCACCGCGATCTATGCCCACGAGGTGCGCGAAGGCACGGCGAGCTACGAATGGGCGCCACCGGACGTGACGGCGATGGCGGCGCGATGGCGAGGTGTCTGCGAGGCGGGACTTCCGCATCGCGTGGCCTGTGGCGACGGGCGCGTGGTGGGCTACGCGTATGCGAGCCGGTTCCGTGCCCGCGAAGGCTATCGATGGACGGTCGAGGACAGCGTCTATGTGGCGCCAGGCGCCCAGGCGCGCGGGGTCGGCGGGCGGCTGCTGGACGATCTGATCGAGCGATGCACGGTGCTCGGCTACCGGCAGATGATCGCCGTGATCGGCGATGCGTCGAACGCGGCGTCGATCGCGCTGCACGAGCGGCGCGGATTTCGCGTCGCCGCGCGGTTCCCGGGGATCGGCTGGAAGCACGGGCGCTGGCTCGAGAACGTGCAGATGCAGCGTGCGCTGGGTGACGGCGACACCACGCCGCCTCGATTGCCGCCGCCCGGATGACTGCCTAAGCTGGCCGTCCACGGCGCCCCGAGGCGCCTCATTTTTTGGATGTCCCCCGACATGTCCGAGCCGTCCGTGCCGATTCCGGCGATCGCCTCGCAACCGCATGCCGTCGTCGAGCGCGACGGCGTGCGCTACACGCTGCTCGGCACCGCGCACGTCTCGCGCGCGAGCGTCGATGCGGTGCGTGATGCGATCGCGGGCGGGCATTTCGACACGGTCGCCGTGGAACTCGATGCGGGGCGGCTGCAGGCGCTCACTGATCCGGAAGCGATGGCGCGCCTCGACCTCGTCGAGGTCATCCGCACCGGTCGTACGGCGATGTTCGCGGCGAACCTCGCGCTCGCGGCCTATCAGCGCCGTCTCGCGGAGCAGCTCGGCATCGAGCCCGGTGCCGAGCTCAAGCAGGCCGTGCTCGACGCGCGCGCGCGCGATCTGCCCGTCGAGCTGATCGACCGCGACGTGGGCCTGACCTTCCGTCGAGCCGCCGGCCGCCTCGGCTGGTGGAAGCGCGCCAAGCTGGGCGGTGGCCTCGTCGCCTCGCTCGTCGGCTCCGACGACGTGCCCGAGGACGAGATCGAGAAGCTGAAGGAAGGCGACATGCTCGAAGCCTCGTTCAGCGAATTCGCGAGCCACAGCCCGGAGCTGTACGAGACGGTGATCGCCGAACGCGACCGCTACATGGCGGCCAGCCTGCGCAAGGCCGCTGCCGACCACCCCGAGGCGCGCGAGATCCTCGCGGTGGTGGGCGCCGGCCATCTCGCTGGCCTGTCGCGCGAGCTGCAGGCGCAGGCGGACGCGCCGGAGACGCTGCGCGCCGAACTCGAGGCCGTCGCGGCGCGGCGCAAGGTGCCGTGGTTCGCGATGGCGATCGCGGCGCTCCTGATCGGCGGCGTAGTCTGGGGCTTCCGCCAGGGCGGCCTCGACATGGCGCGCGGCGTGATCGTGCAGTGGCTCGTGATCACGGCTGCGCTCACCGCCGTCGGGGCGATCCTCGCGGGCGCGCATCCGCTCAGCGTGATCGCGGGCGCGCTCGTGGGGCCGTTCAAGCCGTTCCGCCCGACCGTTCCGTCGGGTGTCTTCAGCGCACTGGTGGAAGCACGCCTGCGCAAGCCGACCTACGCGGACTTCATCGCACTGCGCGACGATGTCCGCACGTTCAAGGGCTGGTACCGCAATCGCGTGTCACGCACGCTCCTGGTGTTCCTGTTCACGTGCTTCGGCACCGTGGCCGGGGAATGGATCGCGATCGCCCGGATCGTCGGGCGCCTCTCCTAGTTCCATGACCCGACAGGGGCCGCCTTCGCGACCCCTGTCGTTCTGGCTCACGGCGCCGCGATCGCGGCCACGCTGGCCGTCGCCGGGCCCGCATCGAGCCCGCGAGCCCTCCGGACGGTCCTCGAAGTCGACGTGCGCAGGTCGTCCAGCATCGCGTAGATCGTCGGCAGGAACAGCAGGCTGACCAGCGTCGAGAACGCCAAGCCGCCGGCGATCGCGCGCGCCATCGGGAAGTAGGCGATCTCGCCGTCGCTCCCACCGGTCGAGAGCGCGATCGGGATCATCGCCAGGATCGCCGTGCCCATCGTCATCAGGATCGGGCGCAGGCGCTCCCGGCTGCCTTCGACCAGTGCGTCGGTCCGCGACATCCCACGCCGGCGCAGGTTGTTAATGTGCTCGATCATCACGATGCCGTTGTTCACCACCACGCCCATCAGCACAAGGATGCCGATGAAGGCCATGATGTTGAACTCGGTGCCGGTGAGCCAGAACAGCCAGAACACGCCGAAGACCGAGAAGATCACGCCCGACATGATGGCCGACGGGAACAGCAGCGACTCGAACACCGCCGCCATGATCACGTAGATCATGATCAGCGCGATCGCGAGGTTGAACAGCATCTGCTTGACCATCGCGCTGTCGTCGAAGAACTGGATCGACTCGAACGTGTAGCCGTAGCCCGCGGGGAACGCGACAGGTTCCAGCGCGTCCTCGATCGCCTTGCGCGCTTCGGGGATCGTCGTCTTGCCTTCCGGCGCGGCCTCGATGACGAGCGTGGTCTGGCGGTTGATGCGCTGGATCTCCGTCGACGCCGGGCGCACCGAAACGTCCACCATCGCGAGCAGCGGCACACTGCGGCCGTCCGGGGCACGTACCGTGAAGGAGGACAGGTCCTGGGTGCCGTACTGCTCGGCGCCCGCGAAACGCGCCCAGACCGGCACTTCGGTATCGCCGCGGCGGAAGTCCTTGAGCTTCGCCCCGCGCAGCGCGAGTCCCACGAACGACGCCACCTGATCCGAGCTGAAGCCGAACGCCGCCGCACGCTCGCGGTCGACACGCACCTGCAGCTCGCTGTCGCGATCGCCGGTGTTGACGCGGACGTCGCGCAGCTCCTTGCGGGCCGCCAGTACCGGCAGCACGTCGCGAGCGATGTCGTTGAGCGTCTGCGTGGAGTCGCCGACCAGCCGGAGCTGCACGTTCTTCGGCGGGCCGCCACCGCCGTCGCCCTGGGCACCGACCACAAGCTTGGCGCGGGCGGACTTCGGCAGGTCCTTGCTGATGGCGTCGGCGAGCGGCTTGGTGTCGCCCTCGTAGTCCTCGTCGAAGGTGACGCGCGTGCCCGCCCAGCCCTGCTCGCTGAAGTAGGAATAGATCTGCGTGATGTGGAAGCGCTTGCGGTTCGCGTCGAGGAACGCTTCCACGCGCTGCACCTCATCCGACATCTGCTCGACGGTGAAACTGCCGTTCCACTGGTAGCGGACCTCGGTCTCGCCGCCGTCCTCGCCGCCGAACATGTTGTACTTGGTGAGCACCGGCGGAACACAGCTCACGGCAATGATCAGCAGCATGCCGAGCAGGCTCTTGCCCCGGTGCTCGAGCGTCCAGCGCAGGAAACCTCCGTAGCGCACCTGCATCGCGTGGATGATGCCGGTCTGGCGGTTCACCGCGGGCGGGGTCTTCAGTCGCGCAGAGATCATCGGGATGAGGCTCACGGCCACGAGCCACGACGCCAGCAGCGAGACCGAGATCGTGATCGCGATCTGCGACAGGTAGATCGCCAGGATATTGCGCTCGCCGAACAGATTGGGCACGAAGACGATGCAATGGCAGAGCGTGCCCGCCGAGAGCGCGATCGCGACGTGGCGCGTGCCGAGGATCGACGCGAGGCGTGGGTTCCCGGGATTCTTCTCGCGCTCCTGGTAGATGCTCTCGACCACGACGACCGCGTTGTCGACGAGCATGCCGACGGCGAGCAGCAGGCCCATCATCGACAGGATGTTGAGCGTGACGCCGGCGAAGTACATGAAGCCGAGCGTCATGATGAAGCAGATTGGAATCGCCAGCGTGACCATCAGCGTCGATGGCCAGTGGCGCAGGAAGAAGAACAGCACGATCACCGAGAGCAGCACGCCGATCGCGCCGGCCTCGGCCAGCTCGGTCAGCGAGTTGGTGACGTTCTTGCCCTGGTCCTCGATGATCTTGACCTGGATGCCCCGCATGGACGGCTCGGCCTTGATGCGCTCGACCTCCGCGAGGGTCGAGCGCGAGACCTCGACGAGGTTCGCGCTGCGTTCCTTGAAGATGTCGAGGCCGACGGCGGGGTGGCCGTCCAGCCGGCGTCCCATGTCGATGCGTGCGGGCTTCAGGCGGATCTCGGCGATGTCGCCGAGGCGCAGGCCCTTCGTATCGATGACCAGCTCGCGAAGTTCGTCGAGCTCGCGCAGCTCGCCGACCGGCTGCACGCGCAGGCGCTGGCCGCCATCGGTGATCTGGCCTGCGGAGATCGAGAAGTTGACGCTCTGAAGCCGTCGCGTGAGCTCATTGAGGCTGATGTCGTGGGCGGTGAGGCGCTCCGGGGCGATGGCGATCTCCACCTCGTTCGGCGTGGCGCCCGACACGCGAACCTGCGCGACGCCCGGAATGCGCTCCAGGCGCCGCTTGAGTTCGCGGTCGATGAGCTCGTACGACCGTGCGAGGTTCACGCTCTCACTGGCGAGGCGGATCGCGAGGACCGGCTCGTCGTCGGTCCCCGCATTGCCGATGAAGATGCGCTGGAGCTCCTCGGGCAGCTCGTCGCGGATCGCGTCCATGCGCTCGCGCGCCTCGGACGCGGCGATCTCGACGTTCCGCTCCCAGTCGCTGAACATCACCATCAGCTGTGCGCCGTTCGCGCGCGCCGTGCCCTGCATGCTCTTGACGCCCGTGAGCGTCGACAGGGCCTCTTCCGCCGGGCGCAGCACCGTGCGCTCGACCTCTTCCGGTGTCGATCCCTCGTACGGCAGCTGCATGAAGATGACGGGAAACGAGACCGACGGGAACGCCTCCAGCGGGAGGCGCACCGCGGCGATCAGCCCGATCACCACCATCGTCACGAAGAACATGATCGTCGTGACGGGGCGGCGGATGCTCAGCTCGGCGACGCTCATGCCTTGCCCTCCCCCACCAGGCCATCGCCGTCGTGCGCGATCGCATCGCTCGCCTCGGCGCGCTCGCGACGGGCGCAGCGGCCGCGCTCGCGGTAGTAGGCATCCGAGCGGCGATCGAGCAGGTCGTAGACGACCGGGATGACGACGAGCGTGAGCAGCGTCGAGACCAGCAGGCCGCCGATCACCGTGATCGCCATCGGCGAGCGCACCTCCGCACCCGGGCTGCCGAACAGCGGCGCGGTCGCCAACGGGAGGAAGCCGAACAGCGTGCAGAGCGTGGTCATTACGATGGGTCGCAGGCGCGAGCGCGCACCCTCGACCAGGGCCTCGCGCTTCGCGACGCCGGACTCGCGCAGCTGGTTCACCTTGTCGATCAGGATGATCGCGTTCTTCACCACCAGGCCCACCAGCAGGATCAGGCCGATGAAGACGACCACCGAGACCGGCGAGCGCGTGAGCAGCAGCGCCAGCACCGCGCCGACGAGCGCCAGCGGGATGGTGAACAGGATGACGAACGGATGGAGAAGCGACTCGAACTGCGAGGCCATCACGAGATAGACGAGGAAGACCGCGAGCCCGAAGGCGAACAGCAGCGAGCGCACCGAGCTGTCGAGTACCTCGCCCTGCCCGCCGATGTGCATGCCGATGTCCGCGCCAAGCGGCTCGCGCTCGACCATGTCACGCACTTCCTGCATCGCGGTGCCGAGGTCGACGTCGCGCAGGTTCGCAGACACGATCGCCACGCGCACCTGGTCGGCGCGGTGGATCTCGCTCGGGCCCATCGTCGAGACGACGTCTGCGACCGCGCCGAGCTCGACCGGCCGGCTGCCGCCCGGGTTGACCACCATGCGGCGGATGCTCTCCACCGACGCCCGGTCGGACTCGTTCGCGCGCACCAGCACGTCGATCTTGCGGTCGCGGAAGCTGTAGCGCGTGGCGACTTCACCGCGCACCTTCTTCACCACGACATCGGCGATCTGCCGGGTGGTCAGCCCGAGCGCGCCGGCGCGCTCCTGGTCGAAGCGGATCTGGATCTCGGGAAAGCCCTGCTCCACCGTCGACTTCACGTCCGCGTAGTGCGGGCTCCGGCGCAGCATCGACGCCATCTGCTGGCCCGCGCGCTCGATCTCGGCCAGGTCCCGACCGCGCAGCTCGATCTCCAGCGGCGGCGAGAAGCTCAGGAGTTCGGGACGCGCGAAGTCGACCTGGGCGCCGGGGTGCGCGCGCATCGTCTCGCGGAGCCGCTCCGTCTGCGCCGCCTCGACTTCGCGGCTGCCGCCGCCTGCCATCACGACGGTGAGCTTGCCGATGTTCTCGCCGCTTTCGGTCGGATTGGCATCTAGGCGCGTGCCGCTGCCGCTGACGCCGTACAGCGACTGCACGCCGGCATCGCGATCGTGCTTCGTCTGCAGCTCGCGTACCAGCGCATCGGTGCGGGCGAGCGGCGTGCCTGGCGGCAGCTTGACCGTCATCTCGAAGCGATCCTGCGCGAGCTGCGGGATCAGGTCGGCGCCCAGCAGCGGGATCGCGGCGAGCGTGGCGACGAAGGCCGCAGCGGCGAAGCCGAGTACCAGCACCGGTCGCGCCATCGCGGCCGGCAGCAGGCTCAGGTAGCGACGCTCCGCCCAGCCGTACGGCGCCATGGCCACGTCGCTCGCGCGGCGCATCACGGGCCCCACCACGCGGGTCAGGCCACGCCAGGCGCGGACGACGCCCCACGCGATACCGAAGAACAATGTGCCGACGCCGCGGCCGCCGTAATGCAGCGCACCGGCGACCGGCTTCAGGCCGCGTGACGCCGGCGCCCAGCGCGGACGCGTCGGCTCGTCCGCAAAGCCGAGCGGCGCACGGCCCTTCAGCGCGCTGAGCATCGGAATGAGCGTCATCGAGACGACCAGCGAGATCGCGATCGCGATCGCGACCGTGAGCGCCTGGTCACGGAACAGCTGGCCGGCGATGCCCTCGACGAAGACCAGCGGCAGGAACACGGCGATGGTGGTGAGCGTGGAGGCGACGACCGCCATCGACACCTCGCGCGTGCCCTGGATGGCCGCATCCAGGATCCCGAGCCCTCGCTCGCGCGCCTTGGCGATGCTCTCGAGCACGACGATCGAGTCGTCGACAACGAGGCCGGTCGCGAGCGCGAGGCCGCCGAGCGACATCACGTTGAGGCTCAGCCCGAACTGGCCCATGAAGAAGAACGTGGTGATGATCGAGACCGGCAGCGAGAGCGAGATGACGAACGTGCTCCAGCCGTCGCGCAGGAACAGGAAGATGATCAGCACGGCCAGCATGCCGCCGATCACGGCATCCTTCTTGACGTCGGCGATCGCGTGGCGGATGAACTGCGACTGGTCATCGATCGTCGCGAGCTCGATGTCCTTCGGCAGCTGTTCGCGGATTTCCTTCAGGCGCGCCTCGATCGCATCGGCGGTGGCGACGGTGTTCGCATCGCCTTCCTTGTAGATCGCGAGTTCCACGGCTTCGCGGCCGCCGAGGCGGATGATCGCCTCGCGCTCCTTGTGGCCCTGGCGCACGTCGGCGACGTCGCGCAGGCGCACGGGCATGCCGCCCGCGGGGCTGCTCGAGCTGCCGGACGACGCGCTCTGCACCGAGGACGCCGCGGCCATTGCCGCCGCATTGCCGGTGGCGGCTGCAACGCGCGCCATCTGCTCGGCCGCGCTCTGCTGCGCGCCGCCGCCCGCCGCCTGCGTGGTGACGAGCATCTCGCGCATCTCCTCGACCGTGGCGAACTGGTTCACGGTGCGCACGAGATAACGCTGCGAGCCCTCCTCGAGGCGCCCGCCGGAGATGTTGACGTTCTCCGCCTTCAGCCGCGCGATGACGGTATCGATCGAGAGGCCGAGCTGCGCGGTCTTGCGAGGGTCGATGTCGACCTGCACCTCGTCCTCGAGGCCACCGCCGACCTTCACCGCGGCCACGCCGTCCACGGGCTCCAGGCGCTTCTTGAGGTCGTCGTCCGCGAAGCGCCGGAGCGTCGTGAGCGCGCCTGCGCCATCGGCATCGGCCTTGCTGGTGAGCGCGAGGCGGAGGATCGGCTCGGTCGACGGATTGAAGCGCAGCAGGACCGGCTTCTTCGCCTCGAGCGGGAGCTGCACGAGCTCCATCTTGTCGCGGACCTCCAGGCTCGCCTGGTCCATGTCGGTGCCCCAGGCGAACTCGAGGACGACATCCGACTGCCCGGTGCGCGAGACCGAGCGCAGCTTGCGCAGGCCCTTGACGACGCCGACCGCTTCCTCGACCGGCTCGGAGACCAGCGTCTCCATCTCGGCGGGGGCGGCACCGGTGTATTCGGTGCGGACGGTGAGCGTCGGATAGCTCAGGTCCGGCAGCAGGTTGACCTTGAGGTCGAAGAGCGCGATCAGGCCGAACAGCACGAGCGTGATCGTCATCATCGCGATCGTCACCCGGCGGCGGGTGGCGAACTCGACGAGGTTGAAGCCGCCCGGCGGGGCGGCGTCTGCGTGGGTATCGTGCGGAGCACCCATGTGCCGTCTCCCGTCCGTCAGCGCGCGGTGGCGGCCGCGGCGGTCGCCGCGGTCGTGGCGGCGGCGCGAACCGCGGGCTTGCCGATGACCTGGACCGTGCTGCCGTCGCGCAGCGCGGACTTGCCGGCCACGACGACCTGGTCGCCCGCCTTCAGGCCGCTGCGCACCTCGGCCCACTCGCCATCCATGTAGCCCAGCTTGACCGGCACGCGGCTGACCTTACCGCCACGCGCGGCGAACACCGCGGGCTCGGCCTCGTCGTCGAGGAGCGCGCTGCGGGGCACGACGAGCGCATCGGCGCGGTTGTCGTAGTCGATGCGGATGCGGCCGAACATGCCGGGCTGCAGCAGGCCGCCGCCGGTGAAGGTCGTAATGACGCGGAACGTGCCGCTCGCCGAGTCGACGACGGGCGCCACGCGGTCGACCGTGCCGTCGAAGGTGCGGCCCGGCAACGCGTCGACCGTCATGCGCACCGGCAGGCCCGGGCGCAGCGTCGCGATCTCGCGCTCCGGCACGTTGAGCACGGCTTCCAGACGCGAGGTGTCGACGATGCGGAAGATCGGCGTGTTGATCTGCACGAAGTTCCCGGTCTTGATCGAGCGCTGCGCGACCACACCCGAGATCGGCGCGACCACGTTCGCGTACGACAGCTCGAGGTTCGCGAGGCGGTTTGCCGCGCGTGCATTCTCGAGGTCGTAGCGCAGCTGGTCGTTGTCCTGGGCGCTGATCAGCTTCTCGGCGGCGAGCTTGCGGGCACGCGCGGAGCTTGCCTCGAGCTTGCGCATCTGCGCGGCGGTCTGCGCGGCCTGGAGTGCCGAGCGCGCCGCGTCGAGGCGGACGAGCGACTGCCCCGCGCGGACCACCTGCCCTTCCTCGGCGTATACGGCGAGGGCGACGCCCGACGTCTTCGCGACGACCTGGGCCTCGCTTCGCGGCTCGAGCGGCGCGGTACCGGTGTAGCTCGCGGCGATGGCGCGGTTGCCCGCGACCGCGACCTCGACCGGCACCGCTTCGGGGGCCTTCTTGCCATCGGCACCGGCCTCCGAATCGCCCTTCGGGCCGCCCTTGCAGGCGACGAGGAACAGGCACGGCAGGAGCAGCGCGGCATGGGCCACGGAGACGATGCGCGGGCGGTCGGAGCTGGAGGACATGGCGGAAACCCTGAGGGGAAAGTGGTCGATACGCGGCGGTACGCCGGTGTTGTACATAGGTATATCACCCACCTTCACAGGCTCCATGCGCCGAAGGTCACGGGTGCCAAAGTCACGGTCGCTTCGGCGGTTCCGGCTTCGTGGAAACCGGCCCGCGGGCTATACTCGGCCGCTTGTGCGTACGCGTTCCGCGTCGCCTTCCCTACCGCCAGCCCGAGACCCGCGGACTTGAACATGCGACCGCTGACGATCGCCGCCTTCTCCATCGCCCTGCTCGCCGTCGCGGCGACCCAGGCACAGCAACCCGCCCCGGCGCCCGCCGCGGCTCCGGCCGCCGCGCCCGCGGCCGCCGCTCCGGCCGCCTCGAAGGGCGATGCCAAGCGCGGCGAGCAGCTCGTCTACACGTGCAAGGGCTGCCACGGCGTCACCGGCTACCGCAATGCGTATCCGAACTACCACGTGCCGCGCGTCGCGGGCCAGAACGAGGCCTACCTCGTCGCCGCGCTGACCGGTTACCGCGACGGCACGCGCAAGCACCCGACCATGCAGGCCCAGGCGCAGAGCTTCACCGAGCAGGACATCGCCGACATCGCCGCCTACCTCGCGTCCCAGAAGTGAGCCCGACCATGACCCATACCCGTTGGCTGCTGGGCAGCCTTGCGATCGCCCTGCTCGTCGGTTGCGGCGGCAAGAGTGAAGACGCCGGCCACGAGGCCGCAGAAGCCGGTCATCCGGTGTCCGAGCATTCCTCCGCCGGGCTGCCGGAAGGCACCATCGCCGCAGGCGAGAAGCTCGCGACCTCGAAGCTGCCCGGCACCGGCCAGGCCTGCGTCGACTGCCACGGCCGCGAAGGCGCCGCGCCGATCGACCCGGCGTACCCGATCCTCGCCGGGCAGTACCAGGACTACATCGCCTACTCGCTGCAGATGTACCGCGACGGCCGTCGCCAGAACCCGCTCATGGCGGCGCAGGCGAAGGAGCTCACGGACAAGCAGATCGCCGACCTGTCCGCCTACTTCGGTTCGCGCGCGCAGCGCGTTCGCGATCTGGACGCATCGACGCACTGACCCGCGCAACGTGACGCCCCGGGACGGCCCGCTTCGGCGGGCCGTCCGCGTTTGTGGTGCACGTCCCGTGAGTTGCGCGCACGCCTCGGGAGAGCCGGCGCGCGACGGTCTGGCGCGTGAAGTGCCTAGCGCAGACGTGCGTCAGGTCCGCGGCCGGCGTGGACCCGCGCTTCAACGCCAGATCGGAACCGCCTCGACCCGCGACGAATGCGCTTGCACAGCGCCGACACCCGCGTCGCGGCGGCGACGCAGGGCATCAGCCGCCCGGAGGCGTCCCCGCGGGCGGGCCTGCGGGGACCGTGGCGCCGCTGCCTTCCTGCAGGTGCGGCTTGAACGGGATGTCCGGCGGCGGCCGCGCTGTCGCGGGCTGCTCGTTGAGGTTCGGGTCGACGATGCTGCATGCGCCGCCCAGCGCGAGCACCGAGACCTTGCAGACGATGCGCTTGCCGGTGCCGGGAACCGGAATGCCGATGTCGCGTACGCCGCGGCGCACCCATTCCTGCAGCAGCGTCTCGTTCGGGCGCCAGAAACGATCGAAGCGCGTCGGCTCGTAGCCGTTCGGGGTGCGCTTGAGCCAGGTGCCGGAGCGATCGAGGTCGCGGATTTCGTCGGTCACCATCCCGGGCGGCAAGCCGGCCGATGCCGAGCCCGGCGGATCGCCGACGCGCGGCCAGGCGTCTCCGTTCCCCGAAAGTCCACGGCCCGTGGTGCCCGGACGATTCCGCGTCGAGTCGCCCCAGTCGTCGGCGCGGCGCGCCGTGGGGAACGCGCCGGGCGTCGGCACCGGGCGCGGGCCGACGCCGACGCCCTGCGACGGCGCCGCATTGCGTGGCCCTGCCTGCGTCGCCGGGCTTGTCGCCGGCGTCGTCGAAGTCGGGGCACTCGTCTTCGACGGCTGCGATGCCGCTGCGACGGGCGCCGGGCTCCGATCCGGGATCGCGCGCTCGGCGACCGCGGCCGCGGGACGTGCGACGGCCGGCGCGTCGACGCGCGGCGAAGGAATCGCGACCGCGCGCGGCACGAGCACCGGCCGCTCGGGGATCTCGCGCGCCTCGACCGCAGTCGCAGCCGTCGCCCGCACGGGCTCGGCACGCGTCTCGACCTGCGCGACCGGACGTGCCGTGATCTCGCGGCGCTCGGGGATATCGATCGTCTCGACGGTCGGCGCGTCTGCGGTCCGCGGAGCGACGGCGACGTCGGGCATGCGCGTGGGCGGCAGCTCGAAGGTCGCCGGTTCTTCCGACACGGGCGGCGAGACCACGAGCGGCTGCGCAGCGTCGGACGCCGCAGGCACGGGGTCGATCGTGGCCTCCGATGTCTGCGCCGGTGCCGCCGCGGCTGCCGGCGCCGCGGACGCCTGCTGCGGTGCCGGCGCCGCGCGCGCCGCGGCCGCAGGCGACTCCTGCTGTGGCGTCGGCGCTGCCGTCGGTGCGGGACCGCCGCCCGGCTCGGCCGGCGTGCCGACGCCGATGAACTCGACCTGCACCGCATCGTCATCCGACGCACGCGGGCGCTCGATCAACTGGACCGCGGCGATCCACAGCAGCAGGATCACGAGCGCGACGTGCCAGCCGAACGAGACGCCGCCGGCGGTCCATCGCCACCGGCGCTCGTCGTGCGATGCCGGATGCCATTGCTGGCGCCAGAGCGTGGAGAAGGCCTGCCAGCGCGTCAGCGCATGCGCGCGCGGCGCTGGCGCGGCGAGCGGACGTGCGGCGATGTGATCCACGACCGCCTGCGCCGGTGCGCCGGTCACACGTCCCGGGCGCTCCGCGAGCAGCTCCAGCCAACGTCCCCAGCTCGCACGCGCGGCTTCGCGAAGGCGGGCCGGGGGGCTCGACCGTGCATTGATCGCTTCGATGATGGCGGCAGCGGAATTCACGGCCGTCCGGCGGCGGTCAGGCCGCGGTATCGCGCGGGATGTAGGGCGCGTCGCCCGTCGCGTGGTCGGTGGCGTCGCGCACCGCGGTCACGCCCGGCACTTTTTCGATGAGCGTGCGCTCGATGCCCTGCTTGAGCGTCATGTCCGCCATGCCGCAGCCGTGGCAGCCGCCGCCGAAGCGCAGGTAGACCACGCCCTCGGCGGTCACCTCTTCGAGCGTGACGTGCCCGCGATGCGACGCCAGCTGCGGATTGACCTCGTGGTCGATGACGTACCGCACGCGCTCCACGAGGCTCGCGCCCTCGCCCGGCACTTCGCCCTTGATGCGCGGCGCACGGATCTGCAGCTGTCCCGCGGTGCCGCGCACCTCGTAGTCGATCTGCGCACCGTCGAGATAGCTCACGCTGGCGGCCTCGAGCCACAGCGTGAACCCGTCGCAGTCGATCGCCCACTCGTCGCCGGCGAGATCCGCGGGCTCGGCGAACTCGAGCCGAACATCGGCGCGCGGCGTGCCCGGATGGATCGCGCTCAGTCGCACCCCGAGGCCCGGCAGGGCCTCGCGCTCGATGAGGCGGCGGAAGTGGCCCTGCGCCGATTCGGAGATCTGGATCATCGGGCTATTCTAGCGACCCGCCTTCGGAGGGCGCCCACAGTAACCGGCCATCGGTAAAGCGGCCGTTACGTGCCCTTCATGTCCCGTCCACGGAGCTGCCATGCCTAACGACCTCGCCCTCGCCCGCTGCACGCCGCGTCGCGGCGCCGAGCACCGACTCGCGCCCGAGCGCGCCGATGCACTGCTCGCGCAGCTGCAGGGCTGGTCGATCGTGGAGGACGGCCAGGCGATCACGCGCACGTTCCGCTTCCCCGACTATTACCGCACGATCGCGTTCGTCAACGCACTGGCCTGGATCGCCCATGAGCAGGATCACCATCCCGACCTCGGCGTGCACTACGACCGTTGCGTCGTGCGGTATTCGACGCACGACGTCGGCGGTCTCTCCGACAACGACTTCATCTGCGCCGCGAAAGCCGATGCACTGGCGGGCTGATCGGCTCGTCCTCCCGCTCGCTGCCGCGCTCGTGCTGACGGCCTGCGGCGGCGCGCCGAAGCCGCCTGCGGCACCCGTGGGCCGGCAGGAGCCGCCGCGAGCGGTGGAAACCCCGCCGCCCGACTACCCCGAGGCGCTCGCCTGCGAAGGCATCGGCGGCGAAGTCGACCTGCGCATCACGATCCGCCCGGACGGCAGCGTCGGCGACATCCGCGTGCAACGCGGCAGCGGTCGTCCGGAGCTGGACGACGCGGCGAAGCGCGCAGTGGCCACCTGGAAGTTCAAGCCGGCCACGCGCGGCGGCGCGCCGATCCCGATCATGATCGCCGTGCCCATGACCTTCCGGCCGCCCCTGGAGAAACCGCAGCGCTGCTTCGCGCTGCAGGAACAGGTGGGCTGAGGTCGTGCTTCAGGGCTCGACGATCGACCAGCCGACCTGCGCGCCGGCGCGGAAGGGTACGAGCTCGTGGCCACCCGCCTGCAGGGTGTCCGGCACCGTCATCGGCGTGGCGGCCAGCGTGAGGCGATCGGTATTGCGTGGCAGGCCGTAGAAGTCGGCGCCATGGTGGCTCGCGAATCCCTCGAGCCGGTCGATCGCCCCCGCCGCCGCAAAAGCTTCGGCATAGAGCTCGATCGCGGCATGCGCGGTGTAGATGCCCGCGCAGCCGCAGCCCGACTCCTTCGCATGCTTCGGATGCGGCGCGCTGTCGGTGCCCAGGAAGAACTTGGGCGACCCCGACGTCGCCGCGCGCACCAGCGCCTGGCGGTGGATCTCGCGCTTCAGGACGGGCAGGCAGTAGTGATGCGGTCGCAGCCCACCGGCGAAGATCGCATTACGATTGAGCAGCAGGTGGTGGACCGTAATCGTCGCCGCGACGTTCGCCGGCGCCGCCATCGCGAACTCGGCCGCTGCGGTCGTCGTGATGTGCTCGAGCACGATCCTCAGTGCCGGAAAATCACGCACCAGCGGCGCGAGCACGCGCTCGATGAAGACCGCTTCGCGATCGAAGACGTCGATATCCGGATCGGTGACCTCGCCATGCACGAGCAACGGCATGCCGACGCGCTGCATCGCGTCGAGTGCGGCCGTGCAGCGCCGCAGGTCGGTTACGCCGTGATGCGAGTTGGTCGTCGCATGTGCCGGATAGAGCTTCACGCCGTGGACAAAGCCGCTCTCTCGCGCGCGCGCGATCTCGTCGGCCGACGTGCCTTCCGTGAGGTACAGCGTCATCAACGGCTCGAAGCGCAGCCCGTCCGGCAGTGCATCGAGGATGCGGCCGCGATAGGCGGCGGCATCGGCCGTCGTTAACACGGGCGGCACGAGGTTCGGCATCACGATCGCGCGGCCCATCTGCCGCGCCGTGTCGGGCAGCACGTCGCGCAGCATCGCGCCGTCGCGCAGATGGACGTGCCAGTCGTCGGGACGGGTGATCGTGATCTGCTGGACGGACACGGCGGCTCGGGGTGATGGTGGTGCGGCTATTGTCGCGCTTCGCCGGGGCCAGATGGAGACGCGAGCCAGCGGGATAGCGCTCGCCGGCAGGGTGACGGCAGCCGTGTCGCTGTACCACGGGGGGCGCCCAAACCCCGCGCGATCGCGCTTGCCAGAGGGTCGCAGGGACGTCGTACGTCAGGCCGCGGTGGCGGACGCGGCGAACCGTGCGTCGATCCAGCTCCCGAACGCGTGCGACTCACTCGCCCAGGCGTCCGGCCCCGCGGCTCCGCCGTATGGAAGCGAGATCGCTTGGATGCCGGTCCAGCGCTCGAGCTCGCCACGGTTGTCCATGGCGGGGTCGGTGCCTGCCGAATGCGGCTCACTGAGGACGACGCCCGCGAGCTCGAGACCGCGTTGCCGGATCGCCTCGATCGTCAGCAGCACGTGATTGATGACGCCCAGCCGATCGGCTGCGACCAGCAGGACCGGCAGGCCGAGCCGCGTCGCGAGGTCCGCATTGAGCGCGCCGGGCCCGATCGGCGAATAGAAGCCGCCGGCGCCTTCCACCAGCAGCAGGCCCTGGTCGCCGACGCCGGCCGTGCACGCACCGGCGAGGCCCTCGATGTCGTAACGGACCCCCTCCAGTGCCGCGGCCCGCTCGGGCGACAGCGGCGCACGCAGGCGGATCGCATTGACGCGGGCAAGGGGTTCCTGGCCGCCTGCAGCCGCGCGAAGGGCCGCCGCGTCGGCCGGTACGAGGCCATCCGCGGACTCCGCACACCCCGACTCGACCGGCTTGCGCGCGTGCACCGGAAGCCCGCGGGACGCGAGTGCATGGGCGAGCGCGCAGGCCGCGCGGGTCTTGCCGACGCCGGTATCGGTGCCGGTGATGAAGAGTCCTCGATGCATGTCGTCAGTTTCCCATGTGGATCGCCTCGGCGAGTCCGTCGGCTAGACCGCGGTCTGCGGCGGCGGCCGGCGCGGGTTCAGCGCAACCGGTCCAGCACGTCGACGAGCTCGGGTGCCAGCGGCGCGTTGAGCAGGTACGGGGCACGGCCGCCGTCGAGCGCGAACTCGAGCGTCGAAGCGTGCAGGAACAGTCGCTTGAGGCCCACCTGCTCGCGAAGCCGCCGGTTCACCTCGGGGGCGCCGTACTTGTCGTCACCCGCGACGGCGTGGCCGATGTGCGACGAGTGGACGCGGATCTGATGGGTGCGACCGGTCTCGATCCGGACCTCACAGTACGAGTGCCCGCCGCGGCGCTCGAGCACGCGGATGTGGCTCAGCGAGGGCTTGCCTGCCGCATTCACCTGGACGTGTCGCTCGCCACCTTGGCGCAGGCCGACGTGCAGCGGCGCGTCGACGGACATCGTGCCATCGGGCATCCGCCCGACGAGCAGCGCGAGGTAGCGCTTGGCGATACCGCCCTCCTCCCGCATCAGCGCCTGGAGCTCGGTGAGCGCCGAGCGCTTCTTCGCGACGACGAGAAGCCCGGAGGTATCGCGGTCGAGCCGGTGGACCAGTTCGAGCGGCTGCCCCGGCCGAAGCGCGCGCAGCGCCTCGATCGCGCCGTAGCTGATCCCGCTTCCGCCATGGCTCGCGACGCCGGAGGGCTTGTTGAGCGCGAGCAGGCGCGCGTCCTCGAACACGATCGCGGCGTCGAGCGCCTCCAGCAGGCCCTTGGCCGGCGGCGCCTTGGCGCCCTCCTCCTGCAGCCGTACGGGGGGAATGCGCACCTCGTCGCCGGCCTCGAGCTTGCGCTCGGCCTTCGCGCGGCCGCCGTTGACACGCACCTGGCCGGACCGGACCAGCTTGTAGACCAGCGAGCGCGGGGCGCCCTTGAGCTGCCCCAGCAGGAAGTTGTCCAGGCGCTGGCCGTCCCGGTCGTCGGGGACACGGACGGTACGCGCGCCGGAAGCGGCTGGCTGGGTCATGGAGTCGTTATCTGTTAAACTCGCGCCGCGAGATAAGGTTTTGATTTCGCTGGAAGATCGCCGCTTATCCCCAGCCGGGTGGCTGGTGCGGCGCGGGCCGAAAGCCCCCTTCCGCGATTCCGGTGCGCGCCTGACCACGACCCGCGGGGTCGGCCATGTTAGCAGCGCGCTCAGGCAGGACCGGACCTCGCCCGACGGGTGACGCCGTCGTGCGATGACATCCGACCCGCGCGGCGCCGACGACATCCGAGGCCGCCGCCGGCCCCAAGGTTCCACAACAAGTTTCACGAACAAGCGCTCCCGCGGCCCGCCGTGGTGTGCAGCGCTGGAAGTGGGGCCCTCGACCGCGCGGTGCGCGACAGAGGCCCGTGCCCAGAGGCGGACGCCACGGCGCCGTCGCGCGGTTGCGCGCGAGGACGCCCAACAATGAAGCGAATGCTCATCAACGCGACGCAGGCGGAAGAACTGCGCGTCGCGATCGTCGATGGACAGGCCCTGTACGACATCGACATCGAACAGCCGGCGAAGGAACAGAAGAAGTCGAACATCTACAAGGGCCGCATCACCCGCCTCGAGCCGTCGCTCGAGGCCGCCTTCGTGGAGTACGGCGGCGAGCGCCACGGCTTCCTGCCGCTCAAGGAGATCTCGCGGGATTACTTCCAGGCCGGCGTCGACCCGAACAAGGCCGGGCTCAAGGAGCTGCTGAAGGAAGGCCAGGAAGTCGTCGTCCAGGTCGACAAGGAGGAACGCGGCAACAAGGGCGCGGCCCTGACGACCTTCATCTCGCTCGCGGGCCGCTATATGGTCCTGATGCCGAACTCGCCGACCGCGGGCGGCGTCTCGCGCCGCATCGAGGGCGACGACCGGGCCGAGCTCAAGAAGGCGATGGACTCGCTCAACATCCCCGACGACATGGGGGTGATCATCCGCACCGCCGGCGTCGGCCGTGACGCCGAAGAGCTGCAGTGGGACCTCGACTACCTGCTGCAGATCTGGCGCGCCATCTGCGAGGCCGCGCTCGCCAAGCCCGCGCCCTTCCTGATCTACCAGGAATCGCGCCTGATCATCCGCGCCCTGCGTGACTACATGCGCCCGGACATCGGCGAGGTCCTCGTCGACACGCCGGAGATGTATCAGGAGGCGCGCGACTTCGTGCAGCAGGTCATGCCGCACAACCTGCGCAAGCTCAAGCACTACACCGACGACGTCCCCCTCTTCAATCGCTACCAGATCGAGTCGCAGATCGAGAACGCCTACGAGCGGACGGTGAAGCTGCCGTCCGGCGGCGCGCTGGTGATCGACCAGACCGAGGCGCTCACCGCGATCGACGTCAACTCGGCCCGCGCCACGAAGGGCGGCGATATCGAAGAAACGGCGTTCAACACGAACCTCGAGGCGGCCGAGGAAGTCGCGCGCCAGATGCGCCTGCGCGATCTCGGCGGGCTCGTGGTCATCGACTTCATCGACATGTCGTCGACCAAGCACCAGCGCGAGGTCGAGAACCGGCTGTCGAACGCCCTGCGCCATGACCGCGCGCGCGTGCAGATCGGGCGCATCTCGCGCTTCGGCCTGCTCGAGCTCTCGCGGCAGCGACTGCGCCCGTCGCTGGGCGAGTCGAGCCAGATCGTGTGCCCACGCTGCGAGGGCCACGGCCGCATGCGCAGCGTGGAGTCGCTGTCGCTGTCCGTGCTGCGCCTCGCCGAAGAACATGCGATGAAGGACAACACGGGCCAGGTGCTCGTGCAGGCGCCGACCGAAATCGCGAACTACCTCCTCAACGAGAAGCGCCGCGCGCTCGCGGAGATCGAGCAGCGCCACGACGCGCCGATCGTGATCGTCGCCGACGACCAGCTCGAAACGCCGCACTTCGAGGTCACGCGGATCCGCGAGAACGAGCTCGGCGAGGAGACCAGCAAGCCGAGCTACCAGCGCCATACGCCGCGCAAGCTCGCGACGCATGCGCTGACCAAGGCCCATCTCAACATCCCGCCGCCGGCGGCCGTCACGAACGTCAAGCCGGCCCAGCCTGCGCCACTGCGCGAACCGCGCGAGGAGGCCCCTGCCCCGGTGGCTGCCGCCCCCGCCCCGGCGCCGATCGCCACGCCGACGCATTCGGTCGGCGTGGTCGAGCGGATCCTGCGCTTCTTCCGCGGCCAGACGCCGGTGGCTGCGCCGAGCGCACCGGCTGCACCGACGTCAGCGGGCAAGTCGCAGGGCGAGCGCCGCGACGGCCGTGACCGCAGCGAGCGTCGCGGGAATCGTGATGCGCGCGATGCCCGCCGTGATCGTGGCGCGGCGCCCTCCCCCGAGGCCCGGAACACTCCGCAGCCACCGAAGGGTACGCAGCCGCAGGGTCGCAACGGCGGCAAGTCGCGCCAGGGCCCGCAGCCCGCGAACGGCGGTGCCCCGTCGGCCGTCGCGCAGCCATTACCGGCGCAACCGCGTCCCTCCCGCCAGGAACGACGCGACGCCGCCGCGGCAGCCGCGGCGCGCGAGCCGAAGCCCGCGGTGACCGAGTCGGCGAAGCCGGCACAGGCGTCCCCGCCGCGCCCGGAGCCGACGCAGGCGGTCGAGAGCGCTGCCCTCACCGCGCCGGTCGCGATCGACGCCCTCGAGCCGCGGATCGACGCGGTCGAGCCCATCGGCACGCCCGTCGTCGCCACCGACGCCGCCGAGACCGCGCTTGCGCAGCTCGACAGCGCCGATGCCGGCAAGGGCGAGAACGGCGCGCGCCGTCGGCGTGGGCGTCGCGGCGGGCGTCGCCGCCGCCGCGGTGGTGCCGAAGGCGCCGAGGCGATCGATGGCCTGGACGGCCTCGAGGGCTTCGATGGCCCCGAAAGCGACGATGGCGAAGACAGCGAGGATAGCGGTGCGCAGGCATCGGGTCGTACACAGCCGGAATTCGAATTCGACGACATTCCGGCGGCCGCAGCGCCGGTCGCGCCCGTCGCCAAGCCGTCGCCGACGGCTGTGCATTCGAGCGAGCCTGCACCGGTCGCATCGGTGCAGACGGGAGCCCCGACGAGTTCGACCGCCGCCAACTCCGTAACGGTCGAAACGGCGCACCCTGCAGCGGATGCGGCCGAGTCGCTCGTCCGGACGGCCTCCCCTGCGGACACCGCCGAAGCGCATGAAGGCGCGGCCGCGTCGCCCGCCACCCGCGTGGCGGAATCCGTGCAGGAAGCCGACGCCGCCGTCGCGGCTGCGTCGCCCGCGAGCGACGCGACATCGGCGGTGCCGACGGGATCGGCCGTAACGGCTCCCACCGCGGTGCCCGTGCACGCCGCCGCGATCGCGGTCGATCCGGCGCCGACGGACGATGCCGCGCAAGCACCGGAGGTACCGACCAGCGTGGCAGCGGCGCAGGCCATGCCGGCAGAAAGCGTGGTTTCGGATAGCGCCCCGTCTGTAGCGCCGGCGGCTGTCGACGCCTCGACGGCGAACAGCGATGTGGAACGCCCATCGGCGGTCCCGCCGGATCGTCCGACGGCGGTCACCACGCCGGTCGAAGAGCCGCGCTACACGACGCAGGAGCTGCTGGACCTCCCGCCGCGCGCGGCCGAGCCGGACGCGAGCGCAAGCGAGCCCGTCGTCGGCGCTTCTGGTGAGGAAGCACCTCGAAACCCGTAATCAGTGCGACCGCTACGAGGAAAAGGCCGGCATCCCGCCGGCCTTTTCTTTGGCAGATGCTTCGAGTCGGTCCACGCGGGCAATTAGCCGAGGCGACAACCGCGCAAAGCATCGGAGCGCTAGCCCGTACTTACGGTTGCGGACGTCGGCCGCACTGGTACCGGGCGCGCCGCGGAGCCGCACGTGGACGCGCTCTTGATCGTGCGGATGACTTCGTGTGGCGATGACCGTCGGGTCGACCACCGCACCGGCGATCCCTACGGAATCGCCGACGCCTGGTCGACCAGCCCGTACTGCGCGGCCAGCCGCGCCAGCCCGACCGTGTCGCTGATCGCCAGCCCGAGCTTCTCGAACATGCGGCTCTTGTGCGTGTTCACGGTCTTCGGGCTCAGGTTGAGCCGCTTCGCGATCTGTTCCTGGCGCAGGCCCTGCACCAGCAGCAGCGCGATCTCGAGCTCGCGCGGCGAGCATTCGTCGAACGGCGAGCCGCTGCCGCCGATGCCGGACAATGCGAGGTTCTGCGCAACGGAAGAAGCGAGGTAGCGCTTGCCGCGTGCGACGTCGCGCACCGCGCGCAGCAGCTCGTTCGCGTCACCGCCCTTGCCGACATAGCCGGCCGCGCCGGCCTCGATGAGGCGTTTCGGAAGCGGGCCGTCCTCCATCACGGAGACGATGATGACGCGGCTGCCGAAGTCGCCGCGCACGATGCGCTCGGTGACCTCGAGCCCGCTCACGCCGGGCAGGTGCAGGTCACACAGCACCACGTCGGGCTTGAGCGTGCGGACCTGCGGCAGTGCTGCCTCGCCGCTGTCGCTGTCGCCGACCACTTCGATATCGGTCTGCGACGACAGGATCATGCGCATGCCGGTGCGCACCAGCGCATGGTCGTCGATGATGAATACGCGGATGGACATCCATTTCCCCCGGAGTTTTCCCGGAGGAAACGTTACTGGCGGCCGGCGGGCCGCGCAACCGCGCCTCAGTCGAAGCGCAGCTCCGCATCGCCGGAGAAGGTCTCGATCGAGATGTCCGCATCGCCGCTGCCGTAGCGCTTGCGCAGGTTGGCGCCCGGACCGTGGGGCGGGCGCTCGACGGTCGCGTTCGGCGCGCGCAGGCTGCCGCTGAAGCTTTCCGCGCGCACATCGGCGGAGACGTTCGACGGCAGCCGCAGGTCGATGTCGCCGCTGACCGATTCGAGCGTCATGCGCGCGCGCGCCGCGACGGCCGTGCGCAGTCGCATGTCGCCCGACACGCTCGTGCCCTGGAGCTGTTCGACCGGCGTGCCGATCACGTTGAGGTCGAGGTCGCCGGAGACGGTCTCCACCTCGATCTCGCCACCGAGCCGCCCGCTCAGCCGGATGTCGCCGCTGACGCTTTCCACGTTGACGTTGGCGCGGTTGAGCGTGAGGTCGAGGTCACCGCTCACGCTGCTGATCTCAGCGGAGTCCGGCGCAGCCGCAACCGTCGTGTTGCCGCTCACGTTCTCGATCTGCAGACGCGCGGGCGCCACGCCCCAGGCGAGGACATCCGCGGAGACGGCGGCGATGTCGAGGTCGGCGCGCACCGGCACCATCAGTCGCAGCACCGTGGGCTCGCTCTGCGAGTCGCCGAGCGCGAAACCCATCACGCCGTTGCGCGAGGGATACTTCACCTTGATCCGCAGCACGCCGCGGTCGCCCTGGATCTCGAGGCGTTCGACGCCCTTGCCGAGCGAGCCTTCGATCCTGACTTCGGCACGGTCCCAGGCGCGCACTTCGATACGGCCCTTGACGTTCTCGACCTCGACGCGGCCGCGCGCATCGAGCGGGCGCGACTCGTTGATCGGCGTGGCCGCCGACGCGGCATTGCCGGCGAGCAATAGCGCTGTCGCGAGCAGGGTGATGGTGGGGGTGTTCATGGCGGTCTCCTGGTCAACCCGCGAGTGCGCGCTGCGACAGCGCGAGGCGGAGGGCATAGGTGCGGCGCAACTGCTCGAGCAGCAGTCGCGAATCGGGATCGCGATCGAGCGCGCGACGGATCTGCCGCGCGCTGCGGTCGAGCTCGCTGACGGCGGGCGCGATCGGATCGGTGGACGGTGCGCTGCCGAGGCTGCGGAAGGCGTCGCGGTACTCGGCCTCGAGCGTCTGCGCCGCGCGCAGTGCAGTCGTATCCGGCGGCTCGGGGCGGTAGCGCGAAGAAAGCAGCGCGACCGACGCAACCGCGAGCACCACCGTAGCGGCCACCGCGAATGCGGGACGCCAGTGGGCCGTCGGCGCGGCCGCGCGTGCCTGCGGCTCCGCAAGGCGCGCCGCGATGCCCGGCCAGAGGTCGTTCGCCGGCTGCACGTCCTGCCGCATCGTGCGGAGCTGCCAGCGCAATGCCTCGGGGAGCGGTGCATCACTGCCCGGCGGCGTCGTTTCGTGCGTCATGCGTTCTCTCCCAGTCGTGCACGCAGCAGCTGGCGCGCACGGTGCAGCTGTGCCTTGGAACTGCCGACGGCCATGTCGAGCTCGGCCGCGATCTCCTCGTGCTTCCAGCCCTCGATGTCGTAAAGGACCAGGACGGCCCGCGCGCGGGGCGGCAGGCTCGCGACCGCGCGCTCCAGGTCGAGGCGCAGCGCCGTCGAGCCGCCGGCCGAGTCGGCCGCGCCGACCATGTCGAGCTCGTCGCCCTCGCCCTCGTCATGGCGGCGCACGCGGCGGCTGCGCAGGTCCATCAGCGCCGTATTCACCGCGAGCCGATGCAGCCACGTGCCGAAGGCGGCGTCCTGCCGGAAGCCGGCGAGCGACTGCCAAGCACGGACGAAGGTCTCCTGCGTGAGGTCCTCGGCCCGCGCGCCGTGCGCGCCGACCAAGCGCGTGATCACGCCATGGACCCGTCCCGCGTGCCGGCGGTAGAGCGCCCCGAAGGCACCCACGGAGCCTCGAGACGCCGACGCCACCAGGTCGCGGTCGTCGTCGAGCGCGGCGGTGGAGACGAGCGAGGCATCGAGCACGGCGGTGAGCATACCCCTCTGATGCAGCGGGGCGTCCGGAGGTTTAAAAGCGCCGCACGCTTCCCACGTGACTCGCACGACCGGGGTGCGGCAGCGGCGGACGTCTCGCGCCCACGCGGGGCGCCGGACTCAACTCTGGGCTCGGCGAGCGCGTCGTCGCGGCCCTGGACGGCCTCGCGCACCCCGAAACGAGGACGGGCCCCGAAAGGCCCGTCTGGAGCTTGGCGGAGAGAGTGGGATTCGAACCCACGGAAGGTTTGACCCTTCGGCGGTTTTCAAGACCGCTGCCTTAAACCACTCGGCCATCTCTCCGGGGTACATCGCGCGCGTCCGGGCCCCTGCCCGACGCCATCGACCGGTCGTCGCAGCGGCGCGCGCGGCCGCATTCTCGCACGCGTCAGGCCGGAACCGCCTCCGCGCGACGGGGTGCCGTCTCGGCATCGCCCGGGCAAGGCCGGCCGTGGATCTCCGAGCACTGCAGCCGCGCCGACTCGACCAGCGCCGGCGCGCGCTCGGCGAGGAAATCGATGAAGACGCGCACGGCGGGCAGCATGCCGCGGCGCGAGGCGAAGACCGCGTGGAAGATGCCCTGCGGAAGGCGCCAGTCCGGCAGCACGACCTCGAGCTCGCCATTGCGCACGGCTTCGGCGCAGATCGTCTCGGGCAGCAGCGTGATGCCGATGCCCTGCTTGGACAGCTGCATCAGCATCGGGAAATCAAAGCCCATGATCCGCGGCTTGAGTTCCATGCGGCGTACCTCGCCGTTCGGGCCGTGCAGCTCCCACCGCTGGCGCGCCTCGTCCTCGCTCATCGACATGGTGACGTGCTCGGCGAGTTCGTCCGGCGTCTTCGGGCGGCCCATGCGCTTGAGGTACTGCGGGCTCGCGACGAGCAGCTCCTGGATCTGGCCGAAGCTGCGCATCACCAGGCTGCCGTCGTCGTCGAGCCGCGTGCGCACGCGCAGCGCGACGTCGAAGCCTTCGTTGATCACGTCCACCCGCCGGTTGCTGATGTGCATCTGCACGCGGACCTGCGGATACAGCGCGAGGAATTCCGGCAAGAGGCGCGGCATGTGCTGCTGGGCGATGCCCACCGGGACGCTCACGCGGATCACGCCGCGCGGCTCGGCGCTGAGCCGGTCGACGACCTCGCGCGCCGCCTTCGCCTCCTCGAGCATCGACTGCGCGTGGCGGTAGACACTCTGCCCGACGTCCGTGACGGCGAAGCGTCGCGTGGATCGCTGCAGCAGCCGCACGCCGAGATCGGTCTCGAGTTGCGAGATCCGACGGCTCAGCCGCGACTTGGGAATCCCCAGCGCGCGCTCGGCGGCGGCGAAGCCGGAATGCTCGACGACGGCGGCGAAGTAATAGAGGTCATTGAGGTCATGCATGGCGACAGTTCCATGGACGCAACGTACAGTGGCATTGGACCACGTTAATTCCACGGATGCAACGCCCTAGCTTCTGTCGTGCCCGGTATCCCACCGACAGGACGATCCCATGAACCTCCTTCACATCGACTCCAGCGCCCTGGGCGCGAACTCCGCCACCCGCGAAATCACCGCCGCACTCGTTGCCGGCCTGCAGGCCGATGCGCCCGGCGCCACGGTCGAACGTCTCGACCTGGACGCGAATCCCCTCCCCCATCTCGACGGCCGGATCCTCGGCGGTGCGGACGCCGAGGCGGCCGCGCGCTCGGCGGTGACCCTGGACCAGTTCCTCGCGGCCGACACCGTCGTTATCGGTGCGCCGATGTACAACTTTTCGATCCCGTCCAGCCTGAAGGCGTGGATCGACCGCATCAGCGTGGCCGGGCGCACGTTCCGCTACACCGCCGACGGCCCCGAGGGCCTGGTGCACGGCAAGACGATCATCGTGGCCGTCGCGGCCGGCGGCCTGCATGCGGGCGAGCCGACCGATTTCGTGGAGCCGTACCTGCGGCAGGTATTCGGCTTCCTCGGGGTCACCGATCTCCATTTCGTCCGCGCCGACGGTGTCGCACTGTCGCCCGCACATCGCCGTGAAGCGATCGATCGCGCGATCTCGGGCTGCGAGAACCAACGCCTCGCGGCCTGATGCCGGAATGCAAAGGCTCGCCGATGTCGACGGGCCTTCCAATTGCGCGGATGCAGCTGCTCAGCGCAGGACGTCGAGCCCGCCCATGTAAGGGCGCAGGACTTCCGGCACGACGATGCTGCCATCGGCCTGCTGGTAGTTCTCCATGACGGCGATCATGGCGCGGCCCACGGCCACGCCCGAGCCGTTGAGCGTATGCACCGGCTCGGGCTTGCCCGTCTGCGGATTGCGCCAGCGCGCCTGCATGCGGCGCGCCTGGAAGGCGTCGCAGTTGGAGCACGACGAGATCTCACGGTAGGTGCCCTGCGAGGGCAGCCAGACCTCGAGGTCGAACGTCTTCGACGCGGAAAAGCCCATGTCGCCCGTGCACAGCAGCATGCGGCGATACGGAAGGCCGAGTCGCTCGAGCACGACCTCGGCGCAGCGCGTCATGCGCTCGTGCTCGGCGTCGCTCTCCTCCGGCTTCGCGATGCTCACCAGCTCGACCTTCTCGAACTGGTGCTGGCGGATCATGCCGCGCGTGTCGCGGCCGTGGCTGCCGGCCTCGGCGCGGAAGCACATCGAGTGCGCCGTCATGCGCAGCGGCAGCGCCGGGTCCTCCACGATCTCGTCGCGCACGATGTTCGTCAGCGGCACCTCGGACGTCGGGATCAGGTAGCGCTTCGACTCGCCGACGGCCGTGGCGAACAGGTCGTCCTCGAACTTCGGCAGTTGGCCGGTGCCCCGCATGCTGTCGGCATTCACGAGCAGCGGCACGTTCACCTCGGTGTAGCCGTGCTCCCCCGTGTGGAGGTCGAGCATGAACTGCGCCAGCGCACGATGCAGCCGCGCGAGCGGGCCTCGCAGCACGGTGAAGCGCGCACCCGAAAGCTTCGCGGCGGTGTCGCCGTCGAGCCAGCCGTTGCGTGCGCCGAGCTCGACGTGGTCCTTCGGCTCGAAATCGAGCGTGCGCGGCGTGCCCCAGCGATGCTGCTCGACGTTCCCCGACTCGTCGTTCCCCTGCGGCACCGACTCGTGTGGCACGTTCGGAATGCCCAGTGCGATTGCCTCGAGCTCGCTGCGGATCGCGTCCAGCCGCGCCTCGCCCAACTTCAGCTCGTCGCCGATCCCCGCGACCTCGGCCATCAGCGCGGCCGTGTCCTCGCCCTTCGCCTTCGCCTGCCCGATGGCCTTGCTGCGCGTGTTCCGCAGGTTCTGCAGCTCCTGCGTGCGCGTCTGGATCTGCTTGCGCTCGGCCTCGAGCGACTCCAGCGCTGCCACGTCGAGCACGTAGCCCCGCGTCGCGCGCAGGCGTTCGGCGACTTCGGCGGGGCGTTGGCGCAGTTGGGCGTTGTCGAGCATCGTGGCGATCGCGAAGGATGGGAGCGACGGGCATTATGGCGGCTGCGCGGCGCCCCGCACCCTTCCCGACGGCTTAACGGCGCGTCGGTAGCATCGCCGCACGCCCCACGACGGACCCCCATGGCCACGCCGACACCCCAGCCCACTCCGCGACGTCGCTTTCCCGACCTCTCCGCTTGGTCGCCGGGACGACGCGGCTGGCTCTGGTTCGTTCCCGCCTTCGCGATCGGGCTGGTGCTGTTCTTCGTGGTGATCCGGCAGTCGCGCGACGACGGCTTCTTCCGCGCCGGTACGGTGCCACCCACGGCATCCGACGAGACCTACGCGCCGCTGCCGGCGCCGCTGCCGGCCGGCGAAGGCTCGGGCATCGAGCCGCTGCCACCGCCGCCGGTCGACGAGGCGCCGGTTGCCCAGGCACCGCCGCCACCGCCGCCGGCGCCCGTCGAGCGACGCCCCGAGCCCGAGCGTCCGGAACCCGTTGCCGTGGCTCGCGATCGCGATCCGAAGCCGGTCCCCGGCCGCACGCCGCCGCCGGATTACCCGGCGCGTTCGCTCGTCCGCGGCGAAGGGGGCACGACGCTCGTGGTCGCGCACATCGGGCCCGATGGCGTGCCCACGTCGGTGCAGGTCGCGCAGAGCAGCGGCTCGCGCGACCTCGACCGCGCGGCGACGGCGGCGGTGCGGCGTTGGCGCTTCGAGCCGGCGGTGAAGGATGGAAACCCGACGGTCGGCACCGTCATGGTGCCGATCGATTTCAGGCCCTGAGGCCTCAGCGCGCCTCGTCGATCCCGAAGCCCGCGCCGCGCGCGAGGTCGACGAAGCCCGGGAACGACGTCGCGACGTTCGCCGTATCGTCGATCCGCACCCCGCCGCGCTCGACCCGCTGCGCCGCGACCGCGAGCGCCATCGCGATGCGATGGTCACCGTGGCTGCCCGCGGCGCCGGCATGCAGGGCGCCGCCGCGGATGCGCGCGCCATCGGCGAACTCCTCGACGTCCGCACCGAGTGCACGCAGCCCCGCGGCCATCGTCGCGATCCGGTCGGATTCCTTGACCCGCAGCTCCGCGGCGTCTCGCACGCGGGTTTCGCCGTCCGCGCAGGCTGCGGCGGCGAACAGCGCCGGGAACTCGTCGATCATGTCCGGCACCAGGTGCGTCGGGACCTCGATGCCGCGAAGCGGCGCATACCGCACGCGCAGGTCGGCGACCGGCTCGCCGCCCTGCTCGCGCGGCGCGATCGCGTCGATGTCGGCGCCCATCAGGCGCAGCGCGTCGAGCAGGCCCGTCCGCCGCGGATTCATGCCGACCGCTTCGACGACGAGGTCCGACCCCGGCACGATGCTGGCGGCGACGAGGAAGAACGCGGCCGACGAGAAGTCGGCCGGCACGTCGACATCCGTCGCATGCAGCCGCCCGCCGCCCCCGAGGCTCGCGGTCCCGGGTGAAAACTCGATGTCGTAACCGAACGCGCGCAGCATCCGCTCGGTGTAGTCGCGCGTCGGCGTGGGCTCGACGACCGTGGTGCGGCCCGCCGCATACAGCCCCGCGAGCAGCAGCGCCGACTTCACCTGCGCGCTCGCCACTTCGGTCTCGATACGAGCACCGCGCAGCGCGGGCACCGGTGCTATTCGCAGCGGTGGCAGTCCGCCGTCCTCGGTCTCGATGCACGCGCCGAGCCGCGAGAGCGGCTCCGTGACGCGGCGCATGGGCCGGCGGGACAGCGACTCGTCGCCGACCAGCACGCTCGGAAAACCCTGCGCGGACAGGAGCCCCGCGAGCAGGCGCATCCCGGTGCCCGCGTTGCCGCAGTCGAGGGGACGGTCCGGTGCCCGCAGTCCGTCCATGCCGACGCCATGGACGATGCGTTCGCTCGCCGCGGGCGACTCGATCCGGACACCGAGGCGCGAAAAGACCCGCGCGGTCGCGCGCGTGTCCTCGCCTTCGAGAAAGCCGGTGATCCGGCTCGTGCCATCGGCGATCGACGCGAGCATCACCGCGCGATGCGAGATCGACTTGTCGCCAGGGACGCGGATGCGCCCGCGCAGGGGCGACCCGGCACTCGCCGTCCATGTGCTCATCGCAGGACCTCGTCGAGCGCCTGGAGCAGGCGTCGGTTCTCGTCGGCGGTGCCCACCGTGACGCGGCTGTACTCACCCAGCCCGTAGCCTGCCATCGGCCGCAGGATCACGCCCTGTCGGAGGAGCCGGGTCTCGATGTCCCGCGTCGCCGCACCGAACCGCACCAGCAGGAAATTCGTCTGGGAGGGCGAAACGGCGAGCCCGCGTGCAGCCAGCGCGGCCGCGAGCGACGCGCGCTGCTCGGCGTTGCGCTGGACGGTCCACCCAAGGTGCTCGCGGTCGCCCAGCGCAGCCTCGCAGGCGGCAAGTGCGATCGAATTGACGTTGAAGCTCTCGCGGACCCGCTCCATCACCGCGACCAGCCCGGGCGGCGCGACGAGATAGCCGCAACGCAGGCCCGCGAGCGCATACGCCTTGCTGAAGGTGCGGGTCACGACCAGGTTCGTGCGGGCGGCGACCTGCGGCAGCACGCTCGCGTAATCGGGCGCCAGCGCCATTTCGGCATAGGCCTCGTCGACTACGACGAGTACGTGGTCGGGCACGGCGTCGAGGAACGCGGCGAGTGCCTTGGCACCCAGCCACGTGCCCGTCGGGTTGTTCGGATTGGCGAGGTAGACCAGCCGCGTGTCGGCGCCGATGGCTGCGGCGAGCGTTGCGAGGTCGTGGCCGTGCGGCATCGAGTCGTCCGCGGGCCGTGCCGCGGCGACGCGAATCGTCGCCCCGGCGGCCTGTGCGGCGAGGGCGAATACCGCGAAGCCGTATTGGGGAAACGCGACCTCGGTGCCGGACCCCGCGAAAATCTGCGCGAGCTGCATCAGCAATTCGTGCGATCCATTACCGAGGAGGATCGCGGCGGGGTCGATCCCGTGCGCATGCGCGAGTGCGGTCTTCAACGCCGCGCCGCGCGGGTCGGGATAGCGATGAATGCCGTGGAGCGCGTCGAGCACCGCGGCACGGGCCTGCGGGGACGGCCCGTAAGGACTCTCGTTCGAGCCGAGCTCGACGAGCCAGGGATGTGCGGCGCGCAGTGCCACCACGTCGTGCCCCGGGTCATAGGCATGCAGCCGCTGGATCCCCGGCGTGGCGCGTGCGGCGTAAGCGGCTTCGTCGCGCGGCCCGCTCATCCGATCGCCACCGGATACGAGCCGAGCACGCGGACCTCCTGCGCGAACTCGCCCAGCTCGCCGAGCGCGCGCTCCATGCCGGCATCGTGCGCATGCCCGTCGATGTCGATGAAGAAGGCGTACTGCCAGGGCGCAGCGTGGCCGGGGCGGGACTCGATGCGCGTCATGCTGAGGCCGTTGCGCGCGAAGGGCTCGAGTACGCGGTACAGCGCGCCGGGCTGGTCGCGGATGTAGACGAGCAGCGAGGTGCGATCGTGCCCCGACGGCGTGAACAGCTCGCGCCCCAGCACGAGAAAGCGCGTGGTGTTGTCCTGCCGATCCTCGATCGGGCCGGCGACGGTGCGCAGGCCGTAGATGCTGGCCGCGCTCGCGCCGGCGATGGCGGCGGCATCGTCGGCATTGCGCGCGCGGCGGGCCGCGTCGGCATTGCTCGCCACGGGGATCATCTCGGCGTTCGGCAGGTTCACGCGCAGCCAGGCGCGGCACTGCGCGAAGGATTGCGGATGCGAGTAGACCCGCTCGATCTCGTCCATCCGTCCGCTGCGCGAAAGCAGGTGCTGGTGGACGCGCAGCTCGACCTCACCGCAGATGCGCACTTCCGACGACAGGAACATGTCCAGCGTCGACTGGATCGTGCCCTGCGTGGAGTTCTCCACCGGCACGACACCGAAGTCGGCATTGCCTGCCTGCACCTCCTGGAACACTTCCTCGATGCTCGCCAGCGGCAGTGCGCGCACGGAGTGCCCGAAGTGCTTGAGGGCCGCCTGTTGCGAATGCGTGCCCTCGGGCCCGAGGTAGCCGACCTTCAGCGGCTCCTGCTGGGCGAGGCAGGCCGACATGATCTCGCGGAACACCCGCACCAGCACTGCATTTTCCAGCGGCCCCTCGTTGCGGTCCACGACCCGCCGCAGCACCTGGGCCTCGCGCTCCGGGCGGTAGTAGTCGACGGCACGTGCGAGATCGCCCTTCGCACGGCCGACCTGCGCCGCATATCGGGCGCGCTCGCTGATGAGCGACTGGATCTCGCGATCGATGCCGTCGATGCGCTCGCGGAGCGCGCCGAGGCTGGGAAGGATGCCGTCGTCCTGCGTTGCCATGTCCCGTCCTGCTACGGTGGCGGCCTGCCGTGGTCGCCTCGCCGCGTCGTGTCGTCGAGTCCCTGGTCAGCCGTGGCGCGCGCGGAAGTCGTCCATGAAGGCGACGAGCGCACGCACGCCCGCCTCGGGCAATGCGTTGTAGATGGAGGCCCGCATGCCGCCGAGCGCGCGATGGCCCTTCAGCCCGATCAGGCCCGCCTGCTCGGACTCGGCGAGGAAGGCCTTGTCGAGCGCGGGATCGTGCAGGAAGAAGGGCACGTTCATGCGCGAACGCACGTCCGGGGCAACCTCGTTGCGGTAGAAGCCGCCGGAGCCGTCGATCGCCGCATAAAGCATCGCCGCCTTGCGTGCGTTCCGCTCGGCGAAGGCCTCGACGCCGCCTTCGGCGAGCATCCACTTGAAGACGAGGCCCGCGAGATACCAGTTCCACGTCGGCGGCGTATTGAGCATCGACTCGCCCTTGAGATGCGAGCGGTAGTCAAAGATGTCGGCGCGCGGCTGGCCGCTGCGCTCGAGCAGGTCACGCCGCACGATCACCACGGTCACGCCGACCGGCCCGAGATTCTTCTGTGCGCCCGCGTAGATCACGCCGAAACGCGAGACGTCGAGCGGCTCGGACGCGATGCTCGAGCTGAAGTCGGCGAACAGCGGGACGTCGCCCGTGTCCGGCACGTCACGGAACTCCACGCCGTGGATCGTCTCGTTCGCAGTGATGTGCACGTAGGCCGCGTCGGGCGAAAGCGACCACGACGCGCGTTCCGGGATGTCTCGGAACCCGCCCGCCTCGCTCGTCGCCGCGATGCGCGCATCGACGTAGACCTTCGCCTGCTTGACCGCGGTCTTCCCCCAGTGGCCCGAGATCACGTAGTCCGCCGCCTGCTCGGGCGCGGCGAAGTTCAGCGGCAGCAGTGCCTGCGCGGTCGTCGCGCCACCGGCGAGGAACAGCACCGCGTAGCCGTCGGGGATCGACATCAGGCGACGCAGGTCGGCCTCGGCCTCGGCCGCGACGCCCATGAACTCCGCGCCGCGATGGCTCAGCTCGACGATCGACGCGCCGACGCCGCGCCAGTCCAGCAGCTCGTCGCGCGCCTGCTCGAGGACGGTTTCCGGGAGGGTGGCGGGGCCGGCACTGAAGTTGAAGACGCGGGGCATCGTCGGGCTCGCGGGCGGAGGAAGCCCGAGTATGCCGCAGCGCAGCACGACCGCCGCGCGCGGCTGCATCTTTTTCATCATGAGCACCGTCTAATCCGTTATCGACCCGGAGCCGGCCATGTCCCTGCGCGACGTCCTGAGGATCCCCAGCCGCGAGATCACCGACGAGGCCGTCTACCGCGACCGGCGGCGGGTGCTCGCGGCCCTGTCGGCCCTGCCCGGTCTGGGCCTGAGCGGCTGCGCCGAAGCCGAGCCGCCACCGGCGCCCGCGACGCGTCTCGACCCCGCGCGGATCCGCGCGGGCTTCGCGACCCGCGAGGAGCGCACGACCTGGCTCGACGCGACGACGTACAACAACTTCTACGAGTTCGGGACCGGCAAGGCCGACCCCTCGCGCGCCGCGCGAACGCTCCGTACCCGGCCTTGGTCCGTCCGGATCGGAGGCGAGTGCACCAAGCCCGGCGTCGTCGCGCTGGACGACCTGCTCAAGGGCGTGCAGCCGGAGGAGCGCGTCTACCGCCTGCGCTGCGTCGAAGGCTGGTCGATGGTGATCCCATGGCTCGGCGTACCGCTCGCCTCGGTCCTCAAGCGCTTCGGGCCGACATCGAAGGCGAAGTACGTCGCCTTCACCACCCTCGCCGACCGCGCGCAGATGCCCGGCCTGTCCTATCCCGCGCTCGACTGGCCCTACCGCGAGGGCCTGCGCATCGACGAGGCGATGCACCCGCTCACGCTGCTCGCCACCGGCCTGTATGGCAAGCCGCTGCCGCAGCAGAACGGCGCGCCGCTGCGGCTGGTCGTGCCGTGGAAATACGGCTTCAAGAGCATCAAGTCGATCGTGCGGATCGACTTCACGGAAGAGCGCCCACGCACCAGCTGGAACGTGGCGGACGCGCGCGAGTACGGCTTCTTCTCCAACGTGAATCCCGCGGTCGACCATCCGCGCTGGAGCCAGAAGACCGAGCGCCGGATCGCCGGCACCGGCAGCAAGCTGTTCGCCGACCGGATTCCCACGCGCCTGTTCAATGGCTACGCCGACCAGGTGGGGTCGATGTACGCGGGGTTGGACCTGCGCAGATGGTTCTGAGCACGGGCTCGTCCGCGGGCGCGCGTCGCGCAGCGCCTGCCGCGGGGATCATCGTCGCGAAGTTCGTCGTCCACCTGGCGGCCCTCGCGCCGGCGATCTGGCTGGCGCTGCAGGTCTGGCGCGAGCTGCGGACGGGCAGTGGTGCACTGGGCGCCGACCCCGTCGCGGCGATCGAGCACTTCCTGGGCCTGTGGGCGCTGCGGCTGCTGCTGGTCACCCTCGCGATCAGCCCGCTGCGCCAGCTCACGGGCCAGGCGGTGTTGCTGCGCTTCCGACGGATGCTCGGGCTCTACGCCTTCTTCTACGCCACGCTGCATTTCGCGGCCTACCTCGCCCTCGACCTTCGCGGCTACTGGACGGACATCTTCGCGGAGATCGCAAAGCGCCCCTACATCACCGTCGGCTTCGTCGCCTGGCTGCTCCTCGTCCCGCTCGCACTGACGTCGACACGCCGCGCCATGCAGGCGCTGGGTCGGCGTTGGGGCCAGCTCCATCGGCTCGTGTACCTGATCGCCGTGCTGGCCGTGCTGCACTTCTGGTGGCTGGTGAAATCCGACATCCGCGAGCCCGCCTTGTATGCGGCGCTTCTGGCGCTTCTGCTGGGCTGGCGCGCCTGGCGGCGGTGGATGCCCGTTAGCGGGCGCCGTAGACCAGCAGCAGGCTGAGCGCGCCCGCAAGCAGCACGGCGGCGAAAAGCAGCCAGGGCACTCGGCGCGCGGCGCGACGCAGCTCCGGCTGCACGCTCGGCGCCGGCGGGCGGGCGGGGACTTCGGGCGACGCCTTGCGTGCACCAGCCGGCCGGGCCGCCTCCACCACGAAGCGATGCTGGCCGCCGACGACGAGCTGGTCGCCCGGCTCCAGCAGCGCCCGCGTGATCGCATAGCCGTTCGCGGCGACCACCCCGGCGCGACCGGACACATCGGCGAGCACGCCGTCCGCGACGAGCTGCAGGTCGACCTCCCGCTCGGCGACGGCATCGTCGTCGAGCAGGATCGCGTTGTCACGCGCCCGGCCCAGCGTCACGCCGTTCTCGAGCGGAAAGCAGCGCCCATGATGGCGTCCCGCCACGCAACGCAGGACGACACGCGCATCGCCGCCGCGCACGGGACTGGATGCCGCCGGCGGGGCCTCGGGTCGTCGTCCCTGAAGCACGCATTCGACCCCGTCGAGGAACAGCGAGTCGCCGGCACGCAGCATCGCCATGTGCCGCAGCGCCCGCCCGTTGACGTAGGCGCCGCGCACCCCTTCCGCGAGCTGCAGCCACACGCCTCGCGAATCGACGTAGACGTGCGCCAGCGGCGTGTCCGTGGCCCCGGGCCGCCCATGCAGGAGCGCCGACGCGAGCGCATGCACGCCCGGGTCGAGGACCAGGACGTCGCGCTCGCTGTCGAGGGGGCGCAGTCGGAGGGAAGTCACGCGGCCGGAATCTAGCATGCCCACGCGGCCTTGCCCGGCGGTGGGTGACAATGGTCGCCCGCGCCTACGACGAGACCGCCATGTCCACCATCGACATCCGCCACGCGCATTCGCTGCCGCCCGCACAGGCCCGGGACTCGGTGCAGCGCCTGTCCGACACGCTTTGCGAGCGCTTCGGCGCCACATCCGCCTGGGTCGGCGACAGCCTGCGCTTCGAGCGCAGCGGGGTCGACGGCGAGATCCGGCTCGAGCCCGGCCTCATCCACGTGACCGCGAAGCTGGGCTTCCTGCTCGGCGCGATGAAGGGGCCGATCGAACAGGAGATCCGCCGCGTGCTCGCCGAGCGGTTCTCCTGACGTCGGGCGCGACGCGCCCGGTATAGTCATGCGCCCCGACGCCCTCCCCGCCCCATGACGCCCGTCGCCGCGCTCATCATCGGACTGCTCCTCGCCGCCATCGCCGCCGCCGTATGGGCGGGCTACCTCTGGCGTATCCGTCGTCCACATGAAGTCACGCGCGAGGGCCTGAAGATCCTCTCGGCGATGCGCTGGCGCGAATTGTCGAACCTGATCGTCGACGCACTCGGCGCGTCCGGCTTCGAGCGGGAGAGTGCGGAATCGCGTGCCGCGCGTGGCGCGCAGGGCGACGTCGTGCTGCATCGGGAAGGCCGCCCCTGGCTGCTGCAGTTCCGCCAGGGCCTCGCGAACACGATCGGCCGCGACGCGGTCGAGGACTTCGTGCGCCAGATCCGCGTCCACCAGGCCGGCGGCGGCCTGCTCATCACGCTCGGCCGCGTGGAGCCTTCCGCGCGCGAGGTGGTGGCGAACATCGAGCTGGTCGACGGCGACGGCCTGTGGAAGCTGGTCGAGCCGCGGTTGCCGGCGAGCGTCCTGTCCGAAGTCGAGGCACGCGCGCAGGCACGCACGTTGCGCGGGAGCGCGGTCGCACTCGCGGTGTCGACGATCGCGGGCCTCGCGCTCGCCTGGCTGCTCGTCCACTTCGTTGCCGAGCCCGAGGTGGGGGCAGTGCCGGACGCGGCGCTGTCGTCGCCCCGCCCGCGCACGGCGGCCGCGCCTGCCGATACGGCGGAAAAGCCCATCGTCGTGCCGCGCAGCGAGGAAGAGCAGCGCGTCGACCTGGCGCACCAGATCGCGACGCTCCCGGGCGTCGACCGCGCGGTCTGGTCCACACGCTCGACGCTGCAGATCTTCATCACCGATCCGGAGCTGGCGACCGACGAGCGTCTGTGCGCGGTGATGATGCCGAACGAGCTGCTGCGCGCATCGCGCCTGCAGCTGCAGAACCCGCCGGAGAGCGGCGTGCCCGTGCGGTTCAAGCAGTGCGCGAGCTATTGAGCGCAACGCCGGCGCCCGGCGTCGGCGCGTCGGTCCCAGTGGTCGGAAACGGTCGAGCGGCCTAGGCCGCTCGACGCATGTCAGCCGTCGAAGCGCGAGAACACCAGGCACGCATTGGTGCCGCCGAAGCCGAAGCTGTTGGACATCACGGTCCGCAGCGCGGCCGGCGTGGTCTCGCGCAGCACCGGGTAACCTTCGGCGCGCTCGTCGAGGCGCTCGATGTTGTAGGAGGCGGCCATGAAGCCGTCGCGCATCATCAGCAGGCTGTAGATCGCCTCGTGCACGCTCGCCGCGCCGAGCGAATGGCCGCTGAGCGCCTTGGTCGACGACAGTGGCGGAATGGCATCGCCGAAGACTTCCCGCACCGCCTGCAGCTCCGTGATGTCGCCCACGGGCGTCGAGGTGCCGTGCGTATTGAGGTAATCGATCGGCCCCTGCACGCCTTCCAGTGCCATGCGCATGCAGCGCACCGCACCTTCGCCGGACGGCGCGACCATGTCCACGCCGTCGGACGTCACGCCGTAGCCGACCAGCTCCGCATGGATGCGCGCGCCGCGCGCCTGCGCATGCTCGAGCGATTCGAGCACCAGCATGCCGCCGCCGCCCGCGATGACGAACCCGTCGCGATCCGCGTCGTACGGGCGCGATGCGCGTTCGGGCGTGTCGTTTGAAGCGGTCGCCAGCGCGCCCATGGCGTCGAACTGGCAGGTCATGCCCCAGTGCAGTTCCTCGCCGCCGCCGGCGAGGATGACGTCCTGCACGCCGTGGCGGATCAGGTCCGCGGCCGCCCCGATGCAATGCGCCGACGTGGCGCAGGCGGCGGAGATCGAATAGCTCACGCCGCGGATGCCGAACGCGGTCGCGAGCGCCGCGGACACCGTCGAGCACATCGTGCGCGGGACCATGTACGGCCCGACACGCCGCACGCCCTTGGTCTTCAGCAACTCGCCGGTTTCGATCTGCCACTCCGGCGAGCCACCGCCGGAGCCGGCGATCGCGCCGGCACGCGGCTGGCGGAGCGTTTCGGGATCGAGGCCCGCATCCTCGACGGCGCGCACGGCCGCGACGTAAGCGTGCCCGGCGGCGTCGCCCATGAAGCGGCGCAGCTTGCGGTCGATGTGCGCATCCAGATCGATGTCGGGCACGCCGGCCACGCGGCTGCGCAGGCCGAGCGTTTCGTATTCGGGCACGTAGCGCAGGCCCGACCGGCCCTCGCGCAATGCACCGGAAACGGTGTCGAGATCATGGCCGAGGCAGGACGTGAGGCCCATGCCGGTGACGACGACGCGCTGCATGTCAGAAGCCCTCCGTCGAGCCGAACAGGCCGACGCGCAATCCGCTGGCCACGTAGATCTCGCGGCCGTCGACGTACGTGCGGCCATCGGCGATGACGAGCGCCAGCTTGCCGCGCATCACGCGACGGATGTCGATCTCGTAGCCGACGACCTTCGCCTCGGGCAGTACCTGCCCGGTGAACTTGACCTCGCCGACGCCCAGCGCGCGGCCCCGGCCGGGCTCGCCGAGCCAAGGCAGGTAAAAGCCGGCGAGCTGCCACATCGCATCGAGGCCCAGGCAGCCCGGCATCACGGGATCGCCGAGGAAGTGGCAGCCGAAGAACCAGAGGTCCGGCGTGATGTCGAGCTCGGCGCGCATGACGCCCTTGCCGTATCGGCCGCCCTCCTCGGAGATGTGCGTGATGCGGTCGAACATCAGCATCGGCGGCGCCGGCAGGCGCGCGTTGCCGGGGCCGAACATTTCGCCGCGGGCGCAGGCCAGCAGCTGTTCGCGGTCGAGGGAGGAAGGTCGCGTCATCGCTCGGGATACGGGGGAAAGCCCGCAAGTCTAGCCGTTGAACCGCGAGGCTCTCAGTTCGCAGGCGAATGGTGTGCGAATGACGCGGCCGGCGGAAGCGACCGCTTGGCGGCCGCCGCGGCGTCCTCTATACTGCGCGGCCTTCACGGGCGGTTAGCTCAGCGGTAGAGCATTGCCTTCACACGGCAAGGGTCGCAGGTTCGAACCCTGCACC
The DNA here is from genome assembly GCF_054781815.1 of Lysobacter humi (ex Lee et al. 2017). Classification (NCBI taxonomy): domain Bacteria; kingdom Pseudomonadati; phylum Pseudomonadota; class Gammaproteobacteria; order Lysobacterales; family Lysobacteraceae; genus Lysobacter; species Lysobacter humi (ex Lee et al. 2017). The sequence continues at coordinate 670,844 of NZ_BAAGTR010000009.1, read as the reverse complement.
GCCCACCAGGTTCCAGCGCGCTCGCCGCGCCACGAAAGGCCGCCTCCGGGCGGCTTTTTCGCGTCCGGCCCTCGGCCGATGGCATGGAACCTGCGACACCCCGCGGTATCACCCGACGGGAGCGACGATGCGAGCGCTGACCTATCACGGCGGTTTCGATGTCCGTATCGAGAACGTGCCGGACCCGCGGATCGAGGCCGCAGACGACCTCATCCTGCGCGTTACCGCCACGGCGATCTGCGGCTCGGACCTTCACCTCTACCGCGGCAAGGTGCCCGGCCTGGCGCCCGGTGACATCCTTGGCCACGAGTTCATGGGGATCGTCGAGGAGGTCGGCCCCGCCGTGACGCGACTGCGCCGCGGGGATCGCGTCGTCGTGCCCTTCACGATCGCCTGCGGCGGCTGCTTCTTCTGCGAGCGCGAACTCTTCGCCGCCTGCGAGACGACCAACCCCGGCCCGGGTGCACTGCTCAACGGCAAGGGGCTGCGCCCCGGTGCGGGCATGTTCGGCTACACGCATCTCTACGGCGGCTACGCGGGCGGCCAGGCGGAGTTGGTGCGCGTGCCGAAGGCGGACGTCGGCCCGCTGAAACTGCCGCCGGGCGTGGCCGACGAGCAGGTGCTGTTCCTCTCCGACATCCTCCCGACGGGCTACCAGGCCGTCCTCAATGCAGACGTCGGCCCCGGCGCCACCCTTGCCATCTTCGGTGCGGGCCCGGTCGGGCTGATGAGCGCGGCATGTGCACGGATGCTCGGCGTCGAGCGGATCTGGATGGTCGACCACCATGCGTATCGGCTGCAGTACGCGGTTGCCGCATACGGGGTGACGCCGATCAACTTCGACGACGTGCCCGACCCCGCGGCGGCGATCATTGAGCAGACGCGCGGGCGCGGCGTCGACGCCTCGATCGAAGCCGTTGGCTTCGAGGCCAAGGGCAATCCGGTCGACACCGCGCTCGCAAACTTCAAGCTCGAAGGCTCGAGCGGAACCGCCCTGCGGCAGGCGATCGCAGCGACGCGACGCGGCGGCACGGTGAGCGTGCCCGGCGTATACGCCGGCTTCATCCACGGCTTCATGTTCGGCGACGCATTCGAGAAAGGGTTGAGCTTCCGCATGGGACAGACCCACGCGCAGCGCTATATGCCGGAGCTGCTTGAGCACATCCTCGAAGGCCGGCTCAATCCCGAAGCCATCATCACGCATCGACTGCCGCTCGAGCAGGCGGCGCTCGGGTACCGGCTGTTCGATCGGAAGGAGGAGGACTGCAGGAAAGTGGTACTCACGCCCACCGCCCACTGAGCTGGGCGCGAAAGGCGTCGACGGCGGCAGCAGCCGTGCACGAAATTCACGGCTGCGAAAACCTTGCCCGGCCATACGTCGCCTTAACCGCGGTAGACCTAGTGTCGCGGGTCTCTGGAAACGAGATCCGTCATGGCCGACGCGCACCCTTCCGTCCTGATCGTCGACGACGACACCGGCTTCGCGAAAGCGGCCGCCGACTTCGCCCGCTCACGCGGCTTCGACGCATCCGTGGCGCACTCGCTCGAGGAATCGCGACGGGCCATGGACCGGAAGACGAACGACCTGATGATGCTGGACGTATCGCTGCCGGACGGCACGGCTTTCGACCTGCTCGAGGAACTCGGTCCCAGCCGCCAGAGCCGCGTTGCCCTGATGACGGGCGAGCGTTCGGCCGAGATCGCGGCGCGCGCGGTGGGACTGCCGGTGCTCGACTACCTGCTCAAGCCGCTTTGCCCGCAGGAGTTCGATGCGCTGCTCACGGATACGTCCGCCTGGGCGCTCGCACGCAGCGGTGCCAAGCGGCTCGGCGGCCTCGTCGGCGAATGCGAGGCCATGCATCGGCTGGCCGACGACCTCGAGCGCATCGGTCCGGCGCGCGTTTCGGTGCTCGTCACCGGCGAGAGCGGCACCGGCAAGGAGCTCGTTGCGCGGGCCCTGCACGAGCGCAGCCGCCGCCGCGGGCCTTTCGTCGCGGTCAACTGCGGCGCGATCGCGCCCGAGCTCCTCGCGAGCCACCTCTTTGGCCACGAGCGCGGCAGCTTCACCGGTGCGGCGCAGCGCCATGTCGGCTACTTCGAGCAGGCCAACCGCGGCACGCTGTTCCTCGACGAGATCACCGAAATGCCGGCTCCGCTGCAGGTGTACCTGCTGCGTGTTCTCGAAACGGCGGAGGTGACCCGCGTCGGTGGCACCGACTCGATTCCGGTCGACGTGCGGATCGTCGCGGCGACCAATCGCGATCCGATGACCGCCGTGGAGCAGGGCCTGCTCCGCGAGGACCTCTACTACCGCCTCGCCGACTTCATCGTCGCGCTGCCGCCGCTGCGCGCGCGGGGCGACGACGTCGTGGTACTCGCCCACCTCTTCATCGACCGCCTCAACACGGAGTACGGGCAGGACAAGCGCCTGGCGCCGGACTGCACGCGCATGCTGCGGCGCCATGCCTGGCCCGGAAACGTGCGGGAGCTGCGCAGCCTGTGTCAGCGCGCCTACCTGATGAGCGATGGCCCACTGGTGCATATCGCCCCGGATACACGCCGTCCGCAGCCGATGCACCAGGACGAGGCGAGCATCGTGTTCCACGTGGGGATGAGCTATGGCGAGGTGGAGCGCGAGATGCTTCTGAAGACGCTCGCGCGCGTCGACAACGACAAGACCGAGGCGGCGCGGATCCTCGGGGTGAGCGTCCGCACGATCCACAACCAGCTCGCGCGCCTCGCGGTGGGTGACGGCCCCGCGCTGCATGCCTGACATCTACGATCCGCTCGGCCCGTTCGAGATCCCGGGCCCGCCCTTCGCCCCGCCTCCGCATTACACCGGCCGCTGGCGCCATGACCTGTCGAACGAGGTCAATGCCCTCACGATGGCGACGGCCGCGGCGCGTCGCATGCTCGACCGGGGTGACGTGCAGGCGGCGGCGATGAACCTGGCGCGCGCCGAGGAGGCCGGCATGCGCTGCGTGCACCTGCTGCGCCACCTGCCGCCGACCGCCTAGCGGCACGCTGCCACAGAACGTCGCACGCAAAAAGAAAGGCCCGCTCGCGCGGGCCTTTCCGTCATCCGTCGGAGCGTATCAGTGCGAGGAGCTCGTACCGGACGAGGCATCACGGCCGGACGAGCTGCCGTCCTTGCCACGCGATGCGCTGCTGCGTCCGGCACCGGATTCCTCGTTCTTCGAACCCGAGGACTGGCCCGCCGAGAGCGAACCGGACTCGCCGGAGAGCGACGAGGACGACTGCGCGCCGGACGCGCCCTGCGACAACGAAGCGCCCGACTGGCCCTGCGAGCTGCTGCCGGCGGACTGCGAGGCGCCGGACTGCGCGCCCTGGCCCTCACGCTGCGACTGCGAACCCGAATTGCCGAGCGACGCCGTTCCGAACGACGACTGGCCCTGCGACGATGACTGCGACGACTGGGACTGATGCGACGACTGCACCTTGATGCGGTTGTCGATGTTCCGCACGCCCGAGCACGACTCGGCGATGTCCTCGATGCGGTGCTTCATCCAGCGCTGCTCGACGTTGCCCTCGAGCACCACCGTGCCGCCCTCGCAGCGAACCTCGACGTCCGAGGCGTCGATGTCGTGCGCACTGCTCAGCCGCTCGTTGAGATCGTCGATGATGCGCTCGTCGGAACGGACATAGTTCTTCGGGCCGCGACCGCGACGCGACTGCTGCTGGCCACCGGTCGACGACTGCCCGTACTGGCCGTAGCCGTGCATCCCGCCCTGCGCGCCCTGTGCGTACTGCGACTGGCCGCCCTGCCCGTACATCGACGACTGGCCACCGCCCTGGTGCATCGAATGCGAGCGCTGGGAAAGGCTGTCACCAGTGCCGAACTGGGACTGGCCGGCACCCAGCTGCGAGTTACCGAAGCCGTTGCCCTGCTGTCCGTATTGCTGCGACCCCTGACCGCCGTGCTGGCTGCCCTGGCTCATCTGCGTGGAGCCGTAGTCGCCCTGGCCCTGCCAGCTGCTGAAGCTGCCACCGTGCTGGCCGTACGGGCTCGAATAGCCGCCATGCACGCCGTGCTGCGACGCACCGAAGCCGCCCTGCAGGTATTCGCGATCACGGGAGAACTCGGCGCCGGCGAAGCTGCCCTGCGAGCCGTACTGCTGCCCGTAGCCACCACCCTGCTGGCCGTAGCCGGAGCTGCTGCCGTAGCCCTGACCCTGCGAGCGTCCGCCGGATGCCTGGCTCTCGCCGCCGTAGCTGCCGTATCCCGACGTGCGGCCGTAGTTCTCGCCGAAGCCCTGCGACTGGTTCTGCTGCGAGCTACCGTGCAGCTGCGAGCCGTAGCCCTGCGACGAGCCGAACGCCTGCTGGTAGCCGCCCTGCCCCGAACCGAACTGCTGCGGCTGCTGCGAGCCCTGCGAGCCGTACTGCCCGGAGCCGTACTGCTGCTGGCTACCCTGGCCGAAGTGCTGCGAGCCTGAGCCCTGCGACTGGCCGTACTGCGAGCCACCATAGCCCTGCGACGGGCCGTACTGCTGCGAGCCACCGCCCTGCCCGTACTGCTGCGAACCGGCGCTCTGGCCGTACTGCTGCGAGCCGCCCATGCCATGCGACGAGCTGCCGAAGCTATGCGAGCCGAAGCCCTGCCCGCCGGAGCTCTGCTGGCCGGAGTCGGACGTGCCGTAATTGGTCTGACCGTACTGGTTGCCGCGGCCGAACATCTCGCCTTGGTTCATCTGGTTGTTGTAGCCGACGTCCCACTGGCCGCTCTCGCGGCCATGGCCCTGTCGCGCGGCCTGGCCCTGATCGGCCTGATGCTGCCCACCGATGCCGCCGTGCGAGCCGTAGTTGCGGCTACCGGACTGCTGACTGCCGTGTTCGTTGTGATGCATGTCGTCTCTCCTTTCGTTGAGCCAATTGCGCCCTGCGTTGATCGCCTGAGCCCCGAGGCGCATGACGTCGGTCGCGACCTCCCGGATCTGGCGTCCCATCTGCTGATCACGCACGTCGAATTCCTCCTGTGTAGTGGTCGTCCGGCGTGTACCCGCCGCGCGAATCGCGACGAACGATCCCGCGCAAGACACGTGCCAGCGACCACCTTCGCAGATGCGTTGTTTCGCGCAGGTGCATGCACTGTGCGCACGTCGTTTGTTCAGGGCGCGCGCAGTTTTTTCAGTCGTTCATGTGAGAACGGAACGCTCACGCGCAGTTGACGCTGCGATGGCATACCGTCTGCGACAGTACATCCGAGGCTCCGCCTCCCTATCCCCTACCGAGACGCACACCATGAAGAAGATTCTCGCCATCGCGATCACGTCCCTCGTCCTGACTGCCTGCGGCAGCCGCGAGCAGGCTGACACCGCCGCCACCACCGATCCGGCCGTGACCGGCGCCGATACCACTGCGCCGGCGACGGATCCGGCCACGATGCCGGGCGCCGACACGGGCGCGGGCGCCACTACCGGCGACACCACCGGCACGGGCACCGATATGGGCACGGGTACCGGCACCGGCACGGGCACGGGCACCGACATGGGCACCGGCACAGGCACCGGCACGGGGACGGGCGTCGACGCCGGTACCGGCACCGACACGGGCGCCACCAATTCGACCACCACCGGCACCGACGCGAACCAGCAGAACCAGTCGACTCCGCCGACCCCGTAATCGGCTCGGGTGGTATGCAGCAACCGAACGGCGGCCTCTCGGCCGCCGTTCTTCCTTGCGGGTTCGACGACGCACGCACAGCGGCATGCGCGCAAGAGGCGTCAGACCGGCAAGGGCTTCGCGCGGCGGATCAGCTCGCGCGCCTCGTCGGGAAGGTCGCGCCTGGCCGCATCTTCGAGCGTGTAGCGCTGCGGCGAGCGCACCCGAGCGAGCTCGGCCCACGTGATCGGCACCGCGGCAGGCGCGCCAGCACGGGCGCGCAGGGACCAGCTGGCCACGCTGGTTGCGCCGCGGCCGTTGCGCAGCCAGTCGATAAAGATGCGTCCCTTGCGCTTGGCCTTGCTCATCGTCGCCACGTAGCGATTCGGCGCCTGGCGTTCCATCGCATCTGCGAAGGCATCGCAGAACATTCGCACCTGTTCCCAGTCTGCGCGCGGCTTGAGCGGCACGACCACATGCACGCCCTTGCCGCCCGACAGCTTCGGGAACGATTCGAGTCCGACGTCCAGCAGGCGTGCACGCACGTCCTTCGCCGCCGCCTTGATGTCCGCCCAGCCCACGGTCGGGTCGGGATCGAGGTCGAACACCATTCGGTCGGGCCGCTCGAGCGTCTCGATGCGCGAACCCCACGGGTGGATCTCGAGCGTGTTCATCTGCACCAGGGCCATCAGCCCGGCGAGATCATCGATATAGAAGTAGGTGGCCTCGTCACCGTCGTTCTCGACCAGCCGGTACGGCCGGATCGACGCGTCGAAGCCGGGCTTGACGTGCTTCTGGAAGAAATGCTGGCCGCCGATGCCGTCCGGGCATCGCACGATCGACAGGAGCCGACCGGAGATCTCCTCGAGCAGGCGCGGTGCCGCTGCAAGGTAGTAGTTCCAGACATCCTGCTTGGTGTAACCCTCCGCGGGATAGACGACGCGATCCGGGCTGCTGAGATCGGGCAGCGCGTCCGCGGCCGGCGATGCACCGCGTGTGCGGCGCGATACAGGCTTCTTGGTGGCGGCCGCGGCCGACGTGCGCACGGGCGCCGAACCGCGTGCGGCTGCGGGCGCCTTCTTCGACGCCGCGGACTTCTTCGCGGTCGCGCGCCCTGCACGCCGTGGCGCCTCGGGCTCGGGTTGTTCGAGCGCAGCAGGCGTGGCGGGCTTGTCGTCGCGCACGCGGTGGAACGATGCCTGCCTCACCAGCCCCTCCTTGCCCCAGCCGCGGAAGAACACTTCGACCACCATTTCCGGCCGCACCCACTGGATGCGCCCGCCGGGCAACGGCACGTGCTTCGGGATCTCGACGATCGGCGAGTCGGTCTCGATCGCGCGGAGCCGGCGGTGCAGGTCGAGGAGCAGCGTGTTCGTCATGCCGGAGCCGACGCGGCCCGCATAGACGAGCGTACGGTCCTTGTACTGGCCGAGCATGAGTGCGCCGATCCCCTGGCGGGCACCCTTCGGTGGCGTGTAGCCCACCACGACGAAGTCGCGCGTGTCGGCCGCCTTGACCTTCAGCCATTGCTCCGAGCGGCCGTCGACGTAGACCGAATCGGCGCGCTTGCTGATGATGCCTTCCATGCGCCGCTCGCGCGCCGCGTCGAAGATCTCGGGGCCGCGCCCGACGATGTGCGTGCTGTAGAAGAATCGCGGGTCGACGCCTTCGAGGAGCCGCTCGAGCAGCGCCTTGCGCTGCAGGAGCGGGACGCCGCGGAGGTCATGTCCGTCGAGTGCCAGAAGGTCGAAGACGACGTAGCGCAGGCATTCCGCATCGCGCTGCATGAGCGCACGCTGCAGCGCATTGAAGTCGCTGTACCCCGACCGATCGATGGCGATCAGCTCGCCGTCGAGTACGGCCGGGATGCCGAGCCCGCCGAGCATGCGGATGAGTTCCGGTGCGCGATCGTTCCAGGCGATGCCGTTGCGCGACCAGAGCAGCGGCGCTGCGCCGGACTGCCCGATCAACCGGTAGCCGTCCCACTTCCACTCGTGGATCCAGTCCTCCCCCGGCGGCGCCGCGGACGCGGCGACGGTGAGCATGGGCTGGACGAACTCGCCCATCGGGAAACGCGCGCCGTCGGCGAGCCTTGCTGCATCGCGGCGCAATGCACGCAGGTCGCGGCGGCCGGTCACGGCAAGCGGCGGCTTCGCCGACTTCCTCGCGGCCGTCTTTGCACCGCGGGTCGCCTTCGCAGGTTCGGCGCCTGCGGGCGATGCACTTGCGCGCTTGGCCGCGGCCGACGGCGTGCCCGCGATGCGGGTCGATCCGCGAGGAGACTTTGCGGGCGTCGTGCCGACGGTTCCACGGGATCGGGCTTTTGCAGGTGTCGCATCCACGTCGAACCCCTTGCGTGCGCGGATTTCCAGGCCCTCGCGGGTCGAGGCGCCCGGCGAATCGACCGGTGGCGCGGGCAGCGCCTCGATGAGGTCGTCGGCCTCGAGGTCGGCGGCGAACTCGTCGGTGCGCTTGAGCAGCATCCACTGCGCCTTGCTGCCGCGCTTGTGCGTGCGGATCAGTGACCAGCGCCCTTTCAGCCGCTCGCCTTCCAGCCGGAAGTCGATCCGGCCCTTGCGCATCGCACTGTCGAGGTCGCCCTCGGGCACCCAGGTGCCGTGGTCGAAGATCGCCATGTGCCCGGCGCCGTACTCGCCCTCGGGAATGAGCCCCTCGAAATGCGAGTAGGTGAGCGGATGGTCTTCCGTCTCCACCGCGAGGCGCTTCTCGCCCGGCCGGAACGACGGCCCCCGCGGGACGGCCCAGCTGCGGAGCACGCCGTCGATCTCGAGCCGGAAGTCGTAGTGGCGCGCGCGGGCGTGGTGCAGCTGCACGACGAAGCTGAGAGGGCCCCCGCGCTTCTTCGGGCGATCGCCCTTCGGCTCCGGCGTGCGCGCGAAGTGTCGCTTGCGGTTGTATTCCTCGAGCGCCATGCGTCAGGCCCGCTTGGTGCGCGTGCGCTTGGTCGTGGCGGTCGCCTTGCGCGCGGTCTTCTTGGCGGCCTTCTTCGCCGGCGCGCGGGCGTCCCCCTTCTTGTCGAGACTCTTCTTGAGCAGCGACATGAAGTCGACGACGTTGGTGGCGGTCTCGACCTCCTCGTCCTCGGACTCCTCCTCGATGCGGGTGGTGCCCTTCGCCTTGATGCGCGCCTTGATGACCTCCGACAGCCGCTCCCGGAACTCGTCCTTGTAGTTCGCGGGCGTCCAGTCCTCGGTCATCGACTCCATCAGCATCTCCGCCATTTCCATCTCGCGCGGCGTGACGTGGTAGCTGCGCGCGCTACCGGCGGGAAGCTCGTACTCGGAGACGTCGACCAGCTCCTGCGGGAAGCGCAGCAGGATCAGCATCAGCGCATCGCCCTGCGGGATCAGCATGCAGAGGTATTCGCGCGTGCGGATCACGACACGGCCGATGCCCACGCGCCCGTTCTTCTTGAGCACTTCGCGCAGGAGCACGTAGCCCTTCTCGGCCTTCTTGCCCGGTACGAGGATGTAGGGCTTTTCGAGATACGCGGGCGAGATCGAATCCGCGTCGACGAACGACTCGATCGCGATCGTCTCGTGGTTCTCCGTCGCCGCGCGCTCGATGTCCTCGGGCTTCAGGACGACGTAGTTGTCCTTGGAGAACTCGTAGGCCTTGACGATCTCCTTCCACGGCACTTCCTCGCCGGTGTCGGAGTTCACGCGCTCGTAGCGCACCGGGGAGTTGTCGCGTGCATCCAGCATGCGGAAGTGGATGTCGTTGCGGCGCTCACCCGACATCAGTTGGATGGGAATGTTCAGCAGGCCGAACGAGATCGATCCTGTCCAGATGGGCCGAGCCATGGGCGTCTCCAGAGGTTTTCCCCACCCTCGCGCACGCGCCGTACTCGGCGGGTGAAGCGGCCACGCGGCGATAATGCGACCTTCCCCCGGGAGCGCCGCGATGGCCGAGATCCGCCTGTTCCACAACCCGCGCTGCTCGAAGTCGCGTGAGGCGCATGCGCTGCTCGCTTCGCGCGGCGTCGCGTTCGAGGAGATCCGCTACCTCGAGACGCCACCGACCGTCGACGACCTTCAGGCGCTTGTTGCGCGGCTCGGCCTTCCGGCCCGCGCGCTGCTGCGGACCTCGGAGGACGCGTACGCGGCGCTCGGACTCGACGACGCCGCGCTCCCCGACGCGATGTTGCTCGCGGCGATGGCTGCGCATCCGCAGCTCATCGAACGGCCCATCCTCGTCGTGGGCGACCGCGCCGTGATCGGGCGTCCGCCGGAGCGCGTGCTCGAGCTGCTGGACTGACGCCACGCGGCGCATGGCGCGAGGCGCCACGCGCCCGAGCGGCCGTCGACGCGCCGAGCAGTACCGTCGTATCGAAACCGGCAATGGGCGCGCGAGGGCATATGCCGCAGTAGCGCAGCACCATCGCGCGGTTACGTCTCACGACCCGCATGGCATCTGCGCGCCCGACCCCGCCCGCCGTATCGTCAGCCGCGGCGGCCGATCCGAGCGCGCTCGAGCCACCAGAGCGCGCCGCTCGCGAGCAGCCAGCCGAGCCACCAGGGCCATCGGCGCCCCGGCTGCTCCGGCGCGGCCGCAGTGTTCGCGCGCTGCGCATCGGGTGCCGTGGCGCGCAGCCTCTCGGTCGCCTCGTGGACGGCATGCGCGTGCAGGCCCGGCGCCTCGTCGTCGCGACGCACATGCAGGATCGCCGCGAGCGTCCCCGCTTCGACACGGTGCAGACCGGCCTGCCGCGGCCAGAACGCGGCACAGGACCCGCTCGGTCGCGACGTCTCCGGCAGCGGAACCGTGACCGTCCCGTCGGGCGCGGTGACGCGGAGCGCGCCGCGCGCGTTGCAGAGCACGAGCCGCCGATGCGGCCGCGCGTCACCCTCTACGCTCAATCGCTCGGCCGACAGCGGGCGCGCCAGCGTCGCGAGCACCCCGCTCCAGAGGTCGCCATGCGCGTCGTCGCGGCCTGCGAGCACCAGGCGGTGGCTGTCGACGACCGTCAGCAGCCCGATGCGTCCCAGCCCTTCCGTGCGCCACGCACCGAGCGGTGCGCCGTCCACATCGCGCAGCAGCGTCGCACCGTCGAGCGGCGCGGCCTGCAGGTCGCGGCGGCTCAGGACAGGCGTTTCAGGCAGCGGGCCATCGGGCGCGCGCGGGGCATCCCGCGTGCCGGGGCCGAGGCGTGCGCGCAGGGCGTCCTCGTCCGGTGCCGGTGGCACCACGCGCGCCGGCATCGGGCGCGCATCGCCGCCGAGCGCGAACCCGAGCGCGGCGAAACGCCGGCGTTCCGCAGCGGACGGCGCACCGGTGAGGCGTACCAGCACGCCCAGGCCGCCGCGCACCGACTGGAGCACCGTCGCTCGGCCGCCTTCGCCCAGCGCGGCCCACGTGCGGTCGTCGACGACGAGCACGTCGGTCCGCGCGAGCGACGCGGTGTCGAGGCGCGCATCGCCGATCGCGAGGCCGCCGCCAGCGTCGATGCGCGAGCGGGCCTGCAGCCCGGCGTCCTGCATCCAGCGGCGCAGGTACTTGACCTCGGGTCCCGGCGCGGCGGCGACGAGCACCACGCGCGTTGCGGGCACGTCGTCGATCAGCACAGGCACGTCGATGCTCTCGACCGGGCGGCGACGTTCATCCCGCAAGCGCAGTGCGAATGTCGCGACCCCGGGCGCGTGCGCTCGGCCGCCCAGCGTGAACCGGCCGTCGGCACCGACGGAAACGCGATCGATCCGTCGCCCCGCGGGGTCGAGCAGCTCGACCGTCCCCCCGTCGAGCCGATGCGTGCGGCCGGAGACAGTGAACGATGCGCCGGTGCCGACACGCGCAGGGCTCAGCACCTCGACAAGGCCGCGGGGCAGCGGCGCGGCCACGAACTCGACAGCGAGCCCGCGCACCGCGTCGCGGTCGCGCGGCTCGAGGCCGCGCCCGACGATGCGCAGACGCGTGATGCCGGGGTACCGGCGGAGTGCCGTAGCGAGGTCCGGTACACGCTCGAGTCCCGCAGCCGGGTCCGCCTCCGGCAATGCGATGCGCGACGCGCTCGGCGGGCCACCGGCGATTATCGCGGGGGTTGCATCGGCGGTGACGACCAGCAGCATGCCGGCTCGACCGCGCTCGGGCGGCGGAAACAACGCGACATACAGCAGCGCAGCGCATGCCGGTTGCGCGAGAACGAGTACGACGACGCGCAGGGCATGCGAGCGCTGCGCGGCCGGCGTGCGCAGCTGCCGCAGCAGCAGGCGCGCGACCGCCAGCAGCGTCGCGAGCGCCAGCATCGCGCCCACGGCCACCTGCAGCTCCGATGCGGGCCACCGGAGGAGGTCCTGGATCATGGCGCGCCCTCCCGGCGCAGCGCATCGAGATAACGTCGTGCGGTCGCGTCGTCCGTGGGACGTCGCGGTACCGGGGCGGGCGGACGCGTGAGCAGCGGCCAGAGCTGCGCCCGCAGCGCGGCGCGGCAGCGCACGCAGGCGGGGTCGTCGCGCACCGCTTCCGCCGCACCGAGCAGCGCGAGCGGGTCCTGCACGCGGCCCGCGTTCGTGCGCAGCCAGCGCTGGAGGCCTGCGAGGTCCGGGCTCCCTCGTCGCTGCGGCGCGGGCTCGAGTGCGCGCCACAGGCCCGCGAGCACCGGATCCCCGGTCATCCTTGGCACGAGCGGGTCGTCGCGATCGGCGAGCCCGGTGCGGTCGCCGGTGAGCCGGCGCCCCTCGTCGATCGGCGGCAGCTGCGTGCCCGTCCGCGGCAGGTAGATGCGGCTCGCCTGCTGCACCTGCTTGATGAAGCCGAGCGCCCGGTACGCGTAGGGCAGCGCCTGTTCCGGATGCCCCTGCCGCAGGTGCAGTTCCGACTGCCACATCTCGTCGAGCGCGGCCTTGAGCGTCGCGCGCGTCTCCGGATCGAGCAGCGTCGCGGCTTCGGCTTCGTCGTGCGTGTGCCCGAAGGCTTCGAGAACACCGCCGGATTCCCCGAAGGCAGGCGCGCCCTGCGTCGCGCCCGCGGGTGCGTCGTCGTGCGCGCCCGGCGGCTCGCCGGCGTGGTCGCGGTCGCCCGCGCCGCCGTCTTCCGCATCGTTGGTTGGCAGCGCGGGGCCCTCGTCCGCCTCCTCGCCGAGGAACTGCCCGTAGCGCAGTCGCAGGATCCGCTGGTCGACGCCGATACCGTCGCTGCGCTCGAGGTAGCGCTCGGTATCGAGGCGGCGCTTCTCCTTCAGCAGGGCCTCGGCGTCGAGGATGATCTGGCGCTGGCTGCGGAAGTACGCCGGCATCACGCGCTTGACCATGCCGTCGAGCCCGGTCGTCTCCACGTCCGGCGGCGGCGGCCATCGCAGGATCAGGCTCGCGCTGCGCGCCGACTGCGGTGCCGGGCTGCGGCGGTCCTGCACGATCAGCTGCGCGATGAGGTCGTCGCCGGCGGCAAGCCCGAGCGCGACGGGATCGAGCGTGCGCGCATAGCGGCGACGCGTCGGCGGGCCCGATCCCGCCACGTCCACGACCTGCTCGCGGAAGGTGATGTTCTCCCCGCTGCCTTGCGCGAGCGTGATGCGCAGCCGCGCCACGGGTGCGACGCCGTGGTCGTCCGTCGCCTCGAACTCGAGCGTCCAGCGCCGCTGGCCCGGCGCGAGCAGCGTAAGTCCCCGTTCGGGCCGTAGCACCCGCACCTGCGGCGCGCGGTCGACGACCGCATCGAGCCGGTGCCGTGCACGCGGCGACAGCGGCGGCGCGCCGTCGAGCTCGATGCGGTAGAGCGTCGGACGCGACACGACCACGTCGGCGTACCAGGCGTCACCGTCGCGAACGAGCGGCGCGCGCCGGCCGTCGTGGAACACGAGCGAGGCCGCCGACGGCTGCGGCGTAAAGCGCAGCCTCCAGTCGACCCGGCTTCCCTCCGGCACGCGCGCGTCGAGTGCGTCCTGCTCCCTCGGCCGAAGACCGGTGTAGCCCGGCGGTGTAATGCGCAGGCGTGCGTGGGTTAGACGCGACTGCGTGGCAGGTGGCGTCCCCTGGATGCCCGACAGCAGCCGCTGCACGGCGTCGTCCTCTCGCGTCGGCCACAGCCACGCCCCACCGACCACCAGCAGGGCAGCGACATGCGCAAGGGCGATCCGCCGCAGCGACCACGCCGGTGCGGGATCCGGCGGCGGCTGATGTTCCAGGCGGCGCAGCACCCGCGAGCGCTGCAGGCGCTGCAACGCGCCGAGCGCGTCGGGGTCGGCGAAGAGCAGGTCGCTGCTGTCGTCAAGGTCGCGCCGGCGTGCGTCGAGTTCGCGGACGAGCCACGCGCGATCGAGCCGCATTGCCCGTCGGATCGCGATCCCAGGGATTAGGATCAGCGCGACGAGTGCCGACACGATCGCGATGCCGACCCCCGCCGCGCGCATCGCAACTGCAGCGGTGGCGAGCGGCAATGCGAGCCCGACCGCGAGCGTGTCGAGCGCGCGCCGGCGGCGCGCATGCGCGAGCATCGCGTCGAGGCGCGCCACGATGCTCATGCGCCCGCCCTGCCCCGGCGGCCCGTGGCGAGCCAGCGCTCGACCAGGAACAGCATCCCCGCAAGGAGCGCGAGGACCCCGCCCAGGTCGCGCGGCTGGATGGGAAACGCGTCGCCGCCCAAACGCGGCAGCATCTCCGCCGCGCGTGCACGGCCGGGTGGTGGCGGCGAGACCGTGATCGCGTCACGCACCAGCGCCGGGAACGTGCCGTCCAGCAGTTCCGGGATCGCTTCGGGGGTCAGCGGCCTGGAGAACCGCAGCAGGCGCCCGCGTCCGAATGCGCTGCCTTCCACCAGCGCATGGCCGCCGTCGTCCCGCACCAGCGTTGCCGGCGCGGGTGCCTTGTCGACGACGGCCTCGATATCGACCAGCACCACACCGCCGCGACGGGCCCAGTCCAGCACCCCGGCCGGAACATCCCCCGGCACCAGCCACGCGAGCGCGCCGGTCGTCGGCAGTGCGGCCGTCGGCGGTGCGATGTCGACTGCCGGGGATCCTGCGAGCGCGATCGCGGTCGCGCGCATGTATCGCGCGGCCTCGCGTCGCGCTGGTACGTAGCGGACAGTGAGCCGGGTCGGCGGGCTCGGCGTGGCGCGCGGCGCGTGCTTCGCGGCCGTCGGAACGATTTGCCAGTCCACGCGTCGCGACAGGCGCGGGCGCTCGCCGTCCACGCCGTCGAGCACCGCGGGCACCACGATCGTCAGCGGGACACCGCGCGGCAGCGTGGCGTCGAGTTCACGCGCCAGGCTCGCGACCGAGCCGCCTGCCCGGGGCATGCCGTCGAGCGCAGGGAAGCCCGGTGCCAGCCAGAGCCAATGCGCATCGGCCGGCGCCCGCACGTGCGCGCGCAGTGCGACGACGTCGAGCCCCGGCGCGACCGCCACGCGCGGACGCAGATCATCGGCGCCCTCGAGCACCGGACGCGCGAGAAGCAGCGCAGTGGCAGCGACGAGCAGCAGGCGCACCAGCAGCAAGGGCCATTCGTCGAAGCGGATGCGATGGCGCGGGCGTTGCTTGGTTCGCAGCCAGCGCAAGGCCGCGAAGACCGTGGGCCGCTGCTCGCTGCGCCGCGCGAGGTGGATCAACGCTGGAAGCAGCAGCGCGGCGAGCGCAGCCAGCCCGGCCGGCAGCAGGACGAACAGGCTCATGCGCGCGCAGCCGCCGTGTCGACGGCGAAGAGCCGACGCAGCGCGTGCTCGGGCGGCTCGTCAAGCACGTGGGTGGCATGGCGGATGCCCGCGGCCTCGAGGCGCACGCGCATCGCCTCGCGCGCCGCGCCGAAGCGCGCGAGGAACTCGTCGCGCATCGCCGCGCCGTCACCGAGCAGTTCCTCGCCGGTTTCGGGGTCGCGGAACCGGTGCCCGCCCTCGAAGGGGAAGTCACGCTCCTCGGCGGTCTGGATCGCGATCGCGAGCACGTCGCGCCGGGCCGCCGCGAGCCGGGTCGCGACGTCGATCGCAGCGTCGTCCAGCAGGTCGCCGAGCAGGATCACCATGTCGCCCGGGCGGATGCGTTCCCACAGCGGGCGGGTTCGCGCGTCGTCGGGCCAGCGACCGGCCGCGTCGAGCGCCTGCAGGACCTGGACGATGCGGTCGCGCTGGCGCGACGTCGCGGCAGGGGTGATCACGCCGACGCCGTCACCGCGCAGTGTCGCCAGGCCGAAACGATCGCCCTGCCGCAGCGCGAGCTCCGCGATGCAGGCCGCGAGCACGCGCGCGGCGTGGAGCCGCGTCCACGCCGCGCGTGCGTCGTCGCCCTGCCCCATCGAGGCCGTGGCATCCACCAGGATCCACACGGCCAGGGGGCTCTCACGCTCGGCCTCGCGCACGAAGAAGCGGTCGGAGCGCGCGTAGAGCTTCCAGTCGACCAGCCTCAGCTCGTCCCCCGGCTCGTAGGCGCGGTACTGCGCGAACTCGAGCCCGCTTCCGCGGCTGAGGCTGCGATGCAGGCCGATGCCGTGCTGGCCGATCGCGCGACGCGAGACCAGCCGCAGGTCCTTCAGCGCCACACGCGTCGACGGCGGGATCAGCCCCGCGATGGCGGCCGGACTGCGCATGGATCAGGCGGCGAACGGAACCGCGCGGAGCAGCGCGGCGACGACGTCGTCGGCCGACTTCTGCTCCGCCTCCGCCGCGAACGAGAGCAGAAGGCGGTGGCGCATGACCGGCGCGGCCAGCGCGGCGACGTCGTCGCGCGTGGCCGCAAGGCGGCCATGCAGCAGCGCGCGCGCTTTCGACGCGAGCACCAGCGATTGCCCCGCGCGCGGTCCCGCGCCCCAGCGCACCCAGTCACGCACCTCGGGCGGAGCGCCGGGACCCGGACGGCTCGCCCGCACCAGGCGCGTGACCCAGCCGAGCAGGTCGGCGCCGAAGTGCACCTCGCGGACGCGGGCCTGCAGCGCGAGGATCTGCACGCCGTCCATCACGCGCGGCACGTCGGCCTGCCGGCTGCCTGTCGTCTGCAGGAGGATCGCTTGCTCCTCCGCCTCGGTCGGGTAGTCCACGCGGATGTGAAGCAGGAAGCGGTCGAGCTGGGCTTCGGGCAGGGGATACGTACCGGCCTGCTCGAGGGGATTCTGCGTCGCGAGCACGAAGAACGGCGACGGCAGCGCATGCGTCACGCCCGCATAGCTCACGGTGCGCTCCTGCATCGCCTCCAGCAGCGCGGCCTGCGTCTTCGGTGGGGTGCGGTTGAGCTCGTCGGCGAGCAGCAGGTGCGTGAACACCGGCCCCTTCTGGAACCGGAAGCTGCGGTGCCCGGTGCCGTGGTCCTCCTCGAGCAGCTCCGTGCCGAGGATGTCGCTCGGCATCAGGTCCGGCGTGAACTGCACGCGGCGGAAGTCGAGCGCGAGCGCCTGCCCCAGCGAACGCACCAGCAGCGTCTTCCCCAACCCGGGCACGCCCTCGAGCAGGCAATGGCCGCCGGCGAGCAGGCCGATGAGCAGCTGCTCGACGACGTCCTGCTGGCCCACGATGGCCTCGGCGATCGCGGCCCGCAGGCCGCCCAACTGCGCGAGCTGCGCTTCGATGTCGGCTTCGGTCGGGGATGGGCTGTTCATGGTGTCCAGTGGGCGGTCAGCTGTTGAGTGCGTACATCACGATGTTGACGGCGAACTTCGTGTTGTCCTCGGCGAGGAAGCGCTTGTTGCGCCAGTCGTAGTCCCATTCGCAGCCATAGTCCTTGTTGCTGTAGAGCACGCCGAGCCGGCCGTCGATCGTGATGCCTCTGAGGTAGTCGTGGACGAGGTCGTCGCCCCACCCGTTCAGCTCGAACGCGGTCGCCGGCGGACCATCCTTGAACACGAAGAAACTGCGGTACAGCGCGTGGGTGTTCGGCAGCTTCTGCAACGCCTTCGCGCCGAAGATCGACGCCATCTGCGCCTCGAACGACTTCGCGAACAGCCCGTCGATGTCATGGTTGCAGTCGTCGACGAACACGAAGCCGCCGTTGCGGACGTACCGCTCGAAATTGCGACGCTCCGCCGGGTTGAACTCGACGAGCTTGTGGCCCGCCAGGTAGCAGAACGGCGCGTCGAACACCTTCGGGTCGGCGAGCGCCACGACGCGCTCGCGCGGGTCGACCCGCAGGTTCGTGTAGTCGATGAGCGCGGTAAGCAGGTTGGAGGGCATGCGCTGGTCGACATCCCAGTCGCCCGAGTCGTACTTCAGTCGCGTCAGCCAGAAGTCCACGTCGCCCGTCGCCGCACGCGCGAGCGACGGGACGAGCGCGCCCGCCGCCCCGGCGAGCATCAACCGCAGGAACTCCGCACGCGTCACAGCGATCGCGCGGTGTTGATCACGTTGATGCCGTCGAAGCGCGCCGTGCTCGCCCCGTGAGAGACCGCGGAGACCTGGCTCGGCTGGCCCTTGCCGTCGAAAAACGAGCCACCGAGGCGGAAGTCGCGCGCGTCGCAGATCGCCGTGCACGCATTCCAGAACTCGGGCGTGCGGATCTGGTAGGCGGCGTCCTCGACGAGGCCCGTCACCTTGCCGTTCTCGATCGAATAGAACAGCTGTCCGCCGAACTGCGCGTTGTAGCGCTGCTGGTCGATCGAGTACGAACCGCGGCCGTGGACATACAGGCCCTTTTCGACATCCTTGACCATGTCGGCCACCGAAAGCGGCTTCTTCCCGGGCATCAGCGAGACGTTCGCCATGCGCTGGAACTGCACGCTCGACCAGGAGTCGGCATAGCTGCAGCCGTGCGACGCCTTGTGGCCGAGGATGTGCGCCTCGTCCCGCGTGGCCTGGTAGTCGACGAGGATGCCGTCGCGGATCAGGTCCCATTCGCGCGTCTTCACGCCCTCGTCGTCCCAGCCGACGGCCGAGAGGCTGCCGGGCCGCGTCTTGTCCGCCACGAAGTTCACGATCTCCGATCCGAAGCGGAAGCCCTGCTCGCGCTTGTCGAGCGTCGCGAAGCTGGTGCCCGCGTAGTTCGCCTCGTAGCCGAGCACGCGGTCGAGCTCCAGCGGGTGGCCGACGTTCTCGTGGATCGTCAGGAACAGGTTCGACGGATCGATGACGAGGTCGTACTTGCCGGGCTTCACCGATGGCGCCTTGAGCTTCGCCCGCGCATCGCGCGCGGCCGCAACGGCGTCGGCCATCACATCGTAATTGCGCCCGTAGCCAACCACGCCGCCCGGCAGCGCGAAGCGGCCCTCGGCGGTGGGATCGAGGTACTCGTAGCCGAGGCCCATGGGCGCCGACAAGCCGTTCCGCGTGCGGAACTTGCCGCTCGCCTTGTCCACGGCGGTGGCGGTCAGCGGCAGCCAGATACGGTGCACGTCCTGGTCGATGTAGCTGCCGTCGCTCGACGCGAAATATTTCTGCTCGTTGATGACGAACAGCGAGGAATTGAAGAAATCGGCGCCCGCCTTCATGCCCGCCGCATTCACCGCGAGGAGCAGCTCCACCTTGTCCTTCAACGGCACGGCCATGGCGTTCCGTCTCACAGGCGTCGCCCAGCGCACTTCGCCCGTGCCCTTGACGGCTGCCAGCACGACAGGCGTCGTGCGCACCTTCGCATTCGCGCGCGCGATCGCGACCGCCTGGCGGGCGGCCGCGGCGACGGCGTCGGGCGTCTGCACATGGGTCGCCGCGAAGCCCCAGGCCCCATGTGCGAGCACGCGGATGCCCACGCCCGAGGACTCGGCGTTGACGACGTTCTCGACGCGGGCCTCGCGCGTGATCACCGACTGGCTGAGATAGCGCCCGACGCGAACGTCGCAATACGTCGCACCTGCCTCGCGTGCCGTGGCGAGCGCCGCATCGGCCAGCGTGCGGCGGCGGCCGTTGTCGGCAGGCTCAAGGAGCGCCTCGGCGGCCATGCTGCGGCCGTGGGGCAGCGCGAGCCCGGCGAGGCCGAGGCCGGTCAGGCTGAGGAAGTCGCGTCGATGCACGGCGTGGAGACTCTACGGAGGAACGGTCTTCTCGGCGGTGGGACGACGGCGCCGCCGAAGCGGCGCCGCCTGCCTCAGACGGCGTCGGAGAGCGAGGTGAAGGTGAAGTCCCGCAGCTTCATCGCGGGGATCATCATGACGAACGAGGCATCGCCGTCCGACACGCGCACGGGGCGGCCGAGCTCCTCGATGTTGTTGAGCATGATCACGGGCGACTCGTTGAACCGGAAGTTCTTCACCGGGTGCTTGATCTTCCCGTTCTCGATGTAGAACGTGCCGTCGCGCGTCAGGCCGGTGAGCAGCACCGTCTGCGGGTCGACCATCCGGATGTACCAGGTCCGCGTGACGAGGATGCCCTTCTGCGTGCTCGCGACCAGTTGCGCGGTGGTCTTGTCGCCGCCGGCCATCAGCAGGTTTCCCGGCGAGCCGACGGCGCGCTTGCCCTGCTTCTTCGCCCAGTAGCGCGAGTACTGCAGTGCGGCCACCTTGCCGTTCTTGACGATGTCCATCTTCTCGCGCGGCAGGCCTTCGCCGTCCCACGGCAGCACGGGGGCACGCGGATCCCATGGGTCGGCGCTGATGTTCACGCGCGGGTCGTAGACCTGGTCGCCCAGGCGGTTGCCGCCGCCCTTCTTCGACAGGAAGCTGCGGCCCTCATCGGCCTGGCGCGCGTCGAAGAAGTTCATCATGAACGAGATGAGCCCCGCGGCGGCGGCCGGCTCGAGGATCACCGTGTACTTGCCGGGCTCCAGCGCCTTGGCGTCGGCGGATTCCGTCGCCTTTCGCATGGCGATGCGGATGTCGGCATCGGCCTTGAAGTCGTCGGCATCCTTCAGGTTGCGCGCCACCCAGCCCGAGCCGCGGCCATCTTCGGTGCGCACCGTGCAGGTGTAGTCGAACTTCGTCGCGCGCTGGTAGCCGAAATTACCGTTGCTGTTGGCGATGGCGACGAAGCTCTGGCCATCCTCGAGGAAGCCGGCCGCGATCAGCTTCGCCGCCTTGCACGGCGCGATCGAATCCGCGGCAACCTGCGCACGAAACTCCGGCGTGATCGCGGCGGTCGAAGCACTGAACGTGGGACTCGGCTTGTAGGCCTGCTTGCCGATAGCCGGCATGAACTCAGGGTTCTCGGGCGCGAGACGCGCCAGGTCCTCCGCACGCCGGACGACACGTTCGAGCGCCGCGTCGTCGAACTCGTTGATCGTCGCTACGCCGACGCGGTTGCCGAACGCAACCTCGACGGCCAGCTCGGTGTTGTCCACGCTGCCGCTGGTGGAGATGTTGTTCAGCGCGAAGCGGATGTTCCCGTCCACGAAGCCGGTCAGCGTCGCGGTGCACTGGTCGGCCTTGCTCAGCTTGACGACCTTCTCGAGGATCGCGCGGGCCTGCTCTTCGGTATAGATGCTCATGTGCGGTGTCCTCGCCGGTCAGCCGAGCTTGCGGGCGGTGTTGATGACGTTGATGCCGTTGAAGCGCGCCGTGCTCGAGCCGTGCGAGACCGCCGAGACCTGGCCCGGCTGGCCCTTGCCGTCGAAGAACGAACCGCCGAGGCGATAGTCGCTCTCGTCGCAGACCGCCGCGCACGCGTTCCAGAACTCCGGCGTGCGGATCTGGTAGGCGACGTCCTCGATCTGCTGCGTGATCTTTCCGTTCTTGATCTCGTAGAACAGCTGCCCGCCGAACTGCGCGTTGTAGCGCTGCTGGTCGATCGAGAAGGAGCCGTCGCCGATGATGTAGATGCCGTTCTCGACGTCCTTGATCATGTCGTCGACCGACAGCTTCTTCTTGCCCGGCGCCAGCGAGACGTTCGCCATGCGCTGGAACTGCACGCTCGACCACGAATCGGCGTAGCAGCAGCCGTCGGACTCCGTCTTGCCGAGGATGTGCGCCTGGTCGCGGATGGTCTGGTAGTCGACCAGCTTGCCGTCCGTGATGAGGTTCCAGCGCTTCGTCTTGACGCCCTCGTCGTCGAAGCCGACGGCGCCGAGGCTTCCCTTCTGCGTCTTGTCCGCGAAGATGTCGACGTTCTCGCTGCCGTACTGAAAGCGCTGCTCGCGCTTGTCGAGCGTCGCGAAGCTCGTGCCGGCATAGTTGGCCTCGTAGCCGAGCACGCGGTCCAGCTCGAGCGGGTGCCCGACGCTCTCGTGGATCGTGAGCCAGGTGTGCGAGGGATCGAGCACCAGGTCGTACTTGCCCGGCTTCACCGAAGGTGCGCTGAGCTTGGCCCGCGCCTGCTTCGCGGCGGCGACCGCGTCTTCCATCATGTCGTAGGACATGCCGTAGTTCACTACGCCGTTCGGCGAAACGAACTTCTCCGACTTGTCGCCGTCGAGGTATTCGAAGCCCAGGCCCATCGGCGACGACAGCCCCTCGCGCGTGCGGAACTTGCCGCTCGCCTTGTCGATGGCGGTCACCGTGAGCGGCGCCCAGATACGGTGCACGTCCTGGTCGATGTAGCTGCCATCGGTCGAAGCGAAGTACTTCTGCTCGTTCACGAGGAACAGCATGGAATTGACGAAGTCCGCGCCGGCCTTCATCGCCGCGGCGTTGACGCCGAGCAGCAGGTCGACCTTGTCCTTGACGGGCACTTCGAGCGCGTTCTTCCTGATCGGCGTGCGCCACGACACATCACCGTACCCCGGGGCCTTGGCGAGCTTCACCGGCACCGTCTGCACCTTCGAGTTCGCCTTCGCGATCGCCGCGGCCTGCCGCGCGGCCTTGGCGACGCCGTCGGCATCGAGCTGGTTCGTGGCCGCGAAGCCCCAGGCACCGTCGACGAGCACGCGGATGCCGGCGCCCGTGGATTCGGTGTTCACCACGTTCTGGACCTTGTCCTCGCGCGTGATCACGAACTGGTTGAGGTAGCGACCGATGCGCACGTCGCAATACGACGCACCGGCGCCCGTCGCCGCGGCGAGCGCCGCATCGGCGAGCGTCTTCTTGCGCGCGACGTCGAGCGGCTCGAGCAGCGCTTCCGCGGCGACCACGCGGCCGAACGGCAGCATGAGTCCCGCGACCCCGATGCCCGACATGGTCAGGAATGAGCGTCGATCCACTGGTTTTGCTCCCCAAGAGTGGGCCCGCGCAGCGAGGATCGAGGCGTCGGGCGGAAGGTGCGATGGCGCCGCCCGACTCTGCGGAGCCCGTGGAGGGAGCGTCAAGTGACCTTTGGGCTATATGAGGTGACGGAATGAACACCACATCGCGGTGCGCGGCGGCTCCGACCGTCTTTCGCATTGCGTGGCGCGCAGGCGCGGTCCGCAAGCACTTCGCGCTGCGCGACTTCGCGAGGACGACGCAGGCGCGGCGATCGGGTCATGGAATGGTGCCCGGAGTGGGACTCGAACCCACATGACCTCGCGGTCGAGGGATTTTAAGTCCCCTGCGTCTACCGATTTCGCCATCCGGGCGGCGCGGCTAGCTTACGTCGCGCGGTCTTCGGCCGCGACGCGACACGGGGCGCAGCCACCGCACCGCACCGCACCGGTGCCGCATCTCGCCCAAGAAAAAGCCCCGCATCGCTGCGGGGCTTCGACGTCTGGAGGCCGAGGTCGGAATTGAACCGGCGTACGCGGATTTGCAGTCCGCTGCATAACCACTCTGCCACCCGGCCGGGAGGCGTTTCGCCCGCGACATGCGCGACGGGCCGAACTATCCGAGCCTGGCCCGGAAAAGACAAGACCCCGAAAACGGGGTCTGGTCGAACGGTTCCGATGCACAGGCCCCGATGAATCTGGAGCGGGAAAAGGGACTCGAACCCTCGACCCCGACCTTGGCAAGGTCGTGCTCTACCAACTGAGCTATTCCCGCGGAACAGGCTGCGCATTCTACGGACGCCGACGGCGATGTCAACTGTTCCCGGCGTCATCGCGGAGAACGGGCCACGCCGCGCGCAGATACTGGGCGCCCGACCACAGCGTCAGCAGCGCCGCGACCGCCAGCAGCCAGTCACCGACGTGGAAGATCGGCTCGCCCAGCCAGGCCTGCGGCCGCGGCGGCTTCTCGGGGGTGACCGAGTACAGCAGGCATGCCAGCGCGACCATCTGCACGGTCGTCTTGATCTTTCCGACGTTCGCGACGCGTACGGTGGCGCGCTGGCCGAGCTCGGCCATCCATTCGCGCAGCGCCGAAACGGCGATCTCGCGCCCGACGATCACCGCGGCCCAGAAGGCCATCCAGGGCGTCGGATGCCCCTGCACGATCAGGAACAGCGCCACGGCCACCATCAGCTTGTCCGCGACCGGATCCAGGAACGCGCCGAACGCCGAGTACTGGTGGTAGCGCCGCGCGATCCAGCCGTCGAGCCAGTCGGTGAACGCGGCGAGCGCGAACACCGCCGCGGACGCGAAGTTCGTCCATGAATAGGGGAGATAGAACACGAGCACGAGCACCGGGATCAGCACGATCCGGAGCAGGGTGAGGAGCGTTGGAACCGTCAGCCGCATGAATTACTCCGCGCCCTCCATCGGCGTCAGCCCGTGCAGGGTGTCATAGATCCGTTGCGCGAGCGCGGCGTTGACGCCCTCCACCCGCGCGATCTCCTCCACGCCCGCGGCCTTGAGCCCACCGAGGCCACCGAAGTGCTTCAGCAGGGCCGCGCGCCGCCGCGGTCCGATGCCGGCGATGTCCTCCAGCCGGCTCGTGGTGCGCGCCTTCTGGCGCTTTCCGCGATGCCCCGTGATCGCGAACCGGTGCGCCTCGTCGCGCACCTGCTGGACGAGCTGCAGCGCGGGCGACTGGGCGCCGGGATGCACGCACCGGCCATCCGGCAGCAGCAGGTCTTCGTCGCCCGGTCGGCGCTCGGGGCCCTTGGCCACGCCAACGATGCGCACGCCCTCGATGCCCAGGGTCTCGAGCACGTCGCGCGCCTGCGCCACCTGCCCCGCCCCACCGTCGATCAGCAAGACATCCGGCAGGACCGCCGCACCGGCTTTCGCCGCGCGCGCGTCGGCTGTCGCATCCGCGTCGGCGGCCGCATCGCGCGCCTCGACGGCGCGGCGGAAGCGCCGCGTCAGCGCCTGGTGCATGGCCGCGTAGTCGTCGCCCGGCGTGACGCCGGTGATGTTGTAGCGCCGGTATTGCGCCCGCACGGGGCCGTCGGCATCGAAGACGACGCAGGACGCCACCGTCGCCTCGCCCATCGTGTGCGAGATGTCGAAGCATTCGATGCGCCCGGGCACGTCGTCCATCGCGAGCAGGTCGCGCAGGCCTTCGACGCGGATCCGCTGCGCGGCACTGCTGGTCATTTCCGACGCGAGCGCCATCTGCGCATTGCGGCGCGCGATGTCGAGGTAACCGGCGCGTTCCCCGCGCACGCTGCAGCGCAGCTGCACCTTGCGGTCGCCCGCCATCGAGAACGCCTGCTCGAGCAGCTCGCGGTCGGGGATGTCGCGGTCGAGCACGATCTCGCGTGGCGGCGTCTTGTCGATGTAATGCTGCGAGACGAAGGCGCCGAGCACCTCGTCGGGCTGGTCGCTGCCGTTGGTTTTCGGAAAGAAGGCGCGCGTGCCGAGGTTGCGGCCGTCGCGGAAGGCCATCATCACGACGCAGGCGTGCACGCCCTGCATGGCGATCGCGAGCACGTCGAGATCCGCGGCGCGACCGTCGACGTACTGCCGCGCCTGGAGCGTGCGAATCGAACTGACCAGGTCGCGCAGTCGCGCGGCCTCCTCGAAGTCGAGGTTTTCGCTCGCCTGCTCCATGCCGCGCGTCAGCTCGGCCGTGAGCTCGTCGCTCCGGCCTTCGAGCATGAGCATCGCGCGACGGACGCTGCGCGCGTACTCCTCGCCGCTGACCAGATCGACGCAGGGCGCGCTGCAGCGGCCGATCTGGAACTGGAGGCAGGGGCGCGAGCGGTTGCGGAAGACGGAGTCCTCGCAGCTGCGCAGCCGGAAGAGCTTGTGCATGAGGTTCAGCGTCTCCCGCACCGCGCCCACGCTCGCGTACGGGCCGAAATACCGCCCCTGCACGCTCCGTGGGCCGCGGTGGACGGCGATGCGCGGATAATCCTCCCCCGTGAGCAGGACGTACGGGTAACTCTTGTCGTCGCGCAGCAGCACGTTGTAGCGCGGCTTGAGCGACTTGATGAGCTCGTTTTCGAGGATCAGCGCCTCGGCCTCGGTCCGCGTGACCGTGACCTCCACCCGCGCGATCTGCGAGACCATGGCTTGGATCCGCGCGGACTTCGGCGTGTTGTTGAAATAGCTCGAGACGCGGTTCTTCAGTGCGCTCGCCTTGCCGACGTAGAGCACGCTGTCGTCAGCCCCGATCATCCGGTAGACGCCCGGCGCCGTGCTCAGGCCGCGCACGAACTCCTTGCCGTCGAACTCGACCACGCGCGGTACGCGGCTCACGGCGTCGCCCTCCGCGCTGGGCGGGCGATCGACGACAAGGCTCGGGAGGGCGCGGGACGGATCAAGACGGGCATCGGCACGGATCTGCGGCCGATTATCCGCGAGTGCAAGTGAGCGCCGGCTTCAGGGCGCGCGCAGCCGGCGTTCGGCGCGCTCGAGGTCGTCGGGCGTGTCGACCCCCGGGGGAAAGGCCTCGGGGGTGAGCGCGACCGCGATCCGGTGCCCCGCCTCGAGCACGCGGAGCTGCTCGAGCGATTCGATGCACTCCAGGCGCCCCGGCGGCAGCGAACTGAAGGCCTGGAGAAAGCGGGCGCGGTAGGCGTAGATCCCGATGTGCCGCCACCAGTGCGGCCCCGTTGGGAGCGTGGACGGCCCCGCCATGAACGCATCGCGAGGCCAGGGCATCGGCGCGCGGCTGAAATAGAGCGCACGGCCGGCGGCATCGGCCACGACCTTGACCGCGTTCGGATCGAGCAGCGTCGCGGTATCGTCGATCGGAGTCGCAAGGGTCGCCATGGGGCAGCCGCTGTCCGCGAGCAGCTGCGCGACGGCGCGGATGCCGGCTGCCGGCGCGAACGGCTCGTCGCCCTGCAGGTTCACCACGAGCGTGTCCTCGCCCCAGCCGGCGATGCGCGCGCATTCGGCGAGGCGATCGGTGCCGGATGCGTGTGCGGTCGACGTCATCGCAATGCGCACTCCGCTGCCGACCAGTGCGGCGGCGATGCGCTCGTCATCCGCGGCGACCCAGACCTCGCGCGCACCGGCCGCGAGGGCGCGGCGCGCGACGTGCAGCACGAGCGGCTCGCCCGCGAGCAGCCGCAACGGCTTGCCCGGCAGGCGGCTGGCGGCGTAGCGCGCGGGAATGGCGACGACGAAGTCGGGATTCATCGGGTCTCTCGGAGGCGTGCGAGGCGGTCGAGCAGCGCGGTCCAGAACGCCTCGGGCAGCTCGGAGGACACCGGCACCGCATACGCGTCCTCGGGTGCGAACCCCGCGCACTTCACCGCGTCCTTCTCGGTCATGAGCACGGGCAGCGGGCTCGCGAACTCGAGGTCGGTCGGGCGGAAATCATGGTGGTCCGCAAAGGCATGCGGGACGACGGCGATGCCGCGTGCCTTGAGCATGTGGAAAAAGCGCGCCGGATCGCCGATGCCGGCGACCGCATGCACCCGCTGCCCCGCGAAGCTCGCCAGTGGACGGTCGCGCCGGCCCGCGAGCGGTATCGCGGCGTTCGCGACCAGGCGCATGGGCCATTCGCCGAATTCCGTCTCGGCGGCGCCGTCGCCGACGTTGGCGACGCGGAAGTCCACGTCCGCGGATCGCGACGCAGGCTCACGCAGCGGTCCGGCCGGGAGCATGCGTCCGTTGCCGTAGCGGCGCCGCGCGTCGACCACCTCGATCTCGATGTCGCGTGCCAGGGCGTAATGCTGCAGGCCGTCGTCGCAGAGCACGATGTCGCAGCCGGCGGCCGCGAGTTCCGTCGCCGCGGCCGCGCGCTGGCGGTCCACCCGGACTTTCGCGCCGGTGCGCCGCGCGATCAGTAGCGGCTCGTCGCCTGCCAGGTGCACCGGCGTGCCCGCTTCGACCCAGATCGGCTGGCTGCCCTCGCGCCCGTAGCCGCGGCTCGCGACGCCGGGTGACCAGCCGGCCTCGCGCAGCCGCTCCACCAGTGCGATCGTCAGGGGCGTCTTGCCTGCCCCGCCGGCGGTGAGGTTGCCGACCACCACCACCGGTACGCCGGGATGGCGCGCGCGCAGCAGGCCGCGCGCGTAGGCCCGGCGGCGAAGCCCGACGACACCGCGATAGACCGGCTCGAGGCAGCGCGCGGGCAGCGGCACGGCGACGTCGCCGTACCAGTGACGCGGTGTGCGTGCCACCTAGCCGGCCTCCCGGAACTGCATGCGATGCAGATGCGCGTAGAGCCCCCCACGCGCGAGCAGTTCCGAATGCGTGCCGCGCTCGACGATGCGCCCGGCGTCGAGCACGAGCACCTGGTCCGCATGCTCGATCGTGGAAAGGCGGTGCGCGATCACCAGCGTCGTGCGGTCGGGCATGAGCCGCTCGAGCGCATCCTGCACGAGCCGTTCGGACTCGGTGTCGAGCGCCGCGGTCGCCTCGTCGAGGATCAGGATGGGCGCGTCCTTCAGCATCGCGCGTGCGATCGCGAGGCGCTGGCGCTGGCCACCGGACAGGCGGCCGCCACGGATGCCGATCGAGGTCTCCGAGCGCTCGGGCAGGCGGTCGACGAACTCGGCCGCATTGGCGCCGCCGATCGCGCGTTCGAGGTCGTCACGCGTCGCCGCCGACAGTTCGCCGTAGGCCACGTTCGCGGCGACCGAACCGTCGAAGAGCATCACCTGCTGGCCGACGAGCGCGATCTGGCGGCGGAGGTCGGCGAGGCGGTACTCGCGCAGCGGCCGGCCGTCCAGCAGGATCTCGCCGGACTCGATCTCGTAGAACCGCGGGATCAGCTTGATGAGCGTGGACTTGCCGCTGCCGGAACGGCCGACGATCGCGGTCACCGTGCCGGGCCGCGCCACGAACGAGATGTCCGACAGCGCCGGCGCGTCCTGGCCCGGATAGCGGGCGACGACGTCGCGGAACTCGATCTCGCCGCGCGCTCGCTCGATACGCGCGGTGCCCGCGTCGGCCTCGTCGGGGCTGTCGAGCACCTCGAACAGGCGGTCGGCCGAGGCGACGCCGCGCTGGAGCATGCCCTGCACGTTGGTGAGCTGCTTGATCGCCGGAATGATCGCCATCATGGAGACCATCAGCGCGACGAAGCCGCCCGCGGTGAGCCGCCCCGCCGCGGCCTCGCGCCCGGCGAGGAACAGCAGCGCCGCGAGCCCGACCGCGCCCATCAGCTGCACGACCGCCGAGGAGATGCTGCGCGTCGATTCGACCTTCAGGCTGAGCCGGAGGTAGTCGTCGGCCTGCGCCGCGTAGCGCTCGGTCTCGATCGCCTGAGCGCCGTAGGCCTTGACGTCCTGATGGTTGCCGAGCGACTGGTCCGCGATCTGCAGCAGCTGCGCGGAACTCTCCTGGATGCGATGGCCGATTCGCCGGTAGCGGCGGCCGACCTTGTCCATGATCCATGCCAGCGGCGGCGCGAGCACGAAGATCGCGAGCGTCACGCTCCAGCTGTAATAGAGCATCACCGCGATCATCGCGACGACCTGCAGCGACTGCTGCACCATCACCTTGAGCGCGTCGACCGCCGCGAGCGCGACCTGGTCGCTGTCGGACCCGAGCCGCGTGAGCATCGATGGCACCGGCTCGGAGTCGAAACGCAGGCCCGGCAGGCGCAGGTACTTGCCGAGCACGTGCACGCGCAGGTCGCGCGCGATGCCGCGGCCGGCGCGCGCCGAGCTCACGTCGGCGACGTAGCCCGCGATGCCGCGGAACACGAACAGGCCGATGATCGCGAGCGGCAGCAGGACGCTGTAGTTGGGATCCCTCTCGACCATGGTCTCGTCGACCATCGGACGCATCAGGTACGAGAAGCCGGCGCTCGCAAGCGCCTCGAGGCCCATCGCGAAGAACCCGAGGCCCATCAGCCCGCGGTACGGGCGGCCGAACTGCTGAAGGCGGCGGTACGTCGCCCAGGGGGACTGCGGACTCACTGCGCGCCCTGTCCCGCGCGCTGCGTGGGTGTCGCGACCGCGAGCAGGATCCGCCGGTAGCCGAGCTGGCCGAGCGTCTCCTGCGCGGTGATGACGGCCTGGTAGGGCGTGCGGGCATCGGCGCGGAGCATCACGGGACGGTCGCGGTCCGTGCCGCCGACGTCGGCGATCGTCTGTCGGAGCGCGGTCGCGTCGTCGCGCAATACCTCGCGGTCCTCGACGAAGTAGCGGCCGTCGGCATTGACCAGCACGTCGAGCGGGTCCTGCGCCTTCGTAGGCTCGCCGGAGGCACGCGGCAGCTCGAGCTTGAGTGCGGAGCGGCCCTCGAACGTCGCGGTGACCACGAAGAAGATCACCAGCACGAGGATCACGTCGATCAGCGGGACCAGGTCGATGCCCGGCTCGTCCGACGGCCGGTGCCCTCCGATGCGCATGGCTCAGGCCGCCTGCGGCTCGGTGCGCGGGCTGCGCTCGACGACATCCATGAGCAGGATCGCCTCGTGCTCCATGTCGACGATGTACTCGGCGATGCGCCCGCGGAACCAGCGGTGCGCGATCAGTGCGGGGATGGCCACGATCATGCCCGCCGCCGTGCAGACCAGCGCCTTGCCGATGCCGCCGGCGAGCTGGTTCACGTCGCCGATGCCGTGGTCGAGGATCCCGAGGAACATCTGGATCATGCCGACGACAGTACCGAACAGCCCCAGCAGCGGGCCCGCGGCCGCGATCGTGCCGAGCGTGTTGAGGTAGCGCTCCATGCGGTGCACCAGATGGCGACCGACGTCCTCGACGCGCTCGCGCATGTGTTCGCGCGGGCGCTGCCGCATGTCGAGCACCGATGCGAGCAATGCGCCGAGCGGCGACGTCGCGCGAAGGGAGTCGATGTGGGCCGGATCGAGGTTGCCGCGGGCCGCCCAGACGCGGACCTCGTCGCCCAGGCGCGGCGGCAGCACGCGGGTGCGGCGGAGGGTCCACGCGCGCTCGACGATGAGCGCCAGCGCGAGCGCGGACAGCAGCAGCAGCGGAATCATCGGCCAACCGCCGGCTTTCACCAGTTCCAGCACTGCAGTCGTCTCCCGCGTCTAGTCGCGTCCGTAGGATAGCCCACGCTCGTGGCCGGCCGCCCGATGGCTGGCGTCCCACAGGCGGCGCTTCTCGCTCCGCCGCTCGGAGACCGTGATGCCGTCCGCACCCAGCCGGACGCGCAGCGCCCCGCCCTGCGCAGTCGTGTGGACCTCCGCGCCGGCCCCGCGCCAGCGTTCCATCACGGTCGAGGCGGGATGACGGTAGCGATTCGCGTGCCCCGCCGAGATCAACGCCACCCGCGGGCGGGTCGCCGCGACGAAGCGCTCGCCCGAGGAACCGCGGCTGCCATGGTGGGCGACGAGCACGACGTCGGAGGCGAGCGCACGCCCGTATCGCGCTACGAGACGATCCTCCACGACGTCGCCGATGTCGCCCGTCAGCAGCGCGGACCCCGTCGCGCCGCGGATGCGGAGCACGCAGCTCGACTCGTTCGCGAGGTACGGGAAGAGCGGCGGCGGGTGCAGGAACTCGAAACGGACCCCGTCCCAGGCCCACGCCTCGCCAGCGAGGCATGGCGCAGCCCTCACCGGGCCGCCCGCAGGGGCGTGCATCCGATCCGCCGGCACGGCGCGGATCACGGCCTGTACCCCGCCCGCGTGATCGAGGTCGCCATGGCTCACGACGAACCGGTGCAGCCGACGGACGCCGAGCGCATGCAGCGCCGGCACCACCGCCCGTTCGCCCGCGTCGAAGCCGTCGGGCACAGCCGGGCCCGCGTCGTAGAGCAGGTCGTGCCGATGCGTGCGGACGACGACGGCGAGTCCCTGCCCGACATCGAGCACGTGCATCTCGAACGCACCCTCGGCCGGCCGCGTGGTGTCCGGCCACAGCAGGGGCAGCCACAGCAGCAGCGCGACGGCCTTACCGGGGGTGCCGCGTGGCAACAGCAGCCAGAACGCGCCGACCAGCGCCAGTGGCACCGCCAGCGGAGGCGCTTCCGGCAACCTGAGGAGCGAGAGCGGGCTACGCGCGAGCAACTCGAACAGGGGCCAGCCGACATCGAACACGCGTGCCGCCGCGCGCCAGAGCAGCTCGGCCATGCCGACGTGGACGAAGTCGAGCCCGAGCCCGAGGACGGCGAGTGGTGCGACGACGAGGCTCCAGAGCGGCACCGCCACGAGATTCGCGAACGGACCGGCGAGCGAGGCCTCGCCGAACAGCAGGACCGTGAGCGGCAGCAGGCCGACGCTCGCGACCGCCTGTGCGCGGACGAGGTCGCGCGCAGGACTCGAACCGGCGCGCGGCATGCACCAGAGCAGCCAGGCCACACCCGCGAAACTGAGCCAGAAGCCGGCGGACAGCACGGAAAGCGGATCCACCAGAAGGATCGCGAGGAGCGCGACGGCGAGTGCCTGCATCGTCGAGAAGCGGCGTCGCGCGGCGAGCGCGAGCGCGCCGACGACGATCATCGCGAGCGTGCGCAGGGTGGGCAGCGAGAAGCCGGCCGCCGCCGCGTACAGCCCGGCCGCGGCCACGCCGACGACCGCCGCGGCGACGCGCGCAGGACAACGCCGCCCGAACGCCGGTGCCAGCCACCACAGCAGGCGCACGAGCGCGGCGCCGGCACCCGCGACCATCCCCACGTGGAAGCCGCTGATCGCGACGAGATGGGTGAGCCCGTTGGCACGAAGGACGGCCCAGTCCTCGTCCGTGAGCCATCGCGTGTCGCCGAGCGCGAGCGCGCGCACGAAACGCGACGTGCCGTCGGGGACGGCACTCGCGATACGTGCCGACGCGGCGTCGCGCCACGCGGCAAGCCCCGACCCGGCCTCGAGCCTGCGCGCGGCGTCGCCCCGGACGTAGCCGGTCGCCGCGAGGCAATCGGCGAACGCATGCCGTTCCGCATCGGTTCCGCCCGGGTTGCGCAATCCACGCGGCGCCTGCAGCCGCACGGCCAGACGCCAGCGCTCGCCGCCGCGCAGCACCGGCGGCGGCACCTCGCCGTCGGCGTACCAGGACACGCGCACGCGACGGCCGTCGAGGGCTAGCCCGCGGGCGCGCTCGACATCGAACTCGAAGACGACGCGCCGCGGCTCATACCGGGGCAGCCCCGCGATCCGCCCGTCGACCACGACGTCATGCTTCGCGGGCTGCGCCGGGACCTGCCGCGAAAGCGACCAGCCCGCATGCAGCGTCGCCCAGGCGAACGCCGCAAGCAGCATCGCCGCGACGAGGCTGCTGCGCGAGGCGAGAACGGCGGCGAGGAGTACCGCGAGGACCGCCGGCACTGTCGGCAACGACGCGCAGGCCAGGCACGCGCCGACGCCCGCGAGCGCGGCGATGGCGATGATGGGGAGCGAGGGCGGCATCCTTGCCGCGGGCATGCCGGACTAGACCTCGTCCGGCGCGAGCTGTCGCAATCGCCCCTCGTGCAGCTCGAGCACACGATCGAGCCGACGCGCGAGGCGGCGGTCATGCGTGACGAGCACCAGGCTGGTGCGCTGCTCGCGGTTGAGCGTGAGCATCAGGTCGAAGACGGT
Source organism: Lysobacter humi (ex Lee et al. 2017) (assembly GCF_054781815.1). Lineage (NCBI taxonomy): Bacteria > Pseudomonadati > Pseudomonadota > Gammaproteobacteria > Lysobacterales > Lysobacteraceae > Lysobacter > Lysobacter humi (ex Lee et al. 2017). The sequence continues at coordinate 637,806 of NZ_BAAGTR010000009.1, read as the reverse complement.
CGCGGCGGTCTTCTCGTCGAGGTTGCCGGTCGGCTCGTCGCCCAGCACGCACGCCGGGCGGTTGACCAGCGCCCGTGCGACCGCGGCACGCTGCCGCTCGCCGCCCGAGAGCTCGCCGGGCTTGTGTGCGAGCCGGTGCCCGAGCCCCACCGATTCGAGCAGCGCCTGCGAGCGGGCACGCGCTTCCGCCACCGGCGCGCCACCGAGCACCACCGGCAGCATCACGTTCTCCAGCGCGGTGAACTCGGGAAGGAGGTGATGGAACTGGTAGATGAAGCCGAGCGCGCGATTGCGTAGTCGACCGCGCTCGGCGTCGGACAGCGCGCTCATCTTCTGGCCGGCGACGAACACTTCGCCCGCGGTGGGCGTGTCGAGGCCGCCCAGCAGGTGGAGCAGCGTGCTCTTGCCTGCGCCCGAGGCCCCGAGGATCGCGACCGTCTCGCCCCGCGCCACGGCGAGATCGAGTCCGTCGAACACTGGCGTACGCAGTGCGCCTTCCGCATAGGTCTTGCCGAGGCCCTCGGCGTGGATCACCGGCTCCGAATCGTCCAAGCGAACCTTACTCATAGCGGAGCGCCTCGGCGGGCGGCGTACGCGAGGCGCGCCAGGCGGGATAGATCGTCGCCATGAAGGCCATCAGCAGGGCGACGGCGGCGATCGCGACGACGTCGCCCGCCTGCAGTTCCGTGGGCAGGCCGGTGATGTAGTAGACGTCCTCGGGAAGGAGCTGCACGCCGAGCACCGCCTCGATCCCGCGCAGGATGTGCTCGAGGTTGAGCGTGAGCAGGATGCCGAACACCACGCCGAGCACGGTGCCGATCACGCCGATCAGCGTGCCCTGCACGATGAAGACCTGCATGACGCCCCGCGGGCTCAGCCCGAGCGTGCGCATGATCGCGATGTCGGCCTGCTTGTCGGTGACCAGCATCACCTGCGACGACACCAGGTTGAACGCGCCCATGGCGATGATCAGCGACAGCAGGATCGCCATGATGGTCTTCTCCATCTTGAGCGCGCGGAACATGTTGGCGTTCTCGCTCGTCCAGTCGCTGACGCGGTATGGCCCGCCGAGCGAAAGCGCGAGGTCGCGCGCGACCTCCCAGGCCTGGTCCATGTCGTGCAGCTTCAGGCGTACGCCGGTGACGCCCTGCCCCATGCGCTGCAGGCGTTGCAGGTCCTGCATGTGCGCGAAGGCCATGCCGCGGTCGAATTCGTTATAGCCCGCCTCGAAGAGGCCGCTCACCCGGAAGCGCTTCATCTGGGGGAGCGCACCGAGCGGCGTCGCACGCGCCTCGGAGGTCATCATCACCACGTCGTCGCCGATGCCGACACCCAGCCACAGCGCGAGCTCGCGGCCCAGGACGATGTTGAAGCTCCCGGGCTTCAGGTCCTCGAGGCGGCCCTCCACCATCTTGCCGCCGAGCACGGAGACGGTCCGCTCCTCCGCGGGAAGCACGCCGCGCACGATCGCGGGCTGCTTGCGCGGGCCCGAGAGCAGCGCTTGGGCCTCCACATACGGCGCGGCGCCGGCGACGCGCTTGTCGGCCATCGCGCGGCCCACCGCGGTGCGCCAGTCCTCGATCGGCTCGCCGTAACCGCTGACCGTCGCATGCGCCACCATCTGCAGCATGCGGTCGCGGATCTCACGCTGGAATCCGCTCATGACCGCGAGCGTCGTGATGAGCGCGGCGACGCCGAGCCCGATCCCGAGGATCGACGCCAGCGAGATGAAGGAGATGAAACCGTTTCGGCGTTTCGCGCGCAGGTAGCGCAGGCCGATGGCGACGGGGAGCGGAGTGAACATTCGGTCGGCGCGGCCAGGGGTCGGCTATGGTGCCACCGACGGCGGCCGGCGCGCAGGACGCGTCGCCAGCGCCCACAGGCGGAGTTCACGACGGACGCCCCGATCGAGCACGTCGGGCCAGCCGACGAGCCGAAGCCGCCGACCGCCATCGCGGGCATCGAGGATCGCGAGCGGTCCCTGCCAGCACAGGCGGACGTCGTCGAGGGGCCGTGCGTCCGCCGTCACCCGCCCATCGGCGAGGAACTCCATGCGCATGCCGGGGCGACAGAGTTCGCGACGGACGGCCCGCAGCGAGGCAAGAACGGCCACCAGTGCGACCGGGACCGCCACCGCGCGCGGCATCGCACTCACCAGGACGGCGGGCACGGCGAGTGCGCCGAGCAGCGCAAGCATCGCCGCGACGAGGCGCGAAGGGCCCCAGTCAATGCTCGAGTGCGGCGATGGTGGCGACGAGATCCTGCGCGGCGGCATCGTCCAGCGGGTCCTGTCCGAGGAAGGCTCGCCAGAGCTTATCGTCCTCGAGGGTGAGGAGATGTCGGAAAACCGCTCGTTCCGGCTCGGAAGCCGCCGCCCAGCAGCGGTCGAGCCAGCGCTCGAGCAACTGGTCGAGCTCGCGCATGCCGCGCCGGCATCGCCAGCGCAGCGCCTTCACCTCGGGATCGGTGCCTATCATCGTGCGACCAGCCCCGCCGCAACGTAGACCCACAGCAGCACCAGCAGCAGGCCACCGGCGACATAGGTGGCGAATCGGTGCATCACGCGGTTGTACGTGACGTGCACCAGGCTGTGCGCGACGCGCGCCGATACGAACGCCCAGGCCAGTGCCAGCGTGACTCCGTCGACCCTCCCGATGCGCTCGGCCACCACAAGCGCGAGATAGAACAGCACCGGAAGCTCGAAGAGGTTGCGGAAGTTGTCGGCCGCGCGGCTGTCGGTAAGCAGCGCCGCGGCCTGCGCGGAGGTGGCGACCTTCTGCGGGTGGATGCGCTCACGCCTCATCTGCCCGACGCGGGCGAAGAACATCCTCAGCCAGACCAGGAACGTCAGCGCGACCATCGCGAGCGCGGGCAGCCAGATCGAGCGGGTATCCAAGCGGGTCCTCCTCGCGACAGGCAGTGCCTACTCGATGACGCAATGCAGGAAGCTCCTGCACGCGCGCCGGCTCATCGCCATCGCCGAGCCGGCCCGCGATGCAGTACGGCCACGCGGACGCTCCGTCAGACGCGGCGCGCCAGCATCAGCTTCTTGATCTCGCCGATCGCACGCGCCGGGTTGAGCCCCTTCGGGCACGTGCGTGCGCAGTTCATGATCGTGTGGCAACGGTAGAGCTTGAACGGGTCCTCGAGGTCGTCGAGGCGCGCGCCCGTGTCCTCGTCCCGCGAGTCGACGATCCAGCGGTAAGCCTGCAGGAGGATCGCCGGGCCGAGGTAGCGGTCGCCGTTCCACCAGTAGCTCGGGCAGCTGGTCGAGCAGCAGGCGCACAGGATGCACTCGTACAGGCCGTCGAGCTTGCGACGGTCCTCCGGCGACTGCAGGCGCTCGCGATCGGCCGGCGTCGGGCTCTGCGTGCGCAGCCACGGCTTGATCGACGCGTACTGCGCGTAGAAGTGCGTGAGGTCCGGCACGAGATCCTTCACCACCGGCATGTGCGGCAGCGGGTAGATCGCGACCTCGCCCGGGCGGCAGTCGTCGATCGCCTTGGTGCAGGCGAGCGTGTTGGTGCCGTCGATGTTCATCGCGCACGAGCCGCAGATGCCCTCGCGGCACGAGCGGCGGAACGTCAGCGTCGGATCGATCTCGTTCTTGATCTTGATGAGCGCGTCGAGAACCATCGGGCCGCACGAGGCAAGGTCGACCTCGTACGTGTCGACGCGCGGGTTGGCGTCGTCGTCCGGATTCCAGCGATAGACCTTGAAGACCCTCGCGCTCTTGGCGCCGGCCGTCGCGAAATGGCGGCCCTTCTGGATCTTCGAGTTCTTGGGGAGGGTGAATTCGGCCATCGTTCGGCTCCGGTGCGCCCGCCGGCGGCGGGCACGGATATCAGTAGACGCGCTTCTTCGGCGGGACCGGCGCGACCTCGTTGGTCAGCGTGTAGGCGTGGACCGGCCGGTACTCGATGCGCGTATTGCCTGCGGCGTCGACGCCACACAGCGTGTGCTTCATCCAGTTCTGGTCGTCGCGGTCCGGGAAGTCCTCGCGCGCATGCGCGCCGCGCGATTCCTTGCGGTTCTCGGCGGAGACGATCGTGACCAGCGCCTGGTCCAGCAGGTTCGCGAGTTCGAAGGTCTCGACGAGATCGGAGTTCCAGACGAGCGAGCGATCGGTGACGCGCACATCGGCGAACGATGCATGGATCTCGCGCATCTTGCGCACGCCATCGGCAAGCGTCTCGCCCGTGCGGAACACGGCGGCGTCGGCCTGCATCGTGCGCTGCATCTTGTCGCGGATCACGGAGGTCGGCGTGCCGCCATTGGCGTTGCGCAGCGCATCGAGGCGCGAGAGCGCCGGGTCGACCGAGTCCGCCGCAAGCGGCGCATGCGGCATGTCCGGGCGCATGGTTTCCGCGCAGCGGTTCGCGACGGCGCGGCCGAAGACGACAAGGTCGAGCAGCGAGTTCGAGCCGAGGCGGTTGGCCCCGTGGACGGACACGCACGCCGCCTCGCCGATCGCGTAAAGGCCCGGCACGACCGCATCCGGATCGTCGCCGCGCAGCTGCACGACCTCACCGTGGTAGTTGGTCGGGATGCCGCCCATGTTGTAGTGGACGGTCGGGATCACCGGGATCGGCTGCTTCTCGACGTCGACGCCGGCGAAGATCCGCGCGGATTCGGCGATGCCCGGCAGCTTCTCATGGATCACCTCGGGGCCGAGGTGCGTCAGGTCGAGCAGGATGTGGTCGTTGAACTCGCCGACGCCACGGCCTTCGCGGATCTCCATCGTCATCGCGCGGCTCACCATGTCGCGCGGGGCGAGGTCCTTCACGCTCGGCGCATAGCGCTCCATGAAGCGCTCGCCGTTCGAGTTGCGCAGGATGCCGCCCTCGCCTCGCACGCCTTCCGTGATCAGGCAACCCGCGCCGTAGATGCCGGTCGGGTGGAACTGCACGAACTCCATGTCCTGCATCGCGAGTCCCGCGCGCAGCGCCATGCCGCCGCCATCGCCCGTGCAGGTGTGCGCGGACGTCGCGCTGAAGTAGGCGCGGCCGTAGCCGCCCGTGGCGAGCACGGTGCCGTGTGCGCGGAACAGATGGAGCGTGCCGCTGGACATGTCGAGCGCGAGCACGCCGCGGCAGGCGCCGGCCTGATCCATGATCAAGTCGAGCGCGAAGTACTCGATGAAGAACTGCGCGTCGTGCGCCAGCGACTGCTGGTAGAGCGTGTGCAGGATCGCGTGGCCGGTGCGGTCGGCCGCCGCGCAGGTGCGCTGCGCCGGCGGGCCCTCGCCGAAGCGCGTGGTCATGCCGCCGAACGGGCGCTGGTAGATGCGGCCGTCCTCCGTGCGCGAGAACGGCACGCCGTAGTGCTCGAGCTCGACGATCGCGGGGATCGCCTCGCGGCACATGTATTCGATCGCGTCCTGGTCGCCGAGCCAGTCGCTGCCCTTCACCGTGTCGAAGAAGTGGTAGCGCCAGTCGTCCTCGCCCATGTTGGCGAGCGCCGCGGCGACGCCGCCCTGCGCCGCCACGGTGTGCGAGCGCGTCGGGAAGACCTTGGTGATGCAGGCCGTCTTGAGGCCCTTCTGCGCGAGGCCGAACGTGGCACGCAGGCCGGCGCCACCGGCGCCGACGACGACCATGTCGAACTTGTGTTCCTGGATGGGGTATGCGGCGGGCATCGAGGGTTTCCGGATCAGGCGCCGAGCATGACGCGCACCACGGCGAGGACGCTGGCGAGGCCTGCGATCCAGCACGCGAATACGATGAAGAGCTGCAGCGCGGCGTAGCGCGCAGCGGTATGGACGTAGTCCTCGACGATCACCTGCAGGCCGAGGCGGGCATGCCAGAAGTTCGCGACGAGGAAGGCGATCAGGAGCGTCGCGTGGACCGGATGGCCGACGCGCGCACGCACGCTGTCGAAATCGGCGCCGACCAGCGAGACGATGAGCCCGACGACGTAGAGCGTGAGGAACGTCAACGCGACCGCGGTCACGCGCTGGACGAGGAAGTGATGCGTGCCATCCTTCGCCGAGCCGAGGCCGCGGGCGACCTTCAACGGGTGGCGCAGCATGGGCGGACGAGAGCCGGAGTTCGTGCTCATGCCGCACCCCACTTCTGCATCGCGAGCAGCCAAACCACCGCGGTCAACACCAGGCTGCCGACGATCGAGACCCAGGCGCTCTTGACGAAGGCGGGAATCGACACGCCGACGCCCATGTCCTGCGACAGATGGCGCAACCCGTTGAGCAGGTGGTAGGCGAGCGCCCACGTCCAGCCGAACAGGATCAGGAAACCGAGCGGCGACGTGGCGGCGTCGGTGAAATCGCTCCACGCGCCGCGCCCCGCGGCGAGCGCGACGAAGCCCCAGGCGAGGAGCAGGCTGCCGAGCGACAGGATCACGCCGGTGGCACGGTGGATGATCGAGGCCACCATCTGCACCTGCCAGCGGTAGACCTGCAGATGCGGTGACAACGGACGTTCGCGGTACGCCATGCGGGAGATCTCGGTCGATGCGGACGCGGCGCAGCCGCGGGGCGAAGCGGGCGACGCTAGAAATCGATGCAGCGGCCGTCCTTTTCCCAGTCCCCGTAGCGCGTGGGCTCGGGGCCGGGGCGCCCACCGATCTCGCGCGGAAGCGGATGCGCGGGTGCCGCAGGCACCGGCTCGGAGGTCGGATTCTCCGGCGATTCCTGCGGGGTGTCGGGGGTCGTGTGGCCTATCATTCCAGCCGGAAAGCTTAAGTCCGGACCTCATGTCTGACAACCTGCAAAGTGGAACGGCATCGCCGTTCGCCCTGCCCCATATACGGGTGATCGCGCTCACTGGACGCGACGCCGCGGCATTCGCGCAGGCGCAGTTCATGAACGACGTGCTCGCGCTTCCGCCCGGCCGCTGGCAATGGAACGGCTGGCTGACGCCGAAGGGCCGGGTCATCGCGCTGTTCGCGCTGCTGAGGGTCGAGGACGAGGTGCTCTGGCTCGTTCTTCCCGACGCGGACCCCGAAGCGCTCACAACCGCGCTCCGGCGCTTCGTTTTCCGAAGCAAGGTGGCGATCGCGCTCGCGGGCGATGTCGTAGCAACCGGCGTGTTCGCCGCCCCAGCGCTCGCGAACGGCCCGGAGCTCGGCCGTCTGCAGGACGGCTGGGAGCTCGACATGGGCACGGGCGCCGCGCCGCGCGGACTTCGACTGGCGCGGTCTGGACCTGGCGCGCTAAACGCCGGGAGCGACGCCTGGGCGCTCGCCGACCTCGAGTCAGGCCTGCCGCGGCTCGGCCCCGAGCAGGCTGAGCGCTGGACGCCCCAGCAGCTCTCGCTCGAACGGCTGCGCGCCTTCAGCGTGAAGAAGGGCTGCTATCCAGGCCAGGAGATCGTGGCGCGGACGCACTTCCTGGGGCAGGCCAAGCGCGCTCTGGCGCTCTTCGAGGCGGACGCGCCGCCGCTCGCCTCCGATATCGAGGGCACCGCGGGCGTTTGGGGGGCGGTCGTGAGCACCGCTTCGCACGGAGGTCGCCATCTCGTGCTCGGCGTCGGAAGTCCGGAGCGGCTCCCGCCGGAGGCGCACTGCGGCGGTGTCGGCCTTCGCGCTTCACGGCTTCAGGAAGGGCTCGCGCGCTGAGACCCGCCCGGCGGTTCGCGCAAGCGGCACGTTCGGTGAGACGACACAGGCGGCTCGGGAGGATCGATCCCGGGCCGCGCTGCCCGCTTACGCGAGCCGGGTCGCCTCCGCCACGATGTCGTCGTCGCCGGGGATCACCATGAAGGCCGCGCCCGCCAGCGGCGTGTAGGTATCGGCCCCCACCACGCGACCGACAGGCGTGGCGCCCAGCCCGCCCTCGACCAGCGCGGTGATGACGCCCTCGCCCACGCTCGCACTGCGACGTCCTTCGTCCACGACGACGATGCGCCTGGCGCCCCTGCACTGCTCGACGATGTAGGCATCGTTCAACGGCACGAGCCAGCGCAGGTCGACCACGCGTACCTTCCAGCCGTGCTGCTGCTCGATGCGCCGCGCCGCGCGCAGGCTCATCGGCACGCCGTTGCCGTAGGTGACAATCACGAGGTCGTTGCCCTCCCCGTAGACGCGCCCTTCGCCGAGCGGCATCGCCTCGCCGGGCGCCGGGTACTGCGTCAGCCAGAGGCCATCGCCAGGCTCGTAGAGGTCCTTCGTCATGTAGAGCGCGATGGGCTCGAGGAAGATGCTCACGCGCCCGTCGACCTTCGCAAGCGCCATCAGCGTGCGCAGCATGGTCGCGGCGTCGTCGCCGCGGGACGGGCAGCCGACGACGAGCCCCGGGATATCGCGCAGCGCGGTGATCGAGTTGTCGTTGTGGAAATGCCCGCCGAAGCCGCGCTGGTAGCCCAGGCCCGCCATGCGCACGACCATCGGATTGCGGAACTGGTCGTTGCTGAAGAACTGCAGGCTCGCGGCCTCGCCGCGGATCTGGTCGCCCGCATTGTGGAAGTACGCGAGGTACTGGATCTCCGGCACCGGCAGCATGCCCATGTTCGCGAAGCCCTGGGCGAGCCCGAAGATCATCGTCTCGTCGAGCAGCGTGTTGAAGACGCGGCGTGCGCCGAAGGCCTTGTGCAGGCCCTTGGTGACCGTATAGACGCCGCCCTTCTGCGCGACGTCCTCGCCGAACAGCAGGGTTTCCGGATATTTCGCGAAAAGGTCGTGCAGGGCCTGGCCGATCTGGATGGCGAGGTGCCGCGGCGGCTGGTTCTCGGGCAGCTTCGCCTCGCTGCCGAAGACCTCGAGCCGACGGCCGGCATAGTCAGTGCGTGTGGCCTCCGCCCGCACCGCATCCGGGCTGTAGGGCGCGAGCGGCGCCACCACCTCATCGAGCGACTGGAGCTTCGGGCGGCGGTCCGCCTCCTCGGCGGCGGCGAAGCACTTGCGGCGCGTGGCCTCGTACAGGTCCAGCACTTCGTCCTTCGACATCAGGCCGGATTCGAGCGCGATCGCGGCCGAGCGCAGGAGAGGATCGCTGGCCTCCACCGCGCACAGCTCCTCGATCGAGCGCCACTCGATTTCGAAGTCGGTGCCGGCGTGGCCCATGATCCGGGTCGTCTTCAGGTGCAGGAACGTGGGACGGCGCGTGCGACGGCAATGCTCGACCGCACGCTGCACGTCGGCGTACCCGTGCGCGAGGTCGAGGCCGTCCGCGAAGAAGTAATCCAGGCCCGGCATGTGCCGGAAACGGTTCGCGATCCAACCCGTCGGCGTCTTGACCGAGATGCCGATGCCGTTGTCCTCGCAGACATAGAGCACGGGGGCGGGCAGCTTCTGGTAGGCGGTCCAGGCCGCGGCATTGAAGGCGGTCTGGGCCGTCGCGTGGTTCGCCGAGGCATCGCCGAACGAGCAGATCGCGATCGAGTCGTCGGGAATGGGCAGCGCATGCCCGATGCGTCGCGCGGTCTCGATGGCGACGGCGGTGCCGAGGGCCTTCGGCAGATGCGAGGCGATCGTCGACGTCTGCGGAAGGACCCAAAGCGGCTTGCTGCCCCAGACCTTGTGGCGCCCCCCGCTCGCGGGGTCATCCTTGCTCGCCGCGAAGCTGAGCGCGGAATCCATCACCGGATCCATGCCCGGCAGCTTGCGGAAGCGCTCGGCCATGAAGCCGCCGGAGCGGTAGTGCAGGAACGCCGGGTCTGTATGGCGCGTCAGTCGCGCGACCATCGCATTGCCTTCGTGGCCGCTGCTGCCGATCGTGTAGAAGACCTTATTCTGCACGCGCAGCACGCGCGCCATCAGATCGAGGTGGCGGCTGACCAGCTGCGACTCGAACAGCTCGCGGAAGCCCTGCGCATCGAGCGCGCTGCCCTCGAGGATCGACTCGCCCGGCGCGGGGCGTGCGTCGACGCGGCCGTCCCACGCCTTCACGAACTCGGTGAAGTTGACGTCGCAGATCTCGGCGCGGTTGAGCCCCTTCATGCGGGCGGGGATCGGATTCGGGAGCGTGGCGGCCATGCAGTCTTCCATGGACGGGCGCGGGCCCGTCGTAGCGGCAAAAAGGGGTGGTCAGTCGGACCGCGCGATCCGCTCGGCGGCGAGCGCGTCGGGCTCGGGCATGCGCACGAATCCCGGCGTCGCGCGGACACGCTCCAGCCAATTCCGGATCGCGGGATAGGCGTCGAGGGGAATGCCCCCGTGCGGCGCGACGTGGGTATAGGCGAAGAGCGCGATGTCTGCGATGCCGTAACCGTCACCAGTGAACCAGTCAGCGCGTGCCAGGTGCTGCTCCATCACGCGCAGCGCCTCGTGCGCGCGCTCGCGGAGCCGCGGGAGGTCGGCACGCCGCGTCGAATTGGCCGGCGTCCATCCGCAGATGAACCGGGCGACGGCGACGTAGGGCTCGTGGCTGTACTGCTCGAAGAACATCCAGCTCAGGGCCTGCGCGCGTTGCCAGGCATCGTCCGGCAGGTACGGCGTCCCTTCCGCGAGCCAGAACAGGATCGCGTTCGACTCGACCAGCACGCGGCCGTCGTCGAGCTCGAGCATCGGAACCTTGCCGTTCGGGTTCTTCGCCAGGTACTCCGCGCTGCGGGTCGCACCGTTCGCGCTGTCCGTCTCGATCCATCGGTACGCACGCCCGAGCTGCTCCAGCAGCAGGCGGACCTTGTGGCAGTTGCCGGACGGAGAAAAGCCATGGACCGCGATCATGCGCGCGTGGCCCGGCGCGCCTGCCATTCATCGCGCGTCTGCAACCAGACATCGATGTGCTTGGTGTCGAGCGGCGCCGGGAAGCGTCCCGGCCCCGTGTTACGCGCACCGAGACGCCGGGCCACGTTCTGCGAGGCGGTATTCGCCGGGTCGATCGAGTGGATGACCTCGGTCCAGCCGAGATGCTCGAACGCCCAGTCGATCGCGGCCGCGCATGCCTCGGTGCAGTAGCCGCGACCCCAGCCGTCGGGATGGAAGGCGTAGCCGACTTCCGTGCCCGGCCACCCGTCCGGCTGCCAAGGCCCGGCCTGCCCCACGAAGCGCCCCGTGGCCCTTTCCTCCACCGCGAACATCGCGAAGCCCTGGATCGCCCAGGCGCCGGGCATCTGCAGGAAGCGGCGCCAGGCGTCGCCCCGCGTGAGCGGCCCGCCGATGTGATGAGTCTCCGGCGCAGCGAACATCTCCGCATAGCGCGGGAAGTCGCCCTCGTGCCACTCGCGCAGGATCAGGCGCTCGGTCTCGACGCGGGGTCCGCTCATACCGCCTCCTTCGATACCGCGGCATCCAGCCACGGCGTTCCTCGTCGACCGCGCCGGCATCGGCCGGCGCGGCGGTGGATCAGAACGCGTTGATGCCCGTCAGCTCGCGGCCGACGACCAGCTGGTGCACCGTCTCGGTGCCCTCGTAGGTGATGACCGACTCGAGGTTCAGCGCGTGGCGGATCGCGGCATGCTCGGTGGTGATGCCGGCGCCGCCCAGGAGGTCACGGCATTCCCGGGCGATGTCGATCGCCATGCGGCAGTTGTTCCACTTCGCGAGCGAGACCTGCGTCGGCTGCATGGTGCCGGCGTCCTTCAGGCGGCCCAGCTGCAGCACGAGCATCTGCGCCAGCGTGATGCGGCGGGCCATGTCGGCCATCTTGATCTGCGCGCTCTGCGTCGCCGCCACCGGGCGGCCGAACAGGATGCGCTCCTTCGTGTAGTCGACCGCCTCCGACAGGCAGGCGATCGCGGCGCCGATGGGGCCCCAGGTGATGCCGTAGCGGGCCTGCGTGAGGCAGCCGAGCGGGCCCTTCAGGCCCTTCACGTTCGGCAGGCGGTTCGCATCCGGCACGCGCACGTTGTCGAAGAACAGCGCGCTGGTCACCGACGCGCGCAGCGACATCTTGTGCTTGATCTCCTGCGCGGCGAAGCCCGCCATGCCCTTCTCGACGACGAAGCCCTGGATGCCGTCGTCGGTCTGTGCCCAGACGATCGCGATGTCGGCGAGGTTGCCGTTCGTGATCCACATCTTCGAGCCGTTGAGGATCCAGTCGTCCCCGTCGCGCTTCGCGTTCGTCTTCATGTTGGCCGGGTCCGACCCGCCGTGCGGCTCGGTCAGGCCGAAGCAGCCGATGACCTTGCCGGCGGCCATGTCGGGCAGCCAGCGCATGCGCTGCTCCTCCGAGCCGTACGCGTAGATCGGATACATGCACAGCGAGCTCTGCACCGAGACGAAGCTGCGGATGCCGCTGTCACCACGCTCGAGCTCCTGGCAGATCAGCCCGTAGCTGACGCCGTTGAGGCCCGCGCAGCCGTACTTCTCCGGGAGCGACGAACCCAGCAGGCCCAGCTCCGCGATCTCCGGGACGAGTTCCTTCGGGAAGCGGCCCTGGTCGAAGGCCTCGCCGATGATCGGGATCACGCGCTCGTCGGTGAAACGCGCGACGGTGTCCTGCACCGCGCGTTCTTCCTCGGACAGCAGCGAGCGGACGTCGTAGAGGTCGTACGGATTCAGGGCCATGCGGGCAGCTCGGGCGTCGGAAGCCCTCCATTGTAATGGCCGTCACAAAGCCTCGACACCCCGGGGACGCATCGGCACGAAAAAAGGGCCGGTCGCCCGGCCCTTTCCGATCAACGCGTTATTACGCTTCAGCCGCGGCTGGCCAGGGCCCGCGCGGTCGCGGCGCTCGTCACGACCTCGCCGTCGACGACCGGAAGCCGCGCGCCCGGCCGGTCGGCCATGCGCACCGTCTGGATCTCGTCGCCGTAGCGGTAGGTCACGTCGTAGCCCACGACTTCCGACTCGGAGCCCATCCGGATACGGCTGCCGGGGCGCTTCTCGGTCCGCATGTTACCGATGGTGCCGTCGGGGTTCCGGAAGGTGACGTTGTAGGCGACGGTGCGCGAGCTGCTCGCGGTGTCGGTCACCGTGCGGCACTGGCGATCGGTCCGGCTGACGACCCGCCCGCCGACGTGTCGACGGTCGATGCGGTTGCCGATGAATCCGCCGGCCGTGGCACCCGCCACCGTCGCGGCCTTCTGCCCGTTGCCGTCACCGATGCGGCTGCCCACCAGGCCGCCGATGATCGCGCCGGCCACCGTGCCGCCGACGTTGCCGTCGCGCTCCGGCAGGCGGTCCTGCACCACGACGTCCTCGCAGATCTCGCGCGGCACCGACGTCGTGCTGGTCTCGCGCACGGGCTCCGTGCCGATCACCGTCGCATAGCGCGGGCTCGACGTGCGGACGGTGTCGACATCGACCACCTCGGCATATTCGAGGCGCGGCTGCTCGGGCGCGACTGCGGCCACCGGCAGCGCTGCGGCCGGAGCGATGCGCGCCTGCGTGGAGGCCGTCGTGTCGAGCTGCATCGCGCCCATCGCGGGCGCCGCGGCGGGCGTGCGTGCGACAGGCGCCGCCTCACCCGAAAAGCTGTTGTACGCCGCGACGGCGACGCCACCGAGGAGCATGGAACCGAGGGCGACGGCGAGAATGTTCTTATCCATGAGGGGTCCGTTTCGGTGCCGGGAATGTGGAGCCGATTCGAGCACCGCGAACCTGAACGACACGGGAGTTGCTTCAGCAGAGTGAGGAAAACGTTCAGGCAGCGGCCGTGGTCCTCGAGGCACCACGAGCCGTGCTAGCGTCCGCGCAACACGAGGACCCCGATGACACCACTCCTGCTCGCTCCGTTTCTGCGCTGGGCCGGCCGGCTCCGGCATCCCACCCTGCTCGCGATCACGGCGGTGCTGTTCGGACTCGACCTGCTGATTCCCGACTTCATTCCGCTGGCCGACGAACTCCTGCTGGGCCTGGGAACGCTGGTCCTCGCCAACTGGAAGAAGCGCGGCCTGCCCCCCGGCGGCCGATGATCCTGGTCGACAGCCACAGCCACATCGACGTCGACACCTTCGACGCCGACCGCGACACGGTCGTCGCGCGCGCCCGCGACGCGGGCGTCGCGCACCAGATCGTGCCGGCGATCGCCGCAGCGACGTGGCCGCAGCTCCGCGACGTCTGTACGCGGCATCCGGGCCTGCATGCCGCCTATGGTCTCCACCCGATGTACCTCGCCGACCACCGGCCTGCCCACCTGGTCGAACTGCGCGCCTGGATCGAGCGCGAGCGCCCGGTGGCCGTCGGCGAATGCGGGCTCGACCACTTCGTCGAAGGGCTCGATTCCATAGCGCAGGCCGCGTATTTCGATGCGCAACTCCGCATCGCGCGCGATTTCGACCTGCCCGTGATCGTGCATGCACGCCGCGCGGTCGACGCGGTGATCGCCGCGATCCGGCGCGTCGGCGGATTGTGCGGCGTGGTGCACAGCTTTCCGGGCAGCCGCGAGCAGGCCGACGTGCTCTGGCGCAACGGCTTCCTCGTGGGTATCGGCGGCCCCGCCACCTACGAACGTGCGAACCGGCTGCGCGGGCTGGTGGCCACGCTGCCGATCGAATCCATCCTGCTCGAGACCGATTCGCCCGACCAGCCCGGCAGCGCGCATCGCGGGCAGCGCAACGAGCCCGCGCACCTGCGGCACGTGCTGGAGAGGGTTGCCGCCCTGCGCGGCGAGGCCGAGGACGACGTGGCACGCGCGACGACGGCGAACGCGATGCGTCTTTTTCGGCTTGCGAGCCCGGTCAGCGCCGCTTGAGCAGCAGCTCGATCGCCTTGCCCGCCATCGCGAAGGCGAACGTGCCGGTGATGTGCGTCGCTGCACCCAGCCCCCCGCTGCAGTCGAGCTTGAGCGCGCCGTCCGCCTGCGGACGGACGCCGCAGACGCTGCCGTCGGCCTGGGGATACTTGACGTTCTCGAGCGAGTAGACGGCCGGGACGCCGAAATAGCGGTCGGCATTGCGCGGAAAGCCGAACTCGGCGCGCAGCTTCTTGCGCACCAGCGCGAGCATCGCGTCGTGCTCGGTGCGCGACAGGTCGCGCACGCGCACGAGCGTCGCATCCGTGCGCCCGCCTGCGGAACCGCTGACCACGAGGGGCAGCTTGCGCCGCCGGCACCACGCGATCATCTCGACCTTGCTGCGGAAGCTGTCGCAGGCATCGACCACGAGGTCGAAGCCGCCGTCGAGATGCGCCTCGAGGTTGGTCGGCGTCACGAAGGCCGGCACCGGCTCGACCTCGATCAGCGGATTGATCGCCATGCATCGCGCGGCCATCGAAGCGACCTTCGCATGCCCGTAGTGGCCTTCGATCGCGGGCAGCTGGCGGTTGGTGTTGGAGACACAGATGTCGTCCGCATCGATCAGCCGCATGTGGCCCACCGCCGATCGCGCGAGGGCCTCGGCGACCCACGAGCCCACGCCGCCGAGCCCGACGATCGCGACGCGGGAGCCCGCGAGTCGTTCGACCGCGCCCCGGCCGTAGAGGCGATCGATACCGGCGAATCGCTCGTGCCAAGCGGGTTCGAGGCTGCTCGTCTGCATCCGCATATTGTAGGCGCGGCGCGAACGAGCACCGTGCAGG
This sequence comes from Lysobacter humi (ex Lee et al. 2017), assembly GCF_054781815.1. Taxonomy (NCBI): domain Bacteria; kingdom Pseudomonadati; phylum Pseudomonadota; class Gammaproteobacteria; order Lysobacterales; family Lysobacteraceae; genus Lysobacter; species Lysobacter humi (ex Lee et al. 2017). The sequence continues at coordinate 622,449 of NZ_BAAGTR010000009.1, read as the reverse complement.
TGCGTGATATCGTCGCCCGACCGACAGGAGGCGACCATGGCCGACGACGCATCGCACGCTCCCCGCCGCCCGCGCATGGGCCCGCGCTATCTGTTCATGGTGCTGCTGGGGCTGGTCGTCGGCGCGGTGGCGACGGTGTCGGCGATGCGTGCCATCGAAGCGCGCCGCGACCCCTATCCGGACGCGGTCATGCACGTCATGTCGGCGCATACCAAGGCGCTGAAGCAGAACGTCACGCAGAACCGCTGCAACGCCACCGACACCCTGCCCCACCTGCAAACCTTGCGCCTGCTCGCCAACGACATCGAGCCCGCGTTCGGCGCGATGAGCGACGACGCGCAGTTCGCCCGGCATGCCGGCGCGCTGCGTGGCGCACTCGATGCGTCGCTGACGTCGCCGCCGCTCAACTGTGCCGGCGTGCAGAAGGCGGTGCAGGACGTCGGCCGTACCTGCGAGGCCTGTCACCAGTACGCCCACGACTGAACCGTCGCCGCGGCTTGACCGCACGCCCGCTGAATGCGGCTGCAGCGTTTGATCGACCGTTCACCGCGTCACTCCTAGCGTGCGGCTGGACATGGCATCGGCCATGGACCATCACCGTCGCAAACGGGAGAGTCGCAATGAACATCAAGATTTCCATGGTCGCCGCCGCACTGGCGTCGACGCTCGCGCTCGCGGGCTGCGCCACCACGTCGTCCGGTTACGCGGGCAGCCCGCCGCCGATGGGCGGCTCCACCGCCTGCTACGACTGCGGCACGGTCACGCGGATCGAGACGGTGGCCGGCACCGGTGGCGGCACCGGGGTAACGGGCGCCGTCATCGGCGGCCTCGTCGGCGCGGCCGCGGGCCGTGAGCTGACGGACGACGAGAGCAAGGGTCGCCAGAACACCGCGACCGTGGCCGGCGCCGCGGCCGGCGCCGCGGCGGGTGCTGCGATCCAGCGCAACATGACCGGTGCCGGTGCGCAGTACAACGTCTACGTCCGAATGAACGATGGGCGCACCACAGTCGTGACGCAGAACGACCTCGGCGGCATCCGAGAGGGCTCGATGGTCCGCGTCTACAACGGGCGCGCCTGGGTCCGCTGAGGCACCTGAAATCGCGTTACGCGGGGCGGCCCTTCGGGGTCGCCCTCTTTTTGGCCGGTTCCATCGGCCTTTTGCGTTTTGTGCGCCGCGTCATGCTTCCGGCTGTCCAGAGGATTAACGTCGGGGGCGTCCGCATGGACGCCACCCTTCCCCCGAGGTGCTCCCGATGAAATCCGCTCCCCCGCTCCTGGCCGCGGCACTCACTGCGGCCGGTGCGGCCGCCCTGTCCGCGACCGCCTCCGCACCACCCGCGCAGTACAACCCGCTGCGCGTCTCGATGGTCGCCGCGCAGGGCGCGTCGTCGTTCCTCGGCGCGGTCGACGTCGAGCTCACCAACACCAGCAGCCGCACCGTGCGCGTCCCGGCGTGGCAGCTGCCGTCGCCCTACCTGATGGCGAAGCTCTTCGAAGTCACCCGCGACGGCCAGCCGGTGGCGTACGAGGGCGCGATGATCAAGCGCGGCCTGCCCGCGGCGTCGGACTTCGTGATCCTGCGCCCAGGCCAGACCCATCGCGCCACGGTCGACCTGTCCGCGTTCTACGACCTCACCCGTACCGGCGAATACACGGTGACCTTCAAGGCGCCGCTGCAGCATGCCTCGCTGTCGACCGGCGAAATGCTCAAGCTGCCGAACGGCGTGGCGATGAGCGCCCGCAGCGCGCCGCTGAAGCTGTGGGTGGACGGCACCGACCAGCTCGGCGCGAGCACGATCCAGGCGCAGCGCAAGCCGAGCACCGGCGGCACCATCGTCAATGGCGTGTCGTACAAGAACTGCTCGACGACGCAGATCAGCACGCTCGGCAGCGCGATCGGCTCGGCACGCAACTATTCCGAGAACAGCAAGGGCTACCTCGCGGGCGGCACCGCCGGCCCGCGCTACACCACGTGGTTCGGCGCCTACACCTCGACGCGCTATGCGACCGCGCGCCAGCACTTCGTCGACATCGACGCGGCGATGGACCAGACCGGCGGCCAGATCACGATCAACTGCGGCTGCAACCAGAGCTATTACGCCTACGTCTACCCGACCCGGCCCTACGAGATCTTCGTCTGCCGCGCGTTCTGGAACGCTCCGCTCACCGGCACCGACTCCAAGGCCGGCACGCTCATCCATGAGATGAGCCACTTCAATGCCGTCGCGGGCACCGACGACCACGCCTACGGCCAGAGCGCGGCGAAGTCGCTCGCGGCGTCCGATCCGACGCGTGCGCTGGACAACGCCGACAACCACGAGTATTTCGCGGAAAACACGCCGTCGCAGAACTAAAGGCGTCGCGGTGAGACCCGAAGACCCGGCTCCGGCCGGGTCTTTCTTTGCGGCGATCGCGGCCGCTCGCCCACAATGGCCGCCTTCCCGAAGGAGCGCATCGTGGCCGACCTCAGCACCCTCTGGTACGTGATCGCCGTCGTCCTGATCATCGTCGGCATCGCGGGCACGATCCTGCCCGCCCTGCCCGGCCTGCCCCTCGTCTTCGGCGGCATGCTACTCGCAGCATGGGCCGACGGCTTCGAGCGCGTCGGTGCCTGGCCGCTCACGATCCTCGCAGTGCTCACTCTGCTCTCGATCGGCGTCGACTTCCTCGCCACCGCGATGGGCGCCAAGCGCGTCGGCGCGAGCCGGCTCGCCCTGCTCGGCGCGATGATCGGCACGTTCGCGGGGCTGCTCGCGGGCATCGTGGGCGTCTTCATCGGGCCGTTCATCGGGGCCCTGATCGGCGAGCTCGCGCATCGTCGTCGGCTCGGCGGCGAGGACATGGCGCAGGCCGCAAAGGTCGGCGCGGGCACGTGGATGGGGATCGTGCTCGGGGTGGTCCTCAAGCTGGGCATCGCCTTCGCGATGGTCGGGCTGTTCACCGCGGCATGGCTCTGGTGGTAAGGCGCTAGCGCCGCTTCACGCCCGCTTCCAGCCGCTTGGACCAAAGTCGCCCGCGATGATCCGCCTCAGAGAATGGAGCCGTCGCCGCATGATCTGGACTATCGCCCTCACGGCGTTGGCCACGCTGTTCGTCGTCGTGCTGTCGATGAACTTCGCGACGCCCGAGAAGAAGATCGAGCGGCGTGTCGCGCACCGCTACGCGACGACCGACCCCCAGTTCCTCCGCGAGATGGGCGTGATGCTCGGCCCGTCGATCGTGCCCGGCAACCGCGTCACGCGGCTCGACAACGGGGACGAGATCTTCCCGGCGATGCTTTCGGCGATTCGCGGCGCCCAGCGCACGATCACGTTCGAGACCTACATCTACTGGTCGGGGCAGATCGCCGAGCAGTTCAGCGAGGCGCTGTCCGAGCGCGCCCGCGCGGGCGTCGACGTCAACGTGACGGTCGACTGGGCGGGCAGCATGAAGATGGACAATGCGCTCCTCGAGCGGATGAAGACCGCAGGGGTGAAGATCGAGCGCTACCGGCCACTGCACTGGTACAACCTCGGCCGCCTCAACAACCGCACGCACCGCAAGCTGCTCGTGATCGACGGCCGGATCGGCTTCACCGGCGGCGTCGGCATCGCCGACCAGTGGCTGGGACGCGCGCAGGACAAGGACCACTGGCGCGACATGCACTTCCGCGTGGAGGGGCCCGTCGTCTCGCAGGTCCAGGCCGCGTTCAACGACAACTGGATCAAGAGCACCGGCACCGTGCTCAACGGCGCGGACTATTTCCCGCACGTCGAGCAGGCTGGCGACATGAGCGCGCACATGTTCGTCGCCTCGCCCGCCGGGGGCAGCGAGAGCATGCACCTGATGTACCTGCTCGCGATCGCCTCCGCCACGAAGAGCATCGACCTCGCCGCGTCGTATTTCGTGCCGGACGACCTCATGGTCAAGGCGCTGCTCGCCGCGCGGCAGCGTGGCGTGCGGGTCCGCCTGCTCCTGCCGGGCCCGCACATCGATTCCGAGACCGTGCGCATCGCCTCCAAGCGCGAGTGGGGCCCATTGCTCGCAGCCGGCGTCGAGGTGCATCTCTACCAGCCGACGATGCTGCACGTGAAGCTGCTGATCGTCGACCGCTATATGGTGTCGGTCGGGTCGACCAACTTCGACATCCGCTCGTTCCGCCTCAACGACGAGGCGAGTCTGAACGTCTACCATGCCGACTTCGCCCGGGAGATGGGCGAGGTCTTCGAGCGCGACCTGGAATCGGCGACGCCCTACACCCACGCGATGTGGAAGCGGCGGCCGTGGACCGAGCGGCTTTCGGAGATGTTCCTGCTCCCGATCAAGTCCCAGCTCTGAGGTCGACCCGTGTCCTTTTCCCGCGCGGCCGGCGCGCTGCTCGCCGCCCTGCTTGTCCTGTCGCCGACCTCCGGCGCCGCCGTGGCGCCCCCTGCATCCCCCGCGGCCGCCGCGTCGAAGGTTCCGACCGACGCCGACGCGCGGCTCGCGCACAGCGTCGCGCGTCGGCTGCACGCCGTGCCGGACCTGCACGACATCACCGTGACCGCGACCGCCGCCGAGGTGCGCCTGGACGGCCGAGTGGCCGGGCTGGAGGACCGCGCGCATGCCGAGCAGATCGCGCGGCAGCAGCCGGGGGTGCGCGCCGTCGACAACCGCGTGCAGCTGAGCACCGGGCTCGTCGACCGTCTCCGCGTCGCGCTGGGGCAGGTCTACGGCAAGCTCATCGGGCTGGTCGCCAAGCTCCCGCTCCTGCTGGTGGCCGGCCTGATCGTCCTGCTCGCGTGGTGGATCGCGCGGCGGGTGACGCGGCACATCCACCTCTCGCGCTTCAGCGCGCGCAATCCGTACATCGACGCGCTCGTCGGGCGCCTGCTGCGCTGGGGCATCGTGCTGCTCGGGTTGCTGGTGGCGCTGGACCTGCTCGAGGCCACGGCGATCGTCGGCGCGCTCCTCGGCTCGGCGGGCGTGGTGGGCATCGCCGTGGGCTTCGCCTTCCGCGACATCGCCGAGAACTACGTCGCCGGGATCCTGCTGAGCCTGCGCCGCGGGTTCGCGCCGGGCGACCACGTGCTCGTGGAGAAGTACGAGGGCAAGGTCGTCGCGCTCACGGCGCGCTCGACCCTGCTGATGACCTTCGACGGCAACCAGGTCTCGGTGCCGAACGCGCTGGTCTTCAAGTCGGTGGTGACCAACTTCTCGCAGAACGACAACCGGCGCTTCGAGTTCACCACGGTGATCGACGTCGCCGAGTCGGCCGGCGAGTCGCAGCGCGTCGCGCTCGCGGCGATCGCGGGGGTGGACGGGGTCCTGCCCGATCCCGCGCCATCGTCTGTCGTCGACGGCTACCTGGGCGGCGGCATCCAGCTCAAGTTCCACGGCTGGGTGAACCAGCGCGCGAGCGATCTCGGCAAGGTGCGCAGCGAGGCGGTGCGCGCGGTGAAATCGGCCTTCGAGAAGGCGCGCATCGACGGGCCGCGGCCGGTGCAGTACGTCTTCACGGCGCCGCTGCCGGAGGACGTCGCGGAGCGGATGGGCATCTCGACGGCGCCGAGGAACGCGACCGAACCGGCCGCCTGCGGGGACACTTCGGTGAACCACGACATCGACGCGCAACTGGACGCCGAGCGCAAGGCGCACGTCGACGACACCCTCATCTAGGGTCGCGCAGGCTGCGACCCGGGACGCGCATCATGGGCTTCACGGAGGACGGCCATGCAGCTTCGACGCATCCTTTCGCTCGACGGCGGCGGCATCCGCGGCCTGGTCACCTGCCGCTGGCTCGCGGGAATCGACGCCGCGCTCGCTGCGGCGGGCCGGCGAGAGATCCCGACGAGCTTCGACCTGCTGGCGGGCAGCTCGACCGGGGGCCTGATCGCCTGCGGGCTCGCCCTGGGCCGACCGCCCGGCGAGCTCGCCGAGCTGTACCGGCAGCGGCGCCACGACATCTTCCCCGGCATGGCGCGGCGGCTGTGGTCGCGCGCGACGCGCCTTTTCGGCGCCGGCCCCTCCGCACCGCGCTATGACGGACGCGGCCTCGAGCGGGTTCTCGCCGACGTCTTCGGCGATGCGCGCCTTGGTGACCTGCGCGTGCCGACGCTGGTGACGAGCTACGACACGATCAGCCGCAAGCCGGTCGTGTTCAAGAGCTTCAAGGCCGAGCACGCCGGGTTGCGCGTGCGCGACGTCTGTCGCGCCACCAGCGCAGCGCCCACCTACTTCCCGGCTCATCCGATGCGTGTCGAAGGCGTTGACTGCGCGCTCATCGACGGCGGCATCGTGGCCAACAACCCGACCGCCTGCGCGATCGCCGAGGCCCTGCGCAAGGACCCGGCCGTCGATCGCACCCAGGATCTGGTCGTCGCCTCCGTCGGCAGCGGGGAGCGCGTGCGGCCGATCGACCTTGCGTCGGCACGCGAATGGGGCGCGCTCGAGTGGGCGATCCCGATGATCGACGTTCTGTTCGACGGCAATGCCGAGTCGGTCGACTACATCGCGCGCCACGTCGTGGGCGATGGCTACTTCCGCCTGCAGGCGCCGCTCACCGTCGGCCTCGATGACCTCGACGACGTGAGCGACACCAACCTCGAGGCGCTCGAGCTACTCGCCGCGCGCTATCTCGCCCTGCCTGCGACGCGCGCGACGCTCACGCGCCTTGCGTCGCGGCTCTGAGGCATCGACGGATCAGGCCACGACCACCGGGATCTTGCCGATGCGTGCCTGCCACTCGCGCGGGCCGGTCGCGTGGACCGAGGTGCCCTGCGAATCGACGGCGACGGTGACGGGCATGTCCTGCACGGTGAATTCGTAGATCGCCTCCATGCCGAGGTCCTCGAAGGCGACCACGCGTGCGGCCCTGATCGCCTTCGAGACGAGGTAGGCCGCCCCGCCGACGGCCATCAGGTAGGCCGAGCGGTGCTCGCGGATCGCCTCGATCGCGACCGGCCCGCGCTCGGCCTTGCCGACCATGCCGAGCAGGCCCGTCTGCGCGAGAACCTGCCCGGTGAACTTGTCCATGCGGGTCGCCGTGGTCGGGCCGGCGGGGCCGACGACCTCGTCGCGCACGGGATCGACCGGGCCGACGTAGTAGATGAAGCGGCCCGCGAGGTCGACGGGGAGCGGCTCGCCGCGGTTGAGCATGTCGACGATGCGCTTGTGCGCGGCGTCGCGGCCGGTGAGCAGGCGACCATTGAGCAGCAGCACCTCGCCGGGCTTCCAGCCCGCGACGTCCTCGCGCGTGATCGTGTCGAGGTTCACCCGCCGTCCCGCGCTCGCGTCGTAGGTCAGCTTCGGCCAGTCCTCGAGCGACGGCGGCTCGAGCATCGCAGGGCCGCTGCCGTCCAGCGTGAAGTGCGTATGCCGCGTGGCCGCGCAGTTCGGGATGATCGCGACCGGCAGGTTCGCGGCGTGCGTCGGGTAATCCTTGATCTTGACGTCGAGCACGGTGGTGAGCCCGCCGAGGCCCTGTGCGCCGATGCCGAGCGCATTGACCTTCTCGAACAGCTCCAGCCGCAATTCCTCGATGCGATTCGATGGGCCGCGCGCGACGAGGTCCTGGATGTCGATCGGCTCCATCAGGACTTCCTTGGCGAGCTGCATCGCCTTCTCGGCGGTGCCGCCGATGCCAATGCCGAGCATGCCCGGCGGGCACCAGCCCGCGCCCATGGTGGGTACGGTCTTGAGCACCCAGTCGACGATCGAGTCGGACGGATTGAGCATGGCGAACTTGGACTTCGCCTCCGAGCCGCCGCCCTTCGCCGCCACGGTCACGTTCACGGTATTGCCCGGGACGAGCTTCACGTGGATGACCGCGGGCGTGTTGTCGCGGGTGTTGCGGCGCGCGCCCGCGGGATCGGCGAGTACGCTCGCGCGCAGCACGTTGTCCGGATGCGAGTAGGCGCGGCGCACGCCTTCGTTGACCATGTCCTCGACCGACATGGTGGCGCCATCCCAGCGCACGTCCATGCCGACGTCGAGGAAGACGGTGACGATGCCCGTGTCCTGGCAGATCGGGCGGCGGCCCTCCGCGCACATGCGCGAATTGATGAGGATCTGCGCCATCGCGTCGCGCGCGGCGGGCGATTCCTCGCGCTCGTAGGCCGCCGTGAGCGCCTTGATGTAGTCGACCGGGTGGTAATAGCTGATGTACTGCAGCGCGTCGGCGACAGACTGGATCAGGTCGTCCTGGCGGATGGCGACGGGCGCGGACGGGGCGAACGGAGCGGACTGGGCGGTCACGGCGGCACGGGCGGCGGAAAGTCCGCCATTTTACCGCCGCTGCCGGCCTATGCCCGCCGTGCCTCCGGCATCGGGCGCGGCACGTCGACCAGCGCGGGCAACAGTTCAGCCGACATCGGTGGCGCGAACAGCGCGCCCTGCAGGCCCACGCAGCCCCAGCCGACGAGCAGCTCGCGATGCGCCTCGCTCTCCACGCCCTTGGCGATGACGGGGTACCCAAGAGCACGGCCGAGCCGGCAGACGCCCTCGGCGACGCGACGCGCGCGGGCGTCGTCGGGAAGTGCACCGACCACCGAAAGATCGAGCTTGAGTGCATCCAGCCCGAGGTCCGCCAGCGAGGCCACGCTCGCGTCCGTGCTCGCCACGTCGTCGATCGCCACCTTCGCGCCCACGGCACGCAGCTCGGCCACCAGGGCGCGGCCCTTGTCGCCGAGCGGGATGAGCTGGTCGCCGCGGAACTCGATCTCCAGGCACGCGGCGTCGAGCGCGGCGCTGGCGAGACTCTCGCGCACCTGCCCGAGCAGGCGCGCGGGGTCGAACCGCGCGAGCGAGACGTTCACCGAGATCGGCCAGCGCGGCAGCTCCCTGGCCTGCCAGGCTGCATTCTGGCGACAGGCTTCGCGCAGGACCCATTCGTCGATCTGCACGATCAGCCCCGTCTCCTCGGCGACGGACAGGAAGTCCTGCGGCAGCAGCACGCTGCCGTCGCCGCGGCGCCAGCGCAGCAGTGCCTCGACCGACGTGAAGCGGCCCGTCGCGACGTCGACGATCGGCTGGTAGTCCAGCACGAAGTCCTCGTTCATCAGCGCGAAGCGCAGGTCGTGCTCCATGCGGATGCGTGCCTCGGCACGCTCGCCCATCAGGTCGGTGAAGTAGCTGTAGCGCCCACGGCCGGTCTCCTTGACGTGGTAGAGCGCGGTGTCGGCCTGCTTCATGAGCGTTCGCGCATCACGACCGTCCTGCGGAAACAGCGAGATCCCCACGCTTGCCCCGACGCGCAACTCGTGCCCGTCGACGAGGATCGGCTGCTCGACCGAGCGGATCAGCTTCTCGGCCACGCGGGCGGCATCGCGCGGGTCGGCGAGGCGCTGCAGCAGCAGCACGAACTCGTCGCCGCCCTGCCGGCTCACGGTGTCGTCCTCGCGAACGCAGGCACGCAGGCGCGTGGACACTTCCTGCAGCACCTTGTCGCCCACCGGATGGCCGAGCGTGTCGTTGATCGGCTTGAACTTGTCGAGGTCGATGTAGAGCACGGCGCCCTTGCCGCCCTGCGCGACGGTCGCGAGTGCCTGCGTCAGCCGGTCCTGGAACAGCACGCGGTTCGGCAGGCCAGTGAGGAAATCGTGCTGCGCCATGTGTGACAGCGCCTGCGCCTGCTCGCGCACGTGGGCGACGTCGTGGAACATCAGGACGCCGCCGATCGACTGCCCCGTGCGGTCGCGCAGCGGCGAGGCCGACTCCTCGATCGCGCGCTGCGCGCCGTCGCGGCGAACGAGTTCGATCTCGCCGTCGGCGCGGCCCGGGCGGCCGGTGCGCAGCACGTCGCGCACGATCGACGGGCGCATCGCGCCCTGCCCTGGATCCACGAGGCGGACGACCTCCTCGAGCACGCGGCCGACCGCGTCCGCGGCGGGCCAGCCCGTCAGCTCGGTCGCGGCCGGGTTGAAGCCGGTGATCGTGCCGTCGCGGTCGACGACGACGAGCGCATCGCTGATCGAGTCGAGCGTGGCCTGCGCCTGCTCGCGGGCGTGCCGGGCCGCCTCCTCGAGCGCGCGCTGGCGCGAGAGGTCACGCAGCGCGACGACGGCGCGGCCGCCATGCTCGCCGGGCATCGACCCGAGACGCAGCTCGACGGGAAACACGGAGCCGTCGCTGCGCCGCGCCCTGAGGCCCGCGTCGGCGCCCTCGCGCGCTTGGCGTCCGGTCGCCTCGCTGAGCCAGGCGGTGAGCGGCGTACCGACCAGTTCGCGCGACGTCGCGGCGAACAGCGCGGCGGCCGCCTCGTTGTGGAGCTGGATCTGGCCGCTCTCGTCGAGCACGAGCGTCGGCTCCGGCGATGCCGCCACGAGCGCCTTGAGGTCGCGCTCCGACTGCCCGCGCCAGGACACGTCTTCGGCCAGCACGTGTACGCCCGCGATCCCGCCGTCGAGGCCGAAGTACGGCTCCAGCCGGACGTCGAGCGAACGCCCCTGCGCGGTCTCGACCTGCAGTTGCTGCGAGGCCCCCGCCATCGCGCGCGCGATGGAGCTGTCGAGCCGCGAGACCACGGGCTCGCCGAGCACGTCGGTCATCGGCGCGCCCTGCAGGCGGTCGGCGGGTAGCCCGCTCCAGGCGCGATACGCGTCGTTGAAGAAGCGATGGCGGCGCTCGCGGTCGAAGGTGGCGACGAGGCCGGGGCTCTTCTCCGCAAGCGTGAGCAGGTGGCCGCTCGCGGCGCGCAGGCGCGCACGCACGCGATCGCGCTGGTGCACGAGCAGGCTGCCGGTGGATGCGAGGGCGAGTACCACCGCGACGAGCGCCAGCGACGCCGTGCCGCTCCAGCCGCCGAACATGGCGCCGAGGAGCAGCGGCCGAAGGTCGGCGAGCGCAGCCGCCGCGACGGCGATCGCGGCGCCCAGCACCGCGAGCGTCCGTGCGCGTCCACCGGCCGCGAGGGCGAGCAGGGCGACCACCAGCAGCGGCGCGAAGCGCGGGGCCCACAGGGCCAGCGCTGCGCCGCCGAGCACGGTCGCACCGAGCAGCACGACGGTGATCCGCCGCGGATCGTCGGCGAACGGATCGCGCTCCTCGGACGCGCCGAGGGTGGTCGCGCAGGCGGCCGCGACGACAGCGCCGAGCGAGACGGCCGGCCACAGGGTCATCCAATCGGATCCGGATGCCGTCGGCAGCACCCGGGTGGCGAGCAGCGCGAAGGGGCCTGCGATCGCCGCGAGCACCGTGAGCAGCGTCGCGGTGACGGCCGGGTCGTCCCACTCGTAGCGGGAATGCCAGCGCCGCAGCCCGCTTCGCAGCGCAAGCGCGGTCACCGAGGCCGCGACGGTCGCCACGAGTGTCCACGACGGCGGCAGGCGGGCGGCGGCAAGGCCCAGCGCGATGCCGGCGGCCGGCAGCAGCCAGCGCAGGTCGGCGCGCCCGTCCAGCGGTCGCGCGGCCCAGATTCCGCACCAGGCGCCGACCGCCGCGCCGAGGGCCATCGCCCCGAGGTTCGCTGGCAGGCCCCGGGCCGCAGCGAACAGCAGCCCTGCAATGGCCAGGGCCATGAGCGCCGGCGCCCGGAGCAGCCGCGCGGCCGCGAGCGGCCGGCGGGCGTCCGCGGATTTCGTGGGGGCAGCCGGGGGACTGCGTCGGGGCATCGGAGGGTTTCGGATGAGGGAGCGGCGCTACGGTTTACGGCCGGCGCCACCCATTCTGAGGATCATGCCCCACAAGATTCTGTGCAGCCGGCTCCAGCCCGCGCCGCAATGTCGCCTGCGCGCCGGGGCACCGGCCGCCCGGCGCCGCATCCGCAGGACTCGGGTCGGCGCCTGTCAACGGTGACGCCCTGCCCGCCCCCGGCGACAATCGCGGCCCCGTACGTCGCCCGAGCCGCCATGCAGCATCGTTCCATCGCGCAGTCCATCGCCCGCCGCATCGCCGACGAGATCGGCGCCGAGGCGCGTCAGGTCGAGGCCGCCGTCGGCCTTCTCGACGAGGGCGCTACCGTCCCCTTCATCGCGCGGTATCGCAAGGAGGTGACCGGCGGGCTGGACGACATCCAGCTGCGCGAGCTCGAAACCCGGCTGGCCTACCTGCGCGAGCTCGAGGACCGGCGCGTCCAGGTCATCGCCAGCATCGAGGAACAGGGCAAGCTGACGGACGCGCTGCGCGCCGACCTGCTGGCCGCGGACAGCAAGGCGCGCCTCGAGGACCTGTACCTGCCGTACAAGCCCAAACGCCGCACCCGCGCACAGATCGCGCGCGAGGCCGGGCTCGAGCCGCTCGCCGACACGCTGCTCGCCGATCCATCGCAGGTTCCCGAGTCGGTGGCCGACGCCTACGTCGACGCCGAAAAGGGCGTCACCGACGCCCGCGCGGCGCTCGACGGCGCGCGCGCGATCCTGATGGAGCGCTGGGGCGAGGACGCCGCATTGGTCGGCGAGCTTCGCGAATGGCTCGCCGGCGTGGGCATGATCCGCGCGAAAGTCATCGAGGGCAAGGAGGCCGAGGGCGCAAAGTACCGCGACTACTTCGACCATGCCGAGCCGCTGGCGAGGATCCCGTCGCACCGCATGCTCGCGCTGCTGCGCGCGCGCCGCGAGGAGATCGTGCAGATCGACCTCGATCCGGGCACGGATGCGGACGCCGGGCACCTGCAGGGCACCGGCCGCGTCGCGAAGCACGCCGGCATCCGCAACGACGGCCGCCCGGCCGATCAGTGGCTGATGGACTGCGCGCGCCTGACGTGGAAGGCGAAGCTGCACCTGCACCTGATGCTCGACCTGATCGCGCAGGCGCGCGAGCGCGCCGAGGCCGAGGCGATCGACGTCTTCGGCGACAACCTCAAGGACCTGCTGCTGGCGGCGCCGGCCGGCCCGCGCGCCGTGCTCGGCCTCGATCCGGGGCTGCGTACCGGCGTCAAGGTCGCGGTGGTGGACCGCACCGGCAAGCTGGTCGCCACCGACACGATCTTCCCGCACGAACCGCGCCGGCAATGGGATCAGTCCATCGCCACGCTGCGCCGCCTGTGCACGCAGTACGGCGTGGAACTCATCGCGATCGGCAACGGCACCGCGTCGCGTGAGACGGACAAGCTCGCCGCCGACCTCATCAAGCTCGCGCCCGAGCTGCGCCTGACGAAGATCGTGGTGAGCGAGGCCGGCGCCTCGGTGTACTCGGCATCCGAAATCGCCTCGCGCGAGTTCCCGGAGGTCGACGTCTCGTTGCGCGGCGCCGTATCGATCGCTCGCCGGCTGCAGGACCCGCTCGCCGAACTGGTCAAGATCGAGCCGAAGGCGATCGGCGTCGGCCAGTACCAGCACGACGTCGACCAGTACCGCCTCGCCCGCGCGCTCGACGCGAAGGTCGAGGACTGCGTGAACGCCGTCGGCGTGCACGTCAACACCGCATCCGCTGCATTGCTCGCGCGCGTCTCGGGCCTGTCCTCGACGGTCGCGGAGAACATAGTCCGCCATCGCGACACGAATGGCCCGTTCCGCTCGCGCAAGGAGCTCATGAAGGTGCCGCGCCTGGGCGACAAGACGTTCGAGCAGTGCGCCGGCTTCCTGCGCATCGCCGACGGCGACGAGCCGCTCGATTCGAGCTCCGTGCATCCCGAGGCGTATCCGGTGATCGAGCGCATCGTCTCCTCGACCGGCAAGCCGATCCGAAGCCTGATCGGCGATGCGGCGTTCCTGCGCGGCCTGAGGCCCGAGCAGTTCGTCGACGACCGCTTCGGCGTGCCGACGGTGCGCGACATCCTCAAGGAGCTCGAGAAGCCGGGCCGCGATCCCCGCCCGGAGTTCAAGGCCGCGCGCTTCGCCGATGGCGTCGAGGACATCAAGGACCTTCGCCCGGGCATGGTGCTCGAGGGCGTCGTCACCAATGTCGCCGCGTTCGGCGCGTTCGTGGACATCGGCGTACACCAGGACGGCCTGGTGCACATCTCCGCGCTGTCGAACACGTACGTCAAGGATCCGCGCGACGTGGTCAAGGTGGGCGACATCGTCAAGGTGCGCGTGATGGAAGTGGACGTGCCGCGCAAGCGCATCGGGCTCACCTGCCGCCTCGAGGACGCCACGCCCCGTGCGCCGCGCCCAGAGCAGGCGGCTAAACCGGCGCCCGCACGCGGTGCCGCGCCGACGGGGCGTGGTCCGGGGCGCGACGCCGGCGGTCATGCGGCCGGACGCGGCGCGCCGAAGCCACAGCAGGCGCCTGCGAACAATGCGCTGGCCGAGGCGTTCGCGCGCGCCAAGCGCACCTGACGTGCTCGAGTGCCGCGGCGACGCGTCGCGGCGTCAGAACAGATCGCCCTGTGGCGGCTCGGGCAGCGTGTAGTCGAGCCGCCCGTCGACGATCCGCGCCGCGCCGGTGTACGGATGCTCCTTCGGGGCACCCTGGGCCTGGACGTGCAGCACCGTCCAGCCGTCGGCCTTGAAGTCGTCCGAGATCAGCGAGCGGTGGCACTGCCACCACACGGCCTCGGCGCACATCACGGCAGTGCGTCGCGCCGTCGCAAGTTCGGCAAGGCGCGAGCGCGCCTGCCGGTAGGCGACGGTGTGCATGTAGTCCGCGTAGCCGCGGAAGGCCTCGTGGCGCCACGCAATGTTCGGCGAGTCCGGGCGGGGCCGCCGTCGGCCGCCGAGGTCGCGCATCGGCACGTAGTCGATGCCCGCCTGCTGCAGCGCCTCCGCCATCGCGTCGCCATTGAACTGCGGATGCCGCCGCGAGCCCGCGAGCAGCCGCACGTCGGCGATCGCCTCGATGCGCTCGCGCTGCAGGATCTCCACGAACGTGGTCCACGCGTGCGTGGAATGGCCGACCGTCCAGAGTCTGCGATCCGCTGGCATGCGGCGATGCTGCCGCGGGCGTGATGAAGCGGCGTTGACGGCCGGGCGCCTAGGCTGCGGGCTTCATTGGAGAGTCCCCATGTCCGAGCCCACCACCGGCTTCGCGCGCACCGCCCAGATCGTGCGCTTCCTGCTGAAGTACCGCAGCGCCGGAATCTTCACCGGTCTCGAGCACGACGCCGTGCTGCAGGAGGTCGACGCGGAGGCCGAGGACGTTCCCGCCGGAAAGGCGGAGGAATTCGTCACCGACCTCGAAGCGCTCGGACCGACCTTCATCAAGCTCGGGCAAGCGCTGTCGACGCGGCCGGACATGGTGCCGCAGGACTACCTCGCCGCGCTCGAGCGCATGCAGGACAACGTGGTCGAGCTGCCGTTCGACACGGTGCGCCAGGTGGTGGAGGAGGAACTCGGGGTCCGCCTCAACAAGATGTTCCAGTCGTTCGACGAGAAGCCGCTCGGCAGCGCCTCGCTCGCGCAGGTGCACCGCGCCGTGCTGCGCGATGGCCGCGAGGTCGCGGTGAAGGTGCAGCGGCCGGACGCCGTCACCAGCGTACGGACGGACCTCGAATCGCTGCACTCGATCGCCGGCAAGATCGAGCGCCGCACCGACCTGGGCCGGCGCCTGAAGTTCGGCGACTGGGTCTCCGAATTCGGCCGCACGCTGCTCGCCGAGCTCGATTACCGCATCGAGGCCGAGAACCTGCAGCGCTTCGGCGAGCGGCTGCAGCCCTACGGGCGGCTCGTCGTACCGCGCCCGGTCTGGAGCCTGTCGGGCCGCCGCGTGCTCACGATGGACCTGATCCGCGGCCGAAAGGTCACCGACATCACGGGGCTGCAGCGCACCGAGCAGCGGCTCGGCGACCTCGCCGCAGACCTCATGCGTGCCTACCTCGACCAAGCCTTCGTCCACGGCGAGATCCATGCCGACCCGCACCCGGGCAACCTCCTGTTGAGCGATGACGGTCGGCTGGCCATCTTCGACCTCGGGATGATCGCGCACGTGCCCCCGAAGCGGCGCGACCGCCTCCTCAAGCTGCTGTTCGCGGCGGTGGACGGTCGCGGCGAAGACGTGGCGAACGAGGGCATCTCGATCTCGACGCGCCTGGAGGACTTCGACGAGGAGCGCTACACCCGCGAGGTCGGCCAGCTGGTCTCGTCCTACGCTGCGCGCCAGGGCGGCCGCTCGGTGTCGGAAGGCCGCCTGGTGCTCGACCTCACCCGCGTGGCGACGGCCTGCGGCCTGCGCACTCCGCCCGAGCTCAGCCTGCTCGGCAAGACGCTGCTCAACCTCGAATCCATCTGCGACGCGCTCGATCCGGACATGGATGCGAAGGACGTCGTGCAGGAGCACCTCAACGAGGTGATGGGCAAGCGACTGCGCCGCACGCTCTCCCCTGCCGGTCTCGCGGGCGAGATCATCGAAGTGGAGGGCCTGGTCCGCGAGGCGCCGCGCAAGCTGAACAACCTGCTGACGCTGCTCTCGGACAACCGGCTGCAGGTGCGCCTGGAAGGGTTGGACGACTCGAAGCTGATGGAGAACCTGCAGAAGATCGCGAATCGGATCACCGTGGGCCTGATCATCGCGGCCCTGCTGATCTCCTCCGCGCTGATGATGCGCAGCGGGTCCGGCACGACGCTCCTCGGGTATCCCGCCATCGCGATCGTCCTGTTCATCATCGCCGCCGTGCTCGGCCTCTTCGTGGTGATCAGCGTGCTGATCACCGACCGCCGCGCGCAGCCGAAGGAAGAGCAGAGCCTCAACTGAAGCGGCCGAAACGCGCGCAAGTATCTGAACGAGCTGACCACGGCTGCTTGCACGCGGCCGTCATCCCACTAAATTAGGCACATGGCTTCACCGGAAAACGACGTCGGTGAAGCGTGTCCTAACGAGGGGTGAGTCCATGCGCCTTCCGATGCTCGCGGTCGCCGCCGCGGCCTGCTTCCTGCCTGCGTCCATCTCGATCGCCGAGCCCAATGCGCCGGCGCGTCCGGCCGCGTCCGCGCCGCGGCTGCAGTCGATGCCCACTCCGGCCTCCGCGCCTGTGGCGTCTTCGACCGATCAGCTGGTACGCCGTCTGGCGTCGCTGGCGCCTGCCGCCGACCCGAAGGTGATCCGCATGGCCGTCGACGCGCGCGAGTGCGCGATCGCCAACGGCGATGCGACCGGCCAGGGCGAGCGGCTCGCCGTCATCGACTATTCGATGCCCTCCACCCGGCCGCGCCTGTGGGTCTTCGATCTTCGCGGCGAGCGCCTGCTCTACGCCGAGCACGTCGCGCATGGCCAGGGCACGGGCGAGAACATGGCGCGCGCGTTTTCCAATCGCGAAGGCAGCCACCAGACGAGCCTCGGCCTGTTCCGCACCGCCGAGACCTACCACGGCGGCAATGGCTATTCGCTGCGCATGGACGGCCTGGAGCCGGGCTTCAACGACCAGGCCCGCAACCGCGCGATCGTCATGCATGGCGCGGCGTACGTGAACCCGGAGGTCGCGCAGCAGCGCGGGCGTCTCGGACGCAGCCACGGCTGCCCGGCGGTGCGCACACAGGTCGCGCGCGAGATCATCGACACGCTCAAGGGCGGCCAGTTCGTCTTCTCGTATTACCCGGACCCGAACTGGCTGCGTGCCTCGCGCCTGCTCGCCTGCAACACGCGTCGCACGCAGGTCGCGACGCGCTGACCTCGTCTGTCACGGCGGCTTTGCGACGACGGCCGGACACTCCAGTGTCCGGCCGTTTTCTTTTGCCCCGATGACCGACGCTTCCACGCCGCAGTCCCCCGCCTTCGTTCGCCGCTACCTGCAGTCGGCCGTCATCGACGCCGACGACTACCTCGACGTCGCCCGCCAGCGCTTCCGCCGCGTCTTCCGCACGCACCAGCCGCGCCACATCGCGGCCTACCGGGGCTGGGGCGATGCCGATGGCGTACAGATGATCGGCCGCGTGCTCGCGGAAAAGCCGCTGGGCGGCCCCGGTGAGGCCGACGGCTGGTGGGACAACCTGCTCAACACCTATCGCCGCTTCGAGAGCGACGAAGTGCCCGGCGCTGCACTGAAGGTGCAGTTCGGCGCGTCCGCGGTCGACGTGGTGAGCGATCACGAAGGCTACTACCAGGCGCAGCTGCCGGGCTGCGGCGCGGTCGACACGCTCTGGACGAATGCCGCGGTCAGCCTCGCCGACGGCACGCTGCTCACGCCGCAGCCGATCCTGCAGGTCCATGCGGACGCGGGCATCGGCGTGATCTCCGACATCGACGACACAATCCTGCAGAGCGGCATCACCAACTGGAAGACCGCCGCACAACTGACGTTCCTGCACAACGCCCGTACCCGCAAGCCGCTCAAGGGCGTCGCGAAGCTCTACCAGGCGCTCCAGGCGGGCGCGGACGGCGCCGGGCGCGTGCCGATCTTCTACGTCTCGAGCTCACCCTGGAACCTCTACGACCTGCTCGAGGATTTCATGGAGCTCAACGCGATCCCGCCGGGCCCGGTCTTCCTGCGTGACCTCGGCACCGACGAGGGCAAGTTCCTCAAGACCAAGGGCCATGGCCACAAGCTCGAGCGTGCGCGCGAGCTGATCAAGCGCTTCCCGAAGCTGCGCTGGGTGCTGCTCGGCGACTCCGGACAAGCGGACGCCGAACTCTATGCGGAAGCAGCGCAGGAGTTCGGCGAGCGCATCGTCGCGATCTACATCCGTGACGTCGACCCGGAGCTCGACTCCGCCTACGACCGCGCGGTCGGTGGACACTTCGAGCGCGTGGCCGGCACCAAGGTGCCGATGCTGCTCGCACGCGACAGCCGCGCGATCGCCGAGCACGCGGCGGGCCTCGGCCTGATCGACCCGGCGTGGCTCGATGCGATCGGCCGCGAAGTGGATCGCGACGAAGCACGGCCGACGCTCGGCGAAGCCGCTGCCGAGGCGGCCGCGGAGGGCGCGGGCCCCGCTGCGGGACTCGCGGCCCCGGTCGATACGGCCGGTGCATCCGATGCGACCGATGCCGGCGCCGCCCGCGATGCCGACGCGCCGCCACCCGGCGAGCTGCCGCCGTCCGACGCGGAGGCCGCCCCCTCCAGCGGCGCCGGAAAGCGCCCGGTCGGCTAGAATTCGCGGTTCCCCACGCCGTGCCCCGCCGATGTCCTCGCCTTTCGGCACCGAGACCGTGCTCGACGTCCGCCACTGGACCGACGCCTACTTCAGCTTCACCACCACCCGCGACGACGGCTTCCGCTTCGACAATGGCCAGTTCGTGATGATCGGCCTTGAGGTTGAAGGCCGTCCGCTGATGCGTGCGTATTCAATCGCGAGCGCGAACTGGGAAGAGCAGCTCGAGTTCTTCAGCATCAAGGTGCCCGACGGCCCGCTCACGTCGCGCCTGCAACACATCCAGCCGGGTGACCGGGTGCTGATCGGCCGCAAGCCCACCGGCACGCTGCTGATCCACGACCTTCATGCCGGTCGCAACCTCTACCTGCTCGGCACCGGCACCGGCTTCGCGCCGTGGCTGTCGATCGTGAAGGATCCCGAGACCTACGAGCGATTCGAGCGCGTGATCCTGTGCCACGGCGTGCGCGAGCCGCGCGACCTCGCCTATCGCGACTACATCGTCAACGAGCTGCCGCGACATGAATTCCTCGGCGAGCAGATCCGCGAAAAGCTCCTGTACTACCCGGCCGTCACCCGCGAGGACTTCATCGTCGATGGCCACAGCCACCGCGGCCGCCTGACCGACCTGATGGCGACCGGCGTGATGATGGAGCAACTCGGCATCGCACCGCTCGACGCCGGGCATGACCGCGCCATGATCTGCGGCAGCCCGCAGATGCTCGCGGACTTCCGCGCGCTGCTCGACGGCCGCGGCTTCACCGCGGCGCCGCGCATCGGCACTCCGGGGCAGTACGTGTTCGAGCGCGCCTTCGTCGAGAAGTGAGGCGCGCCGCCGCGCACCGCGAGTGATGCGGAGCAGGCGTGGTGCGGCCGCAGCGCATCGTCACTCCGATCCGCGCCGAGGCGGGATGCGGACGCCCGTCAGGCGACGACGCGTTCCGGCCGCAGGGCCGCCCGGTAGGTCCGGCTGCACGGTATCGAGGTGCCGTCGCGCATCGCGATGCGTGCATCACCGGTGTCCAGCGGCTCGATCTCGACCACGCAGTCGAGATTGACGATGTAGCTGCGATGTACCCGAACGAACCGCGCCGGATCGAGCTGCGACCCGATCGCCGCCATCGTGGTGCGCAACGGATAGTCACGGCCACGCACGCGCAGGTTCACGTAGTTGCCCGCCGCCTGCAGCCACTCGACGTCCGCGGCCGCGACGAGGAATTCCTTGCCGAGCTTGCGTACGAGGAAGCGTTCGGGGCGCTCGGGGAGCGCGGGTGCGGCCGTGCCGTCCGGCGTGGCCAGCAGGCTCGCCTCGCCCTGCAGGCGCCGCAGCAGCAGCCGGTACAGCTCGATCGTCAGCACGATGCCGGCGAACTGGCGCACGTCCTTGAGATATTCGTAGACGAAGACGCCCCCCCAGGGACCGGGGTCGTAGACGTCGCCCTGCGTGGCGTAGATCGCCTTGCGCAGCGCGACCATCCCGGCCACGTGCGCCAACGACCACAGCACGCTGCCGAGCAGCAGCCACGGCAGGTGCCGACGCCAGGTGTCGAAGTGCAGTGGGAACCTCCGGGTGAACGCGAGCACGGCCGGAAGGAGCGCGAGCGCGACGAGATGGCTCGTCCACTCCCACACCGCCGGTTCCCAGGCGGCGAAGTCGAGGCCGCTGCGCCGGATGTCCATCAGCGCGGTGACGCTGTTGGCGACCGCGCCGATCACATAGCTGGCGATCCAGAAGCCCCACTCGACGCTACGACGCCAGGGCCGGTATCGCGTCCACAGCGTGTCGGAGGCGTCGTCCCGGACAAGCGGCGATGGGGTCTGGTGATCCATCCACGCATTCTCGCGCACCGCGGCACCGGGGCGGCGCGATTCGTCCCTCCCGTCCGCGGTCCGTCACTGCGCCTGCGCGATCAATCACTTGGCGATGAGCATGGGAGGAATGCAGGAGGACGCTTCCGCGATCGACGTTCCGGACCCGCCCCGATGACACCCCGCCGCCACGACATCGACGCCCTGCGCGCGCTCGCCTTCGCCCTGCTCATGCTGTACCACGGGTGCATGCTGTACGTGGCCGGTGAGGACTGGGGCTGGCACATCAAGAGCACGCACCTCGCCGAATGGCTGCAGGCGCCAATGCTGTTCGTGAACCGGTGGCGGATGATCCTCGTGTTCCTGATCTCGGGGCTGTCGGCGCACATCCTGCTGCAGCGGATGCCCGGCGCGCGCTTCGCGGGCTCGCGGACCCTGCGGCTGCTGGTGCCGCTCGTCGTCGGCATGATCGTGATCGTCCCGATCCAGCCCTACGTGCAGGGGGTCTCCAACGGGGCCGTGGCGCCCGGCCTGCTCGACTTCCTGCTCCGCTACTACAGCGGCCAACGCTGGCCTGAAGGGGCGTTCGACGGCTGGGAGCACGGCTACACCTGGAACCATCTCTGGTACCTGGCCTACCTGTGGGTCTATACCCTCACGCTCGCCGCGATGCTTCCGCTGCTGCGCAGCGCCTCCGGGCATCGCCTCCGCGCAGGGCTGCTTCGCCTACGCGGCGCGCGCCTGCTGCTGGTCCCCGCCCTGCCCTTCGTGATCGCAACGCTCGCGCTGCAACCCCATTTCGAGGACACCGGCGACCTCGTCAACGACTGGTACCGCCACGCGATCTATTTCACCGCCTTCCTCTACGGCTGGTGGATCGGCACCGATGCGGGCATCTGGGCCGAGCTCGCGCGCCTGCGCCGCCGATCGCTGGCGGCCGCGCTCGCGACGTTCGCCATCTACTTCACGCTGGTCGATACCGTGCCCGACGAGCCCGGCCCCACAATGCAGGCCGTGATCTGGACGTTGCGCAACGTCTATATCTGGTTCGCCTTGTGCACGATCCTGGGCTGGGCGCACGCGCTGCTCAACCGTCCATGGCCATGGCTGGGCTGGGCCAACGAGGCGGTCTTCCCGTGGTACGTGTTGCACCAGAGCCTGACGGTACTGATCGCCTACTGGCTGGTGCCGCTGCAGTGGCCGGCAGCGATCGAGGCCTCGATCGTCCTCATCGGCACGGTCGCGGGCTGCTGGGCCGGGTTCGCCGTGATCCGGCGCGTCCGGTGGCTGCGTCCGCTGTTCGGGCTCAAGCGCATTCGCCCGGCCGCGCTCGGGGCGAATGCCGCGGCTGCGCCTGCGCTCGCCTGAGCGGCCGCCCGGACGCCCGGGCGACCGCATGCGGCGTCAGTGATGCTGCCGGCGCAGCGGAACACCGGTGACGAAGGGCCGGATGCCCAGCGCCTCGTGCAGCTGCGACGGCACGTAGGCGCGGTCGCCCTTGATGACCAGAGTGGCCTTGCGCAGGTCGGTGATGCTCGTCGTCGGATCGCCGTCGATGAGCACCAGGTCGGCGAGCAGGCCCGGCGCGACGCGCCCGCGATCGTCGACCTTCGCATGCTTCGCCGCGTTGAACGTGGCCACCTGCAGCGCCTGCGCGGGCGTGAGGCCGGCCTGCACATAGAGCTCGAGCTCGCGGTGCAGCGTGAAACCCGGCATCTCGTCGGTGCCGGCGAGCAGCGGCACGCCGGCCCGGTACATCCGGCCGACGAACTCGACCATCTTCGCGAAGGACTTGTCGTAGCGGGCCGCGGTCGCGTCGTCGGGGATGTCCATTTCGGCGGCGAGGCGACTGCGCGTGACGTCCGGCGGCAGGTGATCCGCCACGCCCGCGACGATCGGCGACATCTCGCCGTCGCGCTGGTGGATGAACTCGAACGTGGCGAGCGTCGGATCGATCGCGATCTTCTTCGACGCCAGCAGTGCGATGAAGTCCTGCACCTCCTTGCCGTCGAGATCGAGGTCCGCCGTGCGCTTAGCCGGCAGGTAGAAGCGCTCCAGCGTGCGCGTATCGGTCGTGTCGGTGACGAAGAAGTTCAGGAGCAGCTGGTTGACGTGGTTGATCTCGTCATAGCCCTGCTCCGCGGCATCGCGCGCGCGCATGAAGGCCGGCACGTGCCCGCTCACGCGCAGGCCCTTCGAATGCGCATAGGCCGCGGTATCGCGCAGGATCGCCTTCGGGAAGGAGTTGTAGATCTTGATCTGCGGATAGCCATTGGCCGCATACCAGTCGACCGCCTTCTTCGCGCCGTCGAGATCCTTGATCACGAAGCCGTTGCGCGCCGACATCGGGCTCTCGCCTTCGATGAAGCCGGCCGGCACCACGCGCGGGCTCATCAGCGTGCCCGCCTTCTCCTGTGCGATCAGCTGCTGGAGCGTCGCGTTGTCGTTGCCCATGTCGCGAACGGTGGTGACGCCCGCGGCGAGATTCAGCCCGCCGTCCCAGCGCCCGACGTGACCGTGCATGTCGAACAGCCCGGGCAGCAGCACGCGGCCCGCACCATCGATGACACGGTCGGCCTTCGGCGCGGTCGCCGCGGTGGGTGCGACCGAGACGATCCGGCCGTCGCGGATCAGCACGTCGCTCGCCGCGCCGAGCGTCGCCGCGGCGCTGTCGAACACGCGCGCGCCGCGGATGAGC
The DNA here is from genome assembly GCF_054781815.1 of Lysobacter humi (ex Lee et al. 2017). NCBI lineage: Bacteria > Pseudomonadati > Pseudomonadota > Gammaproteobacteria > Lysobacterales > Lysobacteraceae > Lysobacter > Lysobacter humi (ex Lee et al. 2017). Next base: position 599,084 of record NZ_BAAGTR010000009.1, on the reverse strand, counting down.
GTGGTGCCGGCCAGCGGCTTGCCGAGACGCTGCTGCATCGCGACGAGCAGTTCGCCCTCGGCCTTCTTCTGGCGCTCCTCGAGCGCGGCGGCGCTGGCCTGCCAGCCGTCCTGCACGAGCTGCAGGTAGCCCGGGGCGATGAAGGCGAACAGGCGCGGCGTGGCCTCGTCGGTGAACCAGGCGAAGCCGGGCGTGAGCCCCTGGCCCGTCATCGCCAGCAGACGCACCTGGCGCTGCGTGCCCTTCGCATCGCGCACGGTCTCGCGCGCGAGCTCGCGGACCGTGAGCGTGCCGCCCGGCACCAGCGGAAGCTTGCCGTCGGCGCGCTTGGCGAGCGCCGCCACGGCGACGGACGCCGTCTCCGGCGTGCCGCCGAGCGGCGAATACTGCGCGGTGCCGCTGACGGTCGACGAGCCGGCGTCGGCCGTGGACTTCCACTGGACCTTGTCGCCCTCGCGCACGTAGCTCTCGTCGATCTTCGCCCCGAAGGTGGACGTGCCGGTGACACGGTAGCGCTGGAAGGTACCGTCCGGCGCGAGCACGAACTCCTCCTTGAGCTCCGGCCCGCGGCCGTTGTCCTTGAAAATGAAGTCGGTCCGGACGACGCCGTCGTCGCCGTGGGTCACGACGTGGTGGCCCGCGGTCTTGCCGCCGTCGACGAGCGCGACGTAGCGGAGCGTCTCGGCCGACCAGGCCGGGAGGGCGAGCATCGCGAGCGCGAGTCCAGTGAGCACGGGCTTCATGGCGTCTCCTTACGCGCCGGCAGTGGCGCCGCCGCCGAGCCTCGCGCGGCATCGCCGGGCGCGCCACTGCCGAAAGGCACATACGACGATGCCGCCCGGAGGCGGCATCGTCAGTGGCGTTCGCGGGGCGGCCTCAGTGCTTCGGCTGGGACACCTTCTCGACGAGGTCGGCGGTGCGGCGGTCGCGGCCGCTCAGGGCCACGTCGGCCTGCGCCACGATGCCGCAGAGGCGGCCTTCCCGGTCCACCACGAGGATGCGGCGGATCTGCTCGCTCTCCATGAGGTCGGTCGTCTCCGCGAGGCCACTTTCGAGGCTCACGGTGGTGACGGGGCTCGTCATCACCTCGCTCGCGGTGCACTGCTGGGGGTCGCGGCCCTCGGCCACCACGCGCAGCGCGATGTCGCGGTCGGTCACCGTGCCGACCGGCTTGCCGGAGGCGTCGATCACCGGCACGAGGCCGCAGTCGTTCTCGAGCATCAGCCGGGCGATCTCGCGGATCGGCGTCTGCGCCTGGCACGTGGCGGGGTCGGGGGTCATGACGCTGCGGATGTCCATCGGGTTCCTCGAGGCGACGTGGGGGAAGCCGCAAACCTGCCCCTGCCCCGGTTTGTCGTGCGTGAAAGGCCGGCCGGTCGTTAAGGCCGCCTATGCCTTTCGTCATGGGCCCGTAAAGCGCCGCTGGTTTAGGCTCGCGCATTCACCCTGTCGAGGTTCCTCCATGAAGCATCCTCTCGCCCTCGCGCTGGCCGTGGCCCTCTCCACGACGGCCCTGCCGGTGCTCGCCCAGTCCCCCAAGGCCCAGCCCACCGTGAACGCGACTGCGAATCCCTTCTTCGTCGAAAGCACGCTGCCGCTGCAGTACCCCGCCTTCGACCAGATCGACGACAACGAGTTCGGCCCCGCGTTCGACCGCGGCATGGCCGAGCAGCTGAAGGAGATCGAGGCGATCGCTAACAACAAGGCGAAGCCCACCTTCGAGAACACCATCGTCGCGATGGAGAAGTCGGGCCGCGTGCTGTCGCGCGCCGCATCGGTCTTCTTCAACCTGACCAGCGCCGACACCAATCCGGCCCGCGAGAAGCTCCAGGCCGAGTACGCGCCCAAGTTCTCCGCGCATTCCGATGCGATCAACCTCAACTCGAAGCTGTTCGCCCGCATCCAGGCCCTGCACGAGGACCGCGCCAAGCTCGGGCTCGACGCCGAGAGCGTGCGCCTGATCGAGCGCTACTACACGAACTTCGTCCGTGCCGGCGCCAAGCTCAACGAGGCCGACAAGGCCAAGCTCAAGGCCATGAACTCCGAGCTTGCGCAGCTCGGTACCAAGTTCAGCCAGAACGTCCTGGCCGAAGTGAATGCATCCGCGATCGTCGTCGACAGCCGCGACGAGCTCAAGGGCCTGTCCGACGAGCAGATCGCCGCCGCCGGCGAGGCCGCCAAGGCGCGCAAGCTCGACGGCAAGTACGTCATCGCGCTGCTCAACACGACCACGCAGCCCTCCCTCGCCAACCTCGAGAACCGCGCCCTGCGCGAGCGCATCTACAAGGCGTCGATCGCCCGTGGCGCGCGCGGCAACGAGTTCGACAACCGCGCGATCGTCTCGCGCGTGACCAAGCTGCGCGCCGAGCGCGCCAAGCTCCTCGGCTATCCGACCCATGCGCACTACGTGCTCGAGGACGAGACGGCGCTGAACCCCGATGCCGTCAACGCGATGCTGCGCAAGCTCGCGCCGGCCGCGGTCGCCAATGCGCGCCGCGAAGCCGCCGACCTGCAGGCCATGATCGACAAGGAGCAGAAGGCCAAGAAGCAGCCGACCTTCAAGCTCGAGCCGTGGGACTGGCAGTACTACGCGGAAAAGGTCCGCCAGGACAAATTCAACTTCGACGAGAGCCAGCTCAAGCCGTACTTCGAGATGAAGAACGTGCTCGAGAACGGCGTCTTCTACGCGGCCAACCAGTTCTACGGCCTGTCGTTCAAGCAGCGGACCGACCTGCCCACCTATCACCCGGACGTGCTGGTCTACGACGTCTTCGACAAGGACGGCAAGCAGCTCGCCATCTTCCTCGCCGACATGTACGCGCGGTCCTCCAAGCGCGGCGGCGCGTGGATGAACTCGTACGTCGACCAGTCCAAGCTGATGGGCACGATGCCGGTCGTGGCGAACCACCTGAACATCCCGAAGCCGTCGGAAGGCAAGCCGACGCTGCTCACGTGGGATGAGGTGACCACCACGTTCCACGAGTTCGGCCACGCGATCCACGGCATGCTCTCGAACGTGAAGTACCCCACGTTCTCCGGCACGAGCGTGCCGCGCGACTTCGTCGAATACCCCTCGCAGGTCAACGAGATGTGGGCCGACTGGCCGAGCGTGCTGGCCAACTATGCGAAGCACTACCAGACCGGCGCGCCGATGCCGAAGGAGCTGCTCGACAAGGTGCTCGCGAGCTCGAAGTTCAACCAGGGCTTCGCCACGACCGAGTACCTCGCCTCGGCGATGCTCGACCAGGACTGGCACCAGGCCACCGCCGAGCAGCTGCCCGACGCGAACGGCGTGCTGGCCTTCGAGGCCGCCTCGCTCAAGAAGAACGGCCTCGACTACGCCGCGGTGTTCCCGCGCTACCGCACGCCCTACTTCAGCCATATCATGGGCGGCTACTCGGCCGGCTACTACGCCTACATCTGGTCGGAAGTGCTTGACGCGAACACCGTGCAGTGGATCAAGAGCCACGGCGGCCTGACGCGCGAGAACGGCGACCACCTGCGCGCCACGCTGATGAGCCAGGGAGGCAGCCAGGACGCGATGAAGCTCTTCCGCGACTTCGCGGGCCACGAGCCGAAGATCGAACCCCTGCTGGAGCGTCGCGGCCTGACGGCCCCGGGCGCGGACGACGGCAAGGCGCCGGACAGCAGTCCGACCGAGACCACGCCGTCGGGCAGCGCCGGCACCTGATCGCCGCTTGCGTCGCCTGCAACACGAACCGCCCGGAGCGATCCGGGCGGTTTTTTATTGCATGTATGACGGGTGTGCGTGCCGGTCAGGCCAGGCTTTTGGAGTACACCACGTCGTGGTGCGTCTTTGGCCCTGAGCCGGCACGTCGTCGACGTGACGGCGCAGCCACGCGGCATTTCGACGACGGCCGCATGGCCGTCACCGATCCGACCTCAGCGCCGTTCCGCCGCGCTGGTGTCGCGTGCGCCGCGGAACTCCGAATCCGGCGCCCAGTTCGGCCATGCCGTCGAATCGGCGAGCTGGCGGCCGACCGTGTAGAGCACCTCGAGGTCGCGCGCCATGCCGGTAAACGCCCACGAGGCTTCCCAGTGGTCGGCCGGCTGGTGGTAGCGGTCGGTGGTATAGGCCTTGTCGGCGGCATCGCCGGCAGCGCGCCCGCCCTGCACGCGATCGTTGCCGGACCCATAGGACACCGCCGGCACGCCACGCTTGGCGAACGGGAAGTGGTCGGAGCGGAAGAACAGGCCGGCTTCCGGGCGTGGGTCGGGCGAATACATCAGGCCCCACCGCTTCGCCGTCGCGACCAGCCGGTCCTGCAGCTCTACCTTCGCGTCGCCCGACGTGGTGAAGTCGCGCGCCGGGCCGTTCGGATCAAGCGCATCCATGTTGAGCACGCCGGCGGTCTTGCCGAGCGGATACAGCGGCTTGGAGGCGTAGTACTCCGAGCCGAGCAGGCCTTTCTCCTCGGCGGTGACCGCCAGGAAGACCACCGAGCGATCGGTACGCGGCGCCTTCGCGAAGGCGCGGCCCAGCTCGATCAGCGCCGCGGTGCCCGTCGCGTTGTCGACGGCGCCGTTGTAGATCGTGTCGCCCTTGGCATCCGGGCGGCCGATCCCGAGGTGGTCCCAGTGCGCGGTGTAGATCACCGTCTCGTCCGGACGCTTCTTGCCGGGCAGCCGTCCGACCACGTTCTGCGACGTGATCACTTCGCTGCTGACGTCGTAGCGGGCGGAGAACGTGGTGGCTTCGAGCGTGACCGGGCGGAAGTCGCGCGTGCGCGCCTGCTTCTTGAGCGTCTCGAAGTCGAGGCCGGCGCGCCTGAAGACGTCGACCGCGACATCGCGCTGGATCCAGCCCTCGAGCGGCGCATGCGACTCGGACGGATTCGCGCGCACGACGTCGAACATCGTGTTCGTGTTCGAGTTCTTGACCGTCGCCCAGCCGTACGACGCGGGGTCGGTCTCGTGCACGATCAGCAGCCCGGCGGCACCCTGGCGTGCCGCTTCCTCGTACTTGTAGGTCCAGCGGCCGTAGTACGTCATGGCCTTGCCGCCGAAGTCGCCCTGCCCCGTCTCGAAGTCGGGGTCGTTGATCAGCACGACGGCGATCTTCCCCTTCAGGTCGACGCCCTTGAAGTCGTCCCAGTTCCGCTCGGGCGCACGGATCCCGTAGCCGACGAAGACCAGCGGCGCGTCCGTGATCGAGACCGACTTCGCGCCGTTGAGCGCGGCGCGCACGGCGACCTGCTCGCCCTGCACCAGCGCCTGCGTGCGCCCGCCCGAGCGCAGGCTCAGGCTCGGCGTGCCGGTGATGTCGGCGCGCAGCAGCGGCACCGCCTGCGTCCACAGGCGCCGGCCGTTCGCGAGATCGCCGCCCGGCTGGAGGCCGGCGGCCTTCATCTGCGCGACGAGGAAGTCGACCGTTTTCTTCTCACCCGCCGTGGCAGGGCCACGCCCCTCGAATGCATCCGAGGCGAGCGTCTTCGTCAGCGAAGACAGGCGTTGCGGCGAGAACTTGGGCGCGTTCGCCGCGACGGCGGTGGCCGCGGCGAGCGTGAGCGACGCGCTGAGCGCGGAGACGAGCAGGAGCCTGGACAAGCGGGACCTCGGTCGACCGGTGGGAGCTCCGGATAGTAGACCGGCGGTTGCCGCCGAAGCGTCGCGCCGGTGATCCTGAGGCGCGACGCCGATGGAACACGCGACGTCAGTGCGCGGTACGCGCCGGCTTCTGCGGCGGCCGATAGCCCGACTCCATCATGTGGCCCCGCGCCAGGCGATCGGCATCACAGGGAACGGGAGGCTGCGGCGGCGCGGTACGCGACTTCGCCGGGGTGGTGGTGGCTGGATGCGCCATGCGGTCACTCCGGTCTGGGGGAACGGAATTGTCGCAGTGCAGCATCTCAGGGCCCGCGACGAATGGCCGCTTGCTGCTTTTCGGGGATGCGATTTCACGGTGGCGCGGGCGTCGAAGCTGAACGAAGTCGGCTACGCCCCGCGCGGTCCCCGGGCGGAGGGCCGCTTGCGGGCCACCTGAGCGTCGGGAGGTGCAGTTCCTTGCGTAGCGCCGCCGTTGCGGCCCCCAGCACTCTTGGTCGCCTTCGTGCCACTGCTCTTCGCGGCACCCACCCTTCGCCCGGTAGTCGGTCCAGTCGTATTTGCCGGCTGCTTCCCGGCGACTGGACGCTTGAGCGCCTTCTTTGCCGCGCTCGTCCGTGTTCGACCCCCGGCACTACCTTCGTCGGCGGGTGCGGACTCCGGAGCCGCCGGGGTTTTCCTGCCTGCAACCGGCCCCGCGGAGGAGGCCTGCTTTGCGCGGGTGTCGCCGCCGTCCGCGCTCGGCTCCGCACGCCGGCGTCGACTCGCGGCGACGGCACCCGACTGTCGACTGTCGCCGGCCGCCGGTCCCACCCGGCGCTTGACCGCCGCCTTCGAGCGGCCGGCGCCGGCGGACCCGGTGTCGAGCAGCACCCACGTCGGCGCGTGGTCGCTCGCCCCGGGCCGCCCACGCACCCAGCGGTCGACGCCTGCATCCGCGAGCATCGGCGCGAGCGCGGGGCTCAGCAGCAGGTGGTCGATGCGCAGGCCGGCGTCGCGCTCCCAGTGCTTCCTGAAGTAGTCCCAGAACGTGAATATCTTCGCGTCGCCATGGACCGCGCGGACCGAATCCGTCCAGCCCTGCGCGAGCAGGCGGAACCAGGCCTCGCGGCTCTCGGGCTGCAGCAACGCGTCCTTGCGCCACGACTTCGGGTCGTAGATGTCGAGCTCGTCCGTCGGCACGACGTTGTAGTCGCCGGCGAGCACCACGGGGCCACCCTCGTCGAGAAGCCCTCGCGCGTGCGCGATCAGGCGCTCGAACCACGCGAGCTTGTAGTCGAACTTGGGGCCCGGCCACGGGTTCCCGTTCGGCAGATAGAGCGCACCGACGACCAGGCCATGGATCTCGGCCTCGAGGTAACGGCTCTGCTCCGGGGCTGGATCGCGGGGGAGCCCGCGTCGACGCTCGACCGGCTGCGCGCCCCGCGCGAGGAGCGCGACGCCGTTCCACGACTTCTGGCCGTGCCAGATCGCCCCATAGCCGCGTGCCTCGATGTCGCCTGCCGGAAACGCCTCGTCCGGCGCCTTCAGCTCCTGCAGGCAGACCACGTCGGGCTGCTCGCGGTCGAGCCATTCGAGCAATGCGCCGAGCCGCGCACGGATTCCGTTGATGTTGTACGTCGCGACTTTCAGCCGGGCCATGCGGCGATCCTAGGCACCGCCGGTGCAGGGCCGGTGAGCGCGACTCAGGCGAGCAGTCGCTCCATCAGCGCGAGGTAGAGATCCGGCAGGCGCTCGAGGTCCGCGACCGCGACGTGCTCGTCGACCTTGTGGATGCTCGCATTGACCGGCCCGAGCTCGACGCAGTGCGCGCCCAACGGCGCGATGAAACGCGCATCCGACGTGCCGCCGCCCGTGCTCTCCTCCGGCGACGTGCCCGTGAACTGGCCGAGCACCGCGCAGGCCGCGTCACGCAGCGGCCCTTGCGGCGTGTAGAACGGCTCGCCGCCGCGGTGCCAGGCGACGCTGTAGTCGAGCCCGTGACGCGTGAGTACGTCCTCGCAGGCCGCCTCCAGGCGCGCGGCGTCCCAGTTCGGGTTGTAGCGGAGGTTGAACAGCACTCGCATCTCGCCCGGGATCACGTTGTTCGCACCCGTGCCCGCGTTGACGTTGCTGATCTGCAGGCTCGTCGGCGGGAACGTCGCATAGCCGTCGTCCCAGCGCCGCGCCGTGAGTTCCGCCAGCGCCGGAAGCGACTGATGGATGGGATTGCGCGCCTTTTCCGGATACGCGACGTGCCCCTGGATGCCGCGCACCGTGAGCGTCGCCGACAACGTGCCGCGACGGCCCACGCGCAGCAGGTCGCCGAGCACGGCCTTCGACGACGGCTCGCCGGTCACGCACCAGTCGATGCGCTCGCCGCGCTCGCGGAAGACGTCGGCGACGCGGCGCACGCCGTCGATCGCATCACCCTCCTCGTCCGACGTGACCAGCATCGCCACGCGGCCGCGATGCGCGGGATGACGCTCGACGAACCGCTCCAGCGCGACAACGAACCCGGCGACGCTCCCCTTCATGTCCGCCGCGCCACGCCCGTAGAGCACGCCGTCGCGGATCTCCGGCACGAACGGATCGCTCGCCCACGCCTCGCGCGGTCCCGGCGGCACCACGTCCGTATGCCCGAGGAGTACCAGCGTCGGGCCGCCATCGCCGTGCACGGCCCAGAGGTTGTCCACCTCGCCGAAGCGAAGGCGCTCGCAGCGGAAACCGGCGCGCTCCAGGCGCTCGGCGATGAGCTGCTGGCAGCCGGCGTCGTCGGGCGTGACCGACGGGCGCGCGATGAGGTCGCACGTGAGTTTCAGGACGTCGCTCATGGGCCGATCCCGAATCGCTTCTTGAAGCCGTTGTCGGAGAACCCCTGCGATATGTCGCCGTCGTCGGTGACGACGAGCGGTCGCCGGATCAGCTGCGGATGCTCGCGCAGCAGCAGCTTCCACTCGGCGTCGGAAGCCGCGGCCTTGCGTGCCGGCGGCAGGTTCCGCCATGTGGTCGAGGACTTGTTGACCATCGCATCCCAGCCGCCCAGCTTTTCCTTCCACCCGACGAGCGTCTCCGGCGACGGCCGCTGGTCGCGATAGTCGACGAAGTCGTGCGTCACGCCGAAGCGCGCGAGCCAGTTCCGCGCCTTGCGGCAGGTGTCGCAATTGGCCAGGCCGTAGAGCGTGGTCGGCATGTCAGTCGGCCAGCCCGCGCAGCAGGTCGTTGATCGAGGTCTTCGAGCGCGTCTTCGCATCGACCTGCTTGACGATCACCGCGCAGTAAAGCGAGTGCGAGCCGTCCTTGGCCGGTAGCTGACCGGAAACGACGACCGAGCCCGGCGGCACGTAGCCGTAGCTGATCTCGCCGGTCATGCGGTTATAGATGCGCGTGCTCTGGCCCAGGAACACGCCCATGCCGATCACCGAATGGTGGCCGACGACGACGCCTTCGACGACCTCGGAGCGGGCACCGATGAAGCAGTGGTCCTCGATGATCGTCGGCGTCGCCTGCAGCGGCTCCAGAACGCCGCCGATGCCGGCGCCGCCGGACAGGTGGCAGTGCGCGCCGATCTGCGCGCAGGAGCCGACCGTCGCCCACGTATCGACCATCGTGCCCTCGCCCACATACGCACCGATGTTGACGAAGCTCGGCATCAGCACCACGTCCTTGCCGATGTAGCTGCCGCGGCGCGCGATCGCGCCCGGCACCACGCGCGCGCCGAGCTTGCGGAAGCGTGCCTCGTCGAAGCCCTCGAAACGCGCCGGGACCTTGTCCCAGAACGGCGCGGGCTGTGCGTCGACGACTTCCATCTCCTGCGTGCGGAAATAGAGCAGCACGGCTTTCTTGAGCCACTCGTTGACCTTCCAGCCGCCCTGGCCGTCCGGCTCGGCGACGCGCAACTCCCCGGCTTCCAAGCCGTCAATCACGCGTTCGACGAGCGGGCGCGTCGAGCCCTCGATCTCGTCGACCGTGAGCATCGTGCGGCGCTCCCAGGCGCTGTCGATCATGAACTGCACGTCGTCGAGGCCGGGCCCCTTCGGCGCGGCCTTGCGGCGTGGCGACTTGCGGGCGGGGGTCTTGGCGGGCGGGGTCATGGACAGTCTCCGTCGAGGCAGGCGAGCAGTGCGTCGCGCAGCGCGTGCTGGTGGGTTTCGTCGAGGGGGCGGTCGACGCCAGCGGCATCGACGCGGGTGATCTGGAACACGTCCTCGGCGCGTTCGCCGAAGGTGGCCACGCGCGCATCGTGCACGCGCAGACCCTGCTCGCGCAGCACGTGCGCGACGTCGGCAAGCAGCCCCGGTCGATCGGTGCAGACCAGGCTCACCAGCGTGCGCGACGGTGCTTCGATCGCGTCGAAGCCGACCTGCGGCGCGATGCGGAAGTGCCTGAGATGCCGCGGCTGCGCACGCCGTGCAGGGCGCACCCCGGTGAGGTCGCCGGCCAGCACCTCGCGCAGGCGTCGCGTGACATCGCCGGGCTCCGGCTGTATGCGCGGGTCCACAGGCACGACCTGGAAGCTGTCGAAGACGCGCGCGCCGGGGCCGTCGAGCACGCGCGCCTGCGCGATCGCGAGGCCGAGGCGGTCGAGCGTGATGACGATCGCGGCGAACAGGCCGTCGCGGTCGGGCGAATGCACGAAGACTTCCAGCGCGCCCTGGTCGCCGAGCGGACGCGCGGCGACGCATGTATCGGCATCGCCCATCGCGCGCAGGGCCTGGGCCTGCCAGGCCAGCTGATCGGGACGACCGCGCTGGAAGCCGACGTCCGGCATGCGCGCCAGGAGTCGCTCGACCTCATCTGCCCCCAGTCCCTCCACGCCCAGGAGCGCGGCGGCTTCGGCTCGCGTCTGGGCCGCGCGCTCGTCCGCGACCAGCGGGTTTTCCAGCCCGCGTCGCAGCGCCAAGCGCGCCGACGTGTAGAGATCGGCGAGCAGCCGGTCCTTCCACGCGTTCCAGAGCTTGGGCGACGTGCCCGCGATGTCGGCGCAGGTCAGCAGGTAGAGCAGCTCGAGCCGCTCGCGATCACCCACCTTGAGCGCGAAGCGATGAATCACCTCGGGGTCGGCGATGTCCTGCTTCTGCGCGGTCACCGACATCAGCAGGTGCTGCGCCACGAGCCATTCGACGGTGGCGACGTCGCCCGGCGGGAGCGCGATCGCCTCGCAGAACTCGCGCGCATCCACTGCGCCGAGCTCGGAGTGGTCGCCACCGCGCCCCTTGGCGATGTCGTGGAAGAGCGCCGCGAGCAGGAGCAGCTCGGGTCGGCGCAGGCGCGGCCAGACCTCGTGCGCGAGCGAGAAGCGCTCGTCGGCACCGCTGGCGAATGCCTCGATGTTGGCGAGGACGGCGAGCGTGTGCTGGTCGACCGTGTAGACATGGAAGAGGTCGAACTGCATGCGCCCGGAGACGTCGCCGAATGCGGGAATCCAGCGCGCGAGCACGCCGAGCCGTGCCATCCGCGAGAGCGTCCGCACCGGCCGCGGCGCACGCAGGAGCTGCAGGAACGCCGCACGCGCGTCGGGCGTGGCGGCATGGAACGGCGGCACGATGTCGAGCGCTTCGGCCAGTGCACGCGCGGTATGGGAATGCAGGCCACGTACGCCCTCGCCCGCGGCCCAGGCGGCGAAAAGCGCGAACACGTCGAGCACGTCGCGCGGCCAGGGTGATCCCGCGCTCGCGGCGAGGTAACCCCGCCGCGATTCGAAGCCGGGCGCGAGCGGCTGCGGATCGACCGGCCCCTCGAGCTGCTCCTCGAAGCGCTGCAGGAGGCGGTCCCCGATGCGCCGCACCAGGCCGGCGCTCCGGTAGAAGGTCTGCATCATCTGCTCGACCGCGAGCGCGCCGGGCGCGTCCACGTAGCCCATGCGCGCGGCGAGCGCCTTCTGGTAGTCGAAGCGCAGGCGCTCCTCGCGCTTGCCCGCGACGAGGTGCAGTCCGAAGCGAAGGCGCGCGAGCACGTCGTGCTGGCGCTCGAGCGTCGCCTGCTCGTCCGCGCCGAGCTGGCCGAGGGTGATCAACGAAGCGAAATCGCCGGTGCCGAGCACGCGCAGCGCCATCCAGCGCAGCGTCTGCAGGTCGCGCAGGCCGCCCGGCCCTTCCTTGAGGTTCGGCTCCAGTCCGTCGGCCGTATCACCGAAGCGCGCATGGCGCGCGAGCAGCTCCTCGCGCTTGGCCGAGAAGAACCCATGCGGCGGCCACACGCGTGCCGGATCGATCGCGGAGGCCAGGGCCAAGCATTGCGCGCTCGACGCGTGCAAGGGACGCGCCTCGAGCATCGCCGTGAGCGTGGCGATGTCCTCGGCGCCCGCGGCAGTGCACTGCGCGGGCGTACGGACCGCGTGACCCACGGGCAGGCCGGCATCCCAGAGCAGCGCGACGAAGCGCGAAAGCCCGGCCGCGATCGCGGAATCGGGATCGTCGGGCGTCAGCACGAGCAGGTCGACGTCCGACTGCGGATACAGGCTGCCACGCCCGTAGCCACCCACTGCGAACAGCGCGACGCCGCTGGCGGGGGGCATCGCGCGGCCCCAGGCCTCGATCACCAGCGCATCGACGCCGGCGGCGCGGCGGCGTGTCAATGCGCGCGCATCGGCTTCGGCGCCGGCACCGTCGAACGCCTCCGCGAGCTGCGTTGCGAGTCCGGCCAGTCGCGCGCGTGCACCGGCCGCCCAGGCCGCGTCGTCCTGCGCGTCGTGCTCCGCCCGGCCGGTCGCGGCGGGCTCCGCCGCGCGGTCGCTCATAGGTCGTTGTCGTCGCCCGGCAGGCGCGTGAGGATCTCGACGCCGTCGTCGGTCACCGCGACGGTGTGCTCCCACTGCGCGGAGAGCTTGCGGTCCTTGGTGACCACGGTCCAGCCGTCCGGCAGCACCTTCGTGTGGCGCGTGCCCTCATTGATCATCGGCTCGATGGTGAAGGTCATCCCCGGCTTCAGGACCAGCCCCTCGCCGGCGCGCCCGTAGTGCAGCACCTGCGGATCCTCGTGATAGATCTTGCCGATGCCGTGTCCGCAGTATTCGCGCACCACGGAGAAGCGTTCCGACTCGGCATACGTCTGGATCGCATGGCCGATGTCCCCGAGCGTCGCGCCCGGCGTCACCGCGCGGATGCCACGGAACATGGCTTCCCGGGTGACGTCCACCAGCCGCTTCGCCATCACGGACGGCGTGCCGACGAAATACATGCGGCTGGTATCGCCGTGGTAGCCGTCTTTGATAACGGTCACGTCGATGTTGATGATGTCCCCGTCCTTGAGCACCTTTCCGACGCTCGGGATGCCGTGGCAGATCACGTTGTTGACCGACGTGCAGACCGTCTTCGGAAAGCCCTTGTAGCCGACGTTCGCGGGGATCGCGCCCTGTACGTTCACGATGTGGTCGTGGCAGATGCGGTCGAGCGCCTCGGTGGTCACGCCGGGCTTCACGTGCTCGGCGACGACCTGCAGCACCTCGGCGGCCAGGCGGCCGGCGACGCGCATCTTCTCGATGTCTTCGGGGGTCTTGAGGGTAATCGGCATCCCGCCATTATGCCGCGCAAGGTTGATCCGCACGTGCGCCGTGGCCCCAGCGCGCCGCCGCGCGCTGCGATACCCGCTTGCTCCTGCACCCGACGCCCGCGGGTCAGGGGGCGCTCCAAGAGGCCGGGCCAGGCCCATCGACTGGGACAACCGGCCGGCCTGGTCCGTCCCGCACCCGCGCCTCCGATCGCACCCCCCAAAGCGTGTCGGCCACCGCCGGTTGCCCGAAGTGTCTGATCCGACTACACTTTCGGGGCTCCGTGGCTCGCCGCGGGCCGCCCACGCCGGGCGCAGGGCATCGCGGCACGCGATTCCCGGGCGAATACACACCTGTCGCCACCGTCGATGCCGGGGTGCCCCGAATGGGGTTCGGACATCGGACGCGGCAGGGAGGCCCAACCCCGGAATCCTCGCCCGCATCGCGGGTGGCCGCTCCTTTTCTTCGGCCGGGTTCCACTGCCTGGAGTCACTGCAATGCCCCAGATCACCATGCGCCAGATGCTGGAAGCCGGCGTCCATTTCGGCCACCAGACGCGCTACTGGAACCCGAAGATGGGTCCGTACATCTTCGGCGCCCGCGGCAAGATCCACATCATCAACCTCGAGAAGACCGTTCCGCTCTTCAACGACGCGATGAACTTCCTCTCGGGCGTCGCGCAGAAGCGCGGCATGATCCTGTTCCTCGGCACCAAGCGCTCCGCGCGCGAGTCCATCAAGGAAGCCGCGGAACTCTGCGGCATGCCGTACATGAACCAGCGTTGGCTGGGCGGCACGCTGACCAACTTCCGCACCGTCAAGCAGTCGGTGCAGCGCCTGAAGGAACTCGAGGCCGCCGAGACCGACGGCACGTTCCAGAAGCTCGTCAAGCATGAAGTGCTGCAGCTGCGCCGCGAGCGCGAGAAGCTCGAGCTGTCGCTGGGCGGCATCAAGGAGATGAACCGCCTGCCCGACGCGATCTTCGTGATCGACATCGGCCACGAGGACATCGCGATCAAGGAAGCCAAGAAGCTCGGCATCCCGGTCGTCGCCGTCGTCGACACCAACTACGACCCGGAGCTCGTGGACTACGCGATCCCGGGCAACGACGACGCCATCCGCGCCGTGCAGCTGTACGCGCGCGCCGCCGCCGAGGCCGTGCTCGAGGGCAAGGCCGCCGCGCCGCAGGCCGCTTCGGTCCGCGAGGAAGACTTCGCCGCCGCCGAGGCCGGTGCCGAGGGCGCCGAGGACCGCAAGGGTCCGCGTCGCGCGCCGGCCAAGAAGGGCGCGCCGCGCAAGGCCGACGCTCCGGCTCCGGCCGCCGAGTAAGCGGTTCCACCCGGTGGCCACGCGCGTCGTGGCCACCGCGGTTCCGAGTTTCCCGTGACAGCCGCCGTCGGCGCCTGCACGCCGTCCCGCGACGCGGGACACCCTCCCCATACGAATGAGGCTACGTCCATGGCAGAGATCACTGCTTCCCTGGTCAAGGAACTGCGCGAGCGCACCGGCGCCGGCATGATGGAGTGCAAGAAGGCACTCACCGAGAACGGCGGCGACATCGAGGCGGCGGCCGACTGGCTGCGCAAGACCGGCCTCGCCAAGGCCGACAAGAAGGCCAGCCGCATCGCCGCCGAAGGCAAGATCGTCGCCGCGCAGAGCGAGAAGACCGCGCTGCTCGTCGAGATCAACTCCGAGACCGACTTCGTCGCCAAGGACACCAACTTCCTCTCGTTCGTCGAGACCGTCGGCCAGGCCGCGCTCTCCGCCAACGACGTCGAGGCGCTCAAGGCCACGAAGCTTGCGAGCGGCGAGACGGTCGAGGAAGCCCGTGCCGCCGTTATCGCCAAGGTCGGCGAGAACGTGCAAGTGCGTCGCATGGCGCGTATCGACAGCGACAACACGCTGGCCGCCTACGTCCACGGCGGCCGCATCGGCGTCATCGTGGAGCTCAAGGGCGGCAATGCCGAGCTCGCGCGTGGCCTCGCAATGCACGTCGCCGCGATGAACCCGCCCTACATTTCGCCCGCGCATGTGCCGGCCGACTTCGTGGCGCGTGAGAAGGAGATCGCGCTGGCGCAGGTGAAGGACACCGGCAAGCCGCAGGAGATCCTCGAGAAGATGATCGCCGGCAAGATCGCCAAGACCGTCAACGAGATCTGCCTCACCGGCCAGGCCTATGTGCTCGACACGAACCAGACCGTCGAGCAGGCGCTGAAGGCGGCCGGCGCGGAAGTCGTCAACTTCGTCCGCCTCGCCGTCGGCGAAGGCATCGAGAAGCAGACCGACGACTTCGCGGCCGAGGTCATGAAGCAGGCCGGCCTCGCGTAAGCGACCGCTACCGCGATACCGGAAGGGGCCGTGCACCGCACGGCCCCTTCTTTTTGCGACGCCGACGCTGCGCCGCCACGTGCCCTCGCCTACAATCGCGCCGCCCCCGCCAGCAGGTCCCGCCATGTCCGAACTCGCCTACCGCCGCGTCCTCCTCAAGCTCTCTGGCGAGGCACTGATGGGCAGCGAGGACTACGGCATCGACCCCAAGATCATCGATCGCCTCGCGCGGGAGGTGATCGAGGCGCAGCAGGCGGGCGCGGAGATCGCGCTGGTGATCGGCGGCGGCAACATCTTCCGCGGCGCGGGCCTCGCCGCGACGGGGATGGACCGCGTGACCGGCGACCACATGGGCATGCTCGCGACGATCATCAACGCGCTCGCCATGCAGGACGCGCTAGAGAAGCTCGGCACGAAGTGCCGTGTCCTGAGCGCGATCAAGATCAACCAGATCTGCGAGGACTACATCCGGCGGCGCGCGGTGCGGCATCTCGAGAAGGGCCGCGTGGTGATCTGCGCCGCCGGCACCGGCAATCCGTTCTTCACGACCGACTCCGGTGCCGCGCTGCGCGCGATCGAGATCGGCGCCGACCTGCTCCTCAAGGCCACGAAGGTCGACGGCGTGTACGACAAGGATCCGAAGAAGCACGCCGACGCCGTCCGCTATGACTCGCTCACCTACGATGACGTGCTCGGCCGCGACCTGCAGGTGATGGACACCGCGGCCTTCGCGCTGTGCCGCGACAGCGGCCTGCCACTGCGCATCTTCGACATGGACCAGCCGGGCCAGTTGCTGCGCATCCTCCGGGGCGAGCCGATCGGCACCCTCGTCCAGCGCGGCTGAGTCCCCGGCCGTGGGCCACGCGCATCACGACGGCGGCCACGGGCATCACCATGGCCATGGCGCGACCCGCGCCTTCGCCGCCGCCACCCTCGCGAACCTCGCGTACAGCCTGCTCGAAGCGGGCTACGGCGTGCTCGCGAACTCGCTCGCGCTGCTCTCCGACGCCCTTCACAACCTCGGCGACGTCGCCGGCCTGGCGCTCGCCTGGGGCGCTGCGACGCTCGCGCGCCGCGCGCCCACCCGGCGGCACACCTACGGCTGGCGGCGCGCGACGCTGCTCTCGCCGCTCGCGAACGCCCTCCTGCTGGTCGGCTTCGCCGGAGCCCTGGTCTGGGAGGCCTACCGCCGTCTGGCCGCGCCGCCCGACGTGCCGGGCCTGCCGGTGGTCGTCGTCGCGGCGATCGGGATCGCCGTGAACCTCGGTACGGCCTGGATCATGCACGGCGGCCATCACCACGACCTCAACCGGCGCGCCGCGTTCCTGCACCTGGTGGCCGATGCCGCCGTCTCGGCGGCGGCCGTGCTCGCGGGGCTCGGCATCTGGGCGCTGGGCTGGACCTGGCTCGACCCCGCCACGGCCGTGCTCGTTTCGGTGGTCGTCGCGATCGGTGCCTTCGGCCTGCTGCGCGAGAGCTTCGATGCGGCGATGGACGCCGTGCCGCGTGGCATCGACCAGCGCGAGGTACAGGCGTTCCTGGAATCGCAGGACGGCGTCACCGCCGTGCACCATCTGCACATCTGGCCGCTCGGCGCGGGCGAGATCGCGATGACCGCGCACCTCGTGCGCCCCTCCGCCGGCGACCACGACCGCTTCCTGGACCGCATCGGCCACGAGCTCGACGTCCGCTACGGCATCAACCATCCGACGCTGCAGGTCGAGCACGGGGACGCGTGCGAGCACGACCGCCACGATCGCGCCCCGCATCATTGATGGGCCCCGACGGATCGACGGCAGCCGTGCCCTATAATCGCCGGCCGACCGACCCCGACCGGAGCCCGCGATGCTCAACGAGATCAAGAACGACACCAAGGCGCGCATGGCGAAGAGCGTCGAGGCATTCCGCCACGACCTGGTCAAGATCCGCACCGGCCGTGCGACCACAAGCATCGTCGACCACATCAAGGTCAACTACTACGGCTCCGAGGTCCCGCTCTCGCAGGTCGCCAGCGTCGCGGTGAGCGACTCGCGCTCGCTGACGATCACGCCGTGGGAAA
Organism: Lysobacter humi (ex Lee et al. 2017); assembly: GCF_054781815.1. NCBI lineage: Bacteria > Pseudomonadati > Pseudomonadota > Gammaproteobacteria > Lysobacterales > Lysobacteraceae > Lysobacter > Lysobacter humi (ex Lee et al. 2017). Next base: position 581,665 of record NZ_BAAGTR010000009.1, on the reverse strand, counting down.
AGCCCATGGTCGGCGCCGTCGAGAAGGCGATCCTCGCATCCGACCTGGGCCTCACGCCGAATACCGCCGGCATGGTGATCCGCCTCAACCTGCCGCCGCTCACCGAGGAGCGCCGGCGCGACCTCGCGAAGGTGGTGCACTCCGGGGGCGAAGACGCGAAGGTGGCGATCCGCAACATCCGTCGCGATGCGAACCACCAGGTGAAGGAGCTCCTCAAGGAGAAGCAGATCACCGAGGACGAGTCCGCACGCGCCGAGCAGGACATCCAGAAGCTGACCGACGAGGCGATCAAGAACGTCGACGAGGTCGTGAAGGCGAAGGAACAGGAGCTGATGGCGGTCTGACCGCCGTCGCCCGACGCACTGGCGCACGCGCCACGCCGACGCGCCATGTCCACGCCGCCCGCCCCGCCCCGCATTCCGCGCCACCTCGCCGTCATCATGGACGGCAACGGGCGCTGGGCGCAGAAGCGCTTCCGCCCGCGCATCATCGGCCACCGTGCCGGTGCGCGTGCGGTGAACATCTGCATCGACTTCTGCCTCGAGCGCGGCATCGAGGCCCTGACGCTCTTCGCGTTCTCGAGCGAGAACTGGGACCGCCCGCCCGACGAGGTCGGTGGCCTGATGAAGCTCTTCAACGGCGCGCTCGAGCGCGAGATCGACGAGCTCGACCGCCGCGGCGTGCGCCTGCGTTTCATCGGCGACCGCTCGCGTTTCACGGACGCCATCCGCGCGCGCATGGCAGCGGGCGAGGCTCGTACCGCCGGCAATACGCGGCTGCAGCTCGGTATCGCCGTGAGCTACGGCGGGCGCTGGGACATCGTGCAGGCGGCGCGCAGTCTCGCCGAGGACGTGGCGGCCGGTCGGCTCGCACCGTCGGACATCGACGAGGCGCGCCTCGCCGGGCGCATCGCGCTGGCGGACGCCCCCGCGCCCGATCTCTTCATCCGCACAGGCGGCGAGCTTCGTATCAGCAACTTCCTGCTGTGGCAGCTCGCCTACACGGAGTTGTGGTTCACCGATTTGTTGTGGCCGGAGCTGGATGCGGCGACACTTCAGGCTGCGCTGGACGACTTCGCGCGCCGTGAACGCCGTTTCGGCCTGACCGGGGCCCAGGTCGCCGGCCCTACCGAGACGACCGAATGACCCGTACCCGTGTCGCCGCCGCCCTGGTGATGGCCCCCGTCGCGATCGCGGCGATCCTGCTGCTGCCGACGCCCTGGATGATGGTGGCAGCCGCCATCGTCTTCCTCGCCGGCCTGTGGGAGTGGTTCGACCTCGCCGAGGTCGACGACTCGCTCGCACGCACGGTGCTCGTCGTGGCGAACCTCGGCCTGATGGTCGCAATCGTCTGGGCCTCGCGCGTGCGGGGCGGCGGCACGCTCGCGCTGTTCCAGCTCGCGTCGATCGTCGGCGTGGTGTGGTGGCTGCTCGCGCTCGCCTGGCTCGGCCGCTACGAATTCGGCAGCAACCACGAATCATGGGCGCGTGCGCTCAAGCTGGCCGCGGGCACGCTCGCGGTGGTTCCCGCCTGGTGCGCGCTCGCCTGGCTGCATGCGGAAGAGCCGAACGGCCACCGCTGGCTGCTCGCGGCGCTCGCGGCGGTTTGGGCGGCCGACACCGGCGCCTACTTCTCGGGTCGCTATCTCGGCCGCCACAAGCTCGCTCCGCGGGTGAGTCCGAACAAGACGATCGAAGGACTGCTCGGCGGCGTCGCCGCGGGCACCCTGGCCGCGGTCGGCTTCGCGATGTTTGCGGGCGCACCGATGTCGGACCTGCCGAAGGTCGCGCTCGTCGCCGCTGCGGCGGTGCTCGTCTCGATCGTGGGCGATCTCTACGAGAGCCTGCTCAAGCGGCACGCCGGCAAGAAGGACTCGGGCACGCTGATCCCCGGCCACGGGGGCGTACTCGACCGCATCGACGCCGTGCTCGCCGCGCTCCCGGTGTTCGCGCTCGGCAAAGCGATCCTGGACTTCTGATGCAGCGCATCGCCGTCCTCGGAGCGACCGGCTCGATCGGCACGTCGGCGCTCGACGTGATCGCGCGCCATCCCGACCGCCTGCATGCGAGCGTGCTCGCGGCCGGCCGCGACGTCGATGGTCTCGTCGCCTGTGCGGCGGTCCATCGCCCCGAGCACGTGGCCATCGCCGATCCATCGCGCCTCGACGACCTGCGTCGGGCACTCGCCGCGGCCGGCGTGGCCTGCGAGGCACATGCGGGAATGGACGCGATCGATGCGCTGGTCACGGAGGCGACCTGCGATACCGTCGTCGCCGCCATCGTCGGCGCCGCGGGACTGTCGTCGACCCTTGCCGCCGCCCGTGCGGGCCGCCGCATCGCCCTGGCGAACAAGGAATCACTCGTGCTCGCGGGCGAGCTGGTGATGCGCACCGCGCGCGCCTGCGGGGCGACGGTGATCCCGGTCGACAGCGAGCACAGCGCGATCTTCCAGTGCCTGCCCGCCCGCGGCGACGCCGCCGCGCGTGACACGTCGGGGCTGCGCCGGCTCGTGCTCACGGCGTCGGGCGGCCCGTTCCGGGGGCGGAGCCGCGCGGCCATGGCGGACGTTACTCCCGCACAGGCGGTTGCGCATCCGAAGTGGTCGATGGGGCCGAAGATCTCGGTCGACTCGGCCACGCTGATGAACAAGGGCCTCGAGGTGATCGAGGCGCACCACCTGTTCGGCGTGGACGCCGATCGCATCGACGTCGTCGTGCATCCGCAGAGCCTGGTGCATTCGCTGGTCGAGTTCGTCGACGGCTCCACGCTCGCGCAGCTCGGACTTCCGGACATGCGCACCGCGCTCGCGATGGCGCTCGGCTGGCCGGACCGGATCGCCTCGGGCGTCGGCGGGCTCGATCTGGTCGCCGCCGGCGGACGCCTCGATTTCGAGCCGCCGGACCACGACGCCTTCCCCAGCCTCGGCCTCGCCTTCCGCGCCCTCCGCGCCGGAGGCACCGCGCCGGCCGTGCTCAACGCGGCGAACGAAGTCGCCGTCGATGGATTTCTCGGCGGGCGGATCCGCTTCCTCGACATTCCCGCGCTGGTCGCGTCTGCACTCGACGCGGTCGACAGCACGCCCGCCGACGACCTGCCGGTGCTCGAGGAGGCCGATGCCCGTGCTCGCCGTCACGTCGCCGCCCGGATCGACCATGCCGCATGACCGGCTCACGGCCGCTGGGCCCACCGCCGCCGTTCATCGGGCGGTGAACCTTCGCCGGTCAACGTGGTCAGTACCCGCGACCAGGCCGGCGGACGGCCGGGAGCCGACGTGAACGAGATTTTCGGATCGATCTGGTGGCTGATCGTCAGCCTCGGGATCCTGGTGACCTTCCACGAGTTCGGCCATTACTGGGTCGCGCGTCGCTGCGGCGTGCGCGTACTGCGCTTCTCCGTCGGCTTTGGCCGCGCCCTCTGGCTGCGCCGCGGCGCAGACGGTACCGAATACGCGATCGCCGCGATCCCGCTCGGCGGCTACGTCCGCATGCTCGACGAGCGCGAGGGCGACGTGCCCGCCGCCGAGCTGCACCAGGCTTTCAATCGCAAGCCGCTCGGACAGCGCGCGCTGATTGTGCTCGCGGGCCCGGTCGCGAACCTGCTGCTCTGCGTGATGCTGTTCTGGGGCGTGTTTGTCATCGGACGCCCGGATTACGCACCCGTCGCAGGGCGCGTCGAGGCGCTCGCGGAGGCCGCGGGGCTACGCGCCGGCGACACGGTCCTCGCCGTCGGCGAGCGCCGCACACCGACGTGGACCGAGGTCGAGTTCGCGCTCATTCCGGCGGCGCTCGACCGGGAAGACGTCGACGTCCGCGTTCGCACCTCGCAAGGCCAGGACGCAACCCGTCGCCTGCGCCTCTCACAGCTCCCGGCCGAGATCGACGAGCTGCGCGCGGTGGACGCGATCGGCCTGCGGCCGCGCCATCGGACCGTGCCTGCGGTCGTCGGAGACGTCCGCGCGGACGCCGCGGCCCGCGGCATCGTGCAGGCGGGCGACCGGATCGTCGCAGTGGATGGCCACGCGGTCGATTCGTGGGACGACGTCCCCGAGCGCGTCCAGACGATCGGCCGCCGCGGTGGTGCCGCGACGATCGAGGTCGAGCGACGGGGCGAGCGCCTCGCATTGCAGGTCGCGCCGCGCCTGGTGAAGGACGGCGACGCTTCGCGCTGGCAGCTCGGGATCGCGCCTGCGGACCCCGGGCGTCCGCCGACGGACGCGGTGCTGCGCTACGGCCCGCTCGAAGCGGTCCCCGCGGCGTTCCGCGAAACGGTCCACCAGACCGGGCAGCTGCTCGCGATGCTCGGTCGGGCGGTGACCGGGCGCATCGACCTGCGCAACACCGTGGCAGGCCCGATCACCATCGCGCGCGCCGCCAATACCTCCGCCGAACACGGGCCCGCGTGGTTCCTTTCGATGCTCGCCCTGCTCTCCCTGAGCCTGGGCATTCTGAACCTGCTTCCGATCCCCGTCTTGGATGGGGGTCACCTGCTGTATTACCTTATCGAGCTGGTCAAAGGCCGGCCGCTCAGCGAGCGCGCCATGGCGGCCGGGCAGTTCGTCGGCCTGGCGCTGATCGCAGGCCTCATGGGCCTGGCGTTCTACAACGACATCGTGAACAACCTGGTCGGCTGACACGGCCACCGTGCCGACCACCGCGCCCGCAATTCCCGGCGCCCCTACGGATTGGATCCACCGGACCTGATGATGACGCGACCCCTGTCCCGCCGCCTGCTCGCCCTCGCCCTCGCTTCCGCGATCGCAGCGGCCCCGGTGATCCCCGCCTTCGCCGAGACGTTCGCGCCCTTCAACGCGAGCGACATCCGCGTCGACGGCCTGCAGCGCATCTCCGCCGGCACGGTGTTCACCTACCTGCCCATCGAGCGCGGCGACGCCGTCGACTCGGCGCGCGCCGCCGAGGCCATCCGCGCGCTCTACAAGACCGGCTTCTTCGAGGACATCCGCCTCGATCGCCAGGGCGACATCCTCGTCGTCACCGTGACCGAGCGCCCGGCGATCAACCGGCTCACGATCACCGGCAACAAGGACATCAAGACCGAGGACCTCACCAAGGGCCTCACCGAGATCGGACTGGCCGAGGGCGGCACGTTCGACCGCCTCGCGCTCGACCGCGTCACGCAGGAGCTCACGCGGCAGTACAACAACCGCGGCAAGTACAACGTCGTGATCACGCCGACGGTGGCGCGCCTCGACCGCAATCGCGTCGACGTGACGCTCGCGGTCGCCGAGGGCGACGCGGCGCGCATCCGCCACATCAACCTCATCGGCAACGAGAAGTTCGAGGAGAAGGACCTCCGCGACAACTGGGAGTCCGCCGAGTCGAACTGGTTGAGCTGGTACCGCCGCGACGACCAGTACTCGCGCGAGAAGCTCTCGGGCGACCTCGAGAAGCTCAACGCCTTCTACCTCGACCGCGGCTACATCGACTTCAACGTCGATTCGACGCAGGTGCAGATCAGCCCCGACCGGCGTGACATGTTCATCACCGCCGGCCTCACGGAGGGCGAGCAGTACAAGGTCTCGGGCGTGCAGGTCACCGGCGACACCGTGCTGCCGAAGGAAGAGATCGAGAAGCGCGTCTTCGTGAAGGAAGGCCAGATCTTCTCGCGCCGCCTGCTCGAGATCAGCTCCGATGCGATCACGGCGACGCTCGGCAACGTCGGCTACGCCTTCGCGCAGGTCAACACGGTCCCCGACGTCAACCGCGAGGACAAGACGGTCGGCATCAACCTGCAGGTCGTGCCGGGCCCGCGCGTGAACGTGCGCCGTGTCGTGTTCAAGGGCAATACGCGCACCTCGGACGAGGTCCTGCGCCGCGAGATGCGCCAGTTCGAAGGCAGCTGGTACTCGCAGGCCGCACTCGACCGCTCGAAGATCCGCCTGCAGGGCCTGGGCTTCTTCGAGTCGGTCGACGTCGAGACCGTGCCGGTGCCGGGTACGCCCGACCAGGTGGACGTGGCGGTCAACGTCAAGGAGACGACGTCGGGCAGCTTCGTGTTCGGCCTCGGCTACTCGCAGCTGACCGGCCTGACCACGCAGATCCAGCTGTCGCAGAACAACTTCCTGGGCACGGGCAATCGAGTCTCGGTGCAGGCGAACCGCAATTCCTACCTGCAGCGCTACGACTTCTCGTTCACCAACCCGTACTTCACCGACAGCGGCGTTTCGCTGGGCTACAACCTGTGGTGGCGCGAGTTCGACAACTCCAACTACAACACCGCGCAGTTCAGCTCGACGAGCGGCGCGGCGCAGGTGGTGCTCGGGATCCCGATCACCGAGACCGACACGGTCACCGCGCTGATCGGCATCGACTCGAACGAGATCTTCGCGTCGCCCGGCTCCACGCCGCTACCGCTCGTCGACTACATCGACGCGGTCGGCCAGCGCACGTTCCACACATGGCGCGCGCAGATCGGCTGGTCGCGCAATTCGCTCGACAACTTCCTCACGCCCACGACGGGCATGACGCAGCGCTTCAACGCGGAAGTCGCCCTGCCCGGCTCGACGGCCGAGTACTACAAGATCAACTACGACATCTCGAAGTTCTGGCGCCTGTCGCGGCACCTCGTGCTCAACACGCGCGCGGACATCGGCTATGGCGACAGCTACGGCGACCCCTTCGTGCGCAACGTCTGCTTCACCGCAGGCACGGTGAGCGACGCGAACGGCGACGGGGTGCCGGATACCTTCACCCCGGGTCCGGACCCGAGCGAGCCGTGCCTGCCGACGTCGCCGGACTACCGCCGCACGATCACCGCGGACGGCCTGCCGTTCTTCGAGAACTTCTACGCAGGCGGCGTGCGCTCGGTTCGTGGCTTCGCGGACAACACGCTCGGTCCCCGTGCGGTGGCGTTCCCGGGCTCGACGTTCACCCAGCCGATCGGTGGCGCGCTCAAGACCACGGGCTCGGTCGAGATGTTCTTCCCGACTCTGATCAATAGCCCGGCGGCCCGCCTGTCGGCGTTCATCGACGTCGGCAACGTCTACTCGGACTTCGACTCCTTCGATGCGGGCGAGTTGCGCGCGTCCACCGGCATGGCGCTCACGTGGCGTTCCCCGATGGGCCCGATCACGATCAGCTACGCCTATCCGATCAAGAAGCAGGAAGGCGACGAGCTCGAGCGCCTGCAGTTCACCTTCGGCGGCGTGTTCTGACGTCGCCATGACGCACGACGGCGACGCACGCCCGCACTACACGGCCGGCGAGCTCGCCGAGCGCTTCGGGCTTGAGCTGCGCGGGGATGCGGCGCAGCCGGTGGAGGGCGTCGCCACGCTCGGCGACGCCGGTCCGCGACGCCTGAGCTTCCTGGCGAACAGCAGGTACCGCGCGCAGCTCGCGGACAGCCGCGCGGGCGTCGTCGTGCTCGCGGCCGGCGACGCGGCGGCCGCGCCCTGTACGGCGCTCGTCGCACGCGATCCCTACTCGGCCTTCGCGCGCATCGCCGCGCTGTTCGAACCGCGTGCCGACGCGCCGGCCGGCGTGCACCCGAGCGCCGCAGTCGATCCGACGGCGCACATCGACCCCACGGCCAGCATCGGCCCGCACGTCAGCATTGGCGCACGCAGTCGCATTGCCGCGGGCGCCGTCGTCGGCCCGGGCTGCGTCATCGGCGAGGACTGCAGCATCGGGGAGGCGACGCGCCTCGTCGCACGCGTCACGCTCGTCACCCGGGTGAGGCTCGGCGCCCGCGTGCTCGTCCATCCGGGTGCGGTGCTCGGCGCCGACGGCTTCGGGATCGCCATGGATCGGGGCGCCTGGCTCAAGGTGCCGCAACTCGGGGGCGTCGTCGTCGGTGACGACTGCGAGATCGGGGCGAACACGACTATCGATCGCGGCGCTCTTGCCGACACCGTCCTCGAGGAGGACGTGCGGCTCGACAACCAGATCCAGATCGCGCACGGCGTGCATGTCGGGGCGCATACGGCGATGGCGGGTTGCGTCGCGGTGGCAGGCAGCACGCGCATCGGCCGCTACTGCCTGATCGGCGGCGCAGCGGGAATCGTGGGCCATATCGAGATCACCGACCGGGTGACGATCACCGCGATGAGCCTGGTCACCCATTCGATCCACGAGCCGGGTGAATACTCGTCTGGCACGCCGCTGATGGACAACCGCAGCTGGCGCCGCGCCGCGGCCCGCTTCCGGCAGCTCGACCGGCTCTTCAAGCGCGGCGGCTGAGGCGCGGGCCGATCCCCGCGTGAAGGATTATCATGCCGGGTTTCCGAGGCCGGACCACGAGGACGGCCGTCGAGCAGGATCCCGAATGAGCCAGACCGTGCAACTCCCCGTCGACGTCCGTGGTATCCAGGCGCTGCTCCCGCATCGCTATCCGTTCCTGCTGGTGGACCGCGTCGTGGAGTTCGAGCCGCGCAAGCGGGTCCTCGCGATCAAGAACGTCAGCTGCAACGAGCCCTTCTTCAACGGGCATTTCCCGGGGAACCCGGTGATGCCCGGTGTTCTGGTCGTCGAGGCGCTCGCGCAGGCCGGCGGCCTGCTCACGCAGCTCACCGCGCAGACCGAAGGTAACTCGAAACCCGGGGAAAAGCTGTTCTACCTCGTCAAGGTGGACAACGCGAAGTTCATGAAGATGGTCGTGCCGGGCGACCGCCTCGAGCTCGACGTCGAGCTCAAGCGCCACATCCGCAACATGGCGATGTACACGGGCGTCGCACGGGTGGACGGCGAGGTCGTGGCCTGCGCGGACATCCTCTGCGCCGAGGCGCAGTCCTGAGATGGCGGCGACGGTCCATCCGAGCGCGATCGTCGAGGCCGGCGCGACGCTGGCCGACGGCGTGGTCGTAGGCCCGTTCTGCTACATCGCGCGCGACGTCGAGGTCGGCGCCGGCACCACGTTCGGCCCGCACTGCTCCGTGCACGGCCCGACACGGATCGGGCGCGACAACCGCTTCATCGGCCACTGCGCCGTCGGCGGCGAGCCGCAGGACAAGAAATTCGCGGGCGAACGTACCGAGCTGGTGATCGGCGACGGGAACACGTTCCGCGAGTTCGTCACGCTCAATCGCGGCACGGGCAACGGCGGCGGCACCACGCGGATCGGAAGCCACAACTGGCTGCTCGCGTATACGCATGTCGCGCACGACTGCACGATCGGCGACCACTGCATCTTCTCGAACAATGCCACGCTCGCCGGGCACGTGACGGTGGGCGACCACGTCATCCTCAGCGGCTTCGCGGGCGTCCACCAGTTCTGCCGGATCGGTGCGCATGCCTTCGTCGGCATGGGCGCGTTCGTCAATGGCGACGTGCCGCCGTTCGTGATGGTCGCGCAGGAGGACTACGGCCGGCCGCGCGGCATCAATGCCGAGGGCCTCAAGCGTCGCGGATTCACGGCCGAGCGCGTCGCCGCGATCAAGCGCGCCTACCGAGCGCTCTACGTGGCCGGCGGATCGCTGGACGACGCGCGCGCCAAGCTCGCCGAGCTCGCGACCGACAGCGTGGACGTGCGCCTGCTGCTCGAATTCATCGACGGCGGCGAGCGGCCGCTGCTGCGCTGACGCGATGGCGTCGAGGCCGCCACGCATCGCGATCGTGGCCGGTGAAGCCTCGGGCGACCTGCTCGGCACCGGCCTGATCCACGCGCTCCGCGCGCGCTGGCCGGACGCGGAATTCGCGGGCGTCGGCGGCGACGGAATGCGCGGCGCCGGGCTCGATGCATGGCATGACGCCGACGAACTCGCGGTGATGGGACTCGCCGAGGTGCTCCGCCACCTGCCCCGTCTGCTTCGCCTTCGCAGCGCCCTGCGCACGCGGCTGCTGCAGTGGCGGCCGGATGTCTACGTCGGCATCGATGCGCCGGACTTCAACCTCGGCGTGGAGCGCTGGCTCAAGGCGCGCGGCATTGCCACCGTGCACTACGTCAGCCCCTCGGTCTGGGCCTGGCGGCAGGGGCGCGCGGCGAAGATCGGCCGCTCCGCCGATCGCGTGCTCTGTCTGTTTCCGATGGAGCCGCCGATCTACGCACGTCACGGCGTCGACGCGCGCTTCGTGGGCCATCCGTTCGCCGACGAGATGCCGCTCGACCCCGATCGCCGCGCCGCGCGCGAGGCCCTGCGGCTGCCGGTGGACGGCCCCGTGCTCGCTCTCCTGCCCGGTTCGCGCCGGTCCGAGATCGAGCGGCTCGGCGCGGATTTCCTCGCCGCGGCGGCGCAGGTCGCGTCACGCGTGGCGGGCCTGCGGGTCGTCGCGCCCATGGCGCATGCCCGGGCGCGCGCGACGTTCGAGCACATCGTCGCCGGCAGCGACGCGGGCACCCAGCTCGGCGATGCGCTGCGGATCGTCGACGGCCATGCGCGTACCGCGATGGCGGCGGCGGACGTCGTGCTGCTGGCATCGGGCACGGCGACGCTCGAGGCGATGCTCGCCAAGCGCCCGATGGTGGTCGGCTACAAGGTCGCACCGACGACCTACCGGCTGGTCAAGGGCCTGGGCATGCTCAAGGTCGACCGCTACGCATTGCCGAACATCCTCGCCGGCGAGTCGCTGGTGCCCGAGCTGATGCAGCAGGACTGCACGTCCGACGCGCTCGCCGATGCCGTGGCCGCCTGGTTCGCCGATCCTGGCGCGGTTGCCGCGCTCGAGCCGCGGTTCATGAACCTGCATCTGGAACTGCGACGCGACGCGTCCCGGCAGGCGGCCGAGGCCGTCGCCGAGGTCGTATCCTCGCGCCATGCCGACGTCCGTCCCCCAGCTCGCGCTTGACCTCGCCTCGCCCACGGCAGCGGAACGCATCGCCGGTGTCGACGAGGCTGGGCGCGGTCCGCTGGCCGGGCCGGTCGTTGTCGCGGCGGTGGTCTTCGAGCCCGGACGCACGCCGATCAACGGGCTGGCCGACTCCAAGCAGCTCTGCGCGGAGCGGCGGGAGGTCCTCGCCGTGCGTATCAAGGCCCGCGCGATCGCCTGGCATATCGAGGTGGTCGATGCCGCCACGGTCGACCGCCTGAACATCTATCACGCGACGATGCTGGGCATGCGCGCCTGCGTGGAGGCCGTGGCGCATGTCGCACGGGTCGCACGCATCGACGGCAATGCGCTGCCGAAGGGCCTGCCCTGTCCCGCCGAGGCGTGGATCGGCGGCGATGCGCGCTGCCGCTCGATCATGGCCGCCTCGATCCTCGCCAAGACGCATCGCGACGCGCTGATGACCGAATTGCATGCGCAATGGCCGCAGTACGGCTTCGACCAGCACAAGGGCTATTCAACCCCTGAGCATCTAGCGGCACTGGTCAAGTATGGGCCGTGCAGCGCGCATCGCCAGACCTTCAAGCCCGTCGCTTGCGCTAGAACAGCAGAATATCCCACGCCCAAACGCGCGGACTAACATAATATTTACGTACTGAAGTGACTTCGCCTTGCGCTACCAAACGATTTCAGTGGCATGATGGCGGTCACAGTTCATTCAGTTTGATGCCATGTCGACTCGTATTGGACGCCTCCCGGTTTTCGCCGGCATCCTGGTTGTAGGCGCATTGCTGATTGCTACGATTTCCAGTCGAGGCCGTGAGTCAACGGCATTTGTCTCGGATGGGCCCGCGTCGCAAGGTGCCGGCAAGACCTTAGGATCGGAACGGAGCGCAGTTGCGGCAACCGCGGGTGGGATTGCACACGTGCCCTCAACGCCCCCACCTAAAGTGATCCATGACGTCGACGCCGAGCGAGAAAAGATCATACGAGCCAATGAATCACGATGGTTGAGCGACGCTCGCTCATCTGCTGAGGAAGCGGCGCTCGAGGCGGACATTAATACGGTGTTGTCATCGAAAGATTTGGCCTCCGTGCGCTCGCATCCTACTGACGTGCATGCCGACTGCCGAGTGAGTATGTGCAAGGTCGAAGCGGGATTCGGTGCCGACGGTGGCGGCGACTGGGTTGTTCGCATGACCCTTCTGCTAGCTGACCGGTTCGCAACAGCGCGAAACGTGACGGTGGTTTCGGCGGACGGTACCGCGCGGGAGGTCCTCTACTTGTATCGCCACGGCGTGATTCCCCCGAACTGATCCCAGGGAACCGCGCACCCTGCCTTAACAGCGCGGACTAGGCCTTTGCAGGCTAACGAGGTGTAACCATGAAGCGTTCTTCTCTCGTAGGCTCCGTGGCGGCGTCCGTGCTCGTTCTCGGCGCAGCCCTTACCTTCACTGTTTCTGCAAGCACGAACATCACGCGGCCAGCTTCAAGCATCTGCAAGGCGGCGTTTGGCGCCGGGGCGAGCGTCTTCTACTTTGATGCAGAGTTCGCTCAAAATACGTCGACCGGCACCCAGTATTTGTCGTGTTCCGTGGATGATATCCACGACACGACGTCGGTCCAGTCACCGACTAACCTGAATCTCCACTTTCAGAACCCGAACGCTTCGGCCGCAACGGTGACCTGCGTTGTGGTCCTCACGCACCCGGGGCTTTCGCGATCGGTTGCGTCCTATACGATTAACGTCCCGGCAAACACTGGCTCGGCCCACTCCTTTAGCGATATTGGCCCCGGCTCGACTCCGGCGCTCCCGGCGCGCACGGAATCGCTTGACATGTACACCATGAGTTGCGCGATCCCCGCAGGCGTGAAGTTCAACAATATTTCGGTTCAGAGCCCGCGGAATATGGCAGCATAATCGCCTTGGATGGGTACCTAGGAGGCCCCGACACGTCGGGGCCTCCTTGCTTTTTGGGCTTGGACGCCGCAACGCCTATGCGTAGTCGCAAGCCCGGTCTGGGCAAGCCGCGCACCATCCTCCTCCGGTCGTGCCCTGTCGAACGTGCTCGCACATGTCCCGCTTCGTCCACCTGCACCTGCACAGCGAGTATTCGCTCACCGATTCGACCATCCGCATCGACGAGATGGTGAAGCGGTCGGTCGCGCTCGGGCAGCCCGCGGTCGCGCTGACGGACGTCAACAACCTCTTCGCCGCCGTGAAGTTCTACAAGGCGGCCGAGGGCGCGGGTATCAAGCCGATCCTCGGCGCGGACGTGGCGCTGGCGGACGGCAACGAGTCGCCCACTCGGCTCACGCTGCTGTGCCGCGATCGCGAGGGCTATCTCACGCTCTCGCGCCTGCTGTCGCGCATGTGGATGGAAGGCCATCGCAACGACGGCGTCGCGCTGCGGCCGGACTGGCTGCGCGAGGACAACGCCGGCCTGTTCGCGCTGGCCGGACGCCAGAGCCTCGGCGGAACCCTCGCCTGCAGCGGGCGCCATGACCTCGCGGAGGCCTGGCTGGTCGACTGGAAGGACGTGTTCGGCGACCGGCTGCACCTCGAGCTCGTGCGCACGGGGCGCAAGGGTGAGGATGCCTTCAACTCGTTCGCGCTCTACGCGGCGTCGCTGCGCGACATTCCCGTGGTCGCGAGCAACGACGTGCGCTTCCTCGAGGCGAGCGGCTACGAGGCCCACGAGGCGCGTGTCTGCATCGCGACGGGCCGAGTGCTCGACGATGCCAAGCGCCCGCGCGAGTACAGCCCGCAGCAGTTCCTGCGCTCGTGCGAGGAGATGGACGCGCTGTTCGCGGACGTGCCGGACGCGCTCGAGAATGCGCATGCGCTCGCGTTGCGCTGCAACGTGCAGATGAAGCTCGGGGAATACGCGCTGCCAGCGTTCCCGGTGCCCAGCGAGCATACGATCGAGTCGTGGCTACGCAATACCGCGCGGGAAGGCCTCGCCAAGCGCCTCGAGAAGGCGCCGCCGTCGGACGGACGCACCGCCGAGGACTACGCCTCGCGGCTGGAGACCGAGCTCGACGTCATCATCAAGATGGGGTTCCCGGGCTATTTCCTGATCGTCGCGGACTTCATCAATTGGGGTAAGTCGCACGGCATCCCGGTCGGCCCCGGACGCGGCTCGGGCGCGGGCTCGCTCGTGGCATGGGCGCTGGGTATCACCGACCTCGACCCGCTGCCCTACGACCTGCTGTTCGAGCGCTTCCTCAATCCCGAGCGCGTGTCGATGCCCGACTTCGACATCGACTTCTGCATGGATCGCCGTGACGAGGTGATCGACTACGTGGCGCGCAAGTACGGCCGCGACCGCGTCAGCCAGATCATCACCTACGGCACGATGTCGGCGAAGGCCGTGCTGCGCGACTGCGGCCGCGTGCTCGGCCACGGCTACGGCTTCGTCGACTCAATCGCCAAGCTGGTGCCGTTGATCCCCGCCGATCCGCTCTCGCTCGACGACGTGCTTGGCCGGAGCGACCGCGCGAAGAAGGATCCGGAGCGCTCGATCGGCGAGTTCATCACCCGCTACAACGCGGAGGACGACGTCCGCGATCTCGTGGACCTCGCGCTGCAGCTGGAGGACCTCACACGGAACGCCGGCAAGCACGCCGGCGGCGTGGTGATCGCACCCTCCCCGCTCAGCGACTTCTGCCCGCTGTTCGCCGAACACGACGGCCAGGGCCGCGGCCGAAACCCGGTCACGCAGTTCGACAAGGACGACGTCGAGGCGGTCGGCCTCGTCAAGTTCGACTTCCTCGGCCTACGCACGCTCACGATCATCGATTGGGCGGTGAAGTCGATCAACGTGCGCCGCGAAAACGAAGGCGCGGATCCGCTCGAGATCATCGCGCTCCCGCTGGATGACCCGAAGGCCTACGAGATCTTCGCGCGCGGCGACACGGTGGCAGTGTTCCAGTTCGAGTCGCGCGGCATGCGCGAACTGCTCAAGCGCGCGCAGCCCGACCGCTTCGACGACCTCATCGCGCTCGTTTCGCTGTACCGCCCCGGTCCGATGGACCTGATTCCGGACTTCATCGAGCGCAAGCACGGCCGGCAGGAGGTGCAGTACCCGCACCCGCTGCTCGAGCCGGTGCTGGCACCGACCTACGGCATCGTCGTCTACCAGGAGCAGGTCATGCAGACCGCGCAGATCCTGGGCGGCTATTCGCTCGGTGGCGCCGACCTGCTGCGCCGCGCGATGGGCAAGAAAAAGCCCGAGGAAATGGCGAAGGAGCGCGTGAAGTTCGAGGCCGGTGCGAAGGAGCACCACGGCATCGAGCCCAACGTGTCCGGCCCGATCTTCGACCTGCTGGAGAAGTTCGCGGGTTACGGCTTCAACAAGTCGCACGCGGCGGCGTATGCGCTGGTGTCGTACCAGACCGCATGGCTCAAGGCGCATTACCCGGCCGAGTTCATGGCCGCCGTGCTGTCGTCGGACATGGACAACACCGACAAGGTCACGGGCTTCCTCGACGAGGCGCGCGCGATGGGCCTCACGGTGCTGCCGCCCGACGTCAACGAGTCGGCCTACATGTTCTGCGCGACCACACCGGACACGATCCGCTACGGACTCGGCGCGGTGAAGGGCGTCGGCCGTGGCGTCTGCGAGGCGATCTGCGACGCGCGCCGCGCCGGGCCGTTCAAGGACCTGCTCGACCTCGGCCAGCGTGTCGACGGCGGGC
Source organism: Lysobacter humi (ex Lee et al. 2017) (assembly GCF_054781815.1). Taxonomy (NCBI): domain Bacteria; kingdom Pseudomonadati; phylum Pseudomonadota; class Gammaproteobacteria; order Lysobacterales; family Lysobacteraceae; genus Lysobacter; species Lysobacter humi (ex Lee et al. 2017). The sequence continues at coordinate 566,250 of NZ_BAAGTR010000009.1, read as the reverse complement.
GGCTGAACCGGCGTGCCCTCGAAGCCATGGCGCAGGCCGGCGCGCTGGACGCGCTCGGGCGCAACCGCGCGAGCCTGATGCTCCAGATCCCCGAGGTGCTGCGCGCGACCGACCAGCTGTCGAAGGAACTCGCGGCCGGCCAGGCCTCGCTGTTCGGCGGTGTCGATACCGCGGCGCCGGCGCTGCACATCGACCTGCCGGTCTGCGACGAGTGGCCGATCGGCCGCCTGCTCGAGGCCGAGCGGGACACCCTCGGCCACTACCTCAGCGGCCATCCGTTCGATCCGTATCGCGATGACGTGCACGCGCTGATCGGCTTCGACCTCGGCGACCTCGACCGGATCTGGGCGACGCGTCCGGATACCGGCGGACGCGGCAGCTGGCGGCAGGAGGTCGAGACGACGGTCGCCGGGCTCGTCGTCGGCTTCCGCAAGAAGGGCGACTCGCAGGTGTTCGTCCAGCTCGAGGACGGGCGCGGCCGGCTCGAGTGCGCCTTCTTCGCCGAGACCTACGCCGAGAATGCGTCGCTGATCGGCAAGGATCGGCTGCTCGTCGTGCAGGGCGGCCTGCGCGAGGATGCGTTCTCCGGCGGCTTCGCCCTCAAGGCGCAGCGCTGCTGGGACTTCGCCCAGCTCTGCGCGCGCCATGCACAGCGTCTCGCCCTGCGGCTCGACCTGCGCGACGCCGGCACGCTCGCACGCGTGGAGGCGCTGCTCGCCGCACGGCGGCCGGGCCCGACGCCGCTGCGCCTGCACCTGCTGATCGACCGCGCCTCGGGCCTGGTGGACCTCGACGGCAAGGCGGGCGTACGGATCGACCAGGAGCTCATCGAGACGCTCCGGGCGACACCGGGCGTGCGGATGGTCAAGCTCGCGCTCGCCAGGCCCTGGGCGCACTGAGCGGACAGCCCCGGACCATACGCCGCCGGCGGGTCGAATCCGGCCTTCACGGGCTACACTGCCCGCCTTTCACCCGCCCGGTCGCGCATGAATCCGAACTACCTCGATTTCGAGCAGCCCATCGCCGATCTTGAAGCGAAGATCGCCGAACTCCGGCATGCGAGCGATGGCAATTCGCTCGACGCCGCGCCCGAGATCCGCACGTTGCAGGACAAGGCTCGCAAGCGCACCGCGCAGATCTTCCGCGACCTCAGCCCGTGGCAGGTCTCGCAGCTGGCGCGGCATCCGCAGCGGCCCTACACGCTCGACTACGTGCAGGTGATCTGCGACGAGTTCCACGAACTCGCCGGCGACCGCGCGTATGCGGACGATCCGGCGATCGTCGGCGGCCTCGGCCGCATCGCGGGGCGCGCGGTGATGATCATCGGCCACCAGAAGGGCCGCGACACGAAGAGCAAGATCCGCCGCAACTTCGGCATGCCGCGCCCGGAGGGCTATCGCAAGGCGCTGCGCCTGATGAAGATGGCCGAGCGCTTCGGCCTGCCGCTGATCACCTTCATCGACACGCCCGGTGCGTACCCGGGCGTGGGCGCCGAGGAGCGCGGCCAGTCGGAGGCGATTGCGCGCAACCTGATGGAAATGGCCGAGCTCAAGGTGCCCGTCGTCTGCACCGTGATCGGCGAGGGCGGCTCCGGCGGCGCGCTCGCGATCGGCGTCGGCGATCGCACGCTGATGCTCGAATACAGCACGTATTCGGTGATCTCGCCGGAAGGCTGCGCGTCGATCCTGTGGAAGTCCGCCGACAAGGCGAAGGACGCCGCCGAACAGCTCGGCCTGACCGCCAAGCGCCTGCATTCGCTGGGGCTCGTCGACAAGGTGGTGCGCGAGCCTACCGGCGGTGCGCATCGCAATCCCCAGCAGATGGCGCGGCGCCTGAAGAGCGTGCTGCTCAACGAGCTCGACAGCCTCGCGCGCCTGCCCGCCGATACCCTGCTCGAGCGCCGCTACCAGCGCCTGCGCAGCTACGGCGCGTACGAGGCGGCGTAGCTTCCGCGCGCCTGATCGCGTCCTCCGCTTGCATCGGGTCGACAGGTCCAAATCGTCGGCGACTCCGGCCTGCGGCAATGGGCATGTTGATGGGCCCGCCTCGGGTCGCTCCTCCGCCAAGCGCCGTCGTGTCGCTGCGTCGACGACGGTGCAGTGTGTCGGTTCGGCGCGTCAGGCTGCCCGAATGGCACCATGCCGCCCATGCCCCACCCGCCTTTCAATCCGCCGGCCGACGGGCCCGTCTGCATCGCCTTGAGCGGCGGTCTCGACTCGACGGCACTGCTGCATGCCCTGTCCGGCGATCGATGCGTACGCCGCGACGGGCTGCGCGCGATCCACGTGCACCACGGCCTCCATGCCGCCGCGGACTCGTGGGCCGATCACTGCCGTGCCACATGCGCGGCGCTCGACGTGCCGATCGACGTCGTGCATGTCGATATCACCGCGCATGCGCATCTGGGCGCCGAGGGGGCCGCGCGCGCGGCGCGGTACGCGGTGTTCGCGCAACGCCTCGTCCCCGGCGAACGGCTCGCGCTCGCGCATCATCGCGACGACCAGGCCGAGACGTTCGTGCTGCGCGCACTTCGAGCGTCGGGTGTCGACGGCCTCGGCGCGATGCGCGCGCGCGCGCCGTTCGCCGGCGGCGTCCTCTGGCGCCCGTGGCTGGGTATCCCGCGCGAGCACATCCGCGCCTACGCGGCCGAGAACCGGCTTACCTTGGTCCAGGACCCGTCCAACGGGGACACCGCGTTCGATCGCAACTTCCTCCGCCACCGTGTGCTGCCGGGCCTCCGGGGCCGCTGGCCGCACGTGGATGCAGCCCTCGCGCGCGCTGCCGCACTCGCTGCGGATGCCGCGACGCTGCTCGATGCCGCCGATGCCGACCTTCTGTCGCTGCTCGCGACCGACGACCCCGCCACGCTCGATCTCGGCGGGCTCAAGCGCCTCCCCGAGGCGCGCCGGGCGCGACTGCTGCGTCGCTGGGTCGCATCGCTCGACCTGCCGCCCTTGCCGGCGCGTGCGATCGCTCAGCTCGAGGCGGAGGTCCTGTACGCCCGCCCCGACGCGGAGGCCGCCTACCGATGGCACGGTACGCGACTGTCGAGCTGGCGCGACCGCCTGCATGCCAGTCGGGAAGGCGTCGCGGCGCCCGTCTACCCGTCGCTGTGGGATGGTCGCCTGCCGCTTCGTTCTGACCAGGGCGACGTGCTGGAACTGCGCCCGGCAGCGGCACTCCCCGCGCCCGTGTCAGTGCGTTCGCGCGCAGGCGGCGAGCGCATCCGGCTTCCCGGGCGCACGCATCGGCATGCACTCAAGGACCTGCTGCAGGCACGCGCGGTCGCGCCCTGGCATCGCGTGCGCCTGCCGCTGCTGTTCGCGGCGGATGGCGAACTGCTCGCTGCAGGCGACCTCGTCGTGTCGGCGACGCTGCGGGACATGCTGCGCCCGCTCCACGCGCGACTTGCGTGGTCACCCGCGCGCGGCCTTGTGCGCGCCACGGCCGATTGACCCCGCCGACCCCGCTCGCCACACTTGCCCGATGGCGAAGAAGAATCCCGCGGAGCCCTCCCCCGTCGCCGATTTCGAGCGCTCGCTCGATGCCCTCGAGCAACTCGTCGAGCGGATGGAACAGGGCGACATGTCGCTCGAGGAATCGCTCGCGGCGTACGAGCGCGGCGTGGGCCTGTACCGGCGCTGCCAGACGGCGCTCGAGGACGCCGAGATGCGCGTACGCCTGCTGACCGATCCGCAGGATCCCGAGTCCGCGCAGCCGTATCCCGACCTGCCCGCCCCGGATGCCTGACCCCGCCTTCGACGCCTGGCGCGTTCGCATAGACGACGCACTGGCGCAGGCCCTCGCATCCGCACCGGCGGTACCGCCACGCCTGTCGGACGCGATGCGGCATGCGGTCCTGCTCGGCGGCAAGCGCATGCGCCCCCTGCTCGCATTCGCCGCGGGCAGCGTCTTCGATGCCGACGAGGCGCCGCTACTCGCATCGGCCGTCGCGGTCGAGCTGGTGCATGCCTACTCGCTGGTGCACGACGACCTGCCGGCGATGGACGCCGACACGCTCCGCCGCGGCCAACCGACCGTGCACGTCGCCTTCGACGAGGCTACGGCGATCCTCGCGGGCGATGCCCTGCAGGCACTCGCCTTCGACGTTCTCGTCGCTGCACCCGTGTCGCCGCCCGTGGCGGTCGCGCTCGTCGCCACGCTCGCGCGTGCGGCCGGCGGCGCAGGAATGTGCGGTGGCCAAGCGCTCGACCTCGAGGCGACGGGCCGCAGCGCGGAGGTCGACGTCCCGGCGCTGGAACGCCTGCACGCCCTCAAGACCGGTGCCCTGATCCGCGCGTCGGTGCGCATGGGCGCGCTCTGCGGCCGGGCCGACGGCGATGCGCTGGCGTCGCTCGACCGGTTCGCGGATGCGCTGGGGCTCGCCTTCCAGGTGCGGGACGACATCCTCGATGTCGAGGGTGACAGCGCCGCGCTCGGCAAGACCGCCGGCAAGGACGCGCTGCAGGACAAGGCGACCTTCCCGGGGCTGCTGGGCCTCGATGCCTCGCGCCTGCGGCTGGCCGCGCTCTGCGAGACCATGGAAGCGGCGCTCGAGCCGTTCGGCGAGCGCGCTGGCGCGCTGCGGCTCCTGGCCGCATACGCCGTACAGCGCAGCCACTGACGCGGCAGCCACCGACGCGTCAGCCCCCTCGTCAAATGAAAAGGCCCGGCAGCGCCGGGCCTTTCCGTCGGTCGACCGCTGGGCTTACTTGATCAGCCGCAGCGTGAACGGATAGCGGTAGGCCACGCCCTCGTTCGCCTTGATCGCCGCCATGACGGTGAGCACGAGCGCGGCGATCGCGACCGCAGGCAGCAGCAGGAAGCCGATCAGCACGATCATCGATGCACCCGCGATCAGCATGGCGATCGTGACCGTGATCTGGAAGTTCAGCGCTTCCTTGCCCTGGTCGTCCACGAACGGCATCGTGTCCTTCTTCATCAGCCAGAGAATCAGCGGGCCGATGATGTTGCCGAACGGCAGGATCAGGCCGAGCACGGCCGCGACGTGCGCGAACATGCCCCACTGGCGCTCTTCCGTAGTGCGGGACGTGCCGACGGCGGCGGCATCGCCGTAATGCGGCGGTGGAACCGAAGGGCCGCTCGAAGGTTCGTTGAAGTCGCTCATCGCCGTGTCCTGGTGGTGTGAAGGCTGTTGCCGGAGCCGCCACTTTCCGCCGGACGCAGCGGATGGTCAACCGCCGTCGGTCACGCTGCCCGCGACGGTCATGCGACCGACGAGGATCGAGCCGGTCAGGATGTGCGAGCGCCGGTCGACATCGTTGCCCACGGCCTCGATCGCACCGAACATCGCGCGCAGGTTGCCGGCCACGGTGATGCCGTCAACCGGATAGCGCAGCTCGCCGCCTTCGACCCAGAAGCCGGCCGCGCCGCGCGAATAGTCGCCGGTCGTCGTGTTCGCCCCGTGGCCCATCAGCTCGGTGACGAGGATGCCGCGGCCCATGCGGCCGAGCAGCTCTCCGAGGCCGCCGGCATTCGCGGTGACCTGGAGGTTGTGCACGCCGCCCGCGTTCGCGGTGGTCTCGAGGCCGAGCTTGCGCGCCGAGTAGCTGCCGAGCACGTAGCGGCGGAGCACGCCGCCCTCCACCAGCGACGAATCGCGCGTGGCCACGCCTTCGGCGTCGAAGGCCGACGAGCGCAGCCCGCGGACGAGGTGCGGACGTTCATCGATCCCGAACCAGTCCGGGAACAGCGGCGTGCCCACCGCGTCGACCAGGAAACTCGCGCCGCGATAGAGCGCGCTGCCCGAGACCGCGCCGAGCAGGTGGCCGATAAGCGAGCGTGCCATTTCCGCGGCGAACAGCACCGGGTACTCGCCGGTCGGCACCTGGCGCGGGTCCAGCCGCGAGACCGCGCGCTCGGCGGCGCGACGCCCGACGGCCGCCGGCGCATCCAGGTCGCGTTCGGCGAGGCCGAACGTGTACCAGCCGTCGCGCTGCATGCCGTCGCCGCGGCCGGCGATCAGCGCGCAGCCGAGGCTGTGCTGTGTATGCCGCTCACGTCCCAGGAAGCCGTGCGTGTTGGCGTAGACCGACACGCTGCGCCCACTGCTCACCGTCGCGCCGTCGGAGTTCTCGATGCGCGCATCGGCGTCGCGCCCGGCGGACTCGCAGGCGAGAGCGAGCTCGATCGCACGGTCGGCGTCGAGCGCCCACGGGTGCCAGCTGTCGAACTCGGGCATTTCGCGCGCCATCAGCGCGGCGTCGGCGAGCCCTGCGGCGGGATCTTCCTCGGTGTACCGCGCGATGGCGCAGGCCTGCTCGACCGTCGCGACCAGGCTCTCGTCGCGCAGGTCGGCGGTGCTGGCGCTGCCCTTGCGCCTGCCGAAGTAGACGGTGACGGCGATGCCGCGATCGCGGTTGGATTCGACGGTCTCGACCTCGCCCATGCGCACCGTCGCGCTCAGCCCGGCGTCTTCCGAGCAGCTCACCTCGGCCTGCGTCGCGCCCTTTCGGCGGCAGTGGTCGATGAGGCGCTCGGCGAGGCCCGAGAGCATGTCGAGGCGCTCGGTGCTGTCGTCGTGGAGGGTCGTCGTCGGGGCGATCGCGTTCAATGTCTTATCCTTCCGGGCCTTGCATCCACGGCCACGGCCGCGGACGGATCAACGAGCGTCGCGACCGGGTTCGCGCGCTGGAGGCACGATGCGCGGTCGCGACGAAGAAAGCGGTGAATTCCTCAGCCCCAGCCGCAGCGAGAAGCGGCGGCAGGCGCTCGGCGTGCTGGAGCTGGCCGAGACCCTCGCCGCGCTGAGCGAGGCGCAGCTGGCGCGCGTGCCGGTGCCCGAGGCGGTGCTTCCGCACATCGCGGACACGCGGCGTATCACCGCGAACGTCGCGCGCAAGCGCCAGCTGGCGTTCCTGGCCAAGCAGATGCGCCGGCTCGACGAGTCCGAGCTGCAGGCGATGCGCGACGCGCTCGACGAGAACAGCAAGGCCGCGCGGGTGGAGGTGGCGGCGATGCATCGCGTCGAGGACTGGCGCGACCGCCTGCTCGACGGCGGCGACGAGGCCTTGGCGCGCTTCCTCGACGCGCACCCGCAGGGCGACCGCCAGCGCCTGCGGCAACTCGTGCGCAATGCACTCGAGGAGCGCCGACGCGGCAAGCCGCCGCAGTCGTATCGTGAACTCTTCCGCGAGATCCGCGACGCGGTGCTGGCTGGTGGCGATGCCGCAGCCGCGCACGAGGACGACGCCATCGACGACGCGGCGCACTGATCGCGAGATCGACGGGGCGGCGGCGCGGCTTCGGCCGCCCGCTCGTCGCGAGGGAGCTCGATGCCGAGCGAGCGCTGCGCCGCCCGTGCGCACCGGCACCCTCAGGCCCGCGTACCGCCGACCGTGAGCCCGTCGATCAGCAGGGAGGGCTGGCCGACACCCACGGGCACGCTCTGTCCATCCTTCCCGCAGACGCCCACGCCTTCGTCGAGCGCGAGGTCGTTGCCGATCATCCGCACCTTCTGCATGGTCTCCGGCCCGTTGCCGATCAGCATCGCGCCCTTCACTGGCGCGGTGACCACGCCGTCCTCGATCATGTAGGCCTCGGTCGCCGAGAAGACGTACTTCCCGGACGTGATGTCGACCTGTCCGCCGCCGAAGTTGACCGCGTACAGGCCGCGCTTGACCGAACGGATCATCTCCTGCGGATCGTGCGGGCCGGCGAGCATGTAGGTGTTGGTCATCCGCGGCATGACCAGGTGCGCGAACGACTCGCGACGGCCGTTGCCGGTGGGCTGCATGCCCATGAGTCGCGCGTTGAGCGTGTCCTGCATGTAGCCGACGAGCACGCCGTCCTCGATGAGCGTGGTGCAGTTCGTCGGCGTGCCCTCGTCGTCGATGTTGAGCGACCCGCGGCGGCCGGGCAGCGTGCCGTCGTCGACGATGGTCACGCCTGGCGAGGCGACGCGCTGGCCGATGCGGCCGGCGTACGTCGACGTGCCCTTGCGATTGAAGTCGCCCTCGAGCCCGTGGCCGACCGCCTCGTGCAGCAGCACGCCGGGCCAGCCGCTGCCGAGCACCACCGGCATGACGCCCGCCGGCGCGTCGATGGCGTCGAGGTTCACCAGCGCCTGCCGCAGCGCTTCGCGCGCGAGACGTTCCGGTGTATCGCCGCCGAGCAGCTCGTCATAGCCATAGCGCCCGCCACCGCCCGCATAGCCCTGCTCGCGCCGGCCGCCGTGCTCCACGATGACCTGCACGTTGAGCCGCACGAGCGGCCGGACGTCGGCCGCGACCAGGCCGTCGCTGCGCGCGACCAGCACCGTGTCGACACCGCCGGACAGGCTCACCGTCACCTGACGCACGCGCGGATCGGCGGCGCGCAGCAGGCGGTCGACGCGGCGCAGCGCCTCGACCTTGGCCTCGTTGCCCATCGCGTCGATGGGATCGAAGGCGGCATACAGTGCGCGCCCGCCGCTGCGGACCAGCGGGCGATCGCCCGCGAGCGCGTCGCTCGCCACGGTCCCCTTGGCGATCGCACGCGCGGACTGCGCGGCCTCCAGCAAGGCACGCGTGTCGATCTCGTCGGAGTACGCGAAGCCCGTCTTCTCGCCGCTGATCGCACGTACGCCCACGCCCTGCTCGATCGAGTGCGCCCCGTCCTTGACGATGCCGTCCTCGACCGTCCAGCTCTCGCGGCGCGCGTGCTGGAAGTAGAGATCGCCGAAATCGACGCCGGGGGCAACGAGCGCGGCGAAGGCGCGGTCGAGGCTGGCGACATCCAGCCCGGCGGGCGCGAGCAGGCGGGATTCGGCGGACGACAGCGCTTCGGTCATGGACTATTCCGTGGTGGCGCGACGCGGGCGCCGCTGCGGGGACTATAGGGAAGCCGGCGTGAGCGCTCAGCCGGCGGGCTCGACGGGGACATGCGTGCGGCTCTGGCTGCGGCTCATCACCTCGACCTTGGGATCGGCCCAGGGGCCGGTCACGCGGTACGTCTTGGCGCCGATCTGGCCCAGCGGCTTGCGCAGCACGGCATTGGCCGCCGCGCCGATCGCCGCGCCGACCGGCCCGCCCGTGAGTGCGCCGACGGCCGTGAGCAGGTTGCCGGACTTGGGGCGCACCTCGATGGTCTGGTCGAAGGTCTGCTGGCGCAGGTTGGCCGCGCCTTCGATGTCGATATCGGCCGCGGGGCCGCGGATCGCGAGGCCCTCGCTCCGCGCGAGCCCGCCACCGAGGCGCACGGTGCCGCGCAGGCGGTTGAAGCTGAAACCCTTCGAGAAGAAGTCGCGGAAGTCGAGCGTGAGCCGGCGCGGCAGCTCGGCGAGGCTGAGCAGGCCGAGCACGCGCCCCGCCCCGGGCTCCACTTCCAGCAGGCGGCCGTCACGTGCATCCACCGCCAGGCTGCCCTCGAGTGCCGCAGCGGAGAAGTCGGTCGGCGCGCCCTCCCAGCCGGCGACGAAGCGGGCCGTGCCCTTTCCACCGCCCAGACGCCCCCCGAAGCCGAAGCCTGCGAGCAGCGCGCCGAAGTCGCTGCTGGTCACCGCGACGTCGAGCCGCGTGCGCGCCGCGCTCGCACGGCCTGTCCAGCTGCCGGTCGCCTCGATCTTCTGGCCGCGTCCCTGCGCGACGAACTGCTCGAGCGCGAGGCCGCCCGGCATCGGGCGCATGCGCAGCCGCGAGGCGCCGAGCGACGCCGTCCCCAGCCGCAGGTCGTCGATGTCGACCGAGATGCCGGGCAGGCCCGCAGGATCGACCGAAGCAGGCGCCGCCGCGGCGGCGGTGCGCGCCGAGGGCGCCGGGCCCCCGCGCGACGCATTCGCTACGGCCGGCGTCGTGCGCGAGCCTGCCGCCGGCGCTGGCGGCGGACGCCAATGCACGCGCGCGAAGCGCCCGCTGATCGTGCCGCCCCGGTCGGGCACGGTGATGCTGCCGGCCAGTGCCGGGCCGTCGACGCGAACCCCGAGGGCGCCGCCCGCCGCCGGCGCGACCTGCAGGCGGGACTCGCCGAACTGCCCGCCCAGCATCATCAGCCGGGCGGTGCTGACGTCGACGCGCTGCAGCGACAGCCCATCGCCCCCGCTTCCCGTTCCGCCGCGTGCGAAGGCGATCCAGTCGAGTGCGTCGAGCTGCGCGGCGCGGCCCGTCGCGACCAGTCCCTCCGCGGGCGCCGGCTCCGACACCGTGCCGCCGCCGAGCGCCACGCGCACCCCGGTGCGGCCACGCACCGTGCGCGCACGCACGCCCATGACGTCGCCGAGCGCGACGGTGACGTCGCCGCTGCCCAACGGCAGGGGCGTGTCGACGAATGCCGCGAGCGCCTCGCCCGACGGCTTGCGCAGCGGCGCGGGGAGATCGAGCGCGGTGCCGACCAGCGACGACCGCAGCTGCAGGTGTGCGCTCTCGCTGACGCCCGGCGCGGCCCGCGGCACCACCACGCCGACGGTCCATGTCGAGCGCCCCCCGACGTGCGGCGCGAGCCAGGCCATCTCGGGTGCGCGCGCCAGCAGCGCATCGATGTCGAAGCTGCCGTCGACACCACCCTCGAACGCATTGCGCGCATCCCGCACATGTCCGACACCCGCCCGCAGCGCGAGCGCGCCCGGTTGGCCGTCGTGGCGCACGAGCAGGCGGTCGGCGGCGAAGCCGGCCTGGTCGTAGCGGGCGCGGCCGCGCACGTCGTCGAAGCGCAGGTTCCAGCGCCGATCGGCGAGCGTCGCGCCGCGTAGGTCCACGCTGCCGTCGATGGCGAGCGGCTCGGCCCGGCCGAGCGGCATCGAAAGCCCGAACTCCACCGCCGCCGGGCCGGAGGCCGAGATCGCGTCGAACGTTTCCGGCTGCATCGCGCGCAGCGGACTCGCGCGCACCACCTCGAGCACCCGCGCGGCGTCCGCGAGGCCTTGCGCGTCGACGCGGAGCGTGCCGTGGCTGTAGTCGTCGATCGACGCCTGCAGGCGGGGCAGCGCGATCTGCCCGACCCGGCCGCGGCCGTCGATCTCGAAACCGTTGCCGACGAAGGCGACGTCGGCAGTGACGTCCTCCGCGGCCGGCCAGTCCGGCTGGAACTTCACCGTGGCGCCGACGACGTGGCCGCGCGCTTCGAAGCGCCCCTCGCCGTGGACGAACGGCCAGTGGTCGAGGTCCCCGGCGACGATCGCGCGCCCCTGCTCCACGCGGCCGCCGACCAGCGCGGCATCGAGCCAGTGGACGACGGTGGCGGGCATGACGTGGCGCACCCAGAAGCGCTTGGCGACCGGAACCTGCGCCGGCCGGATGTCCGCGGCGAGCGTCATCCACGGGCGACTGCCGTCGCCCTGCCACTGCAGCCCGCCGCGCACGTCGGCGGCATAGCCTTCGCCCGCCACGTGCAGGGCCTGCGTGTCGACGCGCCAGCCCGGCGCATCCTGCCAGCCGTTGGCCCGGCCGCTGAGTCGCACGACGTGGTCGGGGCCGAACGCCTGCGGCCATGCGAAGCGGACGGGGCTCGTCGGGTCGAAGTCGAACTCGAGGCCGCGGGTATCGGCGAGCACGCCGCCGGCGAGCCCCGAGATGCCGGGGCTGCCCCCCACGCGTGCGAAGCCGATTCGACGCACGCGGGCCTCCACCCGTAGCGCCTCGCCACGGCCGTGCATCCGCAATTCCTGCACCAGCCCGGCGGGCCGCGCGGCACGGATCCAGCGGCGCAGGCCGGGCTCCATGCGGTCGGTCAGCGCCGCCGCCTGCAGCAGCGGCGCGGCGTCGACCTCGCGCGCGGCGAGTCCGAAGCGGCCACCGCCCGCGATGGCGAGGCCGTCGAGCGTCTGCTCCCGCTGGCCGGCGCCGATGCGCAGGCGCGGCAACGCCACGCTCCAGCGACCCGCGGCGGCCGTCCATTCGCCAAGCACGTCGAGCGTGCCGACGTCGAAGGCCGGCGCGCGACCGTCGAGCGGCGCACCGGCGAGCGTCACCTCGCCCAGCGAAGCACGCGCCGTCACGCGGGTGACACGCTTGTCGCGCACGTCGGCCCACGCTTCCGCGCGCCCGCGCCCGCCCGTGACGCGAACGCCGGCGGCCTTGAGCGCGCCCGACCAGCGCGCAAGGTCGACACGCTGCGCGCCCGCGTAGACGTTCGCGTCGCCGCTCGCGCGCCGGTACTCGACCACGCCATCCACCGGCGTTGCATTCGCGGCGGGCCACGCGCGCACGCCGGCCCGCACGCGGTCGCCGTCCACGCGCATGCGCACGTCGACGCGCGGCACGGTGAGATCGATGCCCAGCTCCGGCGCGACCACCGCGAGTCGGCCGTCGACGACGTGCAGCTCGCCGAGGCGATCGAGCGCGGCGAAGGGATCGCCCCCGGCCGTTTCCTGCCCCGGCAGCCCGCGGACATGCCAGAGCCCGTCGCGACCCCGCTCGAGCGTGAGATCCAGCCCACGCAGGCGCAGCTGGGTGAAGGCATGGCCCGGAAGCAGGCCCTGGTAGACGGACGCGAGGAGCTCGGCGTCGCCCAGGAGCACCGCGTCGCCACCCTCGCCGATCCGCAGGCCCTGCAGGCGCACCAGCGGGCCGAGCCGCGTCCAGTCGGTGCGCAGCGCATCGAAGGCCACCGGCCGGCCGGTGCGATGCTCCAGCCAGGCCTCCACGCGCGCCGGGTGCTGCGCGAGCAGCGGCAGCGCGAGGCTCGCCAGGCCCAGCACGATCGCGAAGCCGATCACCGCCGCGGCCAGCAGATAGCCGAGACCGACATGCGCGCGCTTGGCGTGGCGGAGGATCACGGGGCGGCGAAGTCCGAAGAGGAAAGGAAGCCGGCGGGCGCGAAGCACGCGTGGCGATGCGCGCGACGCGGCCCCGCCGCGCCGACGCTGCACGCCGCACGGGGCCGCATCACGCGCGCGAGGCCACGCAGGCGTCAGAGCAGCACGACATCGAACTGCTCCTGCGAATACTGCTCGTCCGCCTGGAAGCGGATCGACTTGGCGAGGAATTCCTCGAGCTCCGCGACGGCCGCCGATTCCTCGTCGGTGATGCGTGCGACCACCTTCGGCGACGCGATCACCAGCAGGCGCTGCGCATCGAACTGGCGCACCTGCCGCACGATGTCGCGGAAGATCTCGTAGGTCACCGTCTCCGGCGTCTTCAGCGAGCCGCGGCCGCCGCACTCGTGACAGGGCTCGGACAGCTGCCGCTGCAGGCTCTCGGTGGTGCGCTTGCGGGTCATCTCGACGAGACCCAGCGGGGAGAAGTCGTACACGGTCGTCTTGGCGTGGTCGCGGGCGAGCGCCTTCTCGAGCTGGCGGAGCACCTGCCGCTTGTGCTCGGCATCCGTCATGTCGATGAAGTCGATGATGATGATGCCGCCAAGATTGCGGAGTCGAAGCTGACGCGCGACCGACTGGGCGGCCTCGAGATTCGTGCGGTACACGGTTTCCTCGAGGTTGCGCTGACCGAGGAATGAACCGGTGTTCACGTCGATCGTCGTCATGGCCTCGGTCTGGTCGATGACGAGGTAGCCGCCGCTCTTGAGCGGCACCTGCTTCTCGAGCGCCCGCTGGATCTCGTCCTCCACGCCGTAGAGGTCGAAGATCGGCCGAGCGCCGGCGTAATGCTCGATCTTCTCGTTGAGGCCCGGCATGTACTGTGCGGCGAACGCCTTCAGCCGGTCGCAGGTCTCGCGCGAGTCCACCTTCACCTTCTCGACGTCGCGACGCAGCAGGTCGCGGACCGCGCGCATCGGCAGCGACAGATCCTCGTAGACACGCTCGCCCACCTTCGACGCCTGCGAGCGCTCCTCGATCAGCGACCAGACGCGACCCAGGTAGGCGACGTCCTCGGCGATCGCCTCGTCGGGCTGGCCTTCGGCGTTCGTGCGCACGATGTAGCCGTGCTGCGCGCCGCCGGGCGATGCCGACGTCACGATGTGCTTGAGTCGCGCGCGCTCGGTTTCGTCCTCGATGCGCGCCGAGACGCCGACCACGCGCGTGCGCGGCAGCAGCACGAGATAGCGCGACGGTATCGACAATTGCGTGGTCAGCCGCGCGCCCTTGCTGCCGATCGGGTCCTTCACCACCTGCACGACGATGTCCTGCCCGTCGCGCAGCAACTCGGTGATCGGTCGCGTGGGCTGGGATGGCAGCGGCGCGGCTTCCTCGCCGCCTTCGCCCACCGGCGCCGGCTTGACGACATCCCCGGCATGCAGGAAAGCCGCGCGCTCCAGGCCAATGTCGACGAACGCGGCCTGCATGCCCGGCATCACGCGCTGCACGCGGCCCTTGTAGATGTTGCCGACCACGCCACGCCGCCAGCCGCGTTCGATGTGCAGCTCCTGCAGCATGCCGTTCTCGACGACCGCCACGCGCGTCTCGCGCGGCGTGACGTTGATCAGGATCTCCTCGGTCATGCGCCCGCCCCGTCCGCCGCGAAAACGTCGACGCCGAAGTCGGCGAGCAGGCGCGCCGTGTCGTGCACGGGCAGCCCCATCACGCCGGAGTAGCTGCCGTCGAGCCGCGTCACGAACGCCTCCGCACGGCCCTGGATCGCATAGGCGCCCGCCTTGCCGGCCCACTCGCCGGTGGCGAGGTAGCCGTCGAGCTGGCCCGGCGTGAGCGCGGCGAAGGTGACCTCGGACAGGCTGATCGCCTGCGCCTCGCGGGAGGCGGACATCAGCCAGACCACGCTCACGACCTGGTGCGTGCGGCCGGACAGTCGCATCAGCATCGCCGCCGCGTCGTCGGCGTCGGCGGGCTTGCCGAAGACCTCGTCGTCGAGAACGACCTCGGTATCCGCCGCGAGCACCAGTGCGTCGGGGCTCGAGCCGACCGCGAGCAGCCCGGCGCCGGCCTTCTCGCGGGCCACGCGCCGCACGTAGTCGAGCGCGGGCTCACCGGGCTGGCGGACTTCGGGAATGTCGATGTCGAGGACGTCGGGGACGAGGCCCAGGCGGCCGAGCAGTTCGCGCCGACGCGGCGATTTGGAGGCGAGATAGAGCATCGGCGCAAGAATACCCGGTCGCCCGACCGGCACCCTGTGCTGAACGGCCCATCCCGCGCACAACCCCGCGACGGCTCACCGCTCGTTCACCGCAACGGCACGACCCTTCCCTCCAAGGAGCACCACCCGATGAAGCTTCTCCATGCCCCGCGCCGCCCCCGTTTCCACAGCCTCGTCCTTGCCGTCGCACTCGGCCTCGGCGGTGCGTCGATGAGCGCCGCGGCGCAGGCGCCCGCCACCGTGCAGGTGGCCGCCGACGGCACGCTGCTGACGGTCTCCGCGCAGGCCGAAGCACGCCGCGCACCCGACATCGCGACCGTCTCGACGGGCGTCGTCACGCAGGCCGCCGACGCGAACGCCGCGATGCGCGCGAACGCGGAGCAGATGACGCGCGTCGTCGCGGCGCTGCGCGCGGCCGGCATCGCCGAGCGCGACGTGCAGACCTCCGGCGTCAACCTCAACCCGCAGTACCGCTACGCCGAGAACCAGCCGCCGGTGATCACCGGCTACCAGGCGATGAACACGGTCAACGCGACCGTGCGCGACCTGGGTCGCCTCGGCCGCATCCTCGACGCGCTGGTCGCGACGGGCGCGAACCAGATCAACGGCCCCACCTTCGACATCGACGACAAGGACCCCGTGCTCGACGAGGCGCGCCGCTCGGCACTCGAGAAGGCGCGTGCGCGTGCCGACATGTACGCGCGCACGCTCGGGCTGCGCGTCCGCCGCATCGTCAGCATCGACGAGACGGGCATGCAGGGCGGGCCGCGGCCGATGATCGAGATGGGCGCGATGAAGGCGATGGCACGCGACCAGGCGACGCCCATTGCGCCGGGCGAGAACGTGCTCGGCGTGAGCCTCAACGTGATCTTCGAACTCGGGAGTACGCAGTGAATCCACGCGACGCCAGCGCCGGCGCGGCCGGCAACGCTCCGCCGGAGCCCGGCCCGAAGCCGGATCCACGACCGGGCATGAACCCGGGCTACGACGACGCAAACCCCGACAGCCGCGAGGACGTTCCGCGCAATCAGCCGGACGCCCGCGGCGAGAACTTCGGGAAGCTGCCCAACCCCGAGGCAGGCGGCCTCGAACGCGATCCGGTCGCACGTCCCGACCCCGCCGCCGACTCCCCCTGACACACTCGCGTGCCGTCGAAAAGGCCTGCATCGCAGGCCTTTTTCGTTGTCGGTCCGATGTTGCACGTCATCGCCCCGGCAATGCGACGGCGGCCACGGAATCGCGCTTCCGAACCACGCACGAACCCCATACGTCCACGTGATGCGTTCGATCCGGCACAGTCCCTCTGGAGCCGGTCATGCAGACAGCGATCCACTTCCGCGACGTCCATCCCGACAAGTCCCGCATCGCCGCCATCAGCGCCGCCATCGCGTTCAACGGGATGCTGCTGATGTTTCTCGTTGCGCCGATGACGGCGCCGCCGGTGGCCGAGCTCGGCAAGAAAGAGCCCGACGTGATCCTGATCCCGCCACCGCAGGCGAAGAAAGAGGAGCCGATCCGGGTCCCGATCGAGCGGCAACGCCCCCGTGATCGCGCGCCCGTTCGCGAGCAGCCACGCCCGGCCCCGATCACGCCGCCGGTGCTCGTCGACTCGCAGCCCGGCGACGAGCAGGCCGAGATCGTGCCCGAGCACATCGGTCCCGTCGTTCCGCCCGCCGATCCGGTGCTCCCGCCGGACGACGGCCGCCCCATGGAAGGCGCACACCTCGAGTACGCGAGCGCTCCGCCGCCGGCCTTCCCGCGCGAGGCGATCCGCGACCAACTGACGGGCACCGTCGTATTGGAAGTTCTCGTCGACGTCGACGGCACGCCGCTCGACGTGAAGGTCTCGCGCTCCAGCGGGCACCGCGTGCTCGATGCCGCGGCCCGCAAGCAGGTCCTGTCGAAGTGGAAATTCCGCCCGGCGATGCGCAACGGGCGCGCGGTGCAGGCGATCGGCATGGTGCCGGTGGAATTCCGCCTCGACGAGTGAGGCCGGCGTTCGGCGTCGGCCGCGAATGCCCCGATGGCGCAGGGACGCGCGTCGGGTTGGGCCGCTGACCGCGTGCTGCTGCCCACGGCGCAGTCCACCGCTTCAGGCGCGGTGATACGGATGATTCGCGAGCAGCGCCGCCGCCCGATAGAGCTGCTCGGCGACCACGAGGCGCACGAGCATGTGCGGCAGCGTGAGTGGGCCGAGGCACCACGACTCGTCCGCCTTCGCGCGCACGTCGTCGGCATGGCCTTCGGGGCCGCCGATCAGGAAGGCGAGGTCCCGCCCCTGTCCGCGCCAGTGCTCAAGGCGCTGCGCGAGCTGCTCCGACGTCCATGCGCGCCCGCGACCATCGAGCATCACGATCCAGGCGCCGCGCGGCACCGCCGCGAGCACGCGCGCGCCCTCGTCCGCCATCGCGCGCGCCGGGTCACGCCCCTTGCCGCGCAGGCCCGGCTCCACCTCGAGCAGTTCGAGCGGCAGCCAGTGCGAGAGGCGCTTCCGGTATTCGCCGAAGCCTTCGGCGACCCAGCCGGGCGCGCGCTCGCCGACGGCGACGAGGCGTGCCTTCATGGCGGGCTCAGCCGACGCGGGTCAGAGCGAGGGGCGCGGACGCCGTTCCACGTCGAACTCGTCGGCGTCGTCCTCGAAGCTCAGCGGCTCCTCGTCGTCCTCGCCGAGCGAGCCGTTCTGGAGTTCGTCCATGCGGCCCGGCGGCTCGTCGCCGACCGTCCACAGTCGCTCGAGCGCGTAGAACTCGCGCACGCGCGGCAGCATCACGTGCACCACGACATCACCCAGGTCCACGAGCACCCATTCGGCCTCGCGCTCGCCTTCCACGCCCAGCGGCATGACATCGAGGTTCTTCGCGAACTTCACCACCTCGTCGGCGATCGACTTCACGTGCCGCGTCGAGGTGCCGGAGGCGATCACCATGTAGTCGGTGACGCTGCTTTTGCCCCTTACGTCGATCTCGACAATGTCGCGCGCCTTCAACTCCTCGACCGCCTCGCGCACGGTCTTCAGCAGTTCGTCCACCGAGGGGGGCGGGCTGGGCAGGCGGGTCTTGATGACGTGGGCTTGGGTGCTCAAGGGCGAAGGGCTCCGTGGTGCGTGAAGGCCAGTATAGGGCGCTAGGCTGCGACGCCCGGTGCATATAGCCGGTGACGGTCGATGTAGGCCGCCACCGGCGCCGGGACGAAGTGGCGCCACGGCTGCCCGGCGGCGATCCGCGCGCGCACGGCGGTCGACGACTCCTCGCGCGGCGGATCCACCGGCAGCAGCGCGAGGCGGCCCGCCGGCGCGTCGAGCAGGGTATGCAGCGGCGACAGCCGCGTCGTGAGCTCGTCGACGAGTCCCGCCGGGGCGCCGCGCGCGACCTCGGGCATCGTCGCGTGGCCCGGGCGCGCGACCGTCAGCACGTGCGCGAGCGCGAAGAGCTCGCGCCAGCGATGCCACCGATGCAGCTGGGAAAGCGAATCCGCGCCGATCATCCAGACGACCGGCAGCGCGCTGCCGAGCTGGGCCCGCAGCTCGAGCAGCGTGTCGACGGTATAGGAGGGCGCGTCGCGCGAAAGCTCACGGGCATCGACCCGCAACCCCCGCTCGCCGGCCACCGCGAGCTCGACCATCCGCAGCCGGTGCCTGGCGTCGGCATGCGTGGCGTCCTTGTGCGGCGGGTCGGCGGCAGGAACCAGGTGGACGTCGACGCCGAGCGTGGCCCGTACGTGGAGCGCAACCGCCACGTGCCCGCGATGGACCGGATCAAACGTGCCGCCGTATCCGACGTAGGCCCGCATCAGTTCGCCGCGAGCAGCCGCACCGCGGGGCGATCGGCGAGCGCGAGCATCAGCCGTTCGAGCTCGACCCAGGCGTCGCCCGCCGCACGGCCCTTGGCGATGCGGTCGACGCGGCCGGCCTGCACCAGCAGCGCATCCCATGCGGCGGGCGCATGGCGCTGCAGGGCGCGCCGGTACATCGGCTGGCGCGAGTCCCAGATGCGCTGCGCCTTGAACGCCGCCGCGAGGTTGCCGCCGCGGGCCTGCATCTGTGCGAGCGCCGCGCCGCGCTGGAGTTCCATCACGATCATCCCCAGCAGGCCGGGCACGGCTTCGCCTTCCGCACGCAGCCCGGCGAGGACCCGCGGCACCTGCGGCACCTGCCCGTTCATCGCGGCATCGATCAGCCGGAAGACGTCGTAACGCGACGCGTCGGCGACCAGCGCTTCGAGCGTCGCGAGCGTCAGCGGCCGCAGAGAACCGCGGCCGGCGCCCGGTGCGGCCGGTGCGGTGCCCAGCAGCAGCATGAGCTTCTCGACCTCCTGCGCCGCGGCGAGCAGGTTGCCCTCCACGCGCTCGGCGAGGTGCATCACCGCATCGCGATCGGGCGCGAAGCCGCGCGACTTGAGCCGCCGCTCCAGCCAGCCGGGCAGTTCGTGCGGCTTCACCGCCCATGCGATGGCCACCGCGCCGATCCGTGCGATCGCCTCGCTCCAGGCGCCGCCGTGCTGGCGCGACCAGTCCTCCGCGGTCACGAGCAGGATGACGTCGGGCGACGGCGCCGCGCAGTACTCGCTGATCACCGCGGCCCCCTCCTTGCCCGGCTTGCCGGTGGGCAGGCGCAGTTCGACGAGCCGCCGCGAGGCGAACAGGCTCGGCGCATGGAAGCTCGCACTCAGGGCATCCCAGTCGGGCTCGCGCTGGCCGCCGCCGGCCTCGTGGACCTCGCGCTCGCCGATTCCGTCACGCCGGGCCGCCGCGCGCACGGCGTCGGCCGCCTCGAGCACCAGCAGCGGCTCGGGCCCGGCGACGAGGTAGGCGGGCTGCAACGGTCCGCCGTCCAGGCGCGCGACGAGCTGGTCCGGCGTGAGTTCCGCGGCCACCGCAGGCTCAGCCGCCGCCGGAGGATCCGTTCGCGGCGTCGCCCGGCGACGGGACGATCGCGGGCTCGGGCGTCTCCAGCGTGCCGGTCACCGGGGCGTTCTTGAACACCGCGTCGATGCGACGGAGGATCGATGCGCCCATCTCGCGGCGCAACTCGCGGGAGAGAACCTCGCGCTCGCCCTCGGCGCCGATCGCATTTACCGGGTTGGAGACGTAGTCACGAGAGAGCTCGATCGTCTGGCGCGGGACCACGACCGTTCCGGCGGCATCACGCAGTTCGAAAACGACGGCGTAGCGCAGGCTGAATTCCTGCGAGCGACCGAGTTCGTCGACGCTGATCGGCAGGTCGCCCCAGCGCTCGGTGATCACGTCGAGCACGGCGCCTTCCCCTGCGCCGCGTTCCACCGTGGCGCCACCGCGCTCGAGCATCTGCGCGATCGATTCCGCCAGCGGGCTGTACGGGTCCGCGGAGACCACGCGCAGCGGGCCGAACTGCGTCGGGAGCGAGAGGCCCTCGCGCAGGTGGAACCCGCAGGCGGTCAGGCCGAGGGCGAGGACGAGGGGCAGCAGGCGTCGGATCATCGGGGCAGTCTGCGGGAAGGAGTCGCGGGACGGCAATAGCGTCGGCATGCGGTGCGGAACGCGCCGTGACGCCCGGGCCGCAACGGCACCGGGCGCGGGCAGCGCATCAGCCGGCGACGATGTTGACGATCTTGCCGGGCACCACGATCACCTTGCGGATCGCCTGCCCCTCGAGGAACTTCGCGACGCCCGGCTCGGCGAGCGCCATCGATTCGACGTCCTCGCGCGCCGCACCGACCGGCGCCTCGATCGTGCCGCGCAGCTTGCCGTTGACCTGCACGGCGAGCGTGACCGCGTCGCGGGCCAGCGCGGCGGGGTCGGCCTGCGGGAAAGGCACGTCCTCGAGAAGCGTCTCGGGGTGCCCGAGCGCCTGCCACAGCGCGTGGCAGACGTGTGGCGTGACCGGATTGAGCAGCAGCACCATGGTCTGCAGCGCCTCGTGGCGCACCGCGCGGCCCTGGTCGCTCATGTCGTCGAACTTCGCGACGGCATTGAGCAGCTCCATCAGCGCGGCGATCGCCGTATTGAAGGAATGGCGGCGACCGTAATCGTCGCCCACCTTCTGGATCGCCTCGTGGAGCTGGCGACGCAGCGCCTTCTGCGCGGGCGTGAGCTGCGACGGCTCGACCTCGGGGTGGTCGGGCCGCGCGACGTGCGTCGTGACCTCGCGCCAGAACCGGCGCAGGAAGCGCGCCATGCCCTCGACGCCCGCCTCGTTCCACTCGAGCGACTGCTCCGGCGGCGCGGCGAACATCGAGAACAGGCGCACGGTGTCGGCGCCGAACTTCGCCACCATCGTCTGCGGGTCGACGCCGTTGTTCTTCGACTTCGACATCTTCTCGGTGCCGCCGATCTGCACGCGGCCGCCGTCGACCTTGCTGTGCGCACCGACGATCTTGCCGCGCTCGTCGCGGTCGATCTCGACGTCCGCCGGATTGATCCAGTCCTTGCCGCCGTTGTCGAGCTCGCGGAAGAACGTGTCCGCGATGACCATGCCCTGCGTGAGCAGGTTCGTGGCCGGCTCGTCGCCATCGACGAGGCCCGCGTCGCGCATCAGGCGGTGGTAGAAGCGGAAGTACAGCAGATGCAGGATCGCGTGCTCGATGCCGCCGATGTACTGGTCGACCGGCAGCCAGTACTTCGCACGTTCGTCGACCTGCTCGGCGGCGCCCGGCGAGCAGTAGCGCGCGTAGTACCAGCTCGACTCCATGAACGTGTCGAAGGTGTCCGTCTCGCGCTCCGCAGCGCCGCCGCAGTTCGGGCAGCTCGTGCGACGCCATTCGGGGTCGGACTTGATCGGCGAGGCCACGCCGCTGAATTCGACGTCCTCCGGCAGCAGGACGGGGAGCTGGTCCTCCGGCACCGGCACGTCGCCGCAACGCGCGCACAGGATTACCGGGATCGGGCAGCCCCAGTAGCGCTGCCGGCTCACGCCCCAGTCGCGCAGGCGGTAGTTCACGCGGCGACGGCCGCGGCCTTCGGCTTCGAGGCGCGCGGCGAGGTACTCGAACGCCTCGCCGTATTCCATGCCGTCGAGTGCGTCGGAATTGACGATCCAGCCCTTCTCGGTCCACGCGCCCTCGTCGAGGATCCGGCGCTCGAAGGCGTCGACCACCTCGACCGCCGCGCGGGTCTCGTAGGCGTCGGCGGCGCCCGACTCGCCAAGCGCGACGGTCATCGGGTCGTCGTGGCGTACGAGGTGCGTCGCGGCCTCGAACAGGGCGTCGCGTACCTCCGCGGGTGCGACCACCATGCGGATGGGCAGGTCGTACTTCTTCGCGAAGGCCCAGTCACGCTCGTCGTGGCCCGGCACGCCCATCACCGCGCCGGTACCGTAGTTCATCAGCACGAAATTCGCGACGAACACGGGCAGCGGCTCGCCGCTGAGCGGATGGATCGCGCGCAGGCCGGTGTCGAGGCCGCGCTTTTCCTGTGTTTCCAGTTCGGCTTCGGAGACGCCGCCCCGGCGCAGGTCGGCGATGAACCCGGCGAGGTCCGCGTCGCGCTCGGCAGCGGCCAGCGCGAGTGGATGCTCGGCGGCGATCGACACGAAGGTCACACCCATCAGGGTGTCCGGGCGGGTAGTGAACACCGTGAGCGGTGCGAGCGCCGCGCCGGACGGATCACGCACGTCGAAGGCGATCTCGAGCCCTTCCGAGCGCCCGATCCAGTTGCGCTGCATCGTCTTGACCGCATCCGGCCAGCCCGGGAGCGTGTCGAGGCCGTCGAGCAGCTCCTGCGCGTAGTCGGTGATGCGCAGGAACCACTGGGGGATCTCGCGCTTCTCGACGAGGGCGCCCGTGCGCCAGCCGCGGCCGTCGATGACCTGTTCGTTGGCGAGGACGGTCTGGTCGACCGGGTCCCAGTTCACCACCGAGTTCTTGCGGTAGGCCAGGCCCTTCTTCATGAGCCGCACGAACATGCGCTGCTCGTGGACGTAGTAATCCGGGCGGCAGGTGGCGAACTCGCGCGACCAGTCGATCGCATAGCCCATCTGCTGCAGCTGGGCCTTCATGTGCTCGATGTTCGCGTAGGTCCAGCGCGCGGGCGCCGTGTTGTTCTTGATCGCCGCGTTCTCCGCCGGCAGGCCGAAGGCGTCCCAGCCCATCGGCTGCAGGACGTTGTGCCCGGTCATGCGCTTGTAGCGGCTGATGACGTCGCCGATCGTGTAGTTGCGCACGTGCCCCATGTGCAGCGCGCCCGACGGATACGGCAGCATCGACAGGCAGTAGTACTTCGGCCGGCCGGGTTCCTCGCGGACCTCGAAGGCCCGCGTGTCGCGCCAGAACGCCTGGGCGGCGGCCTCGGTGCGGGCGGGGTCGAAGGCGCGGGGGTCGAGGATGTCGGGGGCGTCGGGGGAAGACACGGCAGGAAAAGCCCAGGAATGCGATCGGCAAGCCTATCGCAGCGCACAAATCGGCGTCACGCCTCGCGTCCGGGCCGGCCCCCTGCCGCGGGGCGAGGCACGGCGGGCTCGACAACGTCTTTGCCCCCGGCCCCTCGGGCGGCGGCTGTGCTTCAATCGGCCGCCTGTCGACCGGAGTTCACGATGCCCTCGCTCGCCCGCCTTCCGCTCGCCCTCGGCCTCGCGGTCGTGTCCGCCACCGGCTTCGCCGCGCCCGCCGAGCCCACCGCCCTGCACTGCGAGCGCGTGTTCGACGCGCGCGCCGGCCGGCTGCTCGGGCCGCATACCGTCGTCGTTCGCGACGGTCGGATCGCCGAGCTGCGTGCCGGCCGTGTCGAGGTTCCGGGCGCGCGGAGCGTCGATCTCGCGGGCCGCACCTGCACGCCGGGCTGGACCGACCTGCACGTGCACATGGCGCAGCAGTCGAGCCCGAAGAGCTACGAGGAGGAATTCCGCCTCGACGACGTCGACTTCGCCTTCCAGTCGGTCGGCTATGCCCGCAAGACCCTCCTCGCCGGCTTTACCAGCGTGCGCGACCTCGGCGGCTCGATCGCGCCGCACCTGCGCGATGCGATCAACCAGGGCCTGGTCGACGGCCCGCGGATCTGGGCGGCCGGCACCTCGATCGCCACCACCGGCGGCCATGCCGACCCCACCAACGGCTACAACACCGCGCTGCAGCACCTCGTCGGCCCGCCGGGCCCGACCGAGGGCGTGGTGAATTCGATCGACGACGCCCGCCAGGCCGTTCGCCAGCGCTACAAGGAAGGCAGCGACGTCATCAAGATCACCGCGACCGCCGGCGTGCTCTCGTATGCGAAGTCGGGCGACGCGCCGCAGTTCACCGTCGAGGAAGCCCGCGCCATCGTCGAGACCGCGAAGGACTACGGCTATCGCGTCGCGGCGCATGCCCACGGCAAGGAAGGCATGAAGCGCGCGGTGCTCGCGGGCGTGACCAGCATCGAGCACGGCACCTACATGGACGACGAGGTCATGTCGCTCATGAAGCAGAAGGGTACGTGGTACGTACCGACGATCTACGCGGGGCGCTTCGTCGCCGACAAGGCGAAGATCGACGGCTACTTCCCGCCCGTCGTCCGCCCGAAGGCCGAACGCATCGGCGCGCTGATCCAGGCGACCGCCGGACGCGCCTACCGCGCGGGCGTGCGCATCGGCTTCGGCACCGACATGGGCGTCGGCCCGCACGGCGACAACGCGCGCGAATTCGTCTACATGGTCGAAGCCGGGATTCCGGCGGCCTACGCGCTGCAGTCGGCGACGTTCTTCGCCGCGCAGGTGCTCGGCACGGACGACCAGGGCGTGATCGAGCCGGGCAAGCGCGCCGACATCGTCGCCGTCCCCGGCGACCCGCTGCAGGACATCTCGAGCACGCTAAAGGTCGACTTCGTGATGAAGGACGGCGTGGTGTACCGGCAGCCGTGAGGGTCGCCGCCGGTTTCGCGGGTGCCCTGCTCGCCTGCTCAACATCCATCGCGAGCGCCGCGGCACCGACGCCACCGGTCTATCGCGAGTTCGGCGAATGGATCGTCGCCTGCGACGTGACCGGCGCCTGCGAGGCGCGCGGCTTCGTCGACGACGGCGGCGAGGGCCTGCACGCGCGGTTCCGGCGCGATGCGGGCGCCGACGCCGAACCGGTGCTCGACATCGAGAGTCTGCCCGCATCGGGGGGCGAGATTTTCGTCGGGACGCGTCGCTGGCGTCCGACCCGGTCCGGCGCACTCGACTGGCGGTCGCGCGATGCGCAGGCCGACGAGCCTCGCGTCCGGATCCGCGGCATCGACGCGGTGCGCGAGTTCGTCGTCGCCGCGCAGGCGGCCGAAAGCTTCCGCATCGCGGCGGAAACCGGAACGCTGGTCGGGTTCAACGCCGCGATGCTGTTCGTCGACGACGTGCAGGGCCGCGTGGGCACGCCCGGTGCGCTGGCACGGCCCGGCTCGTCTAAGGCGCGCATACCGGCGCCGAAGCCGCTGCCCGCCGCGCCGGCCGCGGGCCGCGTGCGTGAGATCACCGGAGAAGCGGCACGCCGGTACACCTCCGCGATCGCCATTCCGGCCGACACCTGCGACCCGGCACTGCGCCACGAGTCGTCGCAGCTCTACGACATCGGCGGCGGCGAGGTCCTTGCGCTGATCCTGTGCTGGCGCGGCCCGTACCAGGCCGCGTCCGCGCTGTACCGGGGCCCGGGCGCACGCCCTTCGGC
Source organism: Lysobacter humi (ex Lee et al. 2017) (assembly GCF_054781815.1). Lineage (NCBI taxonomy): Bacteria > Pseudomonadati > Pseudomonadota > Gammaproteobacteria > Lysobacterales > Lysobacteraceae > Lysobacter > Lysobacter humi (ex Lee et al. 2017). Next base: position 540,749 of record NZ_BAAGTR010000009.1, on the reverse strand, counting down.
CGCGCGGCCCGTCCTGCTGCCCTTCCCCGCCGGCCTGTCCGGCCCCGACGAGGACGGGCACGTGCTGTTCGCCGACTTCGAACCGGCCACTGCGAGGCTGTCGTCATTCGGCAAGGGCCGCGGCATCGGCGACTACGGCGAGGCGGCGACGTGGATCTTCGACGGGCGCGAGTTCCGGCTCGTCCACTTCGCGATGCTCGCCCGGCCCGGCTGGCACCTGCCCGGTGATTTCCCGGTCCTGTGGCGCACCGCCGCGCCGCGAGGCGCGCGCCCGTGACCGGCGAATGGATCGGCTACGTCGCGGCCTTCCTCACGACGGTCTCGTTCATCCCGCAGGCGATCAAGACGATCCGCACGCGGGATACCCGCGGCATCTCCGTCGGCATGTATGCGGTGTTCACCGTCGGCGTCGCCTGCTGGTTCGGCTACGGCCTGGTGCTCGGCTCGTGGCCGATGATCGTCTCCAACGTGATCACGCTCGCGCTGTCGGGCACGATCCTCGGGCTCAAGCTGCGCTACGGCTGAGCCCGGCGGCGACGAGGAGCGCGGCGAAGTAGCTGCCGAACGCGATGCGCTGCGCGAGCCCCACGGGCAGCACGTGGGAGCCCACGAGAGCCGCGAGCAGCGTGAGGAGTGAGAGACCGAGCACCAGCAGCGCGCGACCGCGGTGCTGCCGCTCCCGCAGCCCGGCGAAGAGCAGGACGGCGCCGGTCGCGAAAGCGACCCACCAGAACGTCCACGCGGCGCCGTGCAGATGACTCGATCGTGCGAACAGGTCGCGCGAGTCGAGCGGCCAGAGGCCCTGCAGCGCAAAGGCGATCCCCGCGAATGCGAGTGCCTGGGTGCCGAGCCGCGCCGTCCACCGGGCCGTGCGCAGCCGCTCGCGGAGGATCAGCGACGTAGCGGCCGCGAGCGCACCTGGCAGCATGTAGGCGAGCACGTTGAACGCCGTTGCGCGCGGGACGCCCGAGGCCCCCAGCATCGCGACGGGATGCGCGAGCTGCGAATAGACCTCGAAACGGCCGCCGAACACGGCCACGGCGCCCGCGAAGGCGATGGCGGCGAGCAGCGCGCAGGCGCGCGCCGGGGTGACAGGAAGGTGCATGGCGCCATGCTAGCGTGCCGGCCTTGCCCCACCGTCCGCGCGCCCCCATCTGCCCGGCATTCCGAGGAATATCCATGATCGACGCCGCCCATCCGCATGTCTTCGACGCCACCGCCGACCGCTTCCAGGAGGAAGTCCTCCAGCGCTCCCTGCAGGTGCCGGTGCTGGTCGACTTCTGGGCGGAATGGTGCGGCCCCTGCAAGCAGCTGGGCCCTGTCCTGGAGAAGCTCGCCGATGCCTACGGCGGCGCCTTCCTGCTCGCGAAGGTGGACGTCGACAAGGAGCAGCAGCTGGCCGCGGCCTTCCAGGTGCGCTCGATCCCGACGGTCTTCCTGGTCAAGGACGGCCAGCTCGTCGACGGCTTCCCCGGTGCGATGCCGGAGGGCGCGCTTCGCGAGTTCCTCGCCTCGCACGGCATCGAGCCCCGCGCCGCCTCCCCGGCAGCCGCCGAGCCCGAGCGCGCGCCGGTCGACGCGCACGCCGAAGTGGTGCGCCTGCGTGCCGACGTGGCGGCGAAGCCGGACGACGACGCGCTGAAGCTCGACCTCGCGCTGGCTCTGCTCCAGACCGGCGCGACGGCCGAAGTCGAGGGCATCCTCGACGCGCTCCCCGCGAATCTGGCTACCGACGACCGCGCCGAGCGCGCGCGAAGCCACCTGCGCCTGCTTGCGTCGGCGAAGGACGCGCCGCCGCCGGAGGTGCTGGAGGCCGCCGTCGCCGCCGACCCCGCCGACCTCCGTGCACGCCACCTGCTCGCCGTCCAGCGCCTGCTCGGCGGTCGCGAGGAGGACGGCCTCGAGCACCTCATCGAGATGCTCCGCCGCGACCGGGCCTTCGACGACGGCCTGCCCCGCCGCACCCTCATCGATGCGTTCCGGGTGGTCGCCGACGACGATCTCGTCGGCCGCTACCGCCGCCGCATGTCCTCGCTGCTGTTCTGAGGTCGTGGTTCCGCGTATCTCGGCCGGCGCGCTGCGCCTGCTGATGAACCTCTGGCCGCCGTTCCTGGCGACCGGCATCCACGTGAGCCGCATCGCCGACGACTGGCGCCATGCGCGCGTCGAGCTGCGCCTCCGGCCCTGGAACCGCAATGCGGTGGGTACGCACTTCGGCGGAAGCCTCTTCGCGATGACCGATCCGTTCTGGATGCTGCTGGTGATGCGCAGTCTCGGGACGGACTACTGGGTCTGGGACCGGTCGGCGACGGTCGACTTCCTCCGTCCCGGGCGCAGCCGCGTCCATGCGGACTTCCACCTCGATGCCGACACGCTCGAGGCGATCCGCCTCGGCACGGCCGACGGCGGCAAGTACCTGCACTGGTTCGAGACGCCGGTGGTCGATGCCGACGGCGAAGTCGTCGCTCGCGTGCGCAAACAGCTCTACGTGCGTCGCAAACCTGCACGCTGATCGCGCCGCCGTCTTCGCGCTGCTCGCGTGGCGTCGTATGCTCGGGCGGACATGACCGAACCCAGCCCCGGACCGCACGCACCCGAATTGCCGCAGGTCGAGGGCTATCGCCTGCTCGGCGAGGTCGGCCGCGGCGGCATGTCCACCGTGTATCTCGCTGAACAGGTGGCGCTGGGGCGGCAGGTCGCGCTCAAGGTGATGGCGCCTCATGCACTGTCGGACGAGATCAGCCGGCGGCGCTTCGAGAACGAGGTGCGCACCATCGCGCGGCTCGAGCATCCGCACATCGTGCGCATCCACGAGCTCGGCCGCACGCGCGAAGGCGTGCCCTACTACTCGATGCCCCATCTCGCCAAGGGGCACCTCGGCGACAAGGACTACACGCGCGACGAGCCCGGCGCTGTCGGGATCGCGGACGCGCTGCTCGCGGCACTGGAGTACGCGCATTCGCGCGGCGTGGTCCATCGCGACGTCAAGGCCGAGAACGTGCTGTTCGACGACGCCGGGCGTCCCCTGCTCGCCGACTTCGGCATCGCATTGCGCCGCGGCTATGGGCCGCGCGTCACGGCGGCGGGCCTGGCCGTCGGCAGCACCGCCTACATGGCGCCGGAGCAGGCGCGCGGCGAGGACGTCGACGGGCGTGCCGATCTCTACAGCCTGGGCGTGCTTCTCTGGGAGACGCTCGCGGGCCGCCTGCCGTACGAGGCGCAGGACGCGCTCTCGATGGCGCTGATGCATGCGCAGAACCCGATCCCCAGGATGCCGCGGCACCTGCGGCACTGGCAGCGCTTCATGCATCGGGCGCTCGCGAAGCAGGCCGACCAGCGCTTCCAGACGGCCGCCGAGATGCGCGAGGCGATGCACGCCGTGCGCCCGCCACGGTGGCTGCCGGTCTGGGAGCGCACGCGTTCGGTGCTCGGCGGAAACGCGATGCGGGGCTTTGCGGCCATCGTCGCGGTTCTTGCACTCGCGGCCGCGGCGATCGCCTTCTGGCCGCGTGCGGAGCGGACCACGCCCCCGGCGAGCTCGCCGCCCGCGGCGACAGCCTCCTCGACTCCGCCCCCGGCCGCTGATCCCGACCCGATCGACTCGATGCTCGCGCCGCTACCCGGTGCCACGCTGGAGGTGGCCATCGAGCAGGCCCGCGCGCACCTCGCGCGCGGGGAGCTCGTCGCACCCGAGCGCGACAACGCACTCGTCGCGGTCATGACCGCCTGGCGCGACAGCCCGCACGATCCGCGGGTACAGGACCTCGCGCGCGACTTCAATTCCGTGATGCGCGAGCGCGTCGTGCGCGACCTCCGCGCCGGGCAGGACACACAGGCGCGCCGCATCCACGCAGGCGCGAAGGAATTCATCGCGCTCGCCGGCCGGGATGGCACCGCCGCGGCCAAGACGCTGCGCCAGTCGACGACGGACGCCACGCGCAAGCGCCTGGAAGATGCGCTGCGGCGCCGCGACGCACGCGAGGCGCGCCGTGTGATCGAGCTCGCGCGCGAGCTCGACGTCGCCGACCGCGATCTCGCCGCCTGGACGAAGGACGTCGCCGCGGTCGCCGCGGGTCGTGCACCCGTGGTGGGTGGCTCGAGCGACGGCCTGCCGACCGGTGCCGTGGCGCGCCATGCGGTGACGCGCGGCGAATTCGAGCGCTTCGTCGAGGCGACGCGGCGCGCACCGGCCCTCTGCCGCGAGCGCGCCTCGCTGCTGCGCGTCTTCGCGCCGCGCTCCTGGAAGTCGCCCGGCTTCCAGCAGTCCGGGGGCGATGCAGTGGTCTGCGTCTCCTACCAGGACGCCGAGGCCTATGCGCAGTGGCTCGGCCAGCAGACCGGGGAGCGTTATCGCCTGCCGACGGAGGCCGAGTCATCGCGCATGCCGGCACAGTCCGGCAGCCGCACGGTGGGCCTGTGGCTGCGCGACTGCGGCACGAACTGCACGCAGCGCCGGGTGACGGCCGGCTCCTGGCGTGGGCGCACCGCCGCGAGCCTGCTGCAGGCCAACCGCGGCTACGACGACGTCGGCTTCCGCCTGATCCGCGAGCGCTGAGCCGGCGCCGTAGAATCGGCGCATGCGCAAATCCACCCTGCAGGGCCTCTTCCTCACCGGGCTGCTCACGCTGCTGCCGCTATGGCTCACGTGGGTCGTCGTCACGTTCGTCTTCGGCCTGCTCTCCGACATCAGCCGTCCGCTGATCGGCCCGGCGCTGCAGGGCGCGGCGGCGGGCAGCCCGTCGCTCGCGTGGCTCGTCGAGCCGTGGGTGCAGAACTCGCTCGCGATGCTGGCCACGCTCGGCGTGATCCTGCTCTCGGGACTGATGGCGCGGCGCGTCTTCGGCCAGCGCGTGTTGCGGTGGTTCGAGGCGCTGATCAAGCGCATCCCCTTCGCGAACATCATCTACGGCAGCGCGCGGCAGCTGCTCGACATCCTGCAGACCAAGCCGGACGGCACGCAGCGCGTGGTACTGATCGACTTCCCGCATACCGAGATGAAGTCGATCGGTTTCGTCACGCGCGTGCTGAAGGAACAGGGCACGGGCCGCGAGCTGGCCGCGGTCTACGTGCCGACGACGCCGAATCCGACCTCGGGCTATCTGGAGATCGTGCCGGTCGAGAAGATCACGCCGACCGACTGGACCGTCGACCAGGCGATGAGCTTCATCATCTCGGGCGGCGCGGTATCGCCCGAGAGCATTCCGTTCTCGCCGCCAGCCGCAGAGTGAGCGCGATGCACCCGCCTGCCCCGCCGCATCTCCTCGCCGATCGCGCGACGCGCCTGTTCGTCGGGCTCGCCGCCCTGTTCTGCGTGAACACGGTGCTGGCCGAGTTCATCGGCGTAAAGATCTTCGCGCTCGAGCCGACCCTGGGCATCGCGCCGTTCGAGTGGCGCCTGTTCGGGCAGAGCGGCTCGCTCAGCTTCACCGCGGGCACGCTGCTGTGGCCCGTGGTCTTCCTGATGACGGACGTCATCAACGAGTTCTTCGGCCGCCGCGGCGTGCGGCTGGTCTCCACGCTCGCTGCCATGCTCATCGTCTACGGCTTCCTGTTCGCCTTCGCCGCGATCGCGCTCGCGCCGGCGGACTGGTGGGTCGGCGCCGCCCGCGCGCAGGGCGTGGCCGACTACCAGGCGGCATTCACCGCGGTGTTCGGGCAGGGCCTCTGGACCATCGCGGGCTCGCTGGTGGCCTTCGTGCTGGGCCAGCTCATCGACGTGGCGGTGTTCCAGCGGATCCGGCGGGCCACGGGCGAGCGTTGGGTCTGGCTGCGCGCGACGGGCTCGACCGCCGTCTCGCAGCTCGTCGACAGCTTCGTGGTGCTCTACATCGCGTTCGTACTCGGACCGCAGAAGTGGCCGACGTCGCTCTTCCTCGCGGTCAGCACCGTCAATTACGCCTACAAGATGCTCGCCGCCCTCGCGCTCATCCCGCTGATCTACCTCGTGCGCGCCGGCATCGTGCGCTACCTCGGGCGCGACCGCGCCGACGCGCTCCGGGTCGCCGCGGCCGCCTGAAGGCACCGTGACTTCCGACCGGCGTGCGGACCGGGCGCCTGCGCGATGCTTGGCGGGTCCCTCAAGGAGTCCACCATGACCCTCCGCCCGCTCGTCCTCGCCGTCGCACTCGTCACGGGGGCCGTCGCCCTCCCCGCCCTCGCCCAGGCGCCGCAGGCCGCCACGCAGCAGTCCAAGGCCCAGCGGCTCAACGCGCTTTACGAGCAGTACTGGGAGGAGTCGCTCAAGCTCAATCCGCTGCAGGCCACGTTCCAGGGCGATCCCCGCTACAACGACCAGCTGCCGGACTTCGGCAGCAAGCAGTTCCGCGATGAAGCGCGCGCGTTCACCGAGCGCTGGCTCAAGACGATCGAGGCCGTCGGCCCGGAGGGCCTGTCGGGGCAGGACCTGCTCAGCTACGAGATCTTCGTCCGCGACGCGAGGAACTCGCTCGAAGGCGAGCGCTTCCCGGGCTGGATGATGCCGGTCAACCAGATGGGCAGCATCCCGATGTTCGCGGTGCAGATGGGCTCGGGCACCGGCGCCCAGCCCTTCAAGACCGTCAAGGACTACGAGAACTGGCTCGCGCGCGGCAACAAGCTGCCGCAGTTGATCGATACCTCCATCGAGAACATGCGCGCCGGCATGAAGGCCGGCGTGGTGCAGCCGCGCGCGCTGATGGTGAAAGTGGTGCCGCAGCTCGATGCGCTCATCCAGGACAGCGCCGAGAAGACGATGTTCTGGGGCCCGATCGCCAGCATGCCGAAGGAGTTCTCGGAGGCCGACCGCACCCGCCTGACCGCCGCCTACCGCACGATGATCGAGCAGAAGGTGATGCCGTCGTACCGCAAGCTGCGCGCCTTCATCAACGACGAGTACATCCCTGCGACGCGCGAGACATACGGCATCGACAAGCTGCCCGACGGCCAGGCCTGGTACGCCTTCAGCGCGAAGGCCAGCACGACCACCGACCTCACCCCGGCGCAGATCCACGACATCGGCCTCGCCGAGGTCGCGCGCATCCATGGCGAGATCCGCAAGATCATGCAGCAGACCGGCTTCAAGGGCTCGCTGCAGGAGTTCTTCCAGTTCATGCGCACGGACAAGCGCTTCGAGTACAAGACCGAGGACGACCTGCTCAAGCACTACCGCGGGCTGGAAGCCAAGATCAACGAGAAGATCCCGCAGCAGTTCTCGCTCATCCCGAAGTCGCCGTTCGAGATCCGCCCGGTCGAGGCGTTCCGCGCGAAGTCCGCCGCGGGTGGTTCGTACATGTCGCCCAGCGAGGACGGCTCGCGCCCCGGCATCTTCTACGTCAACACCTACGATCTGCCGACGCGCAAGACGTGGGACGCCGAAGACCTCTACCTGCACGAGGCGATCCCCGGCCACCACTTCCAGATCGCTCTGCAGCAGGAGCTGACCAACCTGCCGAAGTTCCGCCGTTTCGGCGGCGAGACCGCGTTCGCGGAAGGCTGGGGCCTGTACGCCGAGTCGCTCGGCAAGGACCTGGGCGTCTACACCGATCCGTACAACTACTTCGGCTACCTGCAGAACGAGCTCTGGCGCGCCATTCGGCTGGTCGTCGACACCGGCCTGCACAGCAAGGGCTGGAGCCGCGAGCAGGTGATCAAGTACATGCTCGACAACTCGGCCGAGAGCGAGACGCAGTCGACCGCGGAAGCCGAGCGCTACATCGCGTGGCCGGGCCAGGCGCTGGCGTACAAGATCGGCGAGCTGAAGATCAAGGAACTGCGTGCACGCGCGGAGAAGGCACTCGGCGGCAGGTTCGACATCCGCGAGTTCCATGCCGAAGTGCTGAAGGACGGCGCGGTGCCACTGCAGGTGCTCGAGGCGAAGATCGACCGCTGGATCGCGTCGAAGAAGGCCTGATGGCGGCGGCCGGCGGCGCCTCCAGGCGTCGTCGGTCGTTTCTGCGCACCACCTCCCTCACGTCGCGGGTTGTGCAACGGCGGGAACAGAAAAGGGCCGCGTGAGCGGCCCTTTTCCTTGACGCGTTCGACGAGCCGTCAGCGCGGCGCGCTTCCGCTGCGGCGGCGCTCGCCACTGCCGGTGCGGCCCTGCTTCGGACCGGCATGCGCATGGCGCACCGCCGGCTTGCCGTGCGGACGATGCGCGGGCTTGCGACGCGCATTCGGCACCGGGCCCGAGAACTGGAGCGGACGCGCGGGCGTGAAGCCTTCCACCTCGACCAGCTGCACGTTCTGCTGCAGCAACTTCTGCACCTGCCCGAGCAGCGGGCCTTCGTCCATCGCGACCAGCGACAACGCCTCGCCCTTCGCGCCGTTGCGACCGGTGCGACCGATGCGATGCACGTAGTCCTCGGCGACCATCGGCAGCTCGTAGTTGATGACGAGCGGAAGGTCCGGAATGTCGAGGCCGCGCGCGGCCACGTCGGTCGCCACCAGCACGCGCGCCTTGCCCGACTTGAACGCATTGAGCGCCTTCTGACGCTGGGCCTGGCTCTTGTTGCCGTGGATCGCCACGGCCTTCAGGCCCGCCTCCTCCAGCTGCTCCGCAAGACGGTTGCAGCCGTGCTTGGTGCGACCGAAGACAAGGACCTGGTCGGTGTAGCGCTCGGTCAGGATCTTCACCAGCAGGTCGCGCTTGCGTGACGCGTCCACCGGATGCGCGCGATGCGCGATCGTGTCGGCGATCGTGTTGTTCGCGGTGACCTGCACCTGCTGCGGGTCGCGCATGAACTCGAGCGCCAGCTGCTTGATGCGCGTCTCGAACGTGGCCGAGAACAGCAGCGTCTGCCGCTGCTTCGGCAGCTTGGCGAGCACACGCTTGATCGCGGGCAGGAAGCCCATGTCGAGCATGCGGTCAGCCTCGTCGAGCACCAGGATCTCGATCTCGTCGAGGCGAACGGTGCCCCGATCCATGTGGTCGATCAGGCGGCCGGGCGTAGCGACGAGCACGTCGACGCCGCGGCGCAGCAGGTCGACCTGCGGCTGCATGCCGGCGCCGCCGAAGATGGCGGAAATGCTCATGCGCAGGTGGCGCGCATAGCCGCGCAGGCTCTCGGTGACCTGCACCGCGAGCTCGCGCGTCGGCACGAGGATCAGCGCGCGCGGCTTGCGCGGGCCGTTGATCGCGGTCGTCTTGCCGAGGCGATTGAGCAGCGGCAGGCCGAATGCCGCGGTCTTGCCGGTGCCGGTCTGGGCACCGCCGAGCACGTCGCGACCCGACAGCACCAGCGGAATCGCCTGCTGCTGGATCGGGGTGGGCTGGGTGTAGTTCTGGTCGGCGAGCGCGCGCAGGATGGCGGGCGACAGGCCGAGCGCCTCGAACGTCGAGGTATCGATCGTCATGGAAAACTCCGGAAACAGTAGGTGCCACGGCGTTGCCGTGGATCGACTCGGAGCTTTCCCTGAACCGCGCTGCGAGATGGAACGTCGTGACGCATCCTGCGTTCGCCGGATGCGTGTCTGCGCCGAGAAATCGTGCGGGATGACCGTCGCACCGGAACCGCGCAAGGCGGGCGAGAGCGAAAGAAACCTGGGAAGCGTGCCGCGGAAGCGGCGATGCCAGGCGCTGAACGGGGCGAATGGTACGTGAAAAGGCGCCGGGCTGCCTGAGCGCTGTGATTTTCGTTCAGGCGACCGTGCCATGACCTTCGACACCCGCCGCTGGCCGCTCGCAGCCGCTAATGTCGTATGGCATGCCACGCGGCGTGTCTGTCGCCATGTGCGGCATCCCCGTCCCACTGTCCTGGCCCGGAGCCCGACGTGATCCCCAAGAAATCCCCCCTCCTGCTGTCGCTCGCGATCACTGCCGTGCTCACCGGCTGCCCCGTCAAGGACGAGGCCGTCCCCCAGGCCGCCGTCGGAGATGCCGCGCCGGCCGCCGCGCCGGCAACCCTGCGCCTCGACGAGAGCCGCCTGCCGCCGGTGAACCGGTTCGCCAAGGCCGACATCGACGCCTCGAAGAACGCGTGCACCGACTTCGGCGGCTACGTCAACGGCACGTGGCTCGCCTCCAACCCGATCCCGAGCGACCGCACCTCCTGGGGCGCGTTCGAGATGCTCGACGAGCGCAGCAATGCCGTGCAGCGCCAGCTCGCTGAGCAGGCCGCGGCGATGCCGAACGCCGATGGCGTGGAGAAGATCGTCGGCGACTTCTGGGCGACCGGCATGGACGCGGCGGCGATCAATGCAGCCGGCCTCACGCCGCTGCAGAGCCGCATCGAAGCGATCACCGCGCTGAAGACGCCTGCGCAGATCGCCGAGCACCTGCGCACGACGGCGGCGCGCGGCGAGGGCACGCTGTTCTCGTTCGGCCCCGAGGCCGACTTCAAGAATTCGGCGGTGAACATCGCCTACGCGGGCCAGGCCGGCCTGGGCCTGCCGGACAAGGGCTACTACGTCGACAAGGACAAGAAGGACAAGCTCGCGGCCTACCAGCAGCATGTCGCGAAGGTGCTCGAGCTGTCGGGCATCCCGGCCGCCGACGCCGCGAAGCAGGCCCGGGACGTGATCGCGTTCGAGACGCGCCTGGCGAAGGCCTCCAAGTCCAGCGAGGAGCTCTCGCGCGACGTCTCGCTCTACTACAACCCGATCACCCCGGCCGAAGCCGACAAGCTCACGCCGAACTTTCCGTGGACGACGTTCTTCGAGTCGCAGGGCGTCGCGCCGCCACAGATGTTCTCGCTCGCGATCCCGGGCTTCCACAAGGAAGTCAGCCGGATGATCGGCGACGTTCCGGCTGCGCAGTGGCAGAGCTATCTGCGCTTCCATCTCGTGGACAGCGCGTCGCCCTACCTCGCGGACAACTTCGCGCAGGAGCACTTCAACTTCTACAACAAGGCGTTGCGCGGCCAGAAGGAGATGAAGGAGCGCGGCAAGCGCGTGCTGCAGACCATTGGCGGCCAGGCCGGCGAGGCACTGGGCCAGATGTACGTGCAGGTCGCGTTCTCGCCGGAGTCGAAGGCGCGCATGCAGGAGCTGGTGAAGAACCTCAGCGCGGCGCTCAAGGACCGCATCGAGAACCTGGCCTGGATGAGCGCGGACACCAAGAAGAAGGCGATGGAGAAGTGGGCAAGCTTCACGCCGAAGATCGGCTACCCCGACAAGTGGCGTGAGTGGGACGGCCTTGCGACGTCGCGCGACAGCTACATCGGCAACGTGATGGCCGCCAACGAGTTCAACTACAAGTGGCAGCTGTCGAAGATCGGCAAGCCGGTCGACAAGACCGAATGGGGCATGAGCCCACAGACGGTCAACGCCTACTACAACCCGCTGCAGAACGAGATCGTGTTCCCGGCCGCGATCCTGCAGCCGCCCTTCTTCGACCCGAAGGCCGACGATCCGCTCAACTACGGCGGCATCGGCGCGGTCATCGGCCACGAGATGATCCACGGCTACGATGACCAGGGCTCGCGCTTCGGTGCCACGGGCAACTTCGAGAACTGGTGGACGCCCGCCGACGCGAAGGGCTTCTCGGGCCTGACCGACAAGCTCGTGAACCAGTTCAATGCCTACGAGGCCGCGCCGGGCGCGAAGGTGAACGGCAAGCTGACCCTCGGCGAGAACATCGCCGACCTCGGCGGCATCGCAACGGCCTACGATGCGATGGTGCGCGCCACCGCCGGCACGCCCGACCCGATGATCGACGGCATGACGCGCGACCAGCGGTTCTTCGCCAACTGGGCGACGGTGTGGCGCCGCAACTTCACGCCGGAAGAGCTCAAGGTGCGCCTCACCACCGACTCGCATGCGCCGGCGAATTTCCGTGCGATCGGTGCGCCGTCGAACCTGCCGGCATTCGCGAAGGCCTTCGGCTGCTCGCCGGGCCAGCCGATGGTCCGCCAGGGCGACCAGCAGGTCGTCATCTGGTAAGCGGTCCGCGATGAGCCAGGAAAAGGCCCGGGATTTCCCGGGCCTTTTTCGTTGTGGCGTGCGTGAGGAATTCGTTCAAACCACGCGAAGGCGCATTGCTAGACTTCCGCCGATTCCGCCATCGGACCCCCGCGATGACCCCACGCCCGCTCGCCTGCGCCCTCGCCTTCGCCGCATTCGCGCTCCTCGCCACTCCGCAGGCCGATGCCCAGAAGAAGAAGCGTGCGCCGGCTGCGCCCGCGGGGCCGACGGCCTGTACCGACTTCCACGCGTTCGCGAATGCCGACTGGTACCGTGCGCATACGCTCGTCCCGGGCACCACGTCCGTCTCCGCGCTCGACCAGCTCCGCCAGCGCGCGCAGCAGCAGCAGATCGACCTGCTCAATGCCGCCGCCACGGCGCCTCAGGGCCAGATCCAGACGCTGCTCGGCGCCTTCTGGGCCAGCGGCCTGGACGAGGCCGCGGTCGAGCGCGACGGCGCGAACCCCGTGGCGCCGCTCCTGTCCCGCATCGATGCGATCCGCCGCGCGAAGGACATCCCGCCCGCGATCGCCGCACTGCACCAGGTCGGCATCCCCGTCGCGTTCAACTTCAGCGCCGACATCGACCTCGCCGATACCGACCGCCACATCGGCTACTTCAGCGACGGCGGCCTCGGTCTGCCCGACCCGGCCTTCTACACGCGCACCGACCCCGAAACGCGCGAGGTGATGACGCGCTACCGCGCCTACGTCGAGAAGATCCTGCTCCTCACGGGCGTGCCGCAGGCGCAGGTCGCGGCGACGGCGCAGCAGGTGATCGACCTGGAAACCCGCCTCGCGCAGGCCTCCCGCCCGCTCGCGCGCGGCGCCGATCCGCGCGCGAACTACGCGGCCGTGCCGACGGCCGGCTTCGGCAAGCAGTTCAAGCGCCTGCAGCTCGCGGAGTTCCTCAAGGCGCAAGCCGTCAGCGACGACCAGGTGTCGATGGCGAACCCGGCGCTCTTCACCGCGCTCGACAACTACGTCGCCTCGCTGCCGCCCGCGCAGTGGAAGGCCTACCTGCGCTGGCGCGTCGGCGACGCGATGGCGCCCTACCTCAGCAAGTCCTGGCGCGATGCGAGCTTCGACTTCCGCGGCCGCGTGCTCGGCGGGCAGGTCTCGCCCGTGCCGCGCCAGCAGGCGGTGCTCGACGCGATCAACCTGGCAGCCGGCCCGATGCTCGGCCGCGAATACGTCGCGCGCTACCTGCCGGCGACCTCGCGCGCGCGCGCCGAGGAGATCGCGGGGCAGATCCGCGACGCCCTGTCGACGATGATCGATCGCGATGCGCGCCTCGGGCCGGCGGCCCGTGCGGAGGCGAAGGCCAAGCTTGCGGCGCTTCGCATCGAAGTCGGCGCCCCGCGTCGCGACCTCGACTTCACCGTGCAACCGATGGGGCGCGGCAGCTTCGGCAGCAACATGCTCATCGCCTCGACATGGCGCCATCGCGAGGAGATGCGACGCATCGGACGCGGCAATGCCGACCGCCGCTGGGACGTGCTCCCGCAGCAGCCCGCGCTGACGTACGACGTGCCGCAGAACCGCCTCATCGTCACCGCGGCGATGCTGCAGCCGCCCGTGTTCGACGTCACCCAGACCGCACCCGCGCTGTACGGCGCGTACGGCGCGCTCGTCGGCCATGAGCTGAGCCATGCGATCGACGCACGCGGTCGCCTCATCGATGCGAAGGGTCAGGCGCGCGACTGGTGGACGCCGGTCGAGACGGCCGCGTGGACGTCGCTGTCGAGCCGCGTCGCCGGCCAGGCGAGCGCGCTGCCCTATCCCGCCCTCACGGGCGTCCGCGTCAACGGCAGCCTCGTCGACGACATGCTGATCGCCGACCAGGCGGGCGTCGAGCTCGCGCAGGCCGCGTTGCAGCAGGCCCAGCCGGGCGCACCGAAGGAGACGATGCAGGCCTTCTACACCGCGTGGGCGCGGCTCTGGCCGGAGCAGGTATCCGTCGACGTCGCCACCGAGCGCGCGGCGACGAGCACCTATCCACCGGGCCGCTGGCGCAGCGACGTGCCGCTGATGAATCAGCCCGCGTTCGGCGCGGCGTTTACCTGCAAGGCGGGGACGCCGATGCAGCCGAAGGCGGAGCAGCAGGTGCGGCTCTGGCCGTGAGCGATCGATGGTCGGCGGTGCCGCATCGGCACCGCCGCATCACCGCGACGTTCCGCGCCTGGCCTGAAGCTAGTTGACGATGCGCAGTCCGCTGCGCGACGCGCGTCCGCCACGACCCGGCGGAGGCCGGCGACGCCAATGGCGGATCAGCAGCCAGCCGAACAGCATCCCACCCAGATGCGCGAAATGCGCGACGCCCGGCATCGTGCCGGTCAGGCCGAAGAACAGTTCGATGAGGCCGTAGACGATCACCAGCGTGCGCGCCTTCATCGGCACGGGCGGGATCAGCAGCATCACGCGCTGGTGGGGAAAGAGCATGCCGTAGGCGAGCAGCAGCCCGAAGATGCCACCCGAGGCACCGACCGTCGAATACGGCTCGCCGCCCATCGCGATGGTTCCGTAGCCCACGACGAGCTGGCAGAGCCCGGCACCGACGACGCACGTCAGGTAGTACGTCAGCATCTTCCTCGCGCCCCAGGTGTGCTCCACCTGCGCGCCGAACATCACCAGCGCGAGCATGTTGAAGAAGAAGTGGGCGACATCGAAGTGCAGGAACCCGTACGTGACGAGCTGCCACGGCATGAAGCCCGGACGATCCCCGTCGCCGCTGCCGATCGGGTGCAGCTCGAGGTACTCGAACACGCGCCAGAGCCCGTCGCCGACTCCGCCCTGCGGGAGGTTCGACACGAGCGCCTGCAGCAGGAACACCACCGCATTGGCGATCAGCAGGTAGCGCGTCGCGAGGGGCAGCTTCGAAAACATGGCGTCTCCTTGACGCCACCATGTTAGCTGCTGCACCGCACTATCGGATGAGGATCAGCCGCCCGGCGGCCCCCACAGCGCCGCGTCGAGGCTCTCGGCGAGGGGACGCGCGCGCGCCATGCCCACCACGCGACCGCGCTCGACGACAACGCCTTCCGCGCGAAGGCGCGCGCACTGCTCGGCATGACCGACGCTGCCTTCGGGAAAGGCGATGCGCCCGTCGGAGCGGAGTACGCGGTGCCACGGCAACCCCTGCACATCGCCTCGGCTCAGCAGCCGCGCCACCAGCCGCGCGCGCCCGGGCAGCCCGGCGCGGCGTGCGATCTCGCCGTAGCCGGCGACCTGGCCGCGCGGCACCGCGCGGATCGCCGCATGGATCCGCGTGGCCGCGTCGTGGATACCGGAATCACCCGTCATGGCGCTAGCATAGCGGTCGTCCAGGAGAACCCCATGCGCGACTTCGACGCGATCCGCGAGTACCTCGACGGCGCCGGCCACGACATCAAGCTGCACGACGACGAGATGATGTGCGTGGAGCTGTCGCTCGACCACGGTCGCCGCCACCAGTCGATCTTCCTCAGCCGGAGCGCGGACGAGGACGGGCGTGCCTACCTGCGCGTGAGTACGGTGGTCGCACCGATGACGGGAGTCGACGCCCGGCGCGCGCTGGTCTTCAACTGGGACAGCCAGGTGGGCCATCTCGCCACCGGCGACCTCGACGGCGTACCGCACCTGCAGCTGTGCGAGAACCGGCCGCTCGACGGTCTCGACCTCGCCGAGGTGCACCGGCTGGTGCTCGAGATCGGCGGCGTCGGCGACCGCATGGAGCGCATGCTCTCCGCGGGCGGGGATCTCTTCTGACGGGCGGCGCCGCTCGGCACGGCCATGAACCACCGCCACGATCGAAACACTAATTTGACGGGTGACTAACCGCTTCCGGCGGATGGTGGTCGCGCGGCGAGCCCGCCGCACTCTCCGAAGCGAGTGCGTCTCCCGCTCGGGAGCCGAACCCCGGTGGATGAGCCCCCACCGGGGTTCTCTTGTCGGCGGCTCAGGCCCAGCCGAGCATGCGGAAGAGGCTGAAGAGCCCGTAGGCGATGCCGCCGGCCATCGGGATCGTCAGGATCCACGCCCAGATCATCCGCTCCACGACCGTCCACCGGATCGCGTTCGAGCGCTTCGCGGTGCCCACGCCCATGATCGCCGACGAGATGTTGTGCGTCGTCGAGACCGGGATGCCGAGGTGCGAAGCGGTCAGGATCACCGCGGCGGCGCTGCTCTCCGCGGCGAAGCCGTGGATCGGATGCAGCTTCACGAGCTTGTGGCCGAGCGTCTTGATGATGCGCCAGCCGCCCGCGGCGGTACCGGCGGCCATCACGATGGCGCAGGTGAGCTTGATCCACAGGTCGATGTCACCATCGGCGATCGCATTCTGCGACGGATGGAGGAACGAGAGCCACCCGGGCAGGTCCTCGAGCGTGCCCGCCGTCTGCGCACTGACGAGCGTGAGGGCGATGATGCCCATCGTCTTCTGCGCATCGTTCGAGCCATGGGCGAAGCCCATGGCCCCGGCGCTGACCAGCTGCGCCTTGCCGAACAGGGCGTTCATCCACCGCGGTCGCGCGATCCGCGCCAATGCGCCGCCGCTGCGCGCCATGAGCCCGATGATGGCGAACAGGATCCCCATCACCACGAACCCGGCGGTGAAGCCCGCGATCGGTGACGAGACCATCGGCACGATCACCTTCCACAGGATGCCGGCGCTCTTGTACCAGGGGTCCTTCACTTCGGACCAGATGATGACCTCCGGATTGTTCATCGCCGCGGCGAACGCCGCGCCCACGAGTCCGCCGATGAGCGCATGCGACGACGACGACGGCAGGCCCCACCACCAGGTGATCAGGTTCCACACGATGCCGCCGATGAGCGCGCACAGGATCAGCTGCGAGCTGACGTCGACGACGCCCGAATCGATCAGGCCGGAGGAGATCGTCTTGGCGACCGCGGTGCCCCAGAGCGCACCGACGAGGTTGGTGAAGGCCGCCAGGCCCACGGCCTGCGCGGGCGAGAGCACCTTGGTCGCCACGACCGTCGCGATCGAGTTCGCGGTGTCGTGGAAGCCGTTGATGTACTCGAAGACCAGCGCCGCGAGCACGACGAGAAGGACCAGCGTGAGCATCGCGGCGGCCTCTTACGAGTTCTTGAGGACGATTTCGTAGGCGACCGTGCCCGCGTCCTGGCAGCGGTCGATCGCCTTCTCGAGGATCTCGAAGAACTCCTTGAGCAGGAACATCTGCTGGGAGTCGAGGTTGCCGGAATAGATGTCGCGGTAGAGCTCGAGCATCAGGCGGTCGGCTTCGTTCTCGACCGCGCGCAGACGGTCGATCTGTGCCTTCATCGGCTCGAGCTTCATCGCCGGCAGCTGGCGCACCATCTCGACGACGATCCCGGCGGCCTGTTCAAGCATCGCCGCGCGTGGCGCGAAATCGATGCCCTGCAGGTGGCGAAGCGCGAGCGAGTAGCGGTCGGCGAACTTCTCGACCTGCTTCGGGATCTTGTACAGCGCCGAGGCGAGTGCCTCGATGTCCTCGCGCTCGATCGGCGTGATGAAGCTGTTGACCAGCTCCTGCCGGATCTTGTCGGAGGCGGTCCGCTCGCGTTGGCGCGCGAGCTTGAACGCATCGAGTGCCGGCTGCTGCGCGGTGTCGCGCAGCATCGCATGCAGCGACCGGGTGCTGTCGTGCGCCGCGACGGCGGCCTCTTCGAGCAGCGAGTAGAACTGCTTGCCTTGGCCGAAGATCGTCTGCAGGGAAAACATGCGGGCCTCGTGGTGGGTACGGCGATCCGCCAATTATGACGGTTCGATGACCCGGTGTAGCCCTGCCTTCACAATTTGGTCCTTCACGCGACTGTTACCATCGGCGCCCCCACCCCCCTGCCCCCTCCATGGACGACGACCCGGAACCGCGAAGTCTGATCCACTGCGTGTCCTGCCTGCCCGCCTCGCCCGCCCCCGGGGGTCGACGTGGTTGAGTTGCTCGTCGTCGCCTTCCTGATCCTGCTCAACGGCTTCTTCGCGATGTCGGAGATGGCCTTGATGACGTCGCGCAAGCTGCGGCTCAAGCAGATGGGGGAGGAGAAGGGCGCGGCCGGACGCGCCGCGCGATGCGCGCTGGCGCTGGCCGAGCATCCGGACAACCTGCTGTCGACCGTGCAGATCGGCATCACGCTGATCGGCATCCTCGCCGGCGTCTTCGGTGGCGAAGCGATCGGGCTGCTGATCGCGTCGCACCTCGAGGGCTGGTGGCCCGATGCGCGGGAATACGCCGACAAGATCGGGCTCGGCATCGCCGTGGGCCTGATCACGGCGGCCTCGGTGATCTTCGGGGAACTGGTCCCCAAGCGCCTCGCCCTCACCGATCCCGAGCGCATCGCGGTCCTCGTCGCGCTCCCGCTCAACGCACTCGCGCGTGCCGCGCGACCGGCCGTGCGCCTGCTCGGCATGATCAATCGCGGGGTACTGCGCCTGATGGGCGTGCGCGACGACTCGCGCAGCGGCGTCAGCGAAGAGGAGATCCGCATGCTGGTGAGCGAGAGCCACGAGCAGGGCGTGATCGATGCCGACGAGCGCAAGATGATGAACCGGGTGCTCAGCCTCGGCGACCGCTCGACCGAAAGCCTGATGACGCCGCGCACGCGCATCGTCTGGCTCGATGCGGGCGCGGCGGTCGACGAGAGCATCGAGGCGATGCGCGAGGCGCCCTTCTCGCGCTTTCCCGTCTACCGCGCGAACGACCAGGACGTGCTCGGCGTGCTCGAGGCGAAGTCGCTGCTCAGCGCGCTCGGCACGGGCGCGATGCCCGACCTGTTCGCGAACCTGCGCGAGCCGTTGTTCGTCTCGGAATCGACGCCGGCGCTCAAGCTCCTCGAGATCTTCCGCGAGGAGCAGCAATCGCTCGCCCTCGTCGTCGACGAATACGGCGACGTCACCGGGCTGGTGACGGTCAACGATCTGATGGGCGCCGTGCTGGGGCGCATCCAGTCGAGCGAGGGCGACGAGGCCACCGCAGCTGTCGTGGTGCGCGAGGACGGCTCGCTGCTCGTCGACGGCGCACTCGGCACCGAGGAGCTCCGCGAAGTCGTCGGGCGCAGCGTCCTGCCCGGCGAGGAGGAGCACGACTTCCACACGGCCGCGGGCATGGTGATCGCGCACTTCGGCCGCATTCCTCACGCCGGCGAGTCGTTCCTCTGGGATGGCTGGCGGATCGAGGTCGTCGACCTCGACGGACCGCGCATCGACAAGCTCCTGCTGCAACGCGTCGACGAGCCCGAGGACGAGGGCGATGCGCGACCGGGCTGAGGCATCCCGCGAAGTCGGCACGCGTGCCCTCCTCGACCGCTTCGCCGACGGCGATGCCGCCGAGCGCCTGCGGCTCGGCGACCTGTTCCGCGGTCTCGGCGATCGCTCCTTCGGCATGCTGCTGATCGCCGCGACGGCACCCGCTTTCATTCCGATCCCGGGCCTGGCGGGCGCACTGAGCGGCCCCCTGGTGATGCTCGTGGGCGTGCAGCTGCTGCTGCGCCTGCGTCAACCGTGGCTGCCCGGCTTCGTGGCCCGTCGCGGCCCGAACCGCGGCACGATGGCGCGGCTGCGCGACCTGCTCGCGCCGTGGCTGGGACGCCTCGAGCACGTCGTGCGGCCGCGCGCCACGGTGATGCTCGACCACTGGTTGCCCGACATCGTGACCGGGCTGCTGGTCCTGGTGCTCGGCCTGCTGCTGTCGCTGCCGATCCCCTTTACCAACTACATCCTCGCCGCGTTGCTGCTGCTGTTCGCGCTCGCCCTGCTCGAGCGCGATGGCGTGCTGATGGGCGTGGCCTGGCTGAGCGGGCTCGCGGCCGTGGTGGTGTTCGGCGTGCTGTCCGGCAGCCTCGCCGGTGCGGCCGCGCGGTTCCTCGACCGCCTCGGCTGAGGCCTGACTCAGGCCTCGACGGCTTCCGTCGCCAGTGCGAGGAAATCGGCGAGTTCCAGCGGGTGGCCGAGCCAGTAGCCCTGCGCGAGGTCGCAGCGACGCTCGCGCAGGAGCGCGTACTGGCCTTCCTTCTCGACGCCCTCGGCGACGACCGTGATCCCGAGCGAATGGGCCATCGCGATGATGGCCGATGTCAGCGCGAGGTCGTCCGGATCGCGCAGCACGTCGGCCACGAAACTGCGGTCGATCTTGACGCCGTCGACCGGCACGCGACGCAGGTGCGAAAGCCCCGAGAAACCGGTGCCGAAGTCGTCGAGCCAGACCTTCACGCCCATCGAGCGCAGGCGCGCGAGGAGCTGGCTTGCATGCGCCTCGTCGCCGATGACGGCGGTTTCAGTCAGCTCGACGTGCAACTGGTCGGCCGGCAGCCCGGCGTCGCGCAGGCTCGCCTCGACCATGCGGGCCAGGTCGCCGCTGCGCAGCTGGCGCGGCGAGACATTGACCGAGACGAACAGCGGGGGGCGCCCCGGCGGGCGCGCCCGTTCCCACTGCATCGCATCGCCGCAGGCCGCGCGCATCACCTGCGGACCGATCGTCTCGATCAGGCCGCTCTGCTCCGCCACGTCGATGAAGACCGACGGCGCGATCACGCCCTGCTCGGGGTGCCGCCAGCGCAGTAGCGCCTCGGCGCCGACGAGGGCGTGGTCGCGAAGACGGTAGACCGGCTGGTAGACGATCCGCAGCTCCCCTCGATCCCAGGCGCCACGCAGCTCGTGCTCGAGGTGGACGCGTCGCTCCACCGCCTCGTTCATCGCGCGGCTGAAGAACCGGTAGCAGTGCTTGCCCGCGACCTTCGCCTGGTACATCGCGATGTCGCCGTTCTTGAGCAGCGAGGTCGCGCCGGCCGCGTCGTCGGGATAGAGCGTGATGCCGACGGACGTGCCCATGAAGATCTGGCGGCCGTGCAGCGTGAGCGGCTCCGACAACGCGGTGATCAGCTCCTCGGCGAGTCGCGCGGCGGTCTGGCGCACGCCCACGCCCTCCACGAGGATCACGAACTCGTCGCCGCCGAAACGGGCGACGCGCCCGCCGCTACCGCCGATCCGCTCCACGATCTGCGCGATGCGGTGCGCGAACTGCAGCAGCGCCTCGTCGCCGGCATCGTGCCCGAGCGTGTCGTTCACGCGCTTGAAGTCGTCGACGTCGCAGAACAGCAGCGCGAGCTGCTGCTCCGCGCCGTCGAGCTGCAGGAGCCGCGCGTCGAGCAGCTCGCGGAACGCGAGGCGATTGGCCAGCCCGGTGAGCGCATCGGTGTACGCCATCCGCCGGATCTCGCGACTGTGCCTCGCGACGCTGCGGCTCATCCGTCCGAAGGCGCGGATCAGGTCACCGAGCTCGTCCTGGCGCCGCGTCGACGGGATCTCCGCGTCGAAGTGTCCGCCCTCGATCGCGCGGGCGGAATCGGCGAGCGCGCTGATCGGCCGCACCAGGCTGCGCTGGATGAGCGCAAGCAGCACGCCGGCGAGCGCGAGCAGTGCGCCGGAGAGCATGAGGATGGCGAGCAGCTGGCGCTGCCCCAGCTCGCGGATCTGGCCGCCGAGCTCGACCATCGCCGCGTCCTGGAACCCCCGGCCGTCACTGCGGTCGAAGCCCACGCGGACGCCGCCCAGGCGGGAATCGCCGATCATCACGGGGGCGACCGCATCCATCACGTCGCGCGTGGTCTGCACATGCACCTCGCGCGCGCCGATGGCCTCGAACGCCAGCACGTCGTCCATGCGACGGCCGTAGGTCGGGATGTCCGGCGTGCCGTCGTGCAGGATGTTGCCGTTCGCGTCGAAGACCAGTACATAGCGCACGCCCGGCTGGCGCAGCGATGCCTGCGCGAGTGCGCCGACGGCGTCGAGGTCGAAGTAGTAGAGCGGATTGGCGAGCGCCTCGGCGAGTTGCTCGGCGGTGCCGGTGGCCCGGCGCCGCAGGTCCGCGTCGAGCACCTGGTCGGAGGCACGGCGCGACATGGCCTCCACCATGCCGGTCACCTCCTGCTGGCGCATCCAGAACAGCACCATCAGCGCGCTGACCATCAGCACGGCGAAGCCCACCATGGCGAAGAACTGCGCCTGCAGGCCGAACCGGAGCTTCATTCGACGTCCGCCCTGACCCGGCTCACGCCACGCCCGATCGCCTGCAGCGCGCGCTCGGACCGCGGGTCGATCGGCAGGAAGCGCGTGGTGCCGAAGAACGCGAGCATCGCATCGCGCGCCGCGGGATCGCCCGCCGCCTGCAGCAGCACCTGGCGGAGCCGCGCCTCGATCCGCGCGTCGAGGTCACGACGGACCATCTCCACGGCGCGCGGGTAGTCGTCGGTGCGCCCGATCAGGACGAAGTCGCGCCGGAATGCCGCGGGCACGCGGCCGGGGTTCTCCCAGTCGAGGTTGCTCATGACGCCGGCATCCGCCAGCCCCTTGTGCACCCAGGTCGCGATGTTGAGCTCGGATCGCGCGAACAGGTAGCCGACGGCGCCCGGGCTCGGCTGGTCGTCGGGCGAGAGGAGGATCTCGAGCGGCATGCCGCGCTCGAGGAGCGTGGCGGCGGGTACGAAGTAGGCGCTGGTCGACGAAGGGCGCTGGAATGCCACGCGACGCCCGCGCAGGTCCTCCAGGCCGTCGAGGCCCCGGTCGCGACGCGCGAAGAAGACGCTGTGGTACTGGCTGACGCCGTCGCGCTCGGTTAGCAGGATCGGGCGGCCTCCCCCGCGCTGCTGAAGGAGCGAGGCGGTGCCCGCCGTCTCGGTGATCCAGTCGACGCGGCCGCGGCGCATGTAGCTGGCCATCTGCTGGGCGTCGCGTGCCATGAGGATGCGGCCTTCGCGGATGCCCACGTCGGCCATCCGCGGCACCACGTAGTCGAGCAGCGGCTTGAGCTGGTCGTAGTGCGCGCGTGGGTCGTCGCTGATCCGGCCGAGCACGAGGACGCCGTTGGAGGCCTCGGCCGCGGAAAGCGACGGGCACGCGGCGGCGGCGGCCAGCAGCAGGCAGGCGAAACGAAGTATTCGCGCGATCACGACGACAGCCGGAAGTGCTCCCCGGCCCCAGCCTAATCGAAACCGTCAGCCCGCGATACTTCCTTGACCGCCGTCACGGTCTCCGGCGAGCCGCGCCATGCGTTGGGCGTCGGCGAGCACCCCGCGGAGCAGCCGGAGCTCGCGCTCGTCCAGGTCGGCGCGGTTGAAGATGCGGCGCAGCTTGCGAAGGGCGCTGTCGGGTGTGCGGCCCTTGTGGAAGTCGATGGCGTCGAGCGTTTCGGCGAGCTGCGCGTAAAAGCCTTCGAGCTGCTCGTGCGACGCCGGCGGGTCGCGCGGCTCGGCCGGCCCGGGGGCGCCCGCGCGATCCAGCAGGGCCATGCGCACCTCGTAGGCGAGGACCTGGACGGCGGCCGCGAGGTTGAGCGAGCTGTACCCGGGGTTCGCGGGGATGTGCACCGCCGCGTGGCAGAGGTGCAGCTCCTCATTGGTGAGTCCGGTGCGCTCACGGCCGAACACGAGCGCGACGTCGCCGTCGTCCAGGCCACCCGCGAGCCGCCCCGCCGCCTCGCGCGGGCTCAGCTCGGGCAGCGCCACCCGGCGGCTGCGGGCGGTGCACCCGAGCACGAGCCGGCAGCCGGCGAGTGCCGCCGCGAGGTCGGGCGTCGTCGCGGCGCCGGCGAGCACGTCGTCGGCCCCGGCCGCCAGCGCCTGCGACTCGGCGTTCGGGGCGACTTCGGGCGCGACGAGGACCAGCCGTGACAGGCCCATGGTCTTGATGGCACGGGCGGCGGAGCCGATGTTGCCAGGGTGCTGGGTGCCGACGAGGACGATGCGGACACGGCCGGCGGCGAGGTCGAAGGGGTCGGTGCTCATGCCCTCAATGGTAAGCTTCGCGCCCCGCCATCGAGGGCGGATCGCTCTTTTCAAAGGCCGCGCGCCGGATCACACCATGCAGAAACCCGCCATCACCTTGATGATCAAGGCCGCGCGCGCCGCCGGCAACGTCCTCCTCCGCCACATGCACAAGCTCGACGCGCTGAACGTCGTCGAGAAGGACCGCATGGACTTCGCGAGCGAGGTCGACGGACTGGCCGAGAAGGAGATCATCAAGGAATTCCGCCGCGCCACGCCCGACTACGCCATCCTCGGCGAGGAGAGCGGCCCCCTCAACACCGGCGCGCGTTCGCGCTACACGTGGGTGATCGATCCACTCGACGGCACCAGCAACTACCTGCGCGGCATCCCGCATTTCTGCGTATCGATCGCCCTTTGCGAGAACGGCGAGCCGATCAACGGCCTGGTCTTCGATCCGCTTCGCAACGAGATCTTCCACGCCACGCGGGGCGCGGGCGCCGTGCTCAACGACAAGCGCATCCGCGTCGCCGACCGCCGCGACCTGTCCGGCGCGATGCTGATCACCGGCTTCCCGCCCCGCGAGCGCGAGCGCGCGAGCGCGCAGCTCAAGACGGTCGATTCGCTGCTCGGCACCGCCGAGGACATCCGCCGCACCGGCTCCGCCGCGCTCGACCTCGCCTACGTCGCGGCCGGTCGCGCCGACGCCTATTTCGAGGCGGGCCTGAAGCCGTGGGACATCGCAGCCGGCGTGCTCCTCGTGCGCGAGGCCGGCGGCAAGGTCGTCGACTTCCGCGGCCGCCCGATGGGCCCGATGGACAATCGCGGCCTCGTCGGCCGTCCGCTCGTCGCCGGCAACCTGAAGGTGACGGACGAGCTGCAGAAGCGGATCGTGGACACGGGTTACGCCGCGACGTTCGACTGAGGTATCGCGCGGCCTCGGCCGGTCGGCGAACGGAATCGGCGGGAGCGCGTCTGCGGCAATCGGAGCGCGCCACCGATCGGCGCCCGCGACATTCATGCTCGGCCAGCGACGTGTGTCCGGCTAACGCATCTATGCCGCCGCCGTGCCGGTATCAGGCCCGCCCGGTCTTCTGAGGAACGATCCCACGCGGCGGCACGCCGCTCCAGGCCGCGCGGCACTGGAGTGCCCATCAACCGCGCGCTTCACCTGCGTATCCCGCCGTAGCGCCCGACGAGGCGCACGCACCCGCGAGTACGTCCCCAAAACGCACGGGGCCGCTTCGCGCGGCCCCGTGGATACAGCGCAGGGCTGCGCTCAGGGACGACGCGCGAGTGCTTCCTCGTCGCGGACCTTCGGCATCAGGTCCTGCTTGCTCGCGCCCAGCCACAGCAGCAGCGGGCAGGCGACGAAGATCGACGAGACGGTGCCGACCACGATGCCGATGATCTGCGACTCCGCCATGCCGCGCAGCGAGCCACCGCCGTACAGGTAGAGCGCGACCACCGTGAGCAGCGCGACGAACGACGTGATCACCGTGCGTGAAAGCGTCTGGTTGATCGATGCGTTCAGCACCGCCACCGGCTCCGCGCGCATGCCGCGGAAATTCTCGCGCACACGGTCGAAGACCACGATCGTGTCGTTGATCGAGTAGCCCATCACCGACAGCACGCCGGCGAGCACCGTGAGGTCGAACTCGTGCCCTGTCAGCGCGAACCAGCCCAGCACCACCACCACGTCGTGGAGCGTGGTGATGATCGCGGCAACGGCGAACTTCCACTCGAAGCGGAACGAGATGTAGATCAGGAAGCCGACCACCACGAAGACGAGCGCCCAGGCGCCGTTCTCGAAGAGCTCGTCGCCGACCTGCGCACTGATCTCGGCGCTGCTGCGGACCTGCGCCGGGTTATCCGGCGTGGATGCCGCCTTCGCGATGTCGGCGGTCAGGCTGCTCGCACCCGTGCTCGCGCCTTTGCGCGGCAGCCGGACGAGCAGCTCGTTGCTGGCGCCGAACGCCTGCACCTGCGCGTCTTCGAACCCGGCGCCGGCAAGGCGCTGGCGGACCTGGTCCACCACCACGGGCTTGGCGAACTGCAGCTCGATGCCCGTGCCGCCGCGGAAGTCGAGCGCGAGGTTGAAGCCCTTCGTGACCATCGCGCCGATGGCGACGAACATGATCAGCGAGAGCACGACGAGCGAGACCCAGCGCAGGCGCATGAAGTTGAATGCGCTGTCGTAGGGGAAAACGTTGAACGGCTTCATGGGGACGTCCGGAAGAGGTCGGGCGCCGGCCGGAGCCGGCGCCGGGGGGTCAGATCGCGAGCGACTTCAGCTTGCGGCGCCCGCCGTAGATCAGCGAGGCGATCGCGCGCGAGCCGGACACCGCGGTGTACATCGACGTCAGGATGCCGACGATGAGCGCGACGGCGAAGCCCTTCACCGGCCCGGTACCGAAGGCGAACAGCGCGATGCCCGCGAGGATGGCCGTGAGGTTCGCGTCCGCGATCGTGCCGGCCGCCTTCTCGTAGCCGGTCGCGATCGCCGTCTGGGGCGGAAGCCCCGCACGCAGCTCCTCGCGTATGCGCTCGTTGATCAGCACGTTCGCGTCCACCGACATGCCCACCGTCAGCGCGATGCCCGCGAGACCCGGAAGCGTGAGCGTCGCGTTCGCGATCGACATCACCGCGATCAGCGCGAGCAGGTTGATCAGCAGCGCCAGGCAGGTGATCACGCCGAAGACGCGGTAGTAGAGCAGGAAGAAGACCAGCGCGAAGCCGAACGAGTACATCACGGCGCGCAGGCCGCGCTCGATGTTCTCGCGGCCGAGGCTCGGCCCGATCACGCGCTGCTCCACGAAGAACATCGGCGCCGCGAGCGCACCGGACTTGAGCTGCTGCGCGAGGTCGCGCGCCTCGTCGGCCGAGAGGCCGGTGGTCTGGAAGTCCTTGCCGAAGACGCCCTGGATCGTCGGCGAGCTGATCACGCGCTCCTCGCGACGGGTGCCCTGCACCTCGCGGCCGCCCACGATCTCGGTGACCGGCACCTGCTCGACATAGACCGTCGCCATGCGCTTGCCGACGTTGTCGATCGTGTGGTCGAGCATGCGCTGGCCGCCGGCGCTGTTGAGCGTGATGCTCACGCTCGGCTGGCCGCTGCGCTGGTCAACCGCGGGAATCGCGTTGACGAGCTGCTCGCCCGAGACGAGCACCCGCTTGGACAGCAGCAGCGGACGGCCCTGCCCGTCCTTGTAGACCCGTGCGCCCGGCGGGACGGACTGCGTGGCGAGCGCCGTCGCGGCCTCGGTCTCGTCACCGACCACGGCCCGGAATTCGAGCGTGGCGGTGGCCCCGATGCGGCGCTTGGCTTCCACGGTGTCCTGCAGGCCGGGCAGTTCGACCACGATGCGGTCGGCGCCCTGGCGCTGGATCACCGGCTCGGCGACGCCGAGCGCGTTGACGCGATTGCGCAGCGTCGCCAGGTTCTGGTCGATCGACTCGCGTGCGATCAGCTGCAACTGCTCCGGCGGCAGCGTGAGAGCGATCTCGCCACCGTTGACCTCCGAGCGGAACACCGGATACGACTTCTGGAGGAGCTCGATCGCCTTGTCGGCGTCGCCCGGCTGCGCCAATGCGATGCGCAGCGAAGCGGGTCCGGTGCGGCCGACCGACGTGGCGCGGACGCCGGCGTCGCGGAGCATCACGCGGATGTCCTCGACGAAGTTCTCGACGCGCTGGTCGAGCGCCGCCTTCTGGTCCACCTGCAGCACGAAGTGCACGCCGCCCTGCAGGTCGAGGCCGAGCGGCATCGCCTGCGCACCGATGGATTCGAGCCACGCGGGCGCGGTCGGCGCCAGGCTCAGCGCGACCTGGAAGCGATCCGCCTCGAGCGGGCGCAGCACGTTGGCCGCGCGGTTCTGCGCCTCGGTGCTGTCGAGGCGCACGAGCACCTCGCCGTCCTCGATCGCGACCGAGCGCGGGCGGATCCCCGCCTCCGCCAGCAGCGATGCGGTGCGCGCGCGCAGGGGCTCGTCGACGGTCGCGCCCTTGGGCGCGGTGACTTGGACGGAGGGATCCTTCTGGAACACGTTCGGCAGCGCGTAGAGCGCGCTGAGCACGAGGACGATCAGGAGGACGGCGTATTTCCAGCGCGCGTAGGTCAGCATCGAAATTCCAGCGGCTCCCCGCCGCGTCTCAAACCGGTTTCGGGGCGGCTCAGGCCGCCTTCAAGGTGCCCTTGGGCAGGACGTTCGCGATCGCGGCCTTCTGCACGCGCACGCGCACGCCGTCGGCGACCTCGACGGTGACGAAGTTCTCGCCAATGTCGGCGACAGTGCCGGCGATGCCGCCGGAGGTGAGCACCTCGTCGCCCCGCGCGAGCTTGTCGAGCATGCCCTTGTGTTCCTTCGCACGCTTCATCTGCGGGCGGATCATCAGGAAGTACATGACGCCGATCAGCACGAGGAACGGCAGGAAACCCAGGATGCCGCCACCCGGGCCCGGCGCGGTCGCAGTCTGGGCATGGGCGGCGGGGATGAGCAGGTCGAGCAGCGACATGGCGGTATCCGGCGAAATCGACTCCGGATTATGCCATGCGCCAGCGACCGTCCGGCCCCGGGGCCCGTTCAGTCGGCCGCGCCGGCCCGCCGCGCCGCGTAGAACGCGTCGCGGAAAGCCGCGAAGCGCCCGGCTTCGATCGCCTCGCGCATGCCGGCCATGAGCCGCTGGTAGTAGCGCAGGTTGTGCAGCGTGCCGAGCATCGGGCCGAGCATCTCGTTGCAGCGGTCCAGGTGGCGGAGGTAGCTGCGCGTGTAGCCGTTGGCGCAGGCGTAGCAGTCGCAGCCCTCCTCGATGGGCCGCAGGTCGCGCTCGTACCTGGCGTTGCGCACGCGGACGGTACCGGTCGACGTGAAGTAGTGCCCGTTGCGCGCATTCCGCGTCGGCATCACGCAGTCGAACATGTCGACGCCACGGGCGACGGCCTCGACGAGGTCCTCCGGCCGGCCGACGCCCATGAGGTAGCGCGGCCGGTCCTCCGGCAGCTGCGGCGCGGTGTGCTCGAGCATGGCGTTGCGCTCGGCCTCGGTCTCGCCCACGGCGAGGCCGCCGATCGCGTAGCCGTCGAAGCCGATCGCCTTGAGGCCGTCGGCCGAGCGCGTGCGCAGGTCATGGTGGACGCCGCCCTGGACGATGCCGAACAGCGCGGCGTCGTTGCCCTCGTGCGCGCGCTTGCTGCGCTCGGCCCAGCGAAGCGAGAGCTCCATGGACTTGCGCACCACCTGCGGATGCACCGGCTTGCCGTCGATCTCGACCGGTGGGCACTCGTCGAAGATCATCACGATGTCCGAGTCGAGCACCTTCTGGATGCGCATGCTCTCCTCGGGGCCGAGGAAGACCTTCGCGCCGTCGGTCGGCGAGGCGAACGTGACGCCCTCCTCGGTGATCTTGCGGCGGTGGGCGAGCGAGAAGACCTGGAATCCGCCGGAATCGGTGAGGATCGGCCCGCTCCAGCGGGTAAAGCCATGCAGTCCGCCGTGGTCGCCGATGACGTCGAGCCCGGGGCGCAGGTAGAGGTGGAACGTGTTGCCGAGGATGATCTCGGCGCCCAGCTCGCGGACCTGCCGCGGGGTGACGCCCTTGACCGAGCCATAGGTGCCCACCGGCATGAACGCCGGCGTCTCGACCGTGCCGCGCGGGAAGGTCAGCCGCCCGCGGCGTGCGACGCCGTCGGTGCCGAGGAGCTGGAAGGACATGCGGCTCATGGGGTCACTCGTTCTATGGACGGCGGCCGTGCCGCTCAGTCGGCCGCCGCGTGCAGCAGCATCGCGTCGCCGTAGGAGAAGAACCGGTAGCGCGCGTCGACGGCGTGTCGGTAGGCCTCGAAGACGCGCTCCTTGCCCGCGAACGCCGAGACCAGCATCAACAGCGTGCTCTGGGGCAGGTGGAAATTGGTGATGAGCGCATCGACCGTCGTGATGCGATAGCCGGGCAGGATGAAGAGCCGTGTCTCGCCTGCGAACGGCAGCAGGTCGACGCGGCCGTCCGCATCGCGGCGCGTGGCGCTCTCCAAAGCGCGCACGACGGTCGTGCCGACCGCGATGACGCGCCCGCCCGCCTCGCGCGTGCGACGGACCTGCTCGACCAGCGCCGCGCCCACGTTGATCCACTCGCTGTGCATCACGTGGCGGCTGACGTCGTCCTCGCGCATGGGCTGGAACGTGCCGGCGCCCACGTGCAGGGTCACGTGGCCGAACTCGACCCCCATGGCACGCAGGCGCTCGAGCAGCGGCTCGTCGAAATGCAGCCCCGCGGTGGGTGCCGCGACCGCACCGGCCTCGCGCGCGAAGACGGTCTGGTAGCGCTCCGCATCGTCCGCGCCGGGCTCGCGCTGGATATAGGGCGGCAGCGGCAGGCGCCCCGCGTGCAGCAGCCAGGACTCGAGCGGCTCCGGCACGTCGAAATCGAGCTCGAAGAAGGCGTCGTCCCGGCCGAGGACCCGCGCCGTGCCGCCCGCGTCGAGCTCGATGAGCGCCCCCTCCTTCGGGGTCTTGCTCACGCCGAGCTGCGCCCGGGCGCGATTCCCGCCGAGCAGCCGCTCGATCATGATCTCGACGCGCCCGCCCGTCGCCTTGCGGCCGAAGAGCCGCGCCGGGATCACGCGCGTGTCGTTGAAGACCAGCAGGTCGCCAGCCCGCAGCAGCGACGGCAGGTCGCGGAAGACCCGATCCTCGAGGCCACCGGATGCGGCGTCGCGCACCACGAGCAGCCGGCTC
The DNA here is from genome assembly GCF_054781815.1 of Lysobacter humi (ex Lee et al. 2017). Lineage (NCBI taxonomy): Bacteria > Pseudomonadati > Pseudomonadota > Gammaproteobacteria > Lysobacterales > Lysobacteraceae > Lysobacter > Lysobacter humi (ex Lee et al. 2017). The sequence continues at coordinate 510,406 of NZ_BAAGTR010000009.1, read as the reverse complement.
GCGCTGCGCTCGGGCAAGGGCGCCTGCGCGATCAGCTCGGGCGGCAGGTCATAGTCGAAGTCAGACTTCTTCACGGATTCGCGGGACGTTCGGGGGCGGAGAGTTTACGTGCGCCCGTCAGCGTTCGAACTTCGCCGACAGGATGATCGCCGAGGTGGTCCGCTCGACCCCGTCGATCGCGCCGATCCGGTCGGTCAGCGCGTCCATCGCCTCGACGCTGGGCACGACCCCGAGGGCCATCAGGTCGAACGGCCCGCTCACCGAGTGCAGTGCCCGCACCTCCGGCAGCGCGCGCAGCGCCTCCGAGACGGCCGCCATGTGGCGCGGAAGCACGGTGATCATGATGTGCGCGCGGATGTACCCGCGCTCGACCCCGTCGGCCACGCGCACGGTGTAGCCGGCGATCACGCCGTCGCGCTCGAGCCGATCGATGCGGCTCTGCACCGTCGTGCGCGACAGCCCGAGCCGGCGGGCGATCTGGGCGGTGGACGCCCGCGCGTTCTCGCGAAGGACGCTCAGGAGCGCCTCGTCGGACTCATTACTGGGCATATCGCCGCAGGGGTTCGTCGAATTGACGAATTATGGCATTTTTTCGTCGAAATCGCGCTACCAACCGACGACAGCTTGCCGGACAATGGCCGCTTGCCATGTTCCCGGGGGAGAAACCATGACCGTGCTCGACATCCTGCGCCCGTTGCGTGACCGCCGCGGAACCCGACGTACCGAGGGGCTCGACGATGCGACGGTCGTGCGTTTCGCCGACTCGCATCCGGAGCTGCGCGAGGCGATCGAGGCGGCCGCCGCGGAGTTCGCCCGCGTGCAGGGCGACATCGCCGACCTGCTCGACCTCGACGAAGACGAGCAGATGCGCCGCGTGCAGGCCGGCTATGTCAATTTCTATCCCGACGACGCGGTGAATCCGTACGTCGCCCTCGCTGCACGCGGCCCGTGGATCGTCACGCTCAAGGGCGCGGTGCTCCACGATTCCGGCGGCTACGGCATGCTCGGCTTCGGCCACGCGCCGCAGGCCGTGCTGGATGCGATGGCCAAGCCGCAGGTGATGGCCAACATCATGACGCCCTCGCTGGCTCAGCTGCGCTTCGACCGCGCGATCCGCGCGGCGATCGGCACCTCGCGCGGCGGCTGCCCGTTCGATCGCTTCTTCTGCCTGAATTCCGGCTCCGAGTCGGTGTCGCTCGCGGCGCGCATCGCGGATGCGAACGCGAAGCTGATGACGGACCCCGGCGCGCGCCACGCTGGCCGCACGATCAAGCGCCTCGTAGTCAAGGGCAGCTTCCACGGCCGCACCGAGCGCCCTGCCCTGTATTCGGATTCCTCGCGCAAGACCTATGCGCAGCACCTGGCGAGCTTCCGCGGCGAGGACTCGGTGATCACGGTCGAGCCTTACGACGTTGACGCCTTGCGCCGCGCATTCGCCGACGCCGACGCGAACGGCTGGTTCATCGAGGCGATGTTCCTCGAGCCGGTGATGGGCGAAGGCGATCCGGGCCGGAGCGTGCCGCGCGCCTTCTACGACGCCGCTCGCGAGCTCACCCGCGTGCATGGCGCGCTGCTGCTCGTGGACTCGATCCAGGCCGGCCTGCGCGCGACGGGCGCGCTCTCGATCGTCGACTACCCGGGCTTCGAGGATGCCGAGGCGCCCGACATGGAGACCTATTCGAAGGCGCTCAACGCCGGGCAGTACCCGCTCTCCGTACTTGCCGTCGGGCGTCGCGCCGCGGACCTCTATCGCAAGGGTCTGTACGGCAACACGATGACCACCAATCCGCGCGCGCTGGACATCGCCTGCACGGTGCTGGAGCTGGTCACGCCGCAGGTGCAGGAAAACATCCGCGCACGCGGCGCGGAGGCGGTCGCACGCCTGGACGCGCTGCGCGGCGAGCTGGGCGGGCTCATCACCAAGGTGCAGGGTACGGGCCTGCTGTTCTCCTGCGAGCTGGCGCCGGAGTTCAAGTGCTACGGCGCGGGCAGCACCGAGGAATGGCTGCGCGAGCGCGGCATCGGCGTGATCCACGGCGGCGTCAACTCGCTGCGCTTCACGCCCACGTTCACCATCACCAGCGATGAGCTGGACCTGGTGGTCGGCATGGTGCGCCGCGCGCTGCTCGAAGGACCCCGGATCGAGCAGGCGGTCGCCGCCTGATCGACACAAGGAGGCCGGGGCGACCCGGCCTTCGTCGTTTCAGGCGCTGCCGCCGAGGTGGATCGCCGCGGAGAGGATCGCGAGCAGCGAGCCGACGAGCACGACGATCCACGTCAGCAGCGTGCCCCAGAAGCGGCCCTTCGAATAGCCGGCGGAGGCGCCGAGCCCCGCGGCGTGCGCGAGCCGCGCGCCGAGCAGCACGAGTCCGAGCGCGGCGACCGCCACCTTCGCCAGGCCGCCGAGTTCGAGCAGCGCCAGCAGTACCAGCGCGAAGGGCACGTTCTCGATGAAGTTCGCATGCACGCGTATGCGCCGCAGCAGCTCGGGATCGCCGCCGTCGCCGAGTCCGATCTTGCGGCCGCGCCGCACGCGCACGATCGGCCACAGCAGTGCGAGCAGGAGCAGGCCGTGCAGGCCTGCGATCAACAGGGTGACGACGGGCATCAGGCCTTGCCTCCGGTGATGGCGCGGACGAGGAACCACAGGCCGACGAGCGAGCCGACCGCAACGGCGATGAACCACGGCCGGAGCAGCTCCACCGGCCTGCGCGTCGCCGCGGCGATGTCGATGGCCGGACGCACCGGCGCAGGCGCCGCCGCAGCGCGTGCACTGAGCGCCCAGGCGCCACCCCGCAGTTCCACCTTGCCGGCCAGTGGCGGCAGCACGAACTCGTGCCACGTGATGCGGACGTCGCCGATCTTGGGTCGCAGCGGGTTGTAACTGCTGCCGAGGCCGTCGCCTTCGGGCTGGTAACGCTTGGCGATCCTGCCGGGAAGACGCGAGAAACCCGGGCGCATCGGCGTCCACTGGCCCACCAGGCGCGCGACGCCGAGCGGCAGCGGCTTGCCGTCGAGGCTGATCGACTCGACCCACCACTGGCGATTGCGGATCGGCAGCCGCGCGGGATTGCGATGCGCGGCATCGAACGCGGCCGAATCGATCGGCGCGGCGTTCCACACGCGCGAATAGCCCCGCGCGTCGCGCCGCCACTGGTACATCTCGACGCGGCGCTCGAGTCCGAATGCCGACGATTCCACGCCGAAGTCGGTGTCCGTCAATACGCCGCTCGCCTTGGGCTCACCCTCCGGCGGCTGTTGCGCGTGCAATGGCGCGGCCGCCAGGAGCGCGGCGATCCACGGTGCGGCGAGCGCCCTCATGCGTGGAGCGGGCGCGCCTGCAGCGCCGCGACCTCGTTGGTGGTGCCGTACCGGCCCTCGGGCGTGCGGACCACACGCGCGAGGGCGCAGTCGGGATCATGGGTGAAGTACAGGTGCACGTCGCGCTCGAGCATCGCGTCGAGAAAGGCCCGCTTCTCGTCGATCAGCAGCTCGGCGTTGCGGTCGTAGCCCATGGTGATCGGCACATGCACCCACGGGCGTCCGGGAATCAGATCCGCGCAGAAGACGACGCCACCATGGGGCTGCCCGTCGGCGCCCGGCGCGCCGACGATCTCGGCGAGCATCAGGCCCGGGGTGTGGCCGTCGCTGAAATGGAAACGCACCGTGCTGCCGAGCGCCTCGCAATGCGGGCCGTCGACCAGCTCCAACCGGCCGGTCGATTCGAGCAGCGCCGGGAGCGCGGGGATGAAGCTCGCGCGATCGCGGTCATGGGGATCGCGTGCCCGCTCGAAGTGGCGGCGGCCGACCACGTACGTGGCATTGGGGAAGACGAGCGACGGGGCGTCGCCTTCGCGCCAGGCGGCCAGCAGCCCGCCGGCATGGTCGAAGTGCAGGTGCGAGAGGACGACGACGTCGATGTCCTCGGGCCGGAAGCCCACCTGCGCGAGTGAATCGAGCAGGACGTGGCGATCCTCGACCACGCCGTAGCGCTCGCGCAGACGCGGATCGAAGAAGGCGCCGATGCCGGCCTCGAACAGCACCGTGCGGCCCGCCAGTGGGCTCGCGAGCAGCGCACGGCAGGCGAGGTCGATGCGGCCGTGCTCGTCGGGCGCCGCCCATCGGCTCCACAGCGCGCGTGGCGCATTGCCGAACATCGCGCCGCCGTCGAGCTTCTGGCTGTTGCCCGCGATCGACCAGAGTTTCATGTGCCGCTCCCGGGCGCCGAAGACCGCATTGCAGCGCTCCTGCCCGCGCGGGTCAACCACAGGGACCGATGCGCTCCATCCGCGGGGCGCGAAACGAAAAGACCCCGCATGCAGGCATGCGGGGTCTCGCGATTCGATGGTGGCCGGGGAGGGAATCGAACCCCCGACACGGGGATTTTCAATCCCCTGCTCTACCAACTGAGCTACCCGGCCATCGCCACGGCGCGCCGTGGGAGGCGGAATGTTACGGAGTCGTGCACGCCTTGGCAAGCCGGATGGCCGGTAAACGGATGCGTCGCAGGGCCTTGGATCGGCCGCTCGCGACGGCATCATGGCGTTTCATCCGTCCTGCCGGAGCACTGCCGTGCGATCCGTCCTCCTCCTTCTGACCGCGGCACTCGCCACGGGTTGCGCGACCGGTGCCGCCACGCGCCGGGCGGAACAGCTCGAACTCTATCGCGCGCATGCCGGCGCGCCGGTGCGCAGCTTCAGCGCGATCGGCCGCGTCGACAGCTGGACGCCGCTCACCGACGACTCGATCGTGGTATGGACGTCCCCGCGGCGGGCGTATCTGCTGAGCGTGCCCGGTTGCCCGGACCTCGACTTCGCGCACGGCATCGCGCTGAGCGAAAGCGCCGGCCAGGTCCACGCGGGCTTCGACCGCGTGACGCCGCTGGGGCACAACACCATCCGCGTGCCGTGCATCATCGACGAGATCCGGCCGATCGACGTCAAGGCGTATCGCGAAGCCCGACGCATCGCGGAGCTGGAGCGTCCGCGCGACTAGGCGACCAGGCCTTGCCGCGGTTCGCCGGCCGCTGAAACGACGACGCCCCGGGAAGCGATTCCCGGGGCGTCGCACGTCAGGCCTCGGGACCTCAGTCCTGCGCCGCCTGGTACGCCGTCAGGTAACGCCCGGCGGCGACTGCGAATGCCGCACGGGTCACGGTCTTGTTCGGGTCGAAATACGCCTTGAGCGTCGGCTGCAGGTCGAACGGCCCCTGCACCACCGCGAAGCGCGCGTTGATCAGGCCCGCATCGAGCGCCAGCTGCACGTAGCCGCGCAGGCTGGCGGGGATCGCCGAAGCATCCTCGATCGGCACGCGCTTGCCGTCGTACATCACGCTGAGCGCCCCGTCGAAGGCCTGCGCCTCGCTCTGCAACGCCATGCTCTGCACCAGCGAGTACGCCAGGCTGACCCGGGTGACCGAGTCGTTCGGGCGGAACGCGCCGTTCACCGTGCCCATCACGCCGTTCTGCGACTGGGTGAGGTCACGCAGCGCGCCGCCGTTGGCGACCGCGGCCTCCGCGAACGTATAGCCCGCCGTGCCCGGCGACATGTCGCTGAAGCTGGAGCGCCCGTTGAACGGCAGGTGCTGGCGGACGTTCTGGCCCATCAGCAGGTACTGCGCGAGTTCGATGCGCTTGAGCACCTGATCGGGACGGAACTGCTTGTCGGAATAGCCGTCGACCAGACGGTTGGCGACCGCGAACTCGATCGCGCTGCGGGCCGGGTGGTTGGCGACGTCGCCCATGCCGGTGTAGCCGCCACTGCGGAGCATGGCGATCTCGCCGCGGATGGTGCCCGGCGCGCCGTAGCCGTTTGTCGCGTTGAGCGGGTCGACGTCGTTGCCCGAGACCGAGCCGATGCCGCGTACCTGCACGCGCCACGTGCCGGCCTTGCCCGGCGCGCCGGTGACGACCGTCTCGCCGAGCTGCGGGAGCGCGATCGAGGAACCGTAGCGGTTGCCGTCCGGATCGATCAGCGAGATCGCGACCGTGTTGTCGCTGATCGTGGCGCGCGCCGAGACCCAGCTCACACCCTCGTCGACCGTGAAGACGTGGTCTTCCAGCGTGCCGACCGGCGCGAAGAACAGCTCGAACGGCTGCGGAGCGCCGCCCGGCGCGAGCAGCGCGTTGGCATTGAAGGTGCGCAGCGAGTTGACCGTGCTGCCCCAGCCGTTGCGCACGCCCGAGGCCTCGGCGACGGCAGCATACGCATTGAGGTGGCCGGCGCCGGCCTCCCACGCCAGCCGCCCGGTCATGTTGGTGGCCGTGCGGACGATGATGTCCTTGACCTGAGCGGGGGTGAGGTTCGGATTCGCCTCGAGCATCAGCGCGACCACGCCGGCCACGTGCGGCGTCGCCATCGAGGTGCCGCTGGAGTACGTGTAGAACGGCAGGTGCTCGGGTGCGAGGCCGACGTCCTGCGTCGCCGCGAGCGGCGGCAACAGGCCGGTGTTCGCGCGGGTCGAGATGATGTCGACGCCGGTCGCGACGATCGTCGGCTCGTTGTAGTACGTCCAGGTCTTGCCGTCGGGCATGGTGAACGTGCCGCTCTCGCCGCGCTTGCCGCGCGAGGAGAAGCTCGTGAGTACGCCGTCCTTCTCGCCTGCGCCCACCGAGATCACCCAGGGCGCCTGCGCATACGGATTGTGGGTGTCCTCGCCCGCGCCGTCGTTGCCGGCGGCGAAGACGGTCACGATGCCGCGCTTGTAGAGCTCGTAGCTCGCGATGCTGACGGGATCGCGCGGATCGAACTTGCCGCTGCTGCCCCAGGAGTTGCTGGTGACGCGGATGGTGTCGCGGAACGAGAACTGATTCGTGGCCGCGTAATCGAGGCCACCGACCGCGTCGAGCACGAAGAGCACCGCGCCCGAGCCGTAGCCCACGAGCGACGCACCCGGCGCCGCGCCGCGGAACAGGCCGTTCGAACGCTCGCCGGTGCCGCCGACGCTGCCGGCGCAGTGCGTGCCGTGGCCGGAGCTGAGATCGGAGTTCGGCACGTTTTCGATGTAGGTGATCGGCACGATGCCGGGCACCACCTCGCGCGCGACTTCGGCCAGGACGTTCTGCGGCGCCAGGACGTTCTGCACGACATGCTCGCCGAGCTTCAGGTCCTCGTGCGTCGCGTCGATGCCCGAGTCGTTCACCATCACGCCGATGCCGCGGCCGCTGTAGGGGATCGCCTTCAGGAAGTCGGCCGGATTGGCGACGACGCGGGCCGCGCCCGACATCTCGCGCTGCTCCTTGTTGAAGTAGCGCAGCGGCGCGTTCCAGAAGATCGACACGACGTCGTCCCGCCGGGCGAGCGCGCGGATCTCGGCGGGGGTCGCGAGGACGCCGGCGATCGGCAGGGTGCGCATCGTGCGGCCGCGCTCGATGCCGAGCGCCTTGAGCGCGGTGAGCTGGGCGGCATTGACCGGCCCCGACTGCTTGTACGTGACGACGACGGCCAGCTCGTCCGCGGCGGCTGCCGCGGACATCTTCTGGACGAGCTGCGGATCGAGGTGCGCGTCGGCCAGGGCGACGCCGCTGGCGAGCAGGCCGGCGGCGAGCGCGGAGATACGTACGGTGAGGGAGCGGGAACGCGGGGCAGCGGACATGGGGGAGGCTCCAGAGGAAATGCGCCAGGGCCGGCGACGCTCCAGTTGTCCCATCTGTGCGCCGCGGGTCACATCCGGTGTTCCCTCCATCCGATCCGGGGGTAAACACTCATGCGCGGGACAGCCAAAGCGCGGTATACCGTTCCCGCGCCCCGCCCGGCCGTCCGGCGGAGGTGAGGGGTCGTCCAACATCGTCTTCACGTCGTGCCCGCTAGCGTCGCCGCATTCACGGCGCCTTTACGCCTGACCGGAGTCTCCATGTCCCGTGCGCTCACCCGCTGGTTCGCCGCAGCCGTCCTGCTGCTCGCCGCTCCGCTCGCCCTCGCCCAGTCACTGCCGGTGAACGTGACGGTGGCCGGCAACGTGGCCCGGATCGACGTCGGCGCCCTGGATGCGCCGCTTGCCGACGTCACGCTCACCTTCGATTCGCCGACCGGCCTCAACGCGGCGAACCTCGGCGTCAGCGCGCAGCTCGTGTCCCTGACCGACCCCGCTCTGCTCGCCCGCCTTCCCGGCGCGCTCGCCTCGCTCGACCCGTCCTTCCCGTTGCTCCTCACCATCGAGCCGCCCGCGGGTGGCCTGGCCTTCGAGCGCCTGGTCAAGGTCGAGATCCATACGCACGCGCTGGTCTACACGTACGGCACCAACTACCGGTTGTTCAAGGCGCCGCTCGGTGGTGCGTTCCGCGACATCACCACGCAGGTCGCGCAGGGCAGCGTCCGGGCCCGCGGCACCACGGGCGGGTTCTCGCAGTTCCTCATCCTGGCCGACGTGCGCCGCACGGGCGACGTCGTGACCGAGAAGCTGCAGCGGCTCCAGAGCCGCATCGCGCTTCTTCCGGCGACGGAGGCGGCCCCGCTCGAGGCCCACCGCGCGGCAGCGGCGAACGCCGTGGCCGACGCCCGCTACGACGATGCCCTCGCCCAGCTGGACGCGCTCGCGGCGCGCGTAAGCGCACGCGCTGGCACCACGATCCCCGACGTCTGGACCGCCGGCGGCGGCTCGGCGAACCATGCGGGCGAGCTGCTGGCCGGCGTCGACACGGCCAAGTTCTCGATCGCCTACCTGCGCAACTTCGGGCACTGAGTCGCGGTCCCATGGCGCCGCGGCCGGCCGGCCGCGCGCTACTATGCCGTGATGCAGGCACGGCTCATCGCCTATGTCCCGGAAGGGGCCGCGATCGCGCGAATCGTCGCGCCGGGCGAGCGTCTGCGCATCGGGCGCACCGAAGACGCCGACCTCTGCCTCGCGCATGCATCGATCTCGCGCCGGCATGCCGAGCTCCAGCCGCTGTCCGCCGGCGGCTGGACCCTCGTCGACCTCGAAAGCAAGAACGGCAGCTTCGTCGACGGCGCCCGGGTCACCGGCGCGCCACTGCCGCAGAACTGCTGGCTGCGTCTGGGCGACGTGCATTGCGAGTTCAGCACGCTCGACGCGCAGGCCGCCGAGGCGCAGGCCCGGCGCTGGCGCGAGCGGCGCACCCAGGCGACCGCCCTCACCGCGCGGATCGATGCGCTGGCGCAACCCGACGGCGGCGCTCCGGCGCGTAGCCATGCCCTGCTCGAGCACAGCCTGCGCGCCGTGCTCGAGCTCGCGCAATGCAGCCGGGGCTTCGTGCTGGTCGTCGAAGCTGGCCGGTACCGCGTGGCCGCGGCGCTGTCGCTCGATCCTCAGCAGCCGGTGCGCGACGGATTCTCGGGGAGCCACGGTGCGGTCGCGCGGGCGCTCAACACGCGCCGGCCGGTCGTGCTCAACGACATCGGCCAGGAGGCCTGGCTCGCGCGTCGCGAGTCGGTGATCCAGAGCCGGCTGCGGACGCTGGTCGCCCTGCCGCTGTTCGACGAGGAGCGGCCGCTCGGCGTGATCTACGCCGACCGCCGCGAGCCGGGCGCGCCGCTCACCGACCTCGACCTCGAGCTGCTGCAGGCCTTCGCCGAGCGCTGTGCGCTGTGGATCGCGGCCGAGCGCGGCGATCCCGAGCCGGGTGGCCCGCCGCCACCCAGCGAGGACGACTGGCCGACGCTGTTCACGGGATCCGGCGTCACGCGATGACCGACGCCACGTCGACCGGCCTCTACGCCCAGATGGACCTGGCGCCCGGCACGATGCTCGCCGGGCGTTTTCGCATCGAGAGCCTGGTCGGCGTGGGTGGCATGGGCGTGGTCTACCGGGCCCTCGACACGGCGCTCGACATCCCCGTCGCGGTCAAGCTGCTGCGACCGGAGCTCGCCCTGCGCGCCGACGCCTTCGAGCGCTTTCGACAGGAGCTCCTGCTCGCGCGGCAGGTCTCGAGCCCGCACGTGGTGCGCATCCACGACATCGCGCGGCATGAATTCCCCGGCGCCGAAGCGCGCTGGCTGATCAGCATGGATCTGATCGAGGGCGAGCCGCTCGACCACCGCCTGGACCGTGGACCGCTCGAGGTCGACGACGCACTCGCGATCGCCCGGCAGGTCGCGCTCGGGCTGCAGGCCGCGCACGCGCGTGGCGTGGTCCATCGCGACCTGAAGCCGGCGAACGTGCTCATCGACGGCTCGGGCGCGGCCTACATCACCGACTTCGGCGTGGCGCGGTCGCTCGCGGGCAGCACGCGCACGGCGACGTCAGGCATCGTCGGCACGCCGGACTATCTTTCGCCGGAGCAGGCACGCGGCGACCCGGTGGGGCCGCGCAGCGACCTCTACGCCCTCGGCCTGATCCTGCACGAGATGCTCACCGGCGAGCGCGCGTTTCCCGCGGCGACCGCCGCCGAGGCGCTCGCGCAGCGCCTCGTGCGCTCGCCGCCGCTGCTCACGGAACTGCGTCGCGACGTGCCCGGATGGGTCGCGCGCCTGGTCGAGCGCCTGCTCCGCCCGCAGCCGTCGCATCGGCTGCCCGATGCCGCGGCCGTCGTGCAGGCGATCGACCGCCGCGAGCTCCCGCGCGATTTCCGCCCACGCGCACTGCTCCGGCCTGCCGTCCTCGCGGCGTTGCTTGGCGTGGTGGCGCTCGGCGGTGCGGGCTGGTGGTGGACGGCCATGCGGGAAAGCGCGACGGCCGTCGTCGCACCCGAGCCGTCGCGACCGCTCGACCGCCTGCTCGTCGCGCCGCTCGAGGCCGCTCGATTGCCCGATGCGCTGCGCATCGGGCTCGACGTGCAGCTTCGCCATGCGCTGCAGAACGAGAGCGGACTCGCGCTCGTCGACACGGACCGCACGCTGCAGGCGCTGCGGCAGCTCGAGCCCGCGACGAGCCCGGCCGCCGCCGACCTGCGCCGCACGGGCGCCGCGAGCCGCGTGCTGCGCCTGCGTCTCGAGCCCGCAGGCAGGGGCTGGCAGGTCCTGGGCGACCTGGCTGGCGACGGTGCACCGCGGCCCATCGCCGGCCCCATGGCCGCCGACGCGCCGCGCGCCCTCGCCGCATGGCTCGCAAGCGACTCAACGCGCGTGATGCTCGGCAGCCGAGGCGCCCTGCGGGTCGAGCTGCCCGACGCCTCAACGCTGTCCACGGTCGGCGCTGCCGAGATCGCCCGGCGCGACAGCCACTACGACGCCGCGCTCGCCACCTTGCGGCAGTCGATGCCCACCGACAGCGCGGACGTTGCCGGTTGGCTGGTGTTCGCCGACGTCGCGCAGGCGGTCGGCGAGCGCGAGGCCGCGATGTCGGCGCTCGAGCGCGCGCAGCGTGCTGCGGCAGCGCGCGGGGCGCCCCTGCAACGGATCGTGCAGGCCGAGCGCGCCCTGCTCGAGGGCGACGGCGCGACTGCGACCCGATTGTGGCGCGAGCGGCTCGCGGCGGCGCCGTCCGACACCCGTGCCGAGCTGCAGCTCGCGCGCGCGCAGGGCGCGTCCGGCGATTTCGCCGCGGCAGTGAAGACCCTGGAAGCGCTCACCGTGCGCGACGCCCAAGAGGCGCGCGCCTGGTTCGAACTCGGCAAGTTCTCCATCCTCAAGGGCAATGCGCGGCCCGCCGTGGAAGACCACCTCGTCCGCGCGCTCGTGCTCTTCAAGCGCAGCCGCAACCGTTACGGCGAGGCCGAGGCGGTGAATGCACTCGGCATCGGTTACGGGCGACTCGGCCAGACTGCCGACGCCGAAGAGCAGTTCCGTCGTGCGGTGACGCTCCGCCGGGAGGTCGGCAACCAGCGCGGCGTCGCCACCAGCCTGCGCAACCTCGCGAACGTGCTGAGCCAGCGCGCCGCGTTCGACGAGGCGGCCCGGGCACTCGAACAGGCGCGCGTGCTGCACGTGCAGCTCGGCGATCGTCCGGGGCTCGCGGCGCTCGACAACGAGCGCGGCCTGCTGGCCGAGGAACGCGGCGACTATCCTGCGTCGCTCGAGGCGTTCCGCCTCGCGCTGCAGGGCTGGGAGCGCGCATCCGATCCGCATGGTGTCGCGCAGGCACTCAACAACATCGGCTTCGCGCACTACCAGCTCGGCGCCTATGACGACGCGCAGACGTACTGGCAGCGCGCGGCCGATACGTACCGGAGCCTCGGCGACCACACGGGAACGATCCGGACCGGGCAGAACCTCGGGCTGCTGGATGCCGCGCGCGGGCGGTGGGACGACGCGGGGCGCCGCCAGGACGAAGCGCTGCGCCTGGCGACCGCCCAGCAGATGCCGGAAGAGGCCGCGGTCGCGCATCGCAACCTCGCCGAGCTCGCGCTGATGCGCGGGCGCATCGGCGATGCGATGCGCGAGGCCGCGGCTGCGCGCCGGCTGTTCGACGAACGCGACGACGTGCGCGGCAGCATCGATGCGCGCCTGCTCGAGGCGCAGGCGCTGCTCGCCGCGGGCGCGGCGGAACAGGCCGATCGGGCCCTCGCGGCGCTGCGCGGCGACCTCGGACAGGCCTCGTCGGAGCAGCGCGCGATCGCGAGTCGCCTCGCCGCCGAGCGCGCGCTCGCGGCCGGTGATCGCCGCGCCGCCAGCGCCGCCGTACAAGCCGCAGCGCCCCTTGCGCAGGCTTCCGGCGTGCGCGTACTGCAGCTCGAGCTGGACCTGCTCCGCGCGCGCATCGGCAGCGCCGACGCCGCCGCGCTCGACCGCGCGACCGCGGCGCTGGGAAATGCCGGGCTGCGGCTGGAGTGGCTGGAGGTCGCGACCGCGGCAGCGATGGCGCGCGGCGACACAGCGGCGGCCGTCGCGCATTACCGCGAAGCCCGCGCGCTCCTGCGCGACGCGCATCCGCCGGGGGCGGCGCGGCTCCACGCCACCGGTGCGGAGGCGCTGCGCGCATCCGGCGACCGCCTCGGCGCGGACGATGCGGATCGCGCCAGACGCGAGGCCGCTGAGGCGCTCGCGGCATCGATACCGCCCCCGCTGCGCGCGCAGGCGGTGGCCCAGCAGGGACGGACCCCATGAGCCCCACCGATCGCTACGAATCGCTCCTGCAGCGCCTGGAAGCCAACGAACGCGAGTTCCGGCGCCTCGGCCGTTCGGTGCTGCGCGTGCAGGAGGACGAGCGTCGCCGCCTCGCGCGCGAGCTGCACGACGGCGTCGGCCAGAACCTCACCGCGCTCAAGCATCGCCTCGCGCAACTGCGCGACGCGCCCTCGGTGGATCCCGCGCTCCGCGAGGGCCTCGATGCGGCGATCGATCTCTGCGCGCACACGCTCGAGGACACCCGCGAGCTCTCGCGCCTGCTGCGGCCGACCATCCTCGACGACCTGGGCCTGGAGCCCGCACTGCGTTCGCTCGGCCGCAGCGTCGGCGAGTCGGCGGGGATCGCGGTGGCGATCGAAGTCGAGCCCCTGCCCGCGCTGGACGGCGAGTACGAGACGCTGCTCTTCCGCGTCGCGCAGGAGGCGCTCAACAACATCGCCAAGCATGCGCGGGCGCGCAGCGTGCTGCTGCGCGTGGTGGAGCGCGACGCTCGCTTGCAGTTGCAGGTGGTCGACGACGGCGTCGGCTTCGATCCCGCCGAGCGCGCGGGCGGCAGCGGCCTGTCGGGCATGCGCGAGCGGCTGCGTCTGTTCCAGGGCACGCTCGACGTGCACTCCTCGCCCGGCAGCGGTACGCGCCTGCGCGCGGTGGTGCCGCTCCCCGCCTGAGCCGGCTTGACGCCGACGCGCCCGGCCCCGCAGGGTTGGGGCCATGCCGCCCATCCGCATCCTGATCGCCGACGACCACACCCTCGTGCGCGAGAGCCTCGTCGGCCTGCTGCAGGCGGAGGGCGACGTGGTCGTCGTCGCCCAGGCGGCCGACGGCATCGATACCGTCGAGAAGGCGCTCGCGGTGCGGCCGGACATCGTCGTCGCGGACCTCTCGATGCCGCGCCTCAACGGGATCGAGGTCGTGCGTCGCCTGCGCGAGGCGCTGCCGGACACGCGCGTGCTCGTGCTGACCATGCACCAGGAGGACGAGTATGTGCTGCAGGCCGTGCGGGCGGGCGCGTCGGGTTACCTCGTCAAGGACAGCGCCTCCGCCGAGCTTCTCGCCGCGGTTCGCAACCTGCACGCCGGCCGTGGGCACTTCGGGCCGCAGGCGGCGCGCACGCTCGCGCAGCAGCTCCAGCATCCCGAGCGCACGCTCGACGATCCCTACGGGCGGCTCACCACGCGCGAGCGCGAGGTCTTCCACCTGATCGCCGAGGGCCTGACGACGAAGGAGATCGCGCGCAAGCTGGACATCAGCGCGAAGACGGCCGAGAACCATCGGGCCCGCGTGCTGGACAAGGTCGGCGTGCGCAATACCGCCGAGCTCGTGCGCTACGCGCTGCGCAAGGGCCTGCTCGACTGAGCCTCACGCGGCATCGACAAGACGCCGGCGAATGGGGGATTTCCCCGATGCCCCCTGGGGTGCAGACCGGATAGGTCACGACGGCGGCGCAGACGATGCTCGGTGGCGGAATCATCCCCCTTCCGAGACATACGCCATGTCGATGCTCCGTCGTTCCCGAATCCGCGCCAGCCTGCTCGCTGCCGCGATCATCGCCACCCCCTTCATCGCCGAGGCACGCCGCCTCGACCGGCAGCTGGAAGCCGTGCTGCCGACGCTCGCCGCAACGGATTCGCTCGAAGTCATCGTCACCTTCAACGGCACCTCCCCGGTGACCGACGCGCAGCGCGCCAAGCTCGCCGCACTCGGCCTGAAGGGCGTGACCATGCGCTCGCTGCCGATCGCCGGCGTGGTCGCCACGCCCGCGCAGATCCGCTCGCTGCTCGCGATGCCCGAGGTGCGCTCGGTCTGGCTCAATGCGCCCCTGCAGCTCGAGAACCGGGAGGCCACCGCGCTCACGGGTGTCGACCGCCTGCGCACCGACAGCGCGATGCGCATCAATGGCCTGCCGGTCACCGGCCGCGGGCTCAGCGTGGTGGTCAACGACTCGGGCGTGGACGGCACGCATGCCGACCTCGCCTTCCCGGAGCACACGCGCCAGAACGTGCTCGCGCAGACGAACCTGTACTCGCTCGATTCGATGCTGCCGATCACCTACCAGGAGGGCGTGGCGAACACCGACCTCGGCGGCGGCCACGGCACGCATGTGGCGGGCATCATCGGCGGCAACGGCGCGCGTTCGCCGGGCGCGTCGATGGAAGGCGTCGCGCCGGGCGCCGGCATCATCGGCTACGGGTCGGGCGCGGGTCTCTTCATCCTCGACACGATCGGCGGCTTCGACTACGCGCTGACGCACCAGGCGCAGTACAACATCCGCGTCATCTCCAACTCGTTCGGCAACACCGGCGACACCGGCACCGCGTTCGATCCGGACGATCCGACCAACGTCGCGACCAAGAAGCTCGCCGACCGCGGCGTGGTGGTGGTGTTCTCGGCCGGCAACTCCGGCTCCGGCGAAGGCACGATCACCGGTAACTTCAAGAAGGCGCCGTGGGTGGTCACCGTCGCGGCGGGCGACAAGCAGGGCCGGCTGGCGACGTTCTCCTCACGTGGCGAGAAGGGCCGCGGCGGCCAGGTCGAAGTGGACGGCGTGACCTACACGTGGGAGGACCGCCCGACGGTTACCGCGCCCGGCGTGGACATCGCCTCGGCCCGCGCCTCGCTCGGCGCGCTCGACAAGACGTCGATCGACGCGGACGCCGCGGCGCTCGGCACCGGCCTCGCGCCCTACTACACCATCATGTCGGGCACCTCGATGGCCGCGCCGCACGTCTCCGGCGTCGTCGCGCTGATGCTCGAGGCCAACCCCGGAATGGACTGGCGCGACGTGAAGCGCGTGCTGCAGGAGACGGCCACCAACATCCCCGGCCACGAGTCATGGGAAGTCGGCGCGGGCTACGTCAATGCGTACGCGGCGGTGCAGAGCGTGCTGGGCAAGGGCACGTTCGGCAGCACGGTGAACGCGACCCGCACGTTCCATGCCAATGCACTGGTGTCCACCGCCGGCAGCCAGGACTACGACATCGACTTCAGCCCGGTCGGCCCGACCGAGTCGGTGCAGTTCAACGTCGCCGAGGGCATCTCGCTCGTCGCCGCGCGCGCGAATGTCGGCGAGAACACCGTCGCGATCTCGCTCACCGACCCGAACGGCAAGCGCTATGGCTCGTCGATCGCGTTGCCGGTGCTGGGCCAGAACATCGCGGTGTCCGCGCCGGGCGTGCCGGGCACGTGGACGCTCACGGTGCGCGGCGTCGGCTCGGTCTCCGGCAACAACCTCGATCCGGCGGGCGTGACCAACGGCTACGGCGTGCCGGGCACGGTAACGGTCAACGTCAAGCAGCTCCGCACCGACGGCTACACCGGCCTCAACGACGTGGCGGGCCACCCGGCGCGCGGCTTCATCGAGTTCGGCGTCTCGCGCCGCCTCGTCGACAGCGGTGCGGACGGGCGCTTCCAGCCGGACGCGATACTCACCCGCGGCCAGCTCGCCGACTTCCTGACGATGGGCGCCGGCGTGCGGCAGTACAAGCCGGTCGGCGGCGGTTCGACGCTCACGGACCTCGGCACGGCGCATCCGGTCGCGGCGGCGGCGGAAGCGGTGACGGCCAATGGCGCGGCGCAGCGCGACCTCTCGCATCGGCAGTCCGGCGTCATGGGCCGCTTGGGGACCACGTTCCGGCCGAACGACGCGGTCACGCGCGTCTCGCTCGCCTACTCGCTCGTGCAGAGCCTGGGCCTGCAGGCGGAAGCCTCGTCGTTCACCGGCGACGTGACCGCGCTCTACGACGGCAAGCGCATCGTGGTCGCGGATGCGGCGGCGATCCCCGCGAGCCTGCGCGGCTATGTGCAGTACGCGCTGGACCTCGGTCTGATCAACGCGCGCTTCGCTGTCACGCAGGGGCCGTTCGACCTGCAGCCG
The DNA here is from genome assembly GCF_054781815.1 of Lysobacter humi (ex Lee et al. 2017). Classification (NCBI taxonomy): domain Bacteria; kingdom Pseudomonadati; phylum Pseudomonadota; class Gammaproteobacteria; order Lysobacterales; family Lysobacteraceae; genus Lysobacter; species Lysobacter humi (ex Lee et al. 2017). The sequence continues at coordinate 493,572 of NZ_BAAGTR010000009.1, read as the reverse complement.
ACGATCCAGGCCTACTTCGATCCGTCGCAGACGGTAACCCGCGGTGCCTATGCAGCCGCGGCGAGCCGCCTCTACAACGCCTACGGCCTCTAGTCCTCCCCTGTACTGGAGCCGGGAAGCCCGCCGCAAGGCGGGCTTCTTTTTTTTTGCGGGCGCGTCGGTGCGGGCTGCTCGCGTCACAGACCCGTTAGCGCCGGTCTGCAGCGCGGCCGCCGTCGAACCGCTCACTATGTCCCGACTAGGGCGGGTGACCACCGGGGCGCCGCGCCTCCGACCCGCGGCGCTTCGTGCGTCGGCAGCGTCGATGGCTCGCCCGCGTACAAGCCACCCTTCTTCTTCGCACCCGGTTACACCGAGTCATCCGATCTGCGCCTGCAGACGACACGCGCGCGAACCACAAACGAAAACGGCGGCTGCATTGGCCGATGCAGCCGCCGTCCGGACCGATGGGCGCGGATTACCGGTTGGTGCCGGTCGTACCCGTCGTCCCGGTGCGATTCGTGTCGTGGTGAACAACGGTGTGGCGCTTGCGCGGCATCAGGCCGAGCAGGCCGAGGAGACCGAGAAGGCCCCAGTCGAAGCCGTCGTCGTCGTCGCGGGTGTCCACGGCATCGGCGCGATCGGCGCGGCCGTCATTGGCGTCCTGCGCGAGAACCGGCGCGGCCGCCGTGGCGAGGAAGAGCGAAAGCGCGAGTGCGGTAGTGGCGGGGGTCTTCTTCATGCGTGGGGTCTCCAGTCGGTTCGAAAAGTGCGACCTGCGTCGCGTTCCAAACCTAGAGCCCCCGGAGGGACAGTCACGTCAACGGCTGTAGGAAACGCTCAGCAAGGCCTCACGTCGCGACGACACCGACGCGCCGCTCACCGGGTCCGCCGTGGCTCGAGCACTCGAGCAGTCCCCACGGGATTGCGCGGATCGCTGCCGCCTTCGACCGTGCCCTTCGCGCGGTCCCACTGCACCGTCTGCAGGTTGCCCCAGACATGGCTCGAGCCGCGGCCGTCGGTCGCCGCCGGCGGAGTCGCGATCGTGTGGCCCATCGCGCGAAGCGCGGCGAGCGTCGCGTCCGGCAGCGCCGACGTCTCCGTCTGCACCGCATCCGGCAGCCACTGGTGGTGGTAGCGCGGCAGCGCCGCGACCTGCTGCGGCGAGAGGCCGTCCGCATAGCCGAGGATCCCGAGCAGCACCATGGTGATGATGCGGCTGCCACCGGGCGTGCCGAGCACCGCCACCTTCTCGTCGGAGACGAGGAACGTCGGCGTCATCGAGCTCAGCATGCGCTTGCCGGGCTTCGGTGCGTTCGCCTCGTAGCCCATCACGCCGAAGGCGTTCGGCGTGCCCGGGCGCAACGCGAAGTCGTCCATCTCGTTGTTCAGCAGCACGCCCGTGCCGCGCGGGATGAAGCCCGAGCCGTAGGTGAGGTTGACGGTCTGCGTGGCCGCGACGCGATTGCCCTCGGCATCGATGATCGAGAAGTGCGTGGTCTCCTCGTCTTCGAGCGGCGTCGGCGCGCCGGACAGCATCGCGCTCGGCGTCGCCTTCTCGGGGTGGATCGTGGAGCGCTGGCCCGCGGCGTATTCGGCGCTCGCGAGCAGCGTCGACGGCACGCGCACGAAATCGGGATCGCCCAGATAGAACGTGCGGTCGCGGTATGCGCGGCGCATCGCCTCGACGGTGAGGTGCACGCGCTGCGCCTCCGGGAGCTTCGCGAGGTCCCACGGCTCGAGCATCTGCAGCATCTGCGCGAGCGCGATGCCACCGGACGACGGCGGCGGCGCCGTCACCACCTGCCAGCCGTCGTATTCGAACCGCAGCGGTTCGCGCTCCTTGACGCGGTAGCCGGAGAGATCCTGCGCGGTCCAGCGCACGCCCTCACCCTCCACTCCTTCGAGCAGCCGGCGCGCGACGTCGCCGCGGTAGAAGCCGTCGAAGCCGTGCTTGGCGAGCGCCTCGAGCGTGCGCGCGAGATCGGGCTGCACCAGCAACTCGCCGACTTCGGGCGCATCGCCGTCGGCGAGGAAGACCTCGCGCGTGCCGGCGTAGCGCTCCATCACCTTCGCGCGGCTGCGGTAGCCGTCGGCGAGCCGCTCGTAGACCGGGAACCCGTCGCGCGCGATGCGGATCGCGGGCGCCAGCGATTTCGCGAGCGGCAGGCGCCCGTACTTGCCGGCCAGATGGACGAACGCGGCCGGCAGGCCCGGGATGCCGGCCGACCAGGGGCCGTTGGTGGCGCGATCCCGATCGAGCGCGCCCCTGGCGTCGAGATAACTTTCCGGCGTGACCGATGCCGGCGCCACTTCGCGTGCATCGACGAAGACATCGCGCCCGCGCCGGGCGTCGTGCAGCAGGAAGAAGCCGCCGCCGCCGAGGCCCGAGCTGACCGGCTCGACCACCGAGAGCACGGCGGACACCGCCACCGCGGCGTCGAACGCATTCCCGCCGTCGCGCAGCACCTCGAGGCCGGCGTCGGTCGCCAGCGCATGCGCGCTCGCGATGACTGCGGTGGGCGGGCGGGCGTCCACGCGGCGCGTGTCCTTCGCCGCGGCAGGCAGGACGAATCCGAGCGAAAGTACGACGACGGCGACGGTCGGCACGAGGCGCATCAGGCAGGCTCCAGCGAGCCGCCGGCCAGGCGGATGGCCTTGGCGAGCAGCTCGTCGCGGGATTCGGGAATCGCAGGGTCCGGGTCGATGCATTCGACCGGGCACACCACCACGCACTGCGGCTCGTCGAAATGCCCGACGCACTCCGTGCAGCGCGCGGGATCGATCACGTAGATGACCTCGCCCTGCGAGATCGCCTGGTTCGGGCAGGCGGGCTCGCAGACGTCGCAGTTGACGCAGAGTTCGTTGATCTTGAGCGACATGGAGGCCGGGCTTCGAGCCGGGTCCTCATTGTCGCACCTGTCCGCCGTCGCGATGCTGACGCGGGCGATACGCCGGCTTCCGTTGCCGGGACGCCCGGCGCCGCGAAGGCGCCGCCGGCCCGCAGCGACCGCAGGCGGCCGAGAGTGGGCCGAAGCGTCGCCCGCGACGGCATGGCGCCGGGCACCGGAAACGAACACGGCCGGCAGTTCGCCGGCCGTGCAGGACCGCGGTGGCGCGGGATTACTTGGCTTCGACGAACTGGAACGTCGCGCCCGACGGCTTCACCGCCGCCTCGACGCGCGCCTGGTCGGCGGCATCGCCGACGAACAGCACCTTCACGCCCTTCATCGAGCTCGGTGCGGCCTTCGCGAACGCGGCGGCGGCCAGATCGGCACTCTTCGCGGAATCCGGCGAGCCGAACGCGAGCAGCGTGCCTTCCACGCCGCCGCGCTGCACGTCGCCGAGCGCCTTCTCGAGCTGGCGGTCGTAGGCGCCCTGGAAGTCCGGGGAGTCGGCCGCGGGCAGCGTGTAGCCGTAGATGCTCAGCGCGCCGTCGGCATTGCGCTGGATCACGTCGGTCAGGTACGCGTTCCAGGCGTTCTCGTCGTTGCTGGTCGGCTTGGCGACGGCGGCCTTCTGGGTCGCGGCGTTCGTGGTCGGCGCCTCGTCCTTCTTGCAGCCGGCGACGAACGGGAGGCTCAGCGCGGCGACGAGCAGCAGGTGGGTGGTCTTCATGATGTCCTCGGTGGGTTCGTCAGTTGCGCTGCCAGTGGGCCTGCAGCGCGGAGGCTACCGCCGGCGGCACGAAGCCCGAGACGTCCCCGCCGAGGCGGGCGATCTCGCGTACCAGCGATGAAGAGATGAAGCCGTACTGCTCCGCGGGAGTGAGGAACAGCGTTTCGGCCTCGGGGATCAGATGGCGGTTCATGCTCGCCAGCTGGAACTCGTATTCGAAGTCCGACACCGCGCGCAGGCCGCGAAGCAGCACGCCGGCGCCGATGTCGCGCACGAAATGCGCGAGCAGGCAGTCGAAGCCCTGCACTTCCACGTGGGGGTGGTGCGCGACGGCCTCGCGGGCGAGGCCCACGCGCACGTCGAGCGGGATCGACGGCCCCTTCGACGGGCTTTCGGCCACGCCGATGATCAGGCGATCGAACAGCGGCGCGGCCCGGTCCACCAGGTCGATATGACCGTTGGTGATCGGGTCGAACGTGCCGGGGTAGACGGCGGTGCGGTGTCGGGCCGCGCTCATCGGGCTCACTGTGCTGTGGGCGGCTCCCCGGCCGCCCGGTCGGGGCCGAGTGTAGCAGCGGGCGCCGATGCGGCCGGCACGCGGTAGAGCGCATGCCGGACCTCGCGGGTTCGACCCTCGCGATGCAGCGACCAGTCGGCCGGCACCGCGGCATCGGCGCCGTGCGGCGCCTCGACGTGCACCAGCGCCCCCGGCGCCAGCCGGGGGGCGAGCGCCGGCCAAACGTCGCGCCACATCGATGCGCCGAACGGCGGGTCGACGAAGGCGATGTCGAAGGGCGCGCCGGCATACGTGCCCAGCCAGGCGAGCGCATCGCTGCGCACCACGCGTCCGCCCTGTGCATCCGGAAGGCGCGCGAGCGTGGAGGCGAGCGCGGCGGCGAGCGCGGGATCGCGCTCGAGCAGCACCGCCTCGGCCGCGCCACGCGACAGGGCCTCGAGCCCCAGCGCGCCGGTGCCCGCGAAGACGTCGATCACCCGGGCGCCCGGCAGGTACGGCATCAACCAGTTGAACAGCGTCTCGCGCACGCGGTCGGACGTGGGCCGAAGCCCGGGCGAGGCAGGCACGTCGAGGCGCGTCCCGCGCCAGTGGCCGCCGATGATTCGGATCCTGCCGTGCGGGCTGTTCATCGGGGGCGGGGCTGGGCCGGTGCTAGCATGTCGCGCCCATTTTCCCCCATTCCGACGCGCGCCATGCTGGGTTTTTTCCGACGCAAGAAGCCTGACGGGAGCGAGCGCCGCCTCTCGGTCGAAGAGCTGGCCGCCGCGTTCCCCGGCGCGCAGCAGCCCGATGCGCCGGGCGTGGCTGCGGACGACGACGCCGCGACGTCGGTCGTGGAGACCGAATCCGCGCTTCGTCCTGCGACCCAGCCCGACGCGCCGGTCGATGCCGATCCGCCGGTTCCTCCGCCTTCCGACGCGCCCGCGCTCGAGTTCACCGCGTTCGGCACCCCGGTGCACGAGGCCGCGACCCCGGTCGTGTCGCCCGTTCCACCCACCCCGCCCGGGGTCGCGATCGAGCACGCGGAGTCGGCGAGCACACGGGCGGTCAACGCCTTCCTTGGACGCGCCCCTGCTGCGGCCTCAGCCCCGGCGGCAGTCGCGCATTCCGACGCATCAGCCTCGCAGACGCCGTTGGTAGATGCCTCGGCCACCGCCCCTGCGAGCGCCAACGTATCGGCGCCGGAACCGTTCACACCGGCGCCTCCGGCCGCCCAGGGCGACAACGCCGACCTCGATTCGGGCAGCACCGCGCCTGCCGCTGCGGCCGGACGGCGCGGCTGGCTCGACCGGTTGCGTGGCAATGCGCTCACGCGCTCGATCACCGGCCTGTTCGCGCGCAACCCGAAGCTCGACGACGACCTGCTCGACGAGATCGAGACAGCGCTGATCACCGCGGACGTCGGCGTGACCGCCACGACGGAGCTCGTGGAGCGCCTGCGCCGGCGCATGAAGGCCCGCGAATTCGCCGATGCGAACGCGCTGCTGGCCGCGCTGCGCGCCGACCTGCTCGCCATGCTCGAACCGGTGGCGAAGCCGCTGGTGATCGACCGCGGCGTGCGTCCGTTCGTGATCCTGACGATCGGCGTGAACGGCGTCGGCAAGACGACGACCATCGGCAAGCTCGCGCGCCGCTTCCGCGACGAGGGCCGCACGCTGATGCTCGCCGCCGGCGACACGTTCCGCGCCGCAGCGGTCGCGCAGCTGCAGGCCTGGGGCGAGCGCAACGGCGTGCAGGTCGTCGCGCAGGGGCAGAATGCCGACGCGGCGTCGGTCGCCTTCGATGCCCTGCAGGCGGCGAAGGCGCGCGGCACGGAGGTGCTGATCGCCGATACCGCCGGCCGCCTGCATACACAGCAGGGCCTGATGGCGGAGCTCGGCAAGATCCGACGCGTGATCCAGAAGCTCGACGCGGCCGCGCCGCACGAGGTGCTGCTGGTGATCGACGGCACGACCGGCCAGAACGCGCTCTCGCAGCTGCGCCAGTTCCATGCCGCGGTCGGGGTGACGGGTCTGGTCGTCACCAAGCTCGACGGCACGGCGAAGGGCGGCGTGGTCTTCGCGCTCGCCCGCGAGTTCGGGATCCCGATCCGCTTCGCCGGCATCGGCGAGCGCCCCGAGGACCTGCGCGTCTTCGACGCCGCCGCCTTCGTCGACGCGCTGCTGCCGGAGTCGCTGGGCGGCGGATGACCGCCGGCGACGACGACCTCGATCTCCGCGCGCCGCAGCGCCGCTCGCGGCGTCGCGTCGTCCTGCTCGTCGTGGTGCTCATCATCGGTGCGATCGCAGGGCTCGCGCGCTGGGCGTCGCGCCCCGAGCAGGTCGCGCGCCTCGTGCTCGCGCAGACCGGCCGCGCACTCGGGCTCGAGATCACTGCGGCAGGCGTGACCGATTACACGCTGCGTGGCCGTCCGCAACTGGTGCTGCGAGACGTCGTGGCGAAGCGCCCCGGTGATGGAACCGCCGTGCTGCGCGCGAAGCGCATCCTCCTCGCGCTGCCGTGGACCACGTTGCGATCGCGCGGGCGCGACCTCGTGGTGCATCGCGTCGAGCTCGACCGCCCGGAGATCGATCTCGCCGCCTTGCAGCGCTGGCTCGCCACGCGCCCGAAGTCCACTGAAAGCCGCGTGCCGCGCCTCACCGACGGCTTCGTCGTACGCGGCGGGTCGCTCGTCGCCGACGGGTGGCAGCTCGAAGGCGTCGACCTCGACGTCCCGCAGCTCGCGCCCGATCGTCCGTTGCGGGTGCATGCGGCCGGGCGCGTCGTCGCCGGGACGACGCGGATTCCCTTCGACGTGCGCGCCACGGTCATGCGTCCGAAAGCGGGCGCGGGACTCGGTGTGGTGGGCGGCGTGACGGTGGAACGGCCCGATTGGAGGCTGCCGATGCACGTCCGGCTTTCGGGGCGGCCGCAGCTCGATCGGCAGCTCACGCTCCACGGGCTGCGCCTGGGCGCGCGGGCGCACTACGCGAAGGCGGCGACGCGCCTGCCGTTCGCCTTCGGCCTTGCCGGGCGGGCGCGTTTCGAGGACGGCCTCGTGCTGGAGCCGATCGGCATCGCGCTTCGGCAGGGCCGGGAACTACCCGACCTCGACGCCACAGGACGCATCACCTGGTCCCGCGCGCTCACGATCGAGGCCGATGGCGCGCTCGCGCGCTGGCCGTCGCGTTGGCCTGCGCTGCCCGAGCCCCTGGGCCGGCCGCGCGGCCCCCTGCCGATGCACCTCGCGTACACCGGACCGATCGACTTTTCGGGCCGCACCGATCTCGAACTGCGCGATCGTCGCTCGGTCTTCGACGGGGCGTTCCGCCTGCCCGACGTGCTCGAATGGATCGACGCGCCGCCTGGCGGCACGCCGATTCCGCCGATCGCCGGCCGCGTGTCGACGCCGCGGCTCGAGATTCCGGGTGCGACGCTCGAGGGCGTCGAAGTGACGGTCACGCCGTGACGGATGCAACGCCGTCGTTCGCAACGCGCCTGCTCGCCTGGTTCGATACATCCGGCCGGCACGACCTGCCGTGGCAGCATCCGCGCACGCCGTACCGCGTCTGGCTGTCGGAAGTGATGCTGCAGCAGACGCAGGTCGCGACGGTGATCCCGTACTTCCATCGCTTCGTCGACGCCCTGCCCGACCTGCCATCGCTCGCGCACGCGCCGCTGGACCGCGTGCTCGCACTGTGGTCGGGCCTCGGTTACTACACCCGCGCGCGCAATCTGCATGCGGCGGCGCAACTGTGCATGGCGCGCCACGGCGGCGAGCTGCCGCGCGATGTGGCCGCGCTCGCCTCGCTGCCCGGCATCGGCCGCAGCACGGCGGCCGCCATCGCCGCGCAGGCCTGGAACGACCGCCACGCGATCCTCGACGGCAACGTCAAGCGCGTGCTCGCGCGCGTGCATGCGGTGGAAGGCTGGCCCGGCACGCCGGCTGTCGAGCGCCGGCTGTGGACCTTCGCGCAGCAGCATGTCGACGACCCGGCACTTCCGGACGCGCGCATCGCGGACTACACGCAGGCGCAGATGGACCTCGGCGCGACACTCTGCACGCCGCGCCGCCCCGCTTGCGTCATCTGCCCGTTGCAGGACATCTGTGTCGCGCGGCTCGAAGGCCGACAGGGCGAGTTGCCCACCCCGCGGCCAGCGAAGGTGTTGCCGCGGCGCTCGGCGGTGCTCTTAGCGCTGCGCGATGCCGAAGGCCGCCTGTTGTTGCAGCGTCGTGGGCCTGTCGGCGTCTGGGCCTCGCTGTGGTCACTGCCCCAGTTCGACGACGAAGCCGCCGCCGATGCGTGGCTCGCGCGCCATGCGGTGGCGGCACGTGAGCTCATGTGGCTCGACGACGTGCAGCACGGCTTCTCGCACTACCATCTCACCCTGCGCCCGCGCCTGCATGCCACCGGCACGCCGGCCGCGGTCGCCGATGACGACATGCGCTGGGTCGATCGCGCCGCGATCGCCGGGCTCGGCATCCCGGCGCCGGTCCGCAGCCTGCTCGAACGCCTCCTGGAGACCTGACATGCCCCGCACCGTGGACTGCGCCTGGCTCGGCCGCGAGGACGAAGCGCTCGACTACATTCCCTGGCCGGGCGAGCTCGGGCGCCGCGTGCATGCCTCGGTGGGCAAGCAGGCGTGGGCGGCGTGGCTCGCGCACCAGACGATGCTGATCAACGAGAACCGGCTGTCGCCGATGAACCCGCAGCACCGCGCGTATCTCGCCGAGCAGATGGAGAAGTTCCTGTTCGGCGGCGGCGCGGACGCGGCACCCGGCTATACGCCGGACGTCTGATCACCTGGCGCCAGCGCGACGGCAGCCGACCGCTCGGGGCGTGGGCCCCATCGTCGCGCGTGATCGCGGCCACACCCACAGCACGCACGCGACGTTTGCCGGGTCGCGCTCGCAATCGTCGATGAGTGCCCGCGCCTGCGCGACGTCAAGCCGCGGCGGGCACGGAGCCCTCCACTGCAGCATGCGCTCCGGCCCAACGGCGAAATACAGCAGCGAAAACCCGACCTGCGGCACGACGAGCCACGCCATTTGGTTCCGGCCGTCGACCCTCGCGGCCGCGGGCATCGCCGAACGACAGCTCCATCATCGGCGCGGGGAAGTGCCGGTCGACGGCCCTTCCCGCGCCGGGTGGGAATGATCGTGCTCGCGTCGTCCACGGTCACCGTATGGCCAACGGCGAGCGCCCGCTGCCCGTCGTTTAGGCCTACGAGCGTGCGGCGTGCCATGCCGGGATGCCCGCCGCGAGCGCGACGAGCCTCACGGCGGCGATGCATGCAAGCCGGCGGTCCATGGGCTCAGGCGTCGAGTTCAGACCAGCGCGCGTACGCAGCATCGAGCTCGGACTGCGCGTTGGCCATCTCCGCATTGTGCGCGGTGATCATGCCTGGGTCGCGCTGGTAGAACGCCGGGTCGGCGAGCGCCTCGGTGAGCAGTGCGAGCCGTGCTTCGAGCGCCTCGATGCGCGCGGGCAGCTGCTCGAGCTCGCGCGATTCCTTGTAGCTGAGCTTGCGCTTCGGGGCCGGTGCGGCAGCGGTGGTCGACGCCGACGCCATCGCCGCTGGGGCAGCCTTCGGCTTGGAGTCCGCGCGCGGCGCGGCGCGCTGGCGCAGCCAATCGCTGTAGCCGCCGACGTATTCGCCGACGACGCCCTCGCCTTCCATCACCAGCGTCGATGTCACGACGTTGTCGAGGAAGTCGCGATCGTGCGAGACGAGCAGCAGCGTGCCGGGGTAGTCGCCAAGCAGTTCCTCGAGCAGTTCGAGCGTCTCGACGTCCAGATCATTGGTCGGCTCGTCCATCACCAGCAGGTTCGAGGCGCGGGCGAACAGGCGTGCGAGCAGCAGGCGGTTGCGCTCGCCCCCGGAAAGGCGCGTGATCGGCGCACGCGCGCGCTCCGGCGTGAACAGGAAGTCCTGCAGGTAGCCGATCACGTGCTTGCGCTTGCCGTTGAGCTCGATGAACTCGCGGCCCTCGGCGACGTTCTCGATCGCGTTCCAGTCCTCGCGCAGCGTGGCGCGGTACTGGTCGAAGTAGGCGATCTCCAGGCCGCTGCCGGTGCGCACCTCGCCCGCGTCCGGGGCGAGCTCGCCCAGCAACGTGCGCAGCAGCGTGGTCTTGCCGCTGCCGTTGGGGCCGATCAGGCCGATGCGGTCGCCGCGGAAGATCGTGGTCGAGAACGCGGTGAGCAGCGAGCGCCCGCCGAGCGCCACGGAGACGTCCTTCGCCTCGATGACCTTGCGGCCGGACGCATCGGCATTCGCGGTCTCCATGCGAACCCGACCGGTGAGGTCGCGCCGCTGCGCGCGCTCGTCGCGCATCGCCTTCAGGCGACGCACGCGGCCCTCGTCGCGGGTGCGGCGGGCCTTGATGCCCTGCCGGATCCAGACCTCTTCCTGCGCGAGCAGCTTGTCGAAGCGCGCGTTCTCCTGCGCTTCGGCGTGCAGGCGCTCTTCGCGACGGCGCAGGTAGTTGTCGAAGTCGCCCGGCCAGCTGGTGAGCGCCCCACGATCGATCTCGACGATCCTCGTGGCGAGCGCACGCATGAAGCGTCGGTCGTGGGTGATGAAGACGAGCGTGCCGCGCCAGCCCTTGAGGAAGCCCTCGAGCCAGTCGATCGACTCGATGTCGAGGTGGTTGGTGGGCTCGTCGAGCAGCAGGACGTCCGGCGAAGAGACGAGCGCGCGCGCCAGCATCACGCGGCGCCGCATGCCGCCGGAAAGCCCGGCGAATGGCAGGTCGCCGTCGAGCGAGAGGCGCGTCAGCGTTTCGGTCACGCGCTGGTCGAGCGACCAGGCGCCTGCGGCCTCGATGCGGGCCTGCACGTCGGCCATCGCGGCGGGGTCTGCAGCCTCGTCGTGCATCAGGTGGTGGAACTGCGCGAGCAGCGCGCCCTGCTCGCCGAGCCCGCCGGCGACCACGTCGAAGACGTCGCCGGCCGTGTTCGCAGGCACTTCCTGCTCGAGCCGGGCGACACGCACGCCGTCCTCGCAGCGGATCTCGCCGTCGTCGGGCGTGAGCTCGCCGGCGATGAGCTTGAGCAGCGTGGACTTGCCGGCGCCGTTACGGCCGATGACCGCGATGCGCTCGCCGGGGTCGATGGAGAGCTGGACGGCGTCCAGCAGGAGCGGGCCGCCGACGCTGAAGTCGACCGCCTGGAGAGTGATCAGGGGCATCCGACCATTGTACGGCGCGCGGTCAGCGCGATCGGGCGTCGACGGTCACCCAGACCGTGTCGGCGTACCAGCCGTCCTGCGACGGGCGCCCGTCGATGCGCACGAGGTCGCCGCTCTCGAGCTGCTCCGGACGCACCGGCTGGCCGCGGTAGTCGAAGCGCGTGCGGCCGTCGAAGTAGACGCGCTCCACGCTGCCGGCGTATCCGCCGCGGGTGATCTCGAGGAGCCCCCGACCAAGATCGACGCGGCGGACCGCGCCTTCCAGCGCGGCCGGCGCGCCATACGCGCCGCCGTAGCCGGGCGAGGCGCCGCCGTCGCGCACATTGCGCAGGACCTCGATCGTGCGCGCCCGCAGCTGGCGCCCGTCGTCGTCGACCTGGACGCGGACCACGTCGCCGCGCTCGAGGCCCGACGCATCGACCTCGCGGCCGCCGTAGTAGGTACGCGTGGCGCGGTCGAGCTGGAGTTCCACCCGGCTGCCGTAGCTGCCGTAGCCGTCGGTGGTGATCCACAGCCGACCGGTCGATGGATCGAAGCCGTCCACGCTGCCGGTCACGTCGCGACCGGTCTGTCCACGGTCGGGATAGCCGCCGTAGGGGCCGCCCGCGCCCGGATAGCCGGTCGCGCACGCCGTGAGGACAGCCAGGAGCAGCGTGGCAAGGACGACGCGCACGACGCGCGGGAGGGACGTTCGCATGGTGACGACTCCACAGTTTCCCGCGAGCCTCCGCCGACGCCGGTGAAGCGACGGTGTGCGTGATGAGGTCGCCCGGCTGCCGGGCGGCGACGTCGATGGGCACGCGCGGCGCCGACCGCGGATCGCGGATCGCGAATGGCGAATGCGCCGTTCGGGTCCCGATACGCACCTGTCGCCGGCGGCAGGAGGCACCATCGCGCCGCAAACCCGCAGCAAGCGCCGCGCGGCTCAGGAGCTGCAGGACAGCATCGAGCACCCGGCCTTGACGCGCGCCCAGTCCGGCCGGCGCGCGGCGAAGGCGTCTCGCCCCGGCTGCTCGTCATACGGGCGCCGCATGACGTCGAGCAGCTCGGCGATGCCCGAGGCATCGCCGCCCGCCGCGCGATCGATGGCCTGCTGCGCGAGGTAGTTGCGCAGCACGTAGCGCGGGTTCGCGCGGTGCATGCGCAGCCGCCGTTCCTCCGGATCGCCGCCGTCCCGTGCAATGCGCGCGGCATAGCGCGCAAGCCAGGCCCGCAGGGCCGGCTCGCCTTCGGCGCGCTTGGCGGCGTCGTAGAACGCCGGCTCGAGCGCATCGGGCGGCGCGTTCGCCGGGTCGAGTTCGCCGAGCCCCCGGAAGAACAGCGTCATGTCGACCTCGGTCGCCTGCATCCAGGCCTGGAGGTCTTCCATAAGTTCGAGGTCGCCTTCCTCGAAGCCGCGCAGGCCGAGCTTGGCCACGACGTTGCCGCGCTCGGCGGCCTCGTAGGCGGCGACGTACCGCGCGAGGCCGTCCTGCAGCGGTGCCACGTCCTCAGACAGCGGTGCCAGCGCCCCAGCGAGGCGCCCGAGGTTCCAGTAGGCGACCGCCGCCTGCTGGCCGAAGCGGTAGCGCCGCCGCTGCGCGTCCGTCGTGTTGGGCGTCCAGTCCGCGTCGAAGTTGTCGATCCAACCATACGGGCCGTAATCGATCGTCAGGCCAAGGATCGACATGTTGTCGGTGTTCATCACACCATGCACGAAGCCGACGCGCATCCAGTGGCCGACCATCACCGCGGTGCGCTCGCACACCTCGCCGAACCATGTGCCGACCGCGTCGGGGGCGTCGGCGTCGAGGTGCGGGAAATCGCGCCGGATGCAGAAGCCGACGAGGCGGCGCAGCAGCTCGAGGTCCATGCGCGAGGCGGGAAGCTCGAAGTGGCCGAAGCGGATGAACGATGGCGCCACGCGGCAGACCACCGCGCCCGGCTCCGGCGCCGGGTGGCCGTCGTAGAACATGTCGCGCACCACCGCGTCGCCGGTCGCGACGAGGCTCAGCGCACGCGTTGTCGGCACGCCGAGGTGGTGCATCGCCTCGCTGCACAGGAATTCGCGGATCGACGAGCGCAGCACCGCGCGGCCATCGGCGGTGCGCGAATACGGCGTCGGGCCTGCCCCCTTGAGCTGCAGCTCCCAGCGCTCGCCGGCGGCGTTGACGACCTCGCCGAGCGTGATCGCGCGGCCGTCGCCGAGCTGCCCCGCCCACTGGCCGAACTGGTGCCCGCCGTAATTGCCGGCATACGGCCGCATGCCCGGCAGCAGTGCGTTTCCGCCGAAGACCTCGGCGAACCCCGGCGACGCCGCGTCGGATTCGGACAGCCCGAGCGCCGCAAGCATCTCGCGGGACACCGCCAGCACGCGGGGTGCGGCCACCGGCGTCGGCGCCACCCTCGACCACACCGCGCCGTGCACCTGGCGGCGGCCGCCGTCCTCGCGCGGATCGCCCGGCAGCTCGGCGACGAAGCGATTGTCGAAATGCAGGCCCGCAAGGCTCATGGGGCGGCCCGGCCGATGCCTGCGTCGCGGTGTGTATCGATGGTCTGCATCGTCGGCATGCTAGCCCCCGCGCCTGAAGCCGCCGTCGAACCGGCCGCACGCGGGTCGACAGGCCATTGAAGGGCGAACGGCTACACTGCCGCCCCCGTCCGGCCCGCCCGGCGCGTCGTCCCGAGCCCGCATGAGCGCCGATTCCGCTCCCACGCCCCCGACCTTTTCCGACCTCGCGCTGGGCGCACCACTGCTGCGCGCCCTCGCGGATGTCGGCTACGAGACGCCTTCGCCGATCCAGGCCGCCACGATTCCGCCGCTGCTCGAGGGCCGCGACGTCATCGGCCAGGCGCAGACGGGCACCGGCAAGACGGCCGCCTTCGCCCTGCCCGTGCTCGCGAAGATCGACCCGACCCGCCGCAAGCCGCAGGCGCTCGTGCTGGCGCCGACGCGCGAGCTCGCGATCCAGGTCGCCGAGGCCTTCCAGAAGTACGCGACCTACCTCCCCGACTTCCAGGTGCTGCCGATCTACGGCGGCCAGGGCTATGCGCCGCAGCTGAGTGCGCTGAAGCGTGGCGTGCACGTGATCGTGGGCACCCCCGGGCGGGTGATCGACCACATGAAGCGCGGCACGCTCGACCTCTCGGAGCTTCGGGTGCTGGTGCTCGACGAAGCCGACGAGATGCTGCGCATGGGCTTCATCGACGATGTGCAGGCCGTGCTCGACGCCACCCCACCCACGCGGCAGGTCGCGCTGTTCTCCGCGACGATGCCGCCGCCGATCCGCCGCATCGCGCAGACGCACCTGAAGGATCCGGTCGAGATCGCGATCAAGTCGACGACGACGACCGCCGCGAACATCCGCCAGCGCTTCGTGTCGGTCAGCGGCCACCACAAGCTCGACGCCATCACGCGCGTACTCGAGGCCGAGACGTTCGACGCGATGATCGTCTTCGCGCGCACCAAGATCGCCACCGAGGAGCTCGCCGAGAAGCTCGCCGCACGTGGCATCGCCGCGGCGGCGCTCAATGGCGACGTGCAGCAGGCCCAGCGCGAGAAGATCGTCCAGCAGCTCAAGGACGGCCGCATCGACGTGCTCGTGGCGACCGACGTGGCCGCACGGGGTCTCGATGTCGATCGCATCACGCACGTGCTGAACTACGACATCCCATACGACACCGAGAGCTACGTGCACCGCATCGGCCGCACCGGCCGCGCGGGTCGCACCGGCGAGGCGATCCTGTTCGTGACGCCCCGCGAGCGCGGCATGCTGCGCGCGATCGAGCGCGCCACGCGCCAGCCGATCGAGCCGATGGAGGCGCCGAGCATCGAGGCGGTGAACGAGCGCCGCGTGGATCGCTTCCTCACGCGCATCTCGGAAGCGCTGGAAGCGGCCGACCTCGGCACCTATCGCGAGCTGATCGAGCGCTTCGAGAACGAGCGCAACGTGCCGGCGGTCGAGATCGCCGCCGCGCTCGCCCGCCTGCTCCAGGGCGAGTCGCCCTTGCTGATGCCGACCGCGAACGATCCGCTGCGCGAGCGCCCCGCGCCACGTGAGGACCGCGGCCGCGTCGAGCGCCACGGCCGTGACGATCGCCGGCCGCACGGCGAGCGCTTCGACCGCCCGGCGCGCGACGACCGCTTCGCGGACCGCGGTGCACGCGGCAATGCGCGCCCTTACGAAGGCGGCGGCGCCTCGGGCGAAATGCGCACGGAGCGCCCGCGCCACCACGATGCGCCACGTCCCGGCGCCGATGCCCGCGTCGAGCGGCCCCGCATCGAGCGCGGACCGGGTGCTCCGGCCGACCACGCCACGTCGCATCCGTATGCGCCACGCGAGTATCAGGGCACGCGGCAGGGGCACGATCGCCCCCGCGGTGAGCACGGCGCATCGATTCCGCGCGATGCCGGCGCGGGCTTCGAAGACCGTGCACCGCGCCCGCCACGGAACGACGGCGAGCGTGGCTTCGACGAGCGCCTACGCGAGCGCGCGCCTCGTACTGCGCCCGAGTCGGGCATGGAGACCTTCCGCATCGAGGTCGGCCACCAGCACGGCGTCAAGCCGGGGAACATCGTCGGCGCGATCGCCAACGAAGCGGACCTGGAAAGCCGCTACATCGGGCGCATCGACATCCGCGACGCATTCACGCTGATCGACCTCCCCGAGGGCATGCCGCACGAGGTGATGGAGCACCTGCGACGCGTGCGCGTCGCCGGCCAGCAGCTGCGCATCAGCCGCGACAACGGCGCACCGCCGCGGCGTAGCGGCCCCGGATCCGACGGACCGCGCCGTGGCGGTCCGGGCGACGGTCCGCGTCGCGGGCCGCCCGGCGGCGGCTTCGCCGGCCGGCCGCCCCGTCGGGATCGCTGACCGAGGCGCGATCACCCGGGCTCCGCGGCGGACGACGTCGCCGCGAAGACCGTGACGCCGGAACGCTGCCTTCCGAGGTGTGCCGCGCGAGGCGATCCATCCGGCGCGACATCACCGGGTCCAGGGTGCCGCCGAGCAGCGGGCGCTACGTCACGCGGATGCTGCAAACGAAGCGCTTGCAGCGGGCCCTCCTTCGCCGCGCGATCTGCTGGCTGCAGCCCCCGGTATTGCCGTGGCGACGCGGACGTAACGCGATCCGTCAGGCGGGATGGCGCGTGCAATGGATGTTCGACCCTAGGGACTCTCCGCAGAGCGGCGGCTTCATCCCGGACGAGGACGTGCCGTGCGCGCTACAGCGTGCTCACGGCATGTCCCGTTCCGCGTCCGCCGCGCGGATTGCGTACCCCGACCCGCCCAGGTGCACGCGCGCCTCGCCTTCTGCGGATAGCGGGGCACGCTGCGCGCCTATCCCTACTGCAGGTCGAGACGCACGTTCTCGCTGAGGTTGCCCGGGTTCTTGTTGACCGCGGTCATCAGGAAGTACAGCGCCTTGCCGGCCGCCGAGCCCGGGCCGTCCCAGTACTCGGCGCTCTGCGCCTGCACCCGCAGCATGCAGAGGTTCGGGTCGTCCTTCCCGTCGGGAAAGAAGATCGACATCGCGGGCGTCCAGTGCGCCTCGATGGTCGCGCGGTCGCGCGTGATGCCCGCCAGACCGGCGATCGAGACGTACGTGTTCTTGTCCTTCGACGAATAGGCGACGTTGACCTGCGGATTCGCCTCGATTTCGCGCACCTTCTCGCTGTCGAAGCCGGTGACGAACCAGAGGTCGCCGTCGCGCTCGACGCCCTGCGTGCCGAGCGGACGGCTGAGCAGGCGGCCGTCCTCGGCCTGGGTCGTCAGCATCGCGACGTGCATGCCCTTGATCAGCTCGCGGAGCTTTTCCAGGCCGGCTTCGCGGTCGGGGGTGTGGAAGGTCGGGTCGTGGCGGTCCATGGGGGCTCCTCGTGGAAGGCGCCTATCGGACCCCAGCGGCGGGCAACGCGCGGTGAAGCGTCAGGCCCCGTCGTCGACCAGCGGCGCGAGTGCGGGATCGAGCGCCACGCGGCCGTCGAAGACGAAGCAGCGCCCCGCGTAGCCGTAGCCGCCGACGCGCTCGAAGTAGCCGAGGATGCCGCCGTCGAGCTGCAGGACGTTCGCCATCCCGTCGGCCTGCAGGTGCAGGGCGGCCTTCTCGCAGCGGATGCCCCCGGTGCAGAAGCTCACCACCGTGGCGTCGGCGAGCGATTCGCGATGCGGCTCGAGCGCCGCCGGCAGGTCGGTGAAGTTGTCGATGGGCAGCGTGAGCGCGCCGGCGAAGGTGCCATGGGCGACCTCCTCGCGATTGCGCGTGTCGAGCAGGACGAGACGGCGCCCGGCGTCGTCATGGCCCTGCTCGATCCAGCGCGCGAGCGTGGCCGGGTCGACTGCCGGCGCACGCCCTTCCAGCGGCGCGGTGCCATCACGCCGGTACGTGATGATCTCGGGCTTGAGCTTGACCTTCAGCCGTCCGAACGGCTGCGCGCGGCTCCAGCTGCGCTTGACCTCGAGGCGCGCGAATCGGGCATCGTCCGTGAGCAGCGCCAGAACGGCCTCGACCGCGGCGGCCTCGCCCGCGAGGAACAGGTTCACGCCCTCGGGGGCGACCAGCACCGTCCCCCGCACGCCACCGGCCTCGCAAGCCTCGCGCAGGCGCCCGGCGATATGCTCGGGCGCGTCCAGACGGACGAAGTGATAGGCGGCGACGTTGAGCAGCATGGCGGCATTGTAAGTGCGGGCTCCGGCCACGCCGTGGCGTCGGTCAACGCTGCGCTACGCCGGTTCCAGGTGCGGCAGCGGGTGCCGTGAGATCACGTACGTCGCCCCGTTGTGGTCCTGCTTGAAGACGAACCCGTAGGCCATCTCGAGCGGCTGCGGCAGCCACAGCACGCGCGGTTCCAACCGGAAATGCCCGTCCCAGCCGGCCGCGAGCGCGGCTTCCTTGGCCGACTCCCAGCGCTGCAGGAAGTCGAGCGTCGCCGCGGTGTCGACGCCCTCGCGCGGGTCGCTGCCCTCGCAGGGCACGGCGAAGGCCTCGAGCGTTTCGCGGACGGTGCGCAGGTGGTGCCAGCCGTAGTCGATCGGACCGACCAGATAGACATGCCAGTTCATGCGCGGCCCCCTGCCGGCGAAGTGGCCCCGACTCTAACCGACCGCGGCATGCGCCGCGATCAGCCGAGGCCGAGCTGCGGCCCGATGACGTACCAGGCGGCGATCAGGACGACCGCCCAGATCGCCAGCTTCACGAACAGGCCCACCGCCTTGAACGTGAGGTAGAGCGCGAGCAGCGCGAGGGCGATGACGATCCAGCTCATGGGCATTCCGCGTTCGGGGTCCGACGCATGCTGCCCGAGAACCGTCGCGGGTGGCGTGACGCGGTGCGCGCGGCGGCGCGGGGCGGCATCATGCGCGCCCCACGCCTGCGCGCCGCCGATGCCTGCCGATCCCATATCCCTGCCCGGCATCGCCGTGATCGGCGGTGGCCCCGCCGGCCTGATGGCCGCCGAGGTCGCGCGCGCGGCCGGGGTGGAGGTCGACCTCTTCGAGGCCAAAGGCTCGGTCGGGCGCAAGTTCCTGATCGCGGGCAAGGGCGGGCTGAACCTGACCCACGGCGAGCCGAGGCCTGTGTTCGACGCGCGCTACCGCGAGCGCGCGGCGGAGGTCGCCCGCTGGCTCGACGCCTTCGACGGCGACGCGCTGCGTGACTGGGCGCGCGGGCTCGGCGTCGATACCTACGTCGGCACCTCCGGGCGCGTCTTCCCGCTCGACCGCAAGGCGGCTCCGCTGCTGCGTGGCTGGGTGCGCCGCCTGCGCGATACCGGCGTGCGCTTCCACGTCCACCACCGCTGGGCCGGCTGGGACGGCGCCGCGCACCGCTTCGAGACGCCGGAGGGCCCGCGCGCGGTGAGCGCCGCGGCCACGGTGTTCGCGCTCGGTGGCGCGAGCTGGCCGGAGCTCGGCTCGGACGGCACGTGGGTCGCGCCGTTCGCGGCACAGGGCGTGGACATGGCGCCCTTGCGACCGGCGAACTGCGGCTTCGAGATCGACTGGACGCCGCACTTCGCGGCCCGCCACGCGGGCACGCCGCTCAAGCCCGTGGTGGCCCACTGGACCGACGCCGCCGGCGACGAGCGGGCGCTGCAGGGCGAATGCGTCGTGAGCAGCTATGGCATCGAGGGCAGCCTGGTCTACGCGCTGTCCGCTGACCTGCGCGACGCCATCGACCGCGACGGGTCCGTCGTCCTCCGTCTCGACCTCGTGCCCGGGCGGTCCACCGCGGCGATCGCCGACGCCCTGCGTCGCCCGCGTGGCCGGCGGTCGGTCGGTGAGCACCTGCGTCGCAACGGCCGGCTGTCGGCCGTGCAGGCAGGCCTGTTGCACGAGGTCCTCGGCACGCCGCTGCCCGAGGACCCGGCGCGGCTCGCGGCCACGTTGAAGCGCCTGCCGCTGCAACTGCAGGCGCCCCGCCCCATCGACGAGGCGATCAGCAGCGCCGGCGGCGTACGGCTCGAGGCGCTCGGCGACGACCTGATGCTCCGCGATCGACCGGGCACGTTCGTGGCGGGCGAGATGCTCGACTGGGAAGCGCCGACCGGCGGCTACCTGCTCACGGCCTGCTTCGCGAGCGGCCTCCGTGCGGGCCGCGCCGCGGCCGCATGGACGCAGGCGCGACATTCGGGCTGACAGCCTCAAGGCCCCGCTCCGCCCGCCGATATCCGTTCCGTGGGCCGCCGGAGGGGCGGCCGCGGCACGCGCGCGCCGGACCGCCGCGCGAGAACAGGAAGCCCCGAGATGACTGCCCGCCCGACCGTCCTGCTGTGCGACGACTCCCGCGCGCTGCGCATGCTCACCAGCCAGCAGCTGGACGCGTGCGGCTACGCCCTCGCAGGCGAGGCCGACAACGGCGTCAAGGCTGTGGAGCAATACCTCGCGCTCAAGCCGGACGTCGTCCTGCTCGACCTCGTCATGCCCAAGGTGGACGGCAAGGCCGCGCTCAAGCGCATCCTCGAACTCGATCCGGCGGCCCGCGTGATCGTGCTCAGCTCCCTCGGTGCGCAGAATGACATCGAGCAGTGCCTGCGCATGGGTGCGAAGAGCTACCTGCAGAAGCCGATCGACCGGGAGACGCTCGCGCGCGTCCTCGGCGAAGTCACCGCCTGAGGACCGCGACCATGGCAGCCAAGTTCTTCGGCCAGTTCCTGCTGGAAAAGGGCGTCATCGACGCGGCGCAGCTGCTGCGCGCGCTCGACGTGCAGCGGGAGTCCAATCCCGCGCTCGGCGAGCTCGCCTGCGCACGCGGCATGCTCACCGCCGACCAGGCGCAGGCCATCAACGAGCGCCAGCGCCGCGAGGACAAGCGCTTCGGCGACATCGCGCAGTCGATGGGCCTGCTGACCGGCGACGAGGTCGGCCAGCTGCTCGACGAGCAGAAGTCGCGGCGCAAGCTGTTCGGCGAGATCCTCGTCGAGGAAGGCATGCTCAGCCGCGAGCGCCTCGAGGACGAGCTCCGCCAGCACGCGGGCGAGCGCGACGAAGCGCTGCGCTCGCTCGATGCGATGGTCGCGGGCCACCAGCTGGGTCGCCGAGTGGCCAACAGCGTGGCCACCTGCGGCAAGATCTTCCCGCGCCTGCTGCGCACGCAGTGCCAGTTCTCGCGCGTGGTGGATCCCGCCGCAGTGCCGGCCTGCGACGTCTTCGCGCTGGTGCGCGTGGCCGCCGACCGCCCGCTCGCGATCGGCATCGCCTGTGACGCCGCGACCATGACCGCGTTCGCCACCGCTTTCATGTCGATCCCGGCCGAGGCCTGCGACGAGGAGCTCGCGCGTGACGCGGTGGGCGAGCTCGTCAACGTGCTGATGGGCTACGTGGTGAAGGACGCATTGCCCGAAGATGCGAGCTATCGCGCCGAGCCACCGGATTTCGAGACGCCGCTGGCAGGCGTTGCCGACGGCATGCACGTGCTGCTGGAGATGACCTCGCAGCTCGGCCCGTTCGTGCTGGTGCTCGGCGACTGATCGCTCAACGCGCGAGGTGGTAGAGCTCGTAGCGATCCGGCGCCGGATCGAGTACGAGCAGCAGCTCGCGCGGCCCGATCCGCACCAGGCGCCCGACGGAGTCCGACTCGCGCGGCGCCGCGCCCGGATCGTCGATGCGGCTGTAGGCCACTGGAGGCTCGTCATTGACCGTGGCGCCACCGATGAAGGCCAGGCTGCGACCGTCGCCCGAAGGCAGCAGAAGCCCGCTGCGTCGCTGCGAGCCGCTCGTCTTCGCGAAGCGCAGGCGCGCACCGTCGCGGGCGATCGATGCGGCGAAGAAGGGATACGCGAACGTACCGTGGGCATTGACCTGCAGCGAGCGGACACGCCAGCGCCCCACGACATCGCCGAGCGGCTGCGGCCGCGCTGCACGCCTCAGCAACTCGCGCGCGCGGGCGAAATCCTCGGGATAGGCCCCCTGCTCCGGCCGGACCCGCTCGGCGAGCGCGAGCGCGCGCTCGATGCGCGGGATGTCGTCGGCATGGACCTGCCTGCGCCACGTGCCGCCGCCCCCCGCGGCAGCGGGGCCCATCGCGAGCACGGCGGCCAGGACGAACAGTGCGAAGCGGGCGGATGCTCGATGCATGACGGGTCTCCTGAGGGTCGCGACGAAGCTAGCAGGCGGACCTGAAACCGCGCCTGCCGCGCCTCCTGCAGCGGCGGCCGGTTTTCACGGCCCCTTGAGCCGGGCGACCCACAGACTGGCTTCCGACAAGCCCGGGGAGCTTCCGCATGACCACCAGTTCTCAGCCCACCGTCCTCACCGAGCGCGAGCTCGCCGCGCTGCGCCTGCTCGCGGTCGATGGCCGCGCCAAGATCGACAAGACCCTCGAGGACGACCTCTACGCGAAAGGCATGCTGCAGTCCTCGTGGGACCGCTGCCTGTCGCCGGCCGGCCGCCACGCGATCCATGTCGAGCGCCCGGGCATGGTGCCGGGCATCGACAACTGAGGAGGATCGCCTCGCGCGCGGGCGCCCGTGGGCAGCCCGCGTGACGATTCTCCCTCAGCGGGTCGCGCCGGTCGCCGGCTGCGACGTCGCGGAGCCCGCGGCACTCGTGGCACCGCCCGTCGCAGGCGTTCCCGAGGCGCCCGGCATGCCCTGGGCCGATGCAGATGACGCGGCGCCCGTCGGGCGGACCAGGCGCCAGGTCCCGAACTTGTCCTTGACGCCGTCGCCGTTCGTGCTGCCGGCCCCCGTATCCGCGGCATAGCGATAGAGCGGATGGCCGTCGTAAGTGACCTGGCGGCTGCCGTCCGGACGGACGATGCTGGCGATCATCGCGCCCTGCAGGCCCGGCCCGCCGCTGGGCTGCGTACCGCCCATGGCGACCGGCGGCCATGCGGTCAGGCACTCCCCCATGCATTTGCTGCCGTCGCGGTCGCCCTCGAGGGCGTACAGCGTCGCGCCGTTCCCGTCGCCCACGTAGGGCCCCTTGGGTCCCTGGCTCACCAGCGTGAGCGTGACGCCGCTCGACGGTCCGCCGGCCGACGCCGCCCCCGGCTGCGACACGCTGTTGCCGAGCGCCGGGCTCGCCGACTGCACGGGCTCCGACGGTGGGCCCACGTCCTGCGCCGCATCGGCCTCGTTGCCGTCGCGCGGGCGGTCGACCGCCCCGTCCGCGAGCGGATCGCCGCGCTCGCAGGCGCTCAGGCCTGCAACGGCCGCGAACACCGCGGCCGCGATCATCGTCCTGTTCCGCATGGTCTTGCCTCCTCGTCGTCCGGTTGCAACGGCCGCAGCCGCAGGCCGCATGAATAGCGGACCGCACGTGAGTATCGGGTGCCCGGGTCAGGCGCTGCGGCGGGCGCGCTTGTGCTCGTACATCCGCTCGTCCGCCGTGCGCAGCACCTCGCTCGCGTCGGCGCTGCCGTCATGCACCACCCAGCCCACGCTGCAGCGGATCCGCAGCCGCACGCCGTTGACCAGCCGCGGCCGCGCGAGCTCGTCCTCGATCGCAGCCGCCACCGAGCGCACGTCGCGTTCACCTGCGCGCAGCGACGGCAGCAGCACGACGAACTCGTCACCGCCTAGGCGCGCGACCACGTCGGTGTCACGCACCGTCTCGCGCAGCGCGTTGGCGGCGGCGCGCAGCACCTCGTCGCCCATGGCGTGGCCGTAGGTGTCGTTGACGTCCTTGAAGTCGTCGAGATCGATGAACAGCAGGCCGAACGGATGCGCGGGATCGCGCGGCACGGCGCACAGCCCCTCCAGCTGGGCCTCGAACGTGGAGCGGTTGGGCAGGCCGGTGAGCGAGTCGAGCGAGGCCGCGTCCTGGTAGCGCTGCGCGGTGGCCTGCGTATCCACCAGCGCATCGTGCAGGCGGTGCAGCAACCGCGCATTCTCCTCGAGCGCGAGCTGCCGGCCGAGCGCGCCGCCCATCGCGTTGCCGATCAGCGCGACGGCGTGCGCGTCGATGTCGTCGTAGGCATGCGGCACGGAGGAGCAGACCTCCAGCACGCCGAGGGCCGCCTCGCCGTACCGCAGCGGCGTGGCGATCAGGGAATTGAGCGAATGCTTTCGGCGCGCGTCGCCGCAGATGCGGTCGTCGTCCCGCGTCGAATCGCTGCGCACCGCCTCGCGGCGCGCGATGCACGCCTGCGCAAGGGTCTCGCCACCGTTGTAGACGTCCGTCTCGAGGGATGCCATCTGGCCCAGCCGGCAGGCGATGCTCAGGCCGCCTTCGCCGCCGTCGAGCAGCACCACGCCGCCCGTCGAGCGCGTGAGCCCGATCACCTTGTCGAGCGCGTCCTCGACGAACGCATGCGCCTCGCCGGCATGCTCGGCGATCGATGCGAGCGTCGAGACGAGCCCACGCAGGCGATGTATTTCGCTGTCCTTCGCGGATGAGGAGATCCATGGAAGGCCCCGTTCCGTGCGGGGTCGTCCGGGCGTCAACACTAGGCGGATCCGGCAACGGCAATGGTCCGCATCGTCGGCGCGTCGCGATCAATCCGGTGTGACGTCCGGGAGGTACGCGATCACGCTTCGCGGGGAGAAGCCCTCGCGCGCCTGCGGGGAAAACCCTCAAGCGGCCGTCGCGTCGATCGGTTCCACGAGGTCGGGACGATCGTTGCGGACATTGCCGACGGCGCGATCGACGCGATGCCAGGCGACCGCCGCTTCCGGCGCCGCGAGTGCGAGCTCCATCGCGCGCGCCGGGGGCGCATGCAGCCAATCGTGGAAGGCCGCGGCGCGGAGGATCAGCGGCATGCGGTCATGGATGCCCGCGACGGACTCGTCCGCTTCGCGCGTGATGATCGAGTACGTCAGCAGCTCACCGCCGGCACCGTCCGGGCGCGCCTCGAACAGGCCGCCGAAAAACATCACGGGTGCATCGGCGGGATGGATGAAGTACGGCTGCTTGCCGCTGCCCTCGGGCTTCCATTCGTAGTAGCCCGTCGACGGCACCAGGCAGCGACGCTGCTTCCATGCCGCACGGAACGCGGGCTTCGTCTCCACGCCGTCGAGCCGCGCGTTGATCGTGCTGTAGGCGAGCTTCGCGTCCTTCGCCCAGGGCGGCAGCAGGCCCCAGCGCATCGGCAGCACGCGTCCGCCATCGGCGTCCGGCACGATCGTCCAACCGCGCTGCGTCGGTGCACGGTTGTACGTCGGGGTCGGCGCGTCGGCCGGTACGTCGACCGCGAGCGGCTGCGCCGCCGCCTGCACCTGGGCCCAGCTCGCGATGAAGGTGTCGCGTCCGCACATGCATCCAGTCTAGAGCGCGCGCCGTACCACGACTGCACATGGGCGTCACGACGCGTAGACCGGCCGGTCACGAGCCGCGGCCAACACTCGACTTCCCCGCAACCCCTGGAGATTCCATGCGACTCTGGCGCTGGTCGTTCGTAATGCTCGCGGCGAGCGCGTTGATCGCCTGCATGCCGCGCCCCGACAAGACACGCCCCGTGCCCTCGGCGCTGCTCCCGTCGGACCAGGGGTCGCATCGTCTCGTGGTGGTGCTGCCGGGTCGCCGCGACCGTCTCGAGTCGATGCGCCGCAGCGGTGTCGGCGAGGCGATCCAGCGCGCGTGGCCGGACGCCGACGTGCTCTTTGCGGAGCTGAGCATGCCCTACTACCTCGACCGCAGCGCGACGAACCGGCTGCACAACGAGGTGATGCTGCCGGCGCGGCGCCGCGCCTACACGGAGATCTGGCTGGTCGGTGCCTCGCTCGGCGGAATGGGCGCGATCCTCTATGACCGTGACTATCCCGGCCAGGTCGACGGCATCGTCCTGCTGGCACCCTACACCGGCGAGCGCGCGATCCACGACGAGATCCGTGCGGCAGGCGGCGTCGCGAACTGGAATCCCGATGCCGGCACCGATCGCCCGGGACAGGAATGGCAGCGCGAGATCTGGCGCCACCTGAAGACCTGGGCGGCGGAGCCCGAGCGCACGCGCAATGTCTGGCTCACCTACGGCCGTGACGACTACCTGCGCGACGGCATGCCGCTGCTCGAGCCGCTGCTGCCGCAGGGCCAGGTGATGCTGCGCGACGGCGCACATACGTGGAGCGTGTGGACACCGGCGACCGCGGACGTGCTGCGCGCGGTCGATCCCGATCGGCGCCAGGCCGCCAACGACTGAGAACGCCGGCACACCGGCGCACCTTTCCGACGCAGAGGACGTTCAATGCATATCGAGATCAACACCGACAACCACATCCGCAACGACGAGTCGGTCGTGCGCCACGTGCACCAGACCCTCGAGCCGCTGCTCGAGCGCTATGCGGGCCAGGTCACGCGCATCGAGGTGCATCTGCACGATACGAATGCGGACAAGAAAGGCGACAACGACAAGCACTGCCTCGTCGAGGCGAAGCTCGAGGGCCGCCCGCCGATGGCGGCGTCCGAGAATGCGCAGACGCTCGCCGCGGCGATCAACGGTGCCGCGAAGAAGCTGCAGCGACGCCTGAGCCACGACCTCGGCAAACTGCACTGACGATGCCAACGTCCCGGTCGCGCGACGCTCCTGCGTCGCCGCGCCCACGGCGCATCCATCGCACCCGCGGTGCTCTAGCCAGTCGTCGACAAGCCTGTATGCGTAGAGTGTCCTCCCCAAGCGTATCTGCCCGATGAGCCTCGTGCCGCCGATTCCCGCCATGGACGCGCAGCCCCTGCGCGGCCGTGTCGTGCTGGTCACGGGTGGCGCGCAGGGCATCGGGCGCGGCATCGCGCAGTGCGTGCTCGCCGCGGGCGGCGCGGTGGTCATCGGTGATTCCGATGCCGAGGCGGGCCGGGCCTGCATCGCCGACTGGGGCGTGGGCGCGGCCGCGATGTTCGTGCGCGTGGATGTCGCGCGCGAAGCGTCGATACGTCGGTTCGTGTCCACCGCGCGCGAGGCCTACGGCCGCATCGATGGGCTCGTCAACAATGCCGCGATCGCCGATCCGCACAGCGGCCCGGTCGAGCGCCTCGCGCTTGCCGACTGGAATCGCTTCCTCGCCACAGGACTCACGAGTGCCTTCCTGTGCGCGCGCGAAGCCGTGCCCGCGCTGCGCGAGGCCGACGGGAGCATCGTCAACATCGCATCGACGCGCGCGTCGCAGTCGGAAGCCGACACCGAGGCGTACGCCGCGACCAAGGGTGGCCTCGTGGCGCTCACGCACGCACTCGCGGTGAGCCTGGGGCCCGACATCCGTGTGAACTGCATCAGCCCCGGTTGGGTGCCGACCGAGGCGTGGCGCAAGCCCGGATCACGTCGCGCGCCTAAGCTGCATGCGCGCGACCATGCGCAGCACCCCGCCGGCCGCGCCGGCGTACCGGACGACATCGGCGCGCTCGCGGTCTACCTGCTGTCGACGGCGGCGGGCTTCGTCACCGGCGCGGAATTCGTGGTGGACGGCGGCATGAGCCGCAGGATGATCTACGCCTGAGGAAGGTCGTCGCCGCGCGGAAGCTTCAGTGCCCACATGTTGTCGACGAGGTTGGGATAGCGGCGCCCGTTCTCTTCCGCACGCTGGCGGGCGGCGTCCTTCTGCGCGGGCGTGAGCCGCCCGCCGGCGCCGCCACGCGACTTCGGCGCGGGCTTCTTCCAGGGCGGGCTTCGATCGGTCGGCATCGGGATGCTCCGGCAGGGGCTCGAACGTAGCATGCACAGCATGGACACCGATGCCGCCATCGACGCGCTGCACGACTGGCTCGGCGCCCGGCGCCGCGTGTTCGTGCTGACCGGCGCCGGCGTGAGCACCGCGTCGGGCATACCGGACTACCGCGGGGCCGACGGAGCGTGGAAGCGCCGGCCACCCGTCACCTACCAGGCGTTCACCGGCGACGAGGCGACGCGACGACGCTACTGGGCGCGTTCGTTCGTCGGCTGGCCGATGTTCGAGGCCGCACGCCCGAACGCCGCGCATGTCGCGCTCGTCGGCCTGCAGGACCGCGGCGTGGTCGGCGGCCTGCTCACGCAGAACGTCGACGGCCTGCACCAGCGCGCCGGCGGCCGCGACGTGATCGACCTGCACGGGCGGCTCGATACGGTGCGCTGCCTCGCCTGCGGGTCGCGGTTGCCGCGCGACGAGGTGCAGCGCCTGCTCGCCGCGCGCAATCCGGACTGGCGCGGTCGCGAGGCCGGTTCCGCGCCCGATGGCGACGCCGACGTCGAAGCGGGCTTCGAGACGTTCGACCCCGCGCCCTGCCCCGCCTGCGGCGGCATGCTCAAGCCGGACGTGGTCTTCTTCGGCGAGAACGTTCCGGGTCCGCGCGTGCAGGCCGCGCGCGAAGCCCTGCTCGGGAGCGACGGCCTGCTCGTGGTCGGCTCGTCGCTGATGGTCTATTCCGGCTACCGCTTCGCGCGGCTCGCGGCGGACGCGGGGCTGCCGATCGCGATCCTCACGCGGGGCGTCACCCGCGCCGACGACCTGGCGTCGCTGCGGATCGATGCGGACTGCACGCAGGTGCTGCCGCCGATGATCGGCGGACGCTGAAACAGCCGCTGTCACCCTGCTCCGACCCGTGCGCCGCGAGACTCGCGCCGCACGGACGGACGCCATGAAGATCCATCACCTCAACTGCATTTCCACCTGCCCGCTCGGCGGGCGCCTGATGGACGGCTTCACGCCGTCGATGGTGGC
This sequence comes from Lysobacter humi (ex Lee et al. 2017), assembly GCF_054781815.1. Lineage (NCBI taxonomy): Bacteria > Pseudomonadati > Pseudomonadota > Gammaproteobacteria > Lysobacterales > Lysobacteraceae > Lysobacter > Lysobacter humi (ex Lee et al. 2017). The sequence goes on along the minus strand of NZ_BAAGTR010000009.1, from coordinate 465,247 downwards.
GCGCGGCCACCTCACGTCGCACTGCGTGCTCGTGGAGACCGATCGCGGCCTGCTGCTGGTCGACACCGGCCTCGGGCTGCGCGACGTGCGCGATCCGCGCACGCGGCTCAGCCGGTTCTTCCTCGGCCTCGTCGCACCGGACTTCCGTGAGGAGATGACGGCGGTGCGCCAGATCGAGCGCCTCGGCTATCGCGCGGAGGATGTCAGCGACATCGTGCTGACCCATCTCGACTTCGACCACGCCGGCGGCCTCGACGACTTCCCGGCCGCGCGCGTCCATCTGCTCGCCCGCGAGCGCGACGATGCCGAGCGGCAGGCGACGTGGCTCGATCGTCAGCGCTTCCGCCCGCAGCAGTGGAGCTCGCGCGATCGCTGGCACACCTACGCCGGCGCGTCCGGCGAGCGCTGGATGGGCTTCGACTGCGTGCGCGAGCTCGAGGGCCTGCCGCCGGACATCCTGCTGGTGCCGCTGACCGGCCATACCCACGGGCATGCGGGCGTCGCGATCCGCGAGTCGACGGGCTGGCGCTTCCTCGCGGGTGATGCGTACTTCTTCCACGCCGAAATGGATCCGGTGCGTCCACATTGCACGCCCGGCCTGCGGGCCTACCAGTGGATGATGGAAAAAGACCGCGGCGCGCGCCTGCGCAACCAGGGGCGGCTGCGCGAACTGCGTCGCAGCCACGCCGACGAGGTCGAGCTGTTCTGCTCGCATGACGTGCTGGAGTTCGAGCGCCTATCCGGGCGCTCCGCGCGTATTCCGGCCGACCGGCTCGCGTCGGAGAGCGCGCCCGCCCGCATGCGCGTCGGCGACGTGCACTGGCTCGAGGGGATCGACGACGGCGACGCGCCGAGCTGGACGCGTCGCGATCGCGGGCCCGGCGGCCCGTGGCGGCATCACTAGCGCCACCACCCTGCGCCCACATGCGGGGCGCGACGATGGCCGTCGAGCTATCGAGGAGCCCTCCATGATCACCCGTACCGTCGTCATCACCGGCGCATCCAGCGGCTTCGGCCGCGGGGTCGCCCTCCGCCTCGCCGCCCAGGGCTACGGACTCGTGCTCGCCGCGCGTCGCGGCCAGCTGCTCGATGCGCTCGCCGAGGAATGCGGCAATGCGGTCGCCGTGCATGCCGATGTCGGTGATCCGACCCAGGTCGAGAAGATCGCGGCCGTCGCGGTCGCAAAGTTCGGGCGCTTCGACGTCTGGATCAACAATGCCGGCGTGGCGGCGATCGGGCCGTTCGAGAAGATTCCGCTCGAGGACCACATGCGCATCGTGCAGACGAACCTCGGCGGTGCGATGGCGGGCAGCCACGTGGCGCTGCGCCAGTTCCGCCGGCAGGGCTCGGGCACGCTGGTGAACATCGCCTCGATGCTCGGGCGCACGCCGGCGCCGTACTACGCATCGTACTGCGCGACCAAGTACGGGATCATCGGCCTGTGCGACGCATTGCGGCAGGAGGTCGCCGCGCAGGGCGCGACCGACATCCGCGTCTGCGCCGTGCTGCCGATGGCCGCCGACACGCCGTTCTTCGACCACGCTGCGAACTACAGCGGCCACACGCTGCAGCCCTTCCCCATCACCGATGCGGAGGAAGTCGTCGAGGCGATCGTCGGCGTGGTGAACGCGCCGCAGGACGAGATCACCGTCGGCATGTCGGCCACGGCAGCGGTGATCTCCGAGCGCATCTCGCAGGCCGTCACTCACGGGATGACCGGCGCCATGACGCAGCTGCTGCAGGACGAGGCACCCGAGGCGCCCGACGTCGAGGGCAACCTGCACCGGCCCGTGCACATCGGAACCGGCGTGCACGGCAGCATCCTGCAACGGATGGACGTCGAGCGCAGCCGGCCGGGCCACTGAGCGCACGGCCGCTTCGACAGTCGGGTCACCGCGCAGCGGCGAGGCTGGGCGGACTTCCCATCGACGAGGTGATGCGATGACCCGCACCCCGACCAACGAACCCGGCTCGACCGGTCACGGCTTCAACCTGAGCGGCGGCGGCCTGGTGGGCCACAAGGACGCCGGTCTCGACTCGGCGCGCGAGGCCGCGGCCCGCGAGGCGGCCGCCACGCAGGCTCAACGCGATGCAGCGCGCGACGGCGCCGACACCAGCGTGGCAGGCGGCCCGGGCACGTCCACCGGCCCCGGCATCAGCCGCGTCGGCAGCGGCACCACGGGCCTCAACAACTACTCGCCGGGCAGCGACCTCTCGGCGGGCGCACGCCTTGCGGGCGAGTCGGGCGGCGAGCGCGCCTCTGCCGGCATCAACGATGCCGACCGCGCCTCGCGCGACCGCGGCAACGACCTCGGCGGCTGACCCCGCGCACCGCCACGGCCGTCGCCCCGCGCGGCGGCCGTATCATGTCGCATGACCGAATTCACCGACCTGCCCCTGCGGCCTGCGCTGTTCGAGGGGCTCGATGCCCTCGGCCACGCCTCGATGACGCCCGTGCAGGCACGCAGCCTGCCGCTGCTGCTCGAGGGCCGCGACCTCGTCGCGCAGGCCCCCACGGGCAGCGGCAAGACACTCGCCTTCGCCCTCGCCCTGCTCCACCGCATCGAGCTCGCCGACGCGCGCGTGCAGGCCGTCGTGCTCTGCCCCACGCGCGAGCTCGCCGAGCAGGTCGCGCGCCAGATCCGCAAGGTCGCGACGGGCCTGCCGAACCTCAAGCTGCTCGTGCTGACCGGCGGCATTCCGCTGGCCCCGCAGATCGCGTCCCTGCAGCACGCGCCGCACGTCGTGGTGGGCACGCCGGGCCGCGTGCAGGAGCTGCTCGACGGCCGTCACCTCGATCTGTCCGCGTCGCGCGTCGCCGTACTCGACGAGGCCGACCGCATGCTCGACATGGGCTTCGAGGAACCGATCCGCGCGATCTTCAAGAAGCTCCCAGCCGACCGCCAGACGCTGCTGTTCTCGGCCACGTTCCCCGATGCCGTGCGGGCCGTCGCCGCGCGCTTGCTGCGCGAACCGGCCGAGGTCACCGTCGAGGCGGGCGCCGCGGATGGCGCGATCGAGCAGACGTTCTTCGAGGTCGAGCCCGCCCGCAAGCCCGCAGCGCTCGCGGCCCTGCTGCTCGAGCACGCCGCCGAGTCGGCCGTCGTCTTCTGCAACATGCGCCGCGATGCCGACGAGGTCGCCGCCTCGCTCGTCCACCTGGGCTTCGCCGCGCTCGCCCTGCACGGCGACCTCGAGCAGCGCGACCGCGACGAGGTGCTGGTGCGCTTCGCGAACCGCAGCTGCACGGTGCTCGTGGCGAGCGACGTCGCCGCGCGCGGGCTGGATGTCGAATCGATCGGGCTGGTGGTGAACTTCGATGTGCCGAGCGACGCGGACACCTACGTGCACCGCATCGGCCGCACCGGTCGCGCCGGCCGCGAAGGCGTCGCGCTCACGCTGTGCACGCCGCGCGAGCGCACGCGTGCCGGTGTGATCGAGGCCGCGCTCGGCACGCCGCTGCGCTGGCGTGCGGCACCCACTGCCGCACTGCGCCCGGGCTTGGCGCCACCTGCACCGATGGCGACGCTGCGCATCGATGCCGGTCGCACCGACAAGCTGCGCCCGGGCGACATCGTCGGCGCGCTGACGGGCGACGCAGGCCTTCCCGGGGACGCCGTCGGCCGCATCGACGTCTTCCCGACGCGCAGCTACGTCGCGATCGACCGCCGCCAGGCGGGTCGCGCGCTGGAACGCCTGCAGGCGGGCAAGATCAAGGGCCGCAAGTTCCGTGTCCGACGCCTTTGAGCCCGACGGCCCGCGGATCTGGGTCGACGCCGACGCCTGCCCGGTGCCGCTGCGCGAAATGCTGCTGCGGGCCGCCGAGCGCGCACGAATCCCCACGACGTTCGTCGCGAACCAGTGGGTCCGCATGCCGCCGTCGCCATGGGTGCGGTCGGTGCAGGTGGCCGGCGGCCCCGATGTCGCCGACGACGCGATCGCCGAACGCGTGCAGCCCGGCGACCTCGTCGTCACGCAGGACATCCCGCTCGCCGCGCGCGTGATCGAGCGTGGCGCCACGGCGCTCGGCCCGCGCGGCGAGCTGCATACCGCATCGACGATCGCCGAGCGCCTGTCGATGCGCAATTTCATGGACGAACTCCGCGGCGCGGGCGTGCAGACCGGCGGCCCCGCCACCTTCCATGCGCGCGACCGCCAGGCGTTCGCCGCCCATCTCGACCGCTGGATCGCGCACTGCCGCGCGCCGCGACGCTGAAACCGGAGACCCGATGCCGACTTCGTCCCGCCCCCGCCACCCTCGCCGCCGCCCGACCTCCAGCGGTGGCGCGCTCCCCGCACATGCGCACCTTCTCGATCCGGCCGGCCATGTGATCGGCGGCGCGGCGCTGCGCGGCGAGGAATGGGTGATGGTGCTGCGCGGTACCGTGGTGGCGGCGGTGGACAGCGCGGCGATGATGATCGCGATGCTGCGCCACACCGCGGCAAAGCTCGGCGCACGCCTGAGCGTCTCGCCGGTGCTGACCGCGCGCGCCGCCGAGGAGGCTGCCGGCGACGGCTTCGAGCTCGAGGCCTACCTCGCCCAGCTCGAGAGCGAGCGCCGCGAACGCCTCGACCCGCGCACGGACGACAACGCCACGCGGCAGTAGCTTCACGCTGCCGCCCGGCGTGTCGCGCCACTCTCTGCGACGTTTCGACGCCGCGGAGGTGGCATGCCGCAGGAAAGCGCCGGGATCCTGATGTATCGCCGCTCGCGCGAGGGGCTCGAGGTGCTGCTCGCGCATCCCGGCGGGCCGTTCTGGCACGCGCGCGACGAGGGCGCCTGGGGTATCCCGAAGGGCGGCCTCGAACATGGCGAGACGCCCGAGCAGGCCGCGCGACGCGAGTTCCAGGAAGAAATGGGCCGCGCGGTGGACGCTCCGCTGCAGCCGCTCGGCCGTCTTCGCCAGAAGGGCGGAAAGTGGGTGGAGGCGTTTGCGGTCGAGGGCGAGTTCGACCCCGACCGCCTGTGCAGCGCCATGTTCCGGATGGAGTGGCCGCCCCGCAGCGGGCGCTTCACCGAGTTCCCCGAAGTCGACCGCGCGGCCTGGTTCCGCCTCGACGAGGCGCGCCGACGCATCCTCGAAAGCCAGTCACCGCTCCTCGACCGACTCGACACGCTGCTGCATGGCGGGCCGTTGATCTGAATCCCGAGTACCCGGCCAATCGACGCAGGCATCCCGCTGCAAAGTCGACCGCCTGCCGCGCGGATGCCCCCGCGCCGCGTCGCGCGCATCGTTGCCCCGGATGCGGAATGCAGCATCCGGTAGCTCAGGCAGGCGGCAGACCCACCTGCCCTACCGCGGGCGGTCCACATGCGACGTAGCCGACGCACCCGCGCAGCCGATCCGTCGAGTGCACCGCGACGCGATGCGCCGCGGTCACCGACGCCCGCATGGAGCCCATTCGGCTCACAGCGAGCGGATCAACGCACGCCGCGTCGCCGTCGAGCCGCACCGTTCCTACCGCAGCTGGCTGTCCTTGCTCGCGCGCCGGTTGTAGCCCGCGAACTGGCCTTCGCGCTCGTCCTCGGCCGACTGGCAGGCGACGCACAGGCGAACACCGGGCAATGCGCGACGGCGCGCCTCGGGGATCGGCGCCTCGCACTCCTCGCAGTGCTCGCGGCCGGGCCCCGTCGGCAGCCGGCTGCGCGCGCGACGGATCGCGTCGCCCACCGTCGCATCGATCTGGTCCTGCACCGCGCCGTCGCCGGCCCAACCGGTCGCCATGTCGCACCTCGCTCGTGCCGATAATGATGCCGCGCCGCAGGTGAATCGCATGCGAGCCCCCGCGTCGACGGCCGCCGCCGCAGCCCGCAGAATGCCCTCGGGCGACCCTGGGGACTACCGATGACGACGCAGCCTGCCGATCCCGCCGCGCACGGAATGGGGATTCCGCTCGATCCCACGCTCCAAGCGCTGGTCCGGCCGATCCTCGAGCTCGTCCAGGAGGTGACCGGCCTGGAGTCCACCTACCTGACGTCGATCGACCTCGGCACCGGGCGCCAGTCGGTGCTGATCGCGCGCAACACCGGTGAGCTCGCCATCCCCGAGGGGCTGCATGTGCCTTGGCAGGACACGCTCTGCCGCCGGGCGCTCGCGGAAGGCCACATGGTCGAGCGTGACGTGCCGGCGCGCTGGGGCGACTCCGACGCCGCGCGCCTGCTGGGCATCCGTACCTACGTCAGCTGTCCGGTGCGGGCCGACGACGGCCGCGTGCAGGGCACGCTCTGCGCCGCGAGCACGCGCAGCCAGGACATCGACGCCACGGGACGGCGCGTGCTGGAAATGGCGTCGCGGCTGGTCGCGTTGCACGTCGACCGCGAGGCGCTGGTGGCCGCGCTGCGTCGTGCGAACGCGGAGCTCGCGCGAAGCGCGCTCACCGACCCGGTGACCGGCCTGCCGAACCGGCGCGCGCTCGAGCTCGAACTCGGCCGAATGCTCGCGCGTGCGCAGCGCGATGGGATGGCGGTCTTCGTCGCCTTCATCGACCTCGACGACTTCAAGCGCGTCAATGACCGCCACGGCCACGAAGCCGGCGACCGCCTGCTGCGCGCGATCGGCGTACGCCTCGCGGACGGACTGCGCGGCGGCGACCTCGTCGCACGCTTCGGCGGCGACGAATTCGTGGTCGCCGGTACCGTGCCGCGCGAGACGGCCGAGGCGTCGGCGCAGATCGTGCGCGCACGGCTGGCCGAGCAGACCGCCGGCGGCTTCGACGTGGACGGCACGCGCGCCTCGGCGGGCGCCAGCGTGGGCCTGGTGATCTCGCGCGTCGGCGAATTCGATGCGGGCGCACTGCTCTCGCGGGCCGATGCCGCGATGTACGACGCCAAGCGCGAGCGAAAGTCGCGCGCGTGAGCGGCACGGGGCCAGCCCGCGCGGGCAGCGAACCCGATGCGCCGACTCGCGGACGGCCCGGCCGCGACTACGCGCCGCTCGCACGGCGCATCCTGCTGCTGGCGGGCGTCGGCGCCGTGCTCGGCCTGCTCGCCAGCTGGGCATGGCACCAGCCGTTCCTCGCCTACCCGCGCGCGCTCGCGGATCTCGCGCGCCAGCCAGCGCCGTCGTCGCTGCCGGTCCCGGTCGACGGTGTGCGCGCGGTCGCGATCGCCGACACCTGGGGCGCGCCGCGCGGACGGGACCGGCGGCACCAGGGGGTCGACATCTTCGCGCCGCGCGGCACGCCGGTGCTCAGTGCGACGCGCGGGGTCGTCGTCGCCGTGCGCGACCAGGGCCTCGGCGGCCGCCAGGTCTGGGTGCTCGGTCCGGGCCGCGAACGCCACTACTACGCGCACCTCGATGCCTGGGCGCCGGGGCTCGCACGCGGTGACCTGGTTCGGGCGGGCACCCGGCTCGGCAGCGTCGGCACGACGGGAAACGCCCGCGGCACCCCGCCGCACCTGCACTACGGCATCTACGGCGCGGACGGTGCCCTCGACCCGTTGCCGCGCCTGCGCAGGCATCGTGCGACCGCCGAGTACGCGGCCTCCCCGGGCTCGACCTCGAAGGACACGGCAGGGGCGGACGCCGACGCCGGCGCGCGCCACACGCCGCCATCGCGCTGACGGCGCTTGGGCGCGCACGGCGCGGATGCGACAGTAGCCGCCCCGCTCCTGCACGCGACCGCATGTCTCCACGCCTCCGCCTGTCCCTCGTCGCGCTCTCGATCGTCGCCGCGCTCGCCGCCTGCGACCGCGCGCGCAAACCCAAGCCGCGCACGCCCGCCGAAGTCCGCGCGGAGCTGCGCCGCCTGCTGCCGTCGACGGTCCGCGACCGCGATGGCTGGGCCGCCGACGTGCAGGCGGCGTTCGCCTCGCTGCAGATCGAGCCGTCGACGTCGAACCTGTGCGCCGCGCTCGCGGTCACCGAGCAGGAATCGACCTACACCGCGGATCCGGAAGTCCCGGGGCTCGGGCGCATCGCGCTGCAGGAGATCGAGCGGCGCGCTTCGCGGCTGCACATCCCGCCGTTGGCGGTTCGCGCCGCGCTCTCGATCGACTCGCCGGACGGCCAGCCGTGGAGCGAGCGCATCCGGCGCACGCGCACCGAGCGCGAGCTCAGTGCGGTCTTCGAGGCGATGATCGCCGAGGTGCCGATGGGCGGGCGCCTGCTCGCGCGCGCGAACCCTGTGCGCACCGGCGGCCCGATGCAGGTGAGCATCGCCTTCGCCGAGCGGCATGCGCACGACCGCACCTATCCGTATCCGGTGAAGACGTCGATCCGCAACGAGGTGTTCACCCGGCGCGGCGGCATGTACTTCGGCATCGCGCACCTGCTGGGCTACGAGGCGTCGTACAAGCGCCCGATCTATCGCTTCGCCGACTTCAACGCGGGCTGGTACGCGAGCCGCAATGCAGCATTCCAGCGGGCGGTGACGCTTGCTTCCGGCGTGCCGCTCGACCTCGACGGCGACCTGATCCGGCACGAGGAAGACGAGAACGGCAGCGACGTGAGCCGCACGGAAGCCGCGGTGCGTACGCTCGCCCCGCAACTGGAGATGAGCGAGGCGCAGATCCGCCGTGCGTTGTCCCGCGCGGGCCGCCACGACTTCGAGGAAACCGAGCTCTACGAGCGCGTGTTCGCCCTGGCCGAGCAGTCCACCGGCCGCTCGATTTCGCGTGCGGCGCTTCCGCAGATCCGCCTCTCGAGCCCGAAGATCACGCGGCGACTGACCACCGAATGGTTCGCGACGCGCGTCGACGCCCGCTACCGGCGCTGCATGCAACGCGGCGGCGGGAAGCGCTGACGTAGGCCTGCATCGCGTCGCCTCGTCGGAGCCTGTCCGCCTGCGACCTCGCGCGGGGTCGAGCCCTCGCGTCGCAGCGGGACGCGGCGGCGAGACGCCATACCGCGGGTACCCGCGGCCATCCGGGCCAGCACAGTGGATTTCAGATTCGCGCCCCGGCGCCGATATCCGCTGTGCCTCCCCTTCGATGCCCGCGCCGATGACCGTGCGCCACGCCCTCCTCCTCCTGCTCGCGCTCCTGCCCGCGTTCGCCGACGCCGCACCGGACGACGGCAGCCGCAGCCGGCGGCCGCGCCGTGCGCCGCTCGACCCGGCCACGCTGCAGCTCGAGCCGGTCGCCGCGGTGCTCGTCGACCGCGACCGCGACACGGTGCCGGATCGAAAGGGCAAGGCCGTTCGCGTGCGCGGCGTCGTCACCGTTCCGACCGGCGTGCTGCGCGAGAACGGCTTCCAGGTGCTGATCCAGGACGCGACGGGCGGCATGGGCCTGTACAACCGTTCGCTGGACACCCAGCTCGCCGCGGGTGACGTGGTCGAGGCCTGGGGCGAGGTGAGCCAGTACAAGGGCGCGGTGCAGCTTCAGGACGTGCAGGTGCGCCGCATCGGCACCGCCAGGCTGCCGGCCGCGCCCACCGTCGCCGTCGCCGAGGCCGACGGCCCGGCGCACCTCGGCCGGCGCATCCGCATCGAAGGCGTCGTGGGCGGACTCACGCTGGACACCTACGGCATGCTCCGCATCACCGGCGACGACGGCGGCTCGATCCCGCTGTTCATCCCCGCGGCGCTCACCGACGACTTCGACTGGAAGGCGCTCCCGCGCGGCACGCGGGTGGCGGCGGTCGGCGTGCATTCGCTGTTCAAACCGACCTGGCCCTATGACGGCGGCTACCAGCTCGTGATGGCCAGCCCGGCGGACCTCAAGGTGCTGCAGCCGCCCAGGCCCGAACTGCCGGCATGGATTCCGTGGGCGATCGGCGGCACCGCCGCGACGCTCCTGCTCGGGCTGCTCGGCTTCCACCTGGCCCAGCGCCGCCAGCGGGCGCGGGAACTCGAGCTCAAGACGCTGTCCGCCCTCTCGGCCGCGCTCGCGCAGCCGGGCCTGTCGGACGCCCAGCTCGCCCGCCAGGCCTGCGGCATCCTGACCGCCTACGGCGTGGTCGAGGCGGCGATGGTGCACGTCTTCGACGAGCGCGGCTGCCTGGTGCAGCTCGCCATCTCCGCGAGCGACCCGCGCCTTGCGCCCGCGCTCGAATCCACCGAGCCGCTCTGCGCGACGGACGGCGTCGGCCCGGCCCAGAGCCACCAGATCGAAGCCCATGCCGCGGACAAGGGCCTGCGCGTGCTCGCGATCCATCCGCTACTCGCCACGACGGGCTCGCTGGGGTTCCTCGTCGCCCTGTCACCGCGCAAGCGCCGACCCAACGAGATGCAGGAGCGGACGCTGCTCGCGGCGGTCAAGCTGCTGGCGATGAGCCTCGACAACCAGCGCATGCAGGAGCGCGCCCGCATCGAGCAGCAGGAACTGCAGCAACTCGTGATCACCGACGAGCTCACCCGCCTCTACAACCGCCGCTTCCTCGAGGAGTACCTGCGCGTGCAGATCCCGCTGGCCAAGCGCCGCGGCGGCGGCCTCGCCTTCCTCGCGATCGACATCGACCACTTCAAGGCGATCAACGACACCCACGGGCACGAGGCCGGCGACCGCGTGCTCGCGGGCATCGGCGCACAGCTGTGCAGCGTGAGCCGCGGCGCCGACCTGCCCGTGCGTCTGGGCGGCGAGGAGTTCCTGCTGGTCGTGGCCGAGCACGAGGTCGACGGCGCGCTCACGATCGCCGAGCGCGTGCGCGCCGCGATCGCGGAGCATCCCTTCGAGGCCGGCGGCGAACGCCTGCGCGTCACCGTCTCCGTCGGTGTCGCCCTGTTCGGCCTGCACGGCGACGACATGCCCACGCTGCTGCGCGCCAGCGACGAGGCGATGTATGCCTCCAAGCGCGCGGGCCGCGACCGCGTCACGCTCTCGACGGCGATCGGGACGATCTACAGCTGAGCCCGTGCGCCCCTTGCCGGGACGCGCTGCACTCACTTCGCGGACGAAGTGGTCGTCGGCGCAGCCGGGGGTGCGAGGTGCTGCGCGAGGAATGCCGCGATGCCGGACCAGGTGGCTTCGATGTTGTCGATCTTCTCGAAGCCGTGGCCCTCCCGGTCGAAGAAGAGGCCCACCGGCTTGCGTCCCGCAAGGTTGAGCATGCGCACCATCCGGCGGCTGTGCTCGAAGTCGACGCGCGCATCCTCCCGTCCGTGGACCAGCATCAGCGGCACCACGAGGTCGGCGGCCCGATAGAGCGGCGAGGTGGCGCGCATGTCGTCGAGATCGGCCGCGACGTTCGGATCGCCCATGATCCGCACCACCGTGTCGCGCATCGCGTCGCCGGCTGCCACGCTGTCGCTGGCGGTGAAGAAGAGCGCGCGATCACTGACGCCGGAGATCGACACCGCGCAACGGAAGCGTCCGGGCCAGCGGATCGCCGAGACCATCGCGGAGTAGCCGCCGTAGCTGCTGCCGAGCGTGCACATCCGTGATTCGTCGATAGGGTAGCGTGCCACCGCCGCGCGGATCGCAGCGTCGATGTCGTCCTCGATCAGGCGCCCGTAGTTGCGGTGCCCCGCCTCGCGGAACGCGCGCCCGTACCCTTCGGAGCCCCGGAAGTTGACCTGCAGCACGGCATAGCCGAGCGACGCAAGGAACTGGACCTCGCGATTGAAATGCAGGTCGTCCTTGACCCCGATCGGGCCGCCGTGCGCCATCACGATCAGCGGCCGTGGTCCGCTGCCGGTCGGGCGGGTCAGGAAGGCGTCGAGCTCGACGCCGTCGCCCCGGTCCACCTTGAGTACGTCGGCAGGTGCGAATCGGCGGTCGGCCAGCCCCGGGTAGTAGTCGTCGAGCAGGCCGGCGCTCCCCTTCGCGACGTCGAGAAGGTAGAGCTGCGGCGGCTGGTCGATGCCGTCGACCATCAGCACGCGGACATTGCCGTCCCGGCTGCGCTCGAGGGTCAGCACCGACCGGTTGGGGAACGCGCGTCGCAGCATCTCGGACAGCCGCTGGTTCTTCGCGTCGAAATAGTCGGTCACGAGGCGACCATCGCGGTAATAGAGCACCGCGACGGGTTCGCGCCGTTCGTCCAGCACGGCGCCCCTCAGGTCGACGCCGGGCCTGCTGTGCACCGTGCGGCCCATCCGGCCGGTGGCGAGGTCGAACTCGACCAGGTCGCGCTGCCCGCGCCCTTCGTCGGTGAACCCGTAGAGCCGCTCGCCGTCGAACGAGAGCTGCAGTGGCATGAACTTCGACGGGTCGACCACCATTGCTTCGCGGAAGCGGCCGGCGACGCCATGCATCGCGACGATCTCGTTCTCGTCCTCGTCGCCCGGCTTGGGGCGGCGCTTGAAATAAAGCCGCAGCCGGCCCTGTCCATCGGTGAGCCATTGCAGGTCGTCGCTGACGCCGGCGTTGAGCCGCTCGCTGATGCGCGCACCCTTGAACTCACGAACCGTCTTCTCGTCGGTCAGATCGAGGCGATGGACGGAGAGCTGCCCGCGGTCGTCGCGACGCTGGTAGAGCACCACGCCCGGCTCGTTCGGCAGCAGGTCGACGAGGTCGCCCACCGGGCCCGCAACGCGACGCGCCTTGAGCGGGCCCGCCTCGGGCAGCTCGATGTGCAGCACCTGCAGCCAGTCGCCCAGCGGCGAATGCATGGTCGCGAGCAGGATCCGCTCGCTCTCCCACTGCACGTGATCGAAGCTCATGTCCGAAACCAGGACGCGCACGTTGGTGCCGCGTGCGATGTCGAAGACGTCGAGGGCCCACTTGTCCTCGCCCTCGCGGAGCGCCTGCGCGAGCAGGCGTCCGTCCTGGCTCAGCGAGACGTCGTCGATCCGCGCGTCCTTCCAGAGGTCGCGGGGCGCGAGCGGAAGCGGCGTCGCGGGCTTGGCCGGTGCGGTGACCGCATCGAGCTCGGTGTCCGAGCGCGCATCGCCATTGCGTCGAGCGGCGTACAACTCGGGAAACGGATCCGGATACCGCCCCGAATAGGCGAAGCCGTATCCCGCGGGCGTGGACGGATGCTTGGCCCGCAGCCAGTCGAGCGCGGCGAGCCCGCGGTTCGCCAGCCGCAGCTGCGATGTCGAGAACGCGCCACCGCGATAGACGAGGTCGCCCGGATAGTTGACCTTCCCCGGCTTCACCTCGAAGGCGAAATCCTCGTCGTCGCCGACGTCCACCCAGTTCGTGTAGATCCAGGTGTCGAGCCGCGTCACGCGCGTCCAGTGGTAGCGCCCGCCGGGAACGGCGTAGAGCCGTGTGGTGCGTCCCTTCTCGAGAGAGCGGAACGTTCCGCCGCCGAGGATCGCGCCGTCACGACGGAAGCGGACGCTCGCGAGCTCATAGTCGGTATCGATCGAGACGAGCAGGAGCCCCTCGCCCGGCCGAAGGTCGACCGGCTCGCCGGGCTTGATCAGTCGCGTCGCCCAGGCGGGTGCGGCCGCGAGCAGCAGCGCGAGCACCCATGCCGCGCCCAGGACCAGCGTGTAGCGGCCCGCGGGCCGTGGCTTTCGAAACATCCGGACACTCCCCCTCTCCCCCGCGCATGCTAACCGGCGGGCACGTCCCGTCGCACTTTCACCACCCACCGACGCGGTCACGACGGATGATCGCTGCTTGCCCCGGCGGGGCGCGAAGAGGTGAACGGCATGCGTGAAAACATCGAAGTGGGCCAGATGATCTTCGTCGCCGACGGCGAGATGGGCGTCGGCGCCGTGCGCGAAACGCGTGAGGGCGAAGTCGTCGTCAACATCCAGAATGCGGGTGACTTCACGCTGCCGATGGACGCGATCCGCGACGTGCACTCGGGCAAGGTGCTCCTCGACCTCGATCGTCTCGCGCCGGACGTGGTCGAGGCGCTGCGGCACGTGCACGACGCCGAACTTCCCGAGTTCAGCGTGATGGACCCCACCGACGGGACGCCGGACAGCGCACGGCGCCATTGAGGCGCGATGGGTCCGCTTGGGCCGCGTGCCGGACGCCATCCGCTGCAAATACGCCCTCGTGCACGGACGACGGTCGCCGAAACGCGCCGGAGTCCGTGCTGGCGCAAGCCCGGCGCATCCGCCGTCATCCGCGGGTCATCGCGCGGGAAGGCGGCGCGGGTAACCTGTTGCGCATTCCCATGACCCGACTGCACCCCATGACGCGTCTCGCCCCGCTCCTCCTGGGCCTCGCCCTCACGCTGGCCTGCACCCACGCCGCCGCCAGCAGCTTCGGCGGCACCACCGGCGGCGCGACCGCCAACGGCGCGTCCAATACGTCGGGTAGCACGTCCGGCGACGACAAGGTGGTGGCCGAGGCCCGCGACGACGCGGCCCTGTTCGTCGCCACCGACGGCCGCGTCCGTGGCGCGCGCCTCGAGGCCGCCCTGCGTTTGCTCCGCGAACGTCATTCCGGCGCGCGCGAGGCGGACGACCTGCAGCTGGCGCAGGCCATCCTGGCCCGCTGAGCGACCGCGTTCCGGTCACGGCCGCGGAAGCCTGCCTGCGTGCGCGCGCTGACGCAGGTGTCGCTCGCCCTCGCGCTCCTGCTCGGGGTGCGGCCTGCAAGCGCCGTCGAGGCACTGTCGGCGACGGAATCCGTCATGGCCGAGGGCCTGGTCGCCGAGGTACGGGCGCAATTGCCGGACGCCTGGGCCCGGGCGCCGCACGCGCAGCCGCGCATCGAGTGGACGGATGCACTGCCCGCCCACGTCCACGGCCGTGCGCTGCGTGGGCGCGTGCTGCTGCGTCGCGCGCTGCTCGCCGCGGTCGTGAGCGCACCGGACGCCACGACCCGCGACCGTGCGCGTGGCGTGGTGCAGGCGGCACTGGTGCACGAGCTCGCGCACCTGCTCGACCGCAGCGACCTCGGTGGCCTGTCGCGCGATCCGCGCCTGCTCGACCTCGCCGGCTGGCAGGTGCGACCGCTGGCGGGGCGGAGCAGCAACGCATTCCGCCTGCGCAGCCCCGACGCGTACGAGCGCGCGCGTCCCGCCGAATTCGTGGCCACCAACCTCGAGCGCTACGTGCTCGACCCGGAATACGCCTGCCGTCGCCCCGCCCTCCATGCCTACTTCAATGCGCGGCTCGGAGCGCCGCGCATCGCCGCGGCACGCTGCGCGGCCGGCCATGCCTTCGTGCAGTCGTCCGCCGTGCACGACGGCTCGCCCGCACTGCTGGAGATCGCACCCGAACGCGTCGCGGAGGTCGACTACCTGCTGGCGGAGCCCGGCCGCGGCGCGATGAGCCGCTGGGGACACGGCATGCTACGGCTGGTGATCTGCGCGCCGGGCCGGCCGCGCGGCCCGGACTGCCGGCTCGACCTCGCGCACCACCGCGTGCTCTCGTTCCGCGCCTTCGTCGACGACGTGCAGATCTCGAACTGGAAGGGCCTGACGGGCGCCTACCCCTCGCGCCTCTTCGTGCTCCCGCTGAACCAGGTGGTGGACGAGTACACCAAGGTCGAATTGCGCGGCCTGCGGTCCGTGCCCTTGCGGCTCTCGCGCGATGAGATCGACGCCCTGCTCGAGCGCGCGGCGCAGGTGCACTGGAGTTACGACGGACGCTACCGCTTCGTCGGCAACAACTGCGCCGTCGAGACATGGAAGCTCCTGCACGACGGCGTGCCGCGTCTTGCCGCCTTGCCGGTCGCCGCGATTACGCCGACCGGCCTGCTCACGCGGCTGCGGCGCACGGGCGTCGCCGACCCCGCGCCGCTCGCGGACCCCGACGCGGCGCGTCGCCTCGGCTACGCCTTCGATTCGCAGGAAGCGCACTACGCCACGCTCCTCGCGGGCGTGCGCAACGCGCTCGATCTGCCGGTGCGCGACGTCCGCGGCTGGCTCGCGCTCGATCCCGAAGCACGCCGTCCATGGATCGACCGCGCCGACCTGCGCGCAACTGCCGCGCTGCTGGTCCTCGAAACCGCGGCGCAGCGCCGCCAGGAACATCTCGCGCTCGATGCCCTCAAGCGCCGCCTGCTCGGCGGTGCGGTCCAGCGCAGCGCCGGTACGCGCGCCACCGACGTGCTGCGGCTCGCCGATCGGCTGTCGCGCCCCTCGGGCCTGCTCGACGACCCGGGTTACGGCCTGCCGCACGGCGTCGAACGCGAGCGCCTGCGCTCCGAGGGCGACCGCGTCGCGGCCGACTGGCGCGCCGAGAGCGAGGCACTGCGCATCGCCGCGCGCGAATGGCTGCCGCCTGCGCAGCGCCGCGCGCTCGACGCCACCGCGGCAAACGTCGCGCGCCTCGGCGAACGCGTGCGGCGGCTGCATCGCGAGGCAGGCGGGCTGCGACTCGACTGAGCCTCAGTCGTCCTCGTCGAGCGGCTCGTCCTCGAGCGGATCGATGGGTTCGTCCTCGCCGGGGTCGGCCGGCTCGAGCAGCGTGTAGTCGTCGACGTCGCGGCGGCGGATCCGCTTGGACACGCGATAGGCGACCAGTGACGGCTGCGGCATGCCGAGCAGAAAACGCGTGGCAAAGCGCGGGCCTGCGATCCACTCGCCGATCGCATCGGGACGGAGGAAGACCGGCCCGTCGGGGACGAGCGGCGCCGGAATCGCCCGGTTCTCGTGCGTGAGGATCGCGAAGCTCTGCTTCTGCGGTTCGTCGGCGGGCCAGCGGTCCCACAGCCCTGGCGCGAACAGTGCGTCGCCGGAGGCCGCCTGGATGAAGTACGGCCGTGGCGGGCGTGTCGTCCGATCCCACTTGAAATAGCCCGACATCGGCACGACGCAGCGGCGTTTCTCCCAGGCGCGCGAGAACACACGGCTGCGCGCCGCACGCTCCAGCCGCGCGGTCACCGTGGTGTACGGCGTTTCCGGCTGGCGCGACCAGCTCGGCACCAGCCCCCATTCGAAGTCCTCGACGCGCAGGCCGTCGCCGCGGTCGAACAGCACGGCGGCCGCGCCGCGCGACGCGATGTTGTAGCGCTCCGGGGCTTCGGCGAGCGACGCGGCAGCCGAGGCATCGAGGCCGCGCGGCAGCCCCTCGGGCAGGAAGGCCTGCACGAACCGGCGCATGCGCCGTCAGGTCCTCGCGTCGCGGGTGGATCGGTCGCGCATGACGCCTCCGCCGATGTGACCGGCGGTGGATAGCACGGTCGCGGTGAGCCGCACGTCAGCCGTGCGGCGCGGCCGTCAGGCGAGGCGCCCCAGCCCGTTGCAGAAGGCCTGCCAGGCCGGCACGTCCCCGATGAAGGCGAAGCCGACATGCTGCGCGATCGTCAGCGCGAGCAACGCGCGGTAGGGCATGAAGGCGCGGCCATGGCGCCGATCGTCGAGGAGCAGCGCGAACAGCAGCAGCTCGGTCACCACGAATGCGCTGTGGAAGGCGGCGTCGAACGACTGCACGAAGGGCAGCACGACAGGTGCGAGCCGACCGAGGGCGGGCGGCAGCAGAAGCAGCGCCGTGGTCGCCATCCAGCGAGCATGCAGGTGGACGTCGCGGCGATGGCGGATGGCGAGGTAGACCGCCGCGCCGAAGAAGCCCGTCGCGAGCAGGTCGACCCACGCCAGGCGCGGGCCGAACGCCTGCTGGAAGGGGTTCGAGCCGGTGCACATGTCCTGGATGATCAGCAGTCCCGACACCACGAACAACGGCGCCAGCACATAGGCCGACTTGCCCAGCACACGGTGGAGCGCGAGCCTGCGCCGGCGCACCAGCAGGCCCTGCGTGATCAGCAGGAGCATCCACGCGAGCGAGACGATCCCGTGGAAGTGGCGGACCGCGTCCGTCTCGCCCAGTCGCGACAGGTAGGACGGATAGAACGCGGCGAGCGCCACGAGCAGCAGCGCGATGAAGTAGTAGGCGGCCCGCGGATACAGCGGGCCCGGACGTGCGACGGCGACCATGGAGGCCTCCCGGATGCCGCGCACCTCCCCCGATGCCGGCCCGCGAAGGATGCCCCGTCCCGCCCGCAGCGGGACGGCCGCCCGTCCGCTCGCGGCAGCCGTATGCTTGGGCCCTTCCCTCCACGGAGCACCGCATGCGCCGCCTCCTGCCCGCCACCGCCCTGCTGACGCTCGCCCTCGCGGGCTGCCAGAGCGTTCCCGAGACCGGCGCCGCGTCGGTCCCGCCTGCCGTGGAATCCGCCGCCCCGACGCCCGACGCGCGCTTCGCGGAGATCTCCAGGCGCTGGCTGGACGGCTGGATGCGGCTCAATCCCGTCACCGCCTCGCAGCTCGGCGACCACCGCTTCGATGCGGAGATCGAGGACCTCTCCCCGGCCGGGCGCGAGCGGATGATGGCCTTCCATCGCGCGACGCTCGCCGAACTCGACGCGATCGACCTGTCGACGCTGTCGCGCGAGAACCAGATCGACGCACGCATCCTGCGCAACCAGGTGGCGGGCGACATCTGGAACCTCGAGACCTACCGCCCCTACGCCTGGGACCCGCAGCTCTACACCGCGATCGCGGGGAGCGCGATCTACAACCTGATGGCGCGCGACTTCGCGCCCATGCCGCAGCGCCTGAACTCGGCGACGGCGCGCATGGAGCAGTTGCCGAAGCTCTTCGCGCAGATGCGGGAGAACGTCGAGCCGGCGCGCGTGCCGAAGATCCATGCCGAGACGGTCGCGCGCCAGCACGGTGGCGTGCTGCAGCTGATCGACCAGTTCATCCTGCCCAATGCCGGCCAGCTGCAGGGCGCGGACCGTGCGCGGCTCGATGCGGCCGTCGCCGCGCTGCGCACGGCGGTCGCGGAGCAGCAGACGTGGCTCGACAAGACGCTGGTGCCCAATGCGAAGGGCGAGTGGCGTATCGGTGCGGAGCTCTACGACCGGAAACTGCAGTTCGCACTGATGTCCTCGCTGTCGCGCGCCGAGATCGGCCAACGCGCGCGGGCCGAGCTCGCCCGCGTGCGCGACGAGATGTACGGCATCGCGCGCAGCGTGCTTGCCGGCCGCAAGGGCGCGCCTGCGATCCCGGAAAAGCCCAGCGATGCGCAGCGCCAGAAGGCGATCGAGGCCGCGCTCGAGCTCGCCTACGCCGAGCGCCCCGCGCGCGATCGCGTGGTCGACGATGCGAAGGCGGCGCTCGACGTTGCCACGGCCTTCGTCAAGGCCAAGGATCTCGTCACCGTCCCGCCGGATCCGGTGAAGATCATCACGATGCCGGAGTTCCAGCAGGGCGTCGCGGTGGCCTATGCCGATTCGCCCGGCCCGCTCGACAAGGGCCTGGACACCTACTACGCGATCTCGCCGATCCCGAAGGACTGGACGCAGGCGCAGACCGATTCGTTCCTGCGCGAATACAACACGCGCATGATCCACCTCCTGAGCATCCACGAGGCGATGCCGGGGCATTACCTCGAGGGCGCGCATTCCGCGCGGCATCCGTCGATCCTGCGTGGCGTGCTGCGCTCGGGCCTGTTCGCCGAGGGCTGGGCGGTCTACACAGAGGACGTGATGGCCGATGCCGGCTACATGGACAACGACCCGCTGTTCCGCCTCGTCCAGCTCAAGTTCTACCTGCGCACCATCGCCAACGCGATCCTCGACCAGGGCGTGCACGTCGACGGCTGGAGCCGCGAGCAGGCGATGCGCCTGATGACGCACGACACGTTCCAGCAGGAGCGCGAGGCCGCGGGCAAGTGGGTGCGCGCGCAGCTCACCAGCGCGCAGCTGCCGACCTATTTCGTAGGCAGTGCGGAGCACTTCGACATGCGTCGCGCGGTGGAGGCGAAGGAGGGCGCGGGCTTCGACGCCAAGCGCTACCACGACCGCGTGCTGTCGTACGGCGCGCCGCCGGTGCGCTTCGTGCGGCAGATGATGCTGGACGAGCCGATCGAGTGATCGCGCACGCGGCACCGAAGGGAGGGCGGCCGGCGGCCGCCCTCTTTCGTTCGGGCGGGCCGGTGACAAATCCCGCGCCCGTGCCAATCACGGGGTCATACGTCACCGCGCGTGGAGCCCATGACCGCCGAAGCCGCACTCACCATGGATGACCGCGATGCCTTTGCCGCCTTGCTGCAGGCGCACCGGGGCATCGTGCACAAGGTCGCCGCCGCCTATGCGCGGCATCCCGACGACCGCGCCGAGCTCGCGCAGGAGATCGCGGCGCAGCTCTGGAGCGCCTGGCGCGGCTACGACCGCAGCCGTCTGTTCTCGACCTGGATGTACCGCGTCGCGCTGAACACCGCGATGACTGCCGCGCGTGATCGCCGCATGCGGCAATCCCACGTGGGCGAGCTCGACGACGCGGTGCTCGAGCACGTCGGCGCGGCCGCGCCGGATTCGGACGCGGCGTTGCTCCTCGCCCAGGTGATGGAGAGCCTCGACGCCCCCTCGCGCGCGCTGCTCCTGCTGCATCTCGAGGCACGCAGCACGCTGGAGATCGCCGACGTGCTCGGCCTCAGCGCCACCGCCGTCACCACCCGAATCCACCGCATCCGGCAGCGCCTGCGCGACCGGTTCGCCCCCGAGACAGGAGCCAACCCATGACGAACGATGCCTTCGACCGCCTGCAGGCCGCCTGGGCCGACCTCGACCGCCGCGTCGCCACGCAGGAGCACCTGCGGCTGGACGACGCACGCCGCGGACGCCTCGCCTCGATCCGGCGCCGGCTCTGGCCGTTCGCGACCGGGCAGCTGCTGCAGGCCCTGCTCGGGATCGGCCTGATCGCACTGGCCGTGGACGTCGAGACCTCGGCGGCCGCCGCGCCCTCGCTCATGGCCGCTGCGATCGCGCTGCATGCCTACGGTGTCGGCATCCTCGCCTGGGTCGGGGTCACGCTCGCCCTGCTCCCGCGCTTCGACCCGGGCCGCCCGGTGGTCGAGGTGCAGGAGCGGCTGCTGCGGCTCCGCCGCGCCTACCTGCGCGGGAGCATCGCGATCGGCCTGGTCTGGTGGCTCATGTGGATCCCGTTCCTCGCGGTGCTCGCCGCGTGGCTGGGCCTCGACGGCTACATGGCGCACCTGGCCGCGCATGTCGGCGAGCGTCCATCGCTCCTCACGTGGCTGATCGCGATGAGCGTCGGGGGGTTCGTCGGGAGCCTCGCGCTCGTCGCCCTTGCGCGGAAGCGTCCGCGGCTGCGCGAACGCCTCGTGCGCGTCATCTCGGCCGAGAGCCTGACGCGCGCGAACGACGAACTGGACGCCGTGCTGGCGATGCGGGACGCCACCGACTGACCTCCGTCCGTACCGTTCGCCGGATCCGCGGGCCGGTGCCGGTTTTCGCCCCGCGATGGGCCTAGACTGGCCTGGCCGCCACGTCCGGAGGCCGCCATGATCCGCACGCTCCTCGCCCTCCTGCTGCTCGCGCTCTCGACGACCGCCGCTGCCCAGCCGGTCGTCCCGCCGGCCGGCGACGTCCTCGCCCTGCCGGCCGACCTTCGCGAGCGATTCCATCGAGAGGTCCTCGCGAAATCGCTGCCGCCGAAGGAGCGACTCGACGCTATCGTCCGTTTCCTGATCGAACCGAGCGGCATCTACCTGACTTATCGGGCGGACGCCACGTATACCATCGCGGAGGCGTATGCCAAGCGAGACGCGAACTGCTTGACGTTTACCCTGATGGCGGTGGCCCTCGCCCGAGAGGCCGGGCTCGAGGCCTATGGCCAGGCGATCGAGAACACGCTCGTCTGGGAACGCGAGGGCGACGTCGTCTACCGCACCAACCACGTCAACGCCGGCGTGTCGTTCCAGCGCAAGCGTTTCGGCATCGATGTCTCGCAGGACAGCGTGATGCTGCGCGGCCTTCCGGACCCGATCAGCGACGCCCGCCTGCTCGCGCTCTACTACAACAATCGCGCGGTCGAGATCGACGCGAGCGGCGACGCCGCGACCGCCGACGCCTACATGGCGCGGTCGCTCGAGCTCGACCCCGAGTACGCGACGAGCTGGAGCAACGCGGGCGTGCTGCGCATGCGACGCGGCGACATCGACGGCGCCGAGCGCCACTACCGGCGCGCGCTCGCGATCGACGCCACGCACGCCGCGACGCTCTTCAACATGGTCGCGCTGCAGGAACGCCGGGGCGACCGTGCGCAGCTCGCGCACTTCCGCGAGCGACTCGACCGCGTGCAGGCGCGCGACCCGTTCCATCATTTCCAGAAGGCGGTGGCGCTCGAGGCGGCCCGCGACTTCACCGGCGCGCTGCGGCACTACCGTCGCGCGATCGCCCTGCACGACGGCGAGCACCGCTTCTTCCACGGCCTGTCCCGCGTCCAGGCAGCACTCGGCGATGTCGAGCACAGCCGCAAGTCGCTGGAGCGCGCGCACGCGCTCAGCGGCGGCGATGCGCGGATACGCTACCTCGGCAAACTGCAGAAGCTGCAGAAGCTTCGCGGCGGACGGGGCTGACGGCGCAGGCGACAGCGCGCGGCAGATCGCGCGACGCCGTCGCCGATCCGATGCCTATTGCGGGCGATCGAGCAACTCCTGCGCCACGTCGACCACGTCGCGCAGCTGCTCCGGCTTCTTCAGCACCGTGCAGCCGTAGCGTTCGCTCAGCTTGTCGATCGATGCCAGGTCGCCGAGGGACGTGAAGATCACCGTGCGCGGGCGCTCGGGCATCTGGTCGAGCGCGGCCAGCACCTGCCAGCCGTCGACGTCCGGCATCATCAGGTCGCATACGACGAGGCGGGGCTGGAGACCGGCCTGCAGGTACTGCAGCGCGACCAGCCCGCTCTCGGCCTGGAAGACCGTATGGCCTTCCATCTCGAGCAGGTCTGCGAGCATCTCGCGCACGCGGGCGTTGTCATCCACGACGAGGATCTTGGTTTCCATGTCGGTCACGGTGGCGGTGGCGCGACATTGGTAACCCGGCGGCTATTCACTGCGCGTGAGGCCGCTTGCACCCGCGGCGGGCCCGGGGGAGACCCGGGCCCGCCCGGGATCGACGTCAGAACCCGCTGACGTCCAGGCGTCCACCGCTCACGACCCGGCCGGCGCACGAGGGCGTCGCGACCGCCGAGCCGAGCAGTGCGGCCTTCACCTGCGCGGCCGTCGCCGACGGATGCCGCGCCTTGTACAGCGCCGCGGCGCCCGAGACGTGCGGCGTCGCCATTGACGTGCCGGAGTAGCTCGCATAGCCCGAGACCGGCGACCTGGACCCGCGGGCGCGCACCGGCACGGTCGACCAGATGCCCGAGCCGGGTGCGCAGATGTCGACGGTATTCGCGCCGTAGCTCGAGAACGAGCTCATGGCACCGGTGTTGGTGATCGACGCGACGCCGACGACGTTCGCGTTCGGATATTCGGACGGATAGCAGTCCGAGCCCGTGTCGCAGTCGTAGGCCGAATTGCCGGCGGCGGCGATGAACAGGATGTTCTCGTCGTTCGCACGGGCGATCGCGTCCTGCAGGGCCTGCGAGAAGCCGCCGCCGCCCCACGAATTGCTCGTCGCCACCAGGTTGATGCCGTGGCGGCGCTTCAGGTCGGTCATGTAGTCGACCGCCTTCACCGCATTTGCCGTGGTGCCACCGCGACGGCCGAGGAACTTGGCATTGATCAGCTTGACCGACCAGCAGACGCCGGCGACGCCCTTGCCGTTACCGCCGACGCCGCCGATCGTGCCGGCGACGTGCGTGCCATGGTCGTCGTCGGTGCCGTCGAACACGCTGTTGTTGCCGCCGTCGAAGTCCCAGCCGTAGACGTCGTCCACGTAGCCGTTGGAATCGTCGTCGATGCCGTTGCCCGCGATCTCGCCCGGGTTCCTGCCGGCGTTCGCGGCGAGGTCCTCGTGCGAGTACATGTAGCCCTCGTCGATGATGCCGACCCAGACGTCGCCGCACGACGTCGCGCCCGCGTTCCAGGCCTCGCCCGCCTGCGAGCCGAACGCGTTCGCCGGGTTCGTGGCGTTGCCGTACATGCCCCACAGGCTGCCGTTCGTGTAGTAGGTGTCGTTCGACGCGTCGGCATGCGTGTAGATCCAGTTCGGCTCGGCGTACTCGACGGCCGGATCGGCCTGCAGGGCCGCCACCGCGCTCGCCACCGGCGTGCCCACGGGCAGGCGCAGCAGCACGGTCTCGCCACGCCCGCGGCGCAGCGTCTCGACGCGCGATGCGCGCAGGCCGCCCTGGACGGCGCTGCGTGCCGCGGCGGGCGCGCTGTCGCGGTACTTCACGATCAGCTCGCCCGACTGGTGCGGCCGGCCGGCCTGCAAGGCCGCGGCGACGAGGTCGGGACGGCCGCCGGCGAATGCCGTCGAGCCCAGTCCAAGGGATGCGAATACGGCGGCCGCCAGCGCGCCGGTACGGAAAACTCGGTCCATGTGTCCACCCTCCGGGAACGCGTGCGGGACTGCACGCACCCCGCTTATGGCATGAACCGATGGTGACCGCCATCACAAAATTTCGACTGAAGTTGCGCTCTGGCGCCGCCGGGACGGTTTATATCCGTGTAGACGGAATGAAGACGGCCGTAGGGACCACGGCGTTGCGCCCATGGCGCCCACCTCGCCGACGGACGGTCGTTCGAGCTTGCCGCGCCATGCCGAAGCGTCCGGGGGTTTGCGGCGCCGCAGCATCCATGGAAGACCTGCGGATGAGCGCCATGCTCGCTCAACGCCGCGCGGTTCGGGATCACGATCCGCAGGGAGCGCAGCGTCCTCCCGCCGCCGGGTATGCACCGGCGGTGCCCGAAGGCGAGCGAGCTACGCGTCGGTGCCGACCGGCGTGCCAAAGATGCGGTCGCCGGCATCGCCGAGCCCGGGCAGGATGTAACCGCGTGCATCGAGGCGCGCGTCGATCGCGCCGGCCACGATCTCGACATCCGGATGCGCGGCGCCAACGGCCTGCAGGCCCTCCGGCGCGGCGACCAGGCACAGCGCCTTGATGCGCGGCACGCCGGCGGCCTTGAGGCGGTCGATCGTCGCGATCAGCGTGCCGCCGGTCGCGAGCATCGGATCGAGCACGAGCGCGACCCGGTCCGCGAGGTCGCCCGCGAGCTTCTCGTAATAGCCCACCGCCTGCAGCGTGGCCTCGTCGCGCTGCAGGCCGATGACGCCCACCTTGGCGGCGGGCAGCAGCTCCAGGACGCCCGGCAGCATGCCGAGCCCCGCGCGCAGCACGGGCACGAGCATCACCTTGCGGCCGTGGATGCGCTCGGCGCGGACGGGCCCGGCCCAGCCCTGCACGTCGACCTCCTCGGTCGCGAGGTCGGCGGTGGCTTCGTAGGTCAGCAACAGGGCGATCTCCGCGGCGAGCTCGCGGAACTCCTTGGTGCCGAGGTCTTCGCGGCGAAGCAGGCCGAGCTTGTGCCGGACGAGCGGATGGCGGACCTCGGTGACCTTCATGCTGCGAACTCGACGACGGGGGACGACAGTCTGCCCGACCGCCGCGACGGCGTCGCCGGCCGGCGCCCGAAGCCCCGAAAGCCGCGCCGCACCTGCCCTCCCCGACTTCGGGTACCCTACGCCGCCCCGATTCGGGGTCATCACCAGGTATGCATCACATGAACAAAGGTCAGCTCGTCGACGCCATCGCCCAGCGCTCGGAACTCACCAAGGCCCAGGCGGAAGCGGCGCTCAGCGCGACGCTCGAGTCGATCACGGACGCCCTGAAGCGCGGCGAGGCGGTGACGCTGGTCGGCTTCGGCACCTTCGAGGCGCGCAACCGCGCCGGCCGCCAGGGCCGCAACCCGAAGACGGGCGAGACGATCGAGATCCCGGCGTCGATCAATGCGACGTTCAAGGCCGGCAAGGCCCTGAAGGACTCGCTGAAGTAAGCGCGGCGGATCGCGCACACTAGACGGCCGGGGCGACCCGGCCGTTTTGCTTTTCAGGGCCCCCGCTTCGCGGGCGCGAGGCGCTCGTGGAGCTCCGGGATCATCATCGCCGCGGCCGAGCCGTACCAGCGGTGGTACTCGGCGACCATCTCGCCCTGCACGATGACCGGATCGGTCTCGGTAAGTCGGCGCGCCTCGTCGAGGTCATCCACGGCGAGCACGAACAGGCCGCGCCAGCCCGCGGGATCGGCCTCGAACGGCCCAGCGAGGGCGAGCTTTCCCGCCTTCGACAGGCGCTCCATGTTCGCGAAGTGCCCGGCGAACATCGCCTTGCGCGCCTCGCCGTCGGGCACTCGCGTGGGGCCGGTCTTGAGGATCACGAGCACGTACTTGCGCATGCCGCGCGCGTCGGCGCCGAGCCGCTGCGCGAGCGCATGGTCTGCCGCGGGCGCTGGGGCGGTCGGCGCTGTCGAGCCCTCGGCAGGCGTCGCGGCGAAGGCCGGCAGCGCGGCGGCAAGCAGGACGGCGGAAACGAGCATGCGTCGCATCGAAGTCTCCCGGGGCGTGCTGCTGCAGGTTAACCGCGACGACGCCTCGTGCACCGTACCCCTGCTGCGATGCGCCGATGCGATCCCAGACCGATGCACCCCGACCGGGCGAGCTGGTGCACGAGCCGGCCTATGTCTTCGCTTTCCGCAGTCTCGAACCCGCCCCGGACCCGCCGTCCGGCCTGCTCGTGTTGCTGCATGGCGTCGACGGCGACGAGACCCAGCTCGCGGGAATCGGCGCCGCGGCACCGCCAGGCACGTGGGTCGTGCTCCCGCGCGGGCCGCGCTCGATCAGCGGTGATCGCATCGGCTGGTACCGCGTCGGCCTGAGCGAGGACGGCCTGCAGATCGTCGAGGACGAGGAAGCCGAGGCGCGCGCCAGGCTGGTGGAGTTCGTGGCGCAACTGCAGAAGCGCCACGACATCCCGCCATCACGCACGCTGCTCGGTGGTTTCAGCCAGGGCGGCATGCTCGCCGCGGGCGCCGCGCTCGACGCACCGCGCGCGGTCGCGGGCTTCGCGATGCTCGCCGGCCATCCGCCGCCCGGCATCGACGCTCCGCATCCGCGCGGGGACATGGCGCACCTCCACGCACTGGTCGCGCACGGCCGCGACGACGGGACGCTGCCACTCGCGGACGCGGAGGCCGCCGCGCGGCGCCTGTCCGAGCTCGGCGTTCGCACCCGCCTGCACATAGTCGATGGCGACCACCTGCTGACGCGCGCGCTGCGCGACGAGGCGGTGGCCTGGATCGGCGAGCGGCTGGGCGACGGCGCGCTCAGCGGTGGGTGAAGAACATGAGGTGGACGAGGCGGCCGTTCTCGATGCGGTCGCCGAAGCCGGGCCCCGCCGTGTGCCACAGCCACGGCCTCAGCAGCACGAGGCGGTTGAAGCGCATCGGCACGCTCATCGTGAGCTCCCAGGCACCGTCGTCGAGGCTGTCGCGCTCCACGATGTCCCGGTGCGCCTCCTCGTACGAGGCGTAGCCGAGCGCCGCGACTTCCTCGGACGTCATCGGGCGACGATCCGTGCCGGTGCGCCTGTGGCGGAAGAAATCGGTGCCGCCGCTGCAATGCTCGGGAAGCGAGAGGTAGAGGATGCCGGACCAGTAGCCCGGATCGACGTGCACCTTGCCGCGCGCGCTGTCGGCGGCGAGCGTGATGCGGCACTTCTCGTGCGAGCCGGGCGGGTCCATCGGGCGCAGCGGCTCGCCGACGAGCTGCGAGACATAGTCCGCGAGCCCCGGGATCTCCAGCCGCTGCAGCGAGTTCCGCCCGGGAAAAACGCCCTGCACGTCCGGATACGTCAGGCCGAGCGCGGCTTCGCGCAGCGCTTCGGGTGATTCGAGGAAGTCGTCGACAACGATGAGCGACGTGGGCATCGGATGCGGCACGAACGCGGCGGCGTGCCGCCCCGGCATTCTGCGCGAAGCATGCGTCGCGCGGCATGCCCGTGAGCACGAAAAGAAGCAGGCCGCCCGAAGGCGGCCTGTCCCTACCCCGCTCGGCGAGCCGTCAGCGGCTCACCAGATGCGCACGCGATCCTGCGGTGCGATCCACAGCGGATCCTTCTCGGTGATGCCGAACGCGGCGTACCAGGCGTCGACGTTGCGCAGTGGCGCGAAGGCGCGGATCTGCCCCGGCGAGTGCGGACCGTTGACCAGCTGCTGCCGCAGCGCATCGTCGCGGAAGAGCGTGCGCCAGACCTGGCCCCAACCCAGGAACAGGCGCTGCTCGCCGGTGAAGCCGTCGATCACCGGGGCCGGCTTGCCGCCGAGCGATTGGCGATACGCCTCGAGCGCGATCGTGATGCCGCCCAGGTCGGCGATGTTCTCGCCCATCGCCACACGGCCGTTGATGCGCATGCCGGGCAGCGTGGGGAAATCGAACGCCTCGTACTGGGCGCCGAGCTTCGCGGCCTGCACCTCGAACTTCGCCGCGTCCTCCTTGGTCCACCAGTCGCGCAGCACGCCCTTGCCGTCGGACTTGCGGCCCTGGTCGTCGAAGCCGTGGATGATCTCGTGGCCGATCACGCCGCCGATGGCGCCGTAGTTCACCGCCGGATCCGCATCGGGATCGAAGAACGGCGGCTGCAGGATCGCGGCGGGGAAGACGATCTCGTTCTTCACCGAGTTGTAGTAGGCGTTGACGGTCTGCGGGGTCATGCCCCACTCGCCCTTGTCGACCTGCTGGCCGATGCGCGCGCGACGGAAATCCCACTCGAAGCGTTGCGCGCGCTGTGCATTGCCGAAGGCGTCGCCGGCCGTGACCTTCAGGCCGCTGTAGTCGCGCCACGTCTCCGGATAGCCGATCTTGAGGCCGAAGCCCTCGAGCTTGGTAAGCGCCTCGGCGCGGGTGGCATCGCTCATCCACTCGAGCTGGCCGAGCCGCGTGCGCAGCGCGGACTTCACGTTCGCGACGAGCGCATCCATCTTCGCCTTCGACTCGGCGGGGAAGTAGAGCTGCACGTAGTCGCGTCCGATCGCCTCGCCCATCGCGGCCTCGGCGAAGGCGGCGGCGCGCTTCCAGCGCTCCTTCTGCTGCGGCTGGCCGTTGAGGAACTTCGAACGGAACTCGAACTCCGCATCGACGAACGGCTTGGACAGCAGCGGCGCCGCCTGGTCGACGGTGGAGAAGGCCTGCCACGCCTTGAGCGTGTCGAGGTCGGCTTCCGCGTAGATCTTCGCGAGCTTCGGGAACGCGGTGTTCTGGCGCAGCACCGCGCGCTCGGCGTGGTCGACGCCGGCGGCCTTGAGGTACGTCGGCCACGGGAAGCCGGGCGCGTAGGCCTGGAGCTCCGCGGGTGTGGTCGGGTTGTAGGTCTTGTCGCGATCACGGCTGTCGGCGCGCGTCCAGTGGGCCTCGGCGACCTTCGTCTCCAGCGCCATGATCGCCTTCGCGTTGTCGGCGGGCTTCGGCCAGCCGGCGAGCCGCAGCATCTGCTCCACGTACGCGACGTAGCGCTCGCGCTGCGGCGCGAACTTCTCGTCGAGGTACATCTGGCGGTCGCCCAGGCCCAGGCCCGACTGGCCCAGGTAAAGCGTGTAGCGATCCGGGTCCTTCGCATCGTCGCCGACGAAGGCGCCGAAGAAGCTGCGTCCGAAGCCGCCGTTGCTGCGGCCCATCAAGGAGGCGATGTCGTCGCGGCTCCTGGCCTTGCGGATCTCCGCGAGCGCGGGCTGCAGAGGCGTGGCGCCGAGCTTCTCGATCGCCGCCTCGTCGAGGAAGCCGCGATACAGCGCCGCGACCTTCGCGGCGTCGCCGCCCTTGGCGGGATCGGCGGCGGGATAGCCCTCGACGAGCTTGCGCACGCGCGCTTCGGACAGGTCGCGCAGCATGTCGAAGCCGCCATAGCGCGACTTGTCGGCCGGGATGGGCGTGTTCTTCGCCCAGGCGCCGTTGACGTAGCCGAAGAAGTCGGTGCCGGGGGTGCGGCTGCGATCCATGCCGGCGAGGTCGATGCCCCAGGTGCCGAGGCGCGCGGCGGCGGTCGGGTCGACGGCGGCGCCGCCGCCGGTGGTGTCGGTCGCGAACAGCGCCTGCAGGGTGCAGGCCTCGTCGAGACAGTCGTGGTTCTCTTCCGCGCGCAGCGGCGCGGCGAGCGTGAGCGCGGCGGCGGTGGCCAGCGCGAGGAGCGTCTTGTTCAAGCGGGATCTCCAGGTCCGCGCCGGTGCGGCGCGAGGCGTGCGCCGAGCATACGGCGCGTGCCTGACCGGCCCCCTAGGCCGAAAGTCGTAGTGCCGACGCGGGTGCGACGCCGTTCACGGATCCGAGGCCTCGGCGACGGGCTACGCGGCGCTCAGCCGCCTTCGCCCGCCGGCGGCGGCTTCGTGGGCGCGGGCGTCGGCATCGGTGCACTCGACGGGGCCGCCGGTGCGACGATCGGCGGGCTCGCCACCGGGACCGGGCACCGGCGCATGCCCGCGGGCAGCGGGAGCGTGCAGACCTCGCAGCAGGGCGTCGCGGGGCCTGCGGGCGCGCCCGATGGCGCGGGGACGTTCGCCACCGGCATGAGCTTGAGCAGCGCGACCCAGTCGTGGCGGCTGAGGTTGCAGTCCTGCGGCCGCTCGGGCGTGCACTCGGGCTCGGCGCCACCGCGGCGCGGCAGGCTCCAGAACCGCCCCGACCGATTGACCGGCAGCAGCCGCATCGTCACGCCCTGCAGCACGTTGCCGCCGACGAGCCGCGCCTTGCCGCCCGCGGTCGAGACGACGATGTCGCAGTGCATCGCAAGCCCGTCGGAAAACGGGCGATCGAGCCAGCTGCGGAATCCTGCGGCGCCGAAGGCCTGCCCCGGCATGCGTGCGTAGCAGAGCAGGTCGCCGACCGCCGGCGCCTCGGCGTCCGGGTCGGCGAGGCGGTACGGCCCCGCGCCCGTCTGGCGATGCGCGGCGCGCACGTAGTCCACATGGCGCGCCGACGGCTCGAAGCCCGGCACGCCGGCGCGCCCGAGCACGTAGGACACGAACACCGCCGACCACGGCGTGTCGACGAGGAAGGCGCGGCAGAGTGCGGCGCCGGGGCCGCGCACATCGCCCCAGCAGTCGGCGTCGGACGGCAGGCCGTTCGGTGGCCACCGCAGCCCGCTGGTCTGCCAGTACTGCGCGACGCGACGCCAGGCCGGCGTGGCGCCGTCGCGCAGCCGCAGGCCTTCCGCCTCGGAGACGCGCACGCTGGCCAGTCGCCCCTTCTCGTCGATGAAGGGCGCGTACCACAGCGCATGCTCCGTGCAGGCAATGGCCGCGATGCGCGAGGCGGTGTCGCCGGGGGTGGTCCCCTGACCCGCGCAGGCGTCGGCGGCCCGCGCGGTGGGCGCGGTTACGAGCCCGAGCAGGAGCAACGCGAGGGCATGCGGCGATCGGATCGACATGGGCGGGCCAGGGGCGGAGTCGCGGCACCCTCGCACAGCCGGTGTCTGCCGCGGGTCGACGTGCGCCTAGCGCGGCGCCGAGGCGGCGAACTCGGGCGCGCGCCGAGCTCGGCGACGACCGCCGCGAGCCGCGGATGCGCGAGCGGGACGAGGCCGTAGAAGACGAGGTGGTCGAGCAGCGCGAGCAGATGGAACGTGGCGTACGTCGCCTCGCGCTGAAAGATGTGGTGGTGGGCCTCGAGCCAGTCCAGTCCCGCGAGCATCGAGGCACGCATCTTCGCAAAGCGCGCATGCGCATCGACATCGATGCCGGTGCGCGCGGCGAGGATCAGCTCCACCTCGGTCGCCATCACGCCGTTCATCACCGCGCGCGCGTTGAGCACGTCGACGTCGTCGCTCAGCACGCCGAACCGGTCGTGCGGGTCATGGCGGCGCACAAGCCACGCGGCGATGTGGTCGGAGTCGAACACTGCGGTACCGTCGGGCGCGATCAGCGTCGGCACCTTCATCAGCGGATTCGGTCCGAAGGCCGCAGGGACGCCGTCGGCGACGTTGCCGGCATCGACGAGCTCCAGCGGCAGGCCCAGGCCCGCCGCGAGCAGGCGGACCTTGCGTGAGAAATGGGACCGCGGCGTATACACGAGGCGCATCCGGATCTCCACGGCGCGACGAGGGCGCCGCGTGTCGATGCTAGGCGGTCACACGCGCGGGTGCACCGGCCGTGCGTCGGCCTGGAGGTTCCATCGTGCCGCGACAAGACGCGGGCGTTGCGCCGCCATGTCGTGCCTGGCCGCCAACCGACTCCGAACGACGTGCGCCGACGCGACCGACATCGCACAGATGCACCAGGCATTCCGATTCACCAGCGCGCATGCCTCCCCAGGCTCTCGTGCATTTAGCGGATCGCCTTGATGCCGGGCACCACGCACGGTCGACGGCGCGCTGCGCGGTCGATGCGCCAGAAGTCGGCGCCCGCACGCATCCTGCATACGGAAACGCCACCGCAGTGCGGTGGCGTTTCGTGACTTCATGGGCTGAGCTTCAGTGCGCGCGTTGCGAGCCGTATGCGGCGCCTTCGTCGCCGCCGGTGAGGCTGCGACCCGTGACATCGGTGCCGGCCGTCGACGGCGCGGTCGAGGCGCTCGACGACGCGGCGCCCGGCTGCGTCATCTCGCGCGCATGCCGCGCGAGCTCGCCGCCGTGCTCGCGTGCGGTCGTCTTGACCTTGTCGATCATGCGGTCGCTGACATCGCCCATCAGCTCGTCCTCCTTGCGGGTCGGCGGGATCAGCGCGCCGAGCAGCGCGCCGACCGCCACGGCGATCGCGCCGGCCGCGAGTGGATTTTCCTCCAGCATCGCACCGTAGCCCTGCGCCGCACGGCCGACGCCGCCGGCGACCGATTCCTTCGCCGAATGCGCGCCGCTCTTGATCGAGCCCGCCGCGCCGTGCGCCTTCTCGCCGATCGTCGACTTCGCGGCATGCAGCTTCTCCGACAGGCCGCCGCTCTTCGCCTCGACCTCCGTCGTGGTCGACTCGGAGACCGTCACCGTCGACGTGCCCGCCGAGCGGTTCGCGGAATAGAGCCACATGAGGCCCGCCGCCGTGATCAGCGCCGGCACGGGGTTGGCCTTGACCGCTTCGGCGAGGTTTCCGGCGAACTCCTTGCCGCTGCCCTTGCCCATGCCGAGCACGCGGTCGAGCATCTCGCCGGGCGAGAGCTTGCTCTCCAGCGCCTGCACGATCTCCTCGATGTGCTGGCGCTGGCGGCCGATCTCCATCTCGATCTGGGCCGGATCCTTCTGCGCCTGCTGGCCGATGGTGGACGGGTCGTTCATTGCGTACCTCCTCGAATCGCATTCGTGTCCTTGCGCAGCGAGTCGACCGTACGATCCGGTCGCAGCGACGCGTTCTTGAGCTTCTCGCGGCCTGCCGTCACCAGCATGTAACCGGCTGCGAGCGCGATGCCGCCGACGATCAGCGCGGCGAGCCACGGCGCCATCACCTCGCTGAGCAGGTAGACCGCCGCCATCAGCACGATCACCAGCCCCGCGAGCGCCACCGCGCCGCCGGTCGCGATCGAACCGGTCGCCTTCTGGACTTCGGACATGTGCTCGCGCATTTCGCTTCGCGCGAGCGCGAGCTCGTTGCGCAGCAACGCGGGCACCTCGTGGGCGAGCTCCTTCAGCAGGGTGCCCACGGAGGCATCGGCAGTCGACGAGCTCGATGGCGCCGTTGCGGATGCGGCCGTGCGTGCACTCGCATCCTCGTAGTACGGCGCGTGCACGTGGGCGCGACCGTCCGTGCCGCCGGCGCGGTCATTCGGATCGGACGTATTCATGCGCCCTGCCCTCCCTGCCCGTCACGGTCTTCGCCGCTCCGCACGCCGAGGCTCGCGCCCGCACCGGCCGAGAGGCCCGGCGTCGTGCCGGTGCCGTCCGTCAGGCCCGTGTCGGCCCCTCCGCTCGCGATGCCTTGGTCGCCGCGCGCGTCGAGATTGCGCGTGCCGCCGAGAGCGGTGCCGGCTGGCGCGCTGACGTCGCTGCTGGACGTCGAAGCCGACGCGCCCGCGCCGTAGCCGGTGCTGCCCGTCGGCGGGCTGCTCGACGGGGTCTCGCCATAGCCCTGTGCCGTGGGGCTGCCGGTCGAGCCGGCGGCGCCGAGGCCCGCGCTGCCTGATCCGCCGGTGCCCGAGGCATTCGATCCCGCCGACATCCCGGAACCGCCGGTGGCGCCCGTCATCCCGGACGCGCCTGGCGCCGCTGACGATGCTGCAGCCGTTCCGGGCGAAGCGCCGCGGGACCCGAGCCCCGTCGCCGTGGTCGAGCCGGATCCGCCGAGCGAGCCCGCGCTGAAGACCGTGTCCTGGCTGCCGCGGCCGCCCGCGGACGAGAGCGCGAGGCCCGTGTCCGAGGCCGATGCCGCAAGGTCCGAGCCTACGTCCGCACCGCTGCCCGCGCTGCTGCCGTGCTCGTGCTTCGTCGAGGCCTTCGCGAAACGCGTCAGGCCGAAGCCGAGCGCGACCGCGCCGGCGACGAATACGGTCGGGTTCTCGCGCGCGATGCGGCCCACCTCGTGGAGGAGGTCATCGCCGCTCTTGTCGCGCAGGCCCGAGGCCACGCGCGTCATGGTCTCGGACATCTGCACGATGTAGCCGGACAGGTTGCCGACCGTGCCGTCGCGCTCGAGTTGCGAGGCGGCGTCGCGAACGCCTTCGGCGAGTTTCTCGAGCGTCGTGGCGGTCGCCTGCCGTGTCGATTCGATACGCTCCTGGCCCTGCACCTTGACCTGCTCGGCCACGGAGCCGACCTGCGTGCGCAGGTCGCCGTCGGCACCGCCCGACAGGCCGTTGCCCGACGGAGCCTGCGTGTGTGGATTGTTCATTGAAGCCTCCTGCATCTGGGGGATGCCGCCCTGGGGCGGCCTTGCGCGGCGCGCATGGCGCGATCGATGCGATCCGTCGCGGTGACGGCGCCTCCGATCGATGCCGGATCCGCGCACGGAGCATCCACTCGCGCCGGTGACTTCGCCGTTTAAGCGGCCGCGCTGTCGTTACGCGTGCGCCTCGCACCGCGCGGCGCTCCCGACGAGGCCGCTTCAACAAGCGCTTGACGCCGCGGACGGCGGTCAACGGAACCGGATTGCGCGCTCCGCTTCGCCGGTACGCAGCTTCGCCCGTCCCTCATCCCCGGCTGGCTAGGCTCGGCGTCCGAGCGATACGACGCCGGCGTCGCGGCCGGGCACCCTCGCCACTAGGAGCCGACCATGATCCGTACCTCCCTCCTCGCCCTTGCGACCGTGCTCGCGCTGGGCGCCTGCGCCACGACCGACGACACCGGCAATGCGCGCACGGGGACCACGTCCAATACCGTCACCGGCGCCGCCGCGGCGTCCACCGCCGGGTCTAAGGCGATCGGCGCCTACGGTGCGATCGGCACGTCGGACGACGTCCGCGGACGCTCCGGCGCGAGCGGCAACTCCGTGCTCACCGGGCGCGCCGCGATGGCCGGCAGCGACGCCGGTACCGACGACGACGTCGACGAGGACGCCGACCCGCCGCGCTGATGCCGTCTTCGACGGTCATCGTCCCCGCGCGTGCGATGCAGCGGTGCGTCGCCGCCACTGCGGTGCACGCGCCGCGGCGCTAGGCTGGTCGGCGCGGACCGCCCCGCCCCCCATCGCCAACGGAAATCCCGATGACTACGAAAGCCTTCGGCGCACACGCCGCCGACCGACCGCTCGAGCCCATGGACATCGAACGCCGCGCGCCGGGCCCGCGCGACATCCAGATCGACATCGCCTACTGCGGCATCTGCCATTCGGACCTGCACACCGTGCGCTCCGAATGGGCGGGCACGCGGTACCCGTGCGTGCCGGGGCACGAGATCGTCGGGCACGTGAGCGCGGTCGGCAGCGAGGTGGACGATTTCCAGGTCGGCGAGACCGTCGGCGTCGGCTGCATGGTCGACAGCTGCCGCCAGTGCGCGGCCTGCCAGGAAGGCCTCGAGCAGTACTGCGCCGTCGGCTTCGTCGGCACGTACAACGGCCGCACGCAGGACGCGCCCGGGCACACGCTCGGCGGCTACTCGCAGCGCATCGTGGTCGACCGCCGCTATGTGCTGCGCATCCGCCATCCGGAGGAGCAACTCGCCGCGGTGGCGCCGCTCCTGTGCGCGGGCATCACCACCTACTCGCCGCTGCGCCACTGGAATGCCGGGCCCGGCAAGAAGGTCGGCATCGTCGGCATCGGCGGGCTCGGACACATGGGCATCAAGATCGCGCATGCGATGGGCGCGCACGTCGTGGCGTTCACCACGTCGGAGTCCAAGCGCGCGGACGCGAAGGCACTCGGCGCCGACGAGGTGGTCGTCTCCCGCGACGAGGCGCAGATGGCCGCGCACGCCGGCACGTTCGACTTCATCCTCGACACCGTCGCCGCGAGCCACGTGCTCGATGCGTTCACCGCGCTGCTCAAGCGCGACGGCACGCTCTGCCTCGTCGGCGTGCCCGAGCATCCGCATCCCAGCCCGAACATCGGCGCGCTGATCTTCGGCCGCCGCTCGATCGCCGGCTCGCTCATCGGCGGCATCCCGGAGACGCAGGAGATGCTCGACTTCTGCGCCGAGCACGGCATCGTCGCCGATGTCGAGACGGTGCCCGCGCAGCAGATCGACGAGGCCTACGAGCGCATGCTCCGCAGCGACGTGCGCTACCGCTTCGTGATCGACGCGGCCACGATGGCGGGCTGAGCCGCGCCCGCCCGCTCAGTAGCCGCGGGCGGGGTCCACGATGCCGGTGACGTCCAGCCCCGCCTGCAGGCGCAGGATCTTCGCGGCGATCTGTTCCGCGGCCAGCTCGACATCCGTCAGTGCCGCCACGTGCGGCGTGACGTGCACGCGCGGATGCGACCAGAACGGATGGTCGACGGGCAGCGGCTCGTGCTGGAAGACGTCGAGGTAGGCCGCGCCGAGCCTGCCCGCGTCGAGCGCCTCGACCAGCGCGGCCTCGTCGACGAGGTCGCCGCGCGCAATGTTGAGCAGCGCCGCGCCCGGACGCATCCGGGCGAGTCGGTCGCGGTCGAGGAGCCGTACGGTCGAGGCGGTGGACGGCAGGCAGAGCACCACGAGCTCGCTCGCGCCGAGCACGCCGTCGAGCGCATCCGGCCCATGCATGCATCGCACACCCGGGACGTCACGGGCGCCGCGGCTCCAGCCGATCACGTCGAAGCCGAACTCCGCCAGCGCCTTCGCGACCGCACCGCCGAGCACGCCGAGGCCGAGCACCGCGATCCGGAAATCCACGCGCGCGCGTGCAGGCCGCGGCGACCAGCGCCGCTCGGCCTGGTCACGCGCGTAGACACGCAGGCCACGGAACTCTCGGAGCGCGGTGTACAACGCGATCTCGAACATCTGCGGCGCCATGCCCGCATCTTCCATGCGCACGAGCGGTACGCCACGCGGCAGCTCGGGCATTGCGAGCAGGCCATCCACGCCGGCGCCCAGCGAGAAGACCGCCTTCAGGCACGGCTGCTCGGCGAATACGGTCGCGGGCGGCTTCCACAGCACGGCGTAGTCGCACGGCGGCGCACCGAGCCCGGCGTGCACGCGGGCGTCGGGCAGGTGCACTTGGAGCGCATCTCGCCAGGCCGATTGGTCCTTCGCGGTGCAGACGAGGATGTCGATGCGCGTGCTCCCGGTTCGGCCGACGCACGTCATACACGGCGATGATGCATTGCACCAGTGCGCGACGGGCTTCGCCGATCGCATCGAGGCCCCTTGCGCACGGGCATGCATCGTGGCAGCGAATGCGTGCGGCGTGCGCGTGGCGAAATTTCCGCCAGTACAGCCCCGGACCAAGCGGCGGCAGGCGTGGAACCGGCTGTACCCGGGTCGATCCCCAGACTTGTCCACACCCCCTGTGGATGAGCATGCACGCCGGACCCACCACCGCCGGCGCCACGTCGCGAAAGTCAAGCGTTCTTTCGCGTGATCCTGCAGTACCGCGTCGCGGCTCGCAGCCGTGCCACGCCATGCACGAGGCGCGACGTCCGACGGCGTTGTCGCAACCGCGCCTGCGTGTTCCCGTCACCGGGCGCCCACACGGCCGCGACGCCCGGCCGGCTACACCGGTGCCCTGCCCCCGAGGAAACCGCCATGAGCCGCCAGGCCGAATTCGAAGCGAAGCTGTGGGATGCCGTGAAGTCCGATCGCACCGTGATGCTCGCGCTGGAGACCGACCGCGCGCCGCATCCGGTCCCGATGACCGCGCAGATCGAAGGCGATGCCGGCGGCCCCGTCTGGTTCTTCACGGCGCGCGACACCGACCTGGCCGAATCGGTGAAAGGCGAGCGCCGTGCGTTCTTCACCCTGGTCGACAAGGGCCACGGCCTGTTCGCCACCGTGCACGGCCGGCTCGTGCACGACAACGATCCGGAGATGATCGACCGCCTGTGGAATCCCTTCGTGGCCGCCTGGTACGAGAAGGGCAAGGACGACCCGAAGCTCGCGCTGCTGCGCTTCGATCCGGATGACGCGGAGATCTGGCTCAACGGCTCCAGCCTGGTCGCCGGCGTCAAGGCACTGTTCGGCGTCGATCCCAAGCGCGACTACCGCGACAAGGTGGCGGAAGTCCCCCTCGGCACCCGCGACGACACCAGCGGGCGCCGTCCGGCGCACTGAGGCCCGTACCGTCGGCGCGGGCCTGCCACGGGCGATCCGGGCCCCGCTCGATGGACGCGGACGCGCCTTGCGGCAGGCACTCAGCCGTGCGCGAGTGCGTAGTCGAGCGCGGCACGCACGGCGGCGACCTGCGCGTCGTTGCACTGCTCGGGCGTCGCGCGCGGGCTGTCGGGATAGACCTCCGTGGTCGTCACGTAGCGCGCACCGGTGATGCCGGCGCAGAGCGCGAGCTTGGCGACCGGGTAGTTGATGACGCCCGGCGCCACCACCGGTGAGCCGATGATCTCGCTGTTGGCATCGGCGGGCGCGATGTGCGTGACCTTCGACACCGCCTCGATGATCGCGCGCTGGAAATCGGGCTGCGGGTTCTCGGTGTCCCCGACGGTGTAGAAGCCGTCCGGTATGCCGCCGGCCTCGAACGGCTTGCCGTCGCGCGCGGCGAGGGCCGGACGGAACTCGGACTCGTCGCTGTCGGTGGTCTCGTGCAGGTCCACGTGCACGAGGATGCGCCCGCGCAGCGGTGCGACCAGGCGCAGCAGGGCCGCCGACTCGCCGGCCGGGCTGCCCTCGCGGAACGATCGGTTCGGATCGATCGCGTCCGGGTTCCAGCGGTTGATCCGCTCGTAGGCCCAGGGGCTCACGCACGGTGCCACGAGGATGTCGATGCGCCCTGCGTAGTCGTCCATGTAGCGCTCGACGAACTGCAGCGCACCGTGCACGCCGCTCGTCTCGTAGCCGTGCACCCCCCCGGTGACCAGCGCGAGCGGACGCGTCTCGGCCCAGCCGCGGCTGCGGATCGCGAACAGCGGGTAGGTCTCGTCGTCGTAGTCGAGCTCGCCGTAGCACTCGACGTCGAAGCGCTCGCGACAGCGCTCGATGGCCGCGACCACATCGGCATAGCTGCGTCGCCGCGGCTGGCGTGCGCGCCAGGCCGCACGCTCCTGCGCGCCCCAGGGCTGGCCGGGCGTACCGATGGGATAGGTGCGGCTCATGCGTCTCTCGCTGGCGGGTGTCGGCGCCGACCATAGCACCGGCGCGCCGGTGCGGAAGGCGCCGATGGCATGCTATGCGCGCCGCGGGGAGCGGTGCAGCGGGACGCACGATGCGCCGGAAGACGCGACGACTCATGGCGGCACGCCGGATGGGGCTGGGCCGTCGACTGCTCCGCTGGGCGGCCCTCGGCGCGCTCGCCGTCGCCGTGCTGGTGGCGAGCGGGATCCTGCTCGCGGATCGACTCACGCCACGCGCGGTGGGCGCACGCAGCACGGCACTGGCGCCGGCCGCCGATGCGACCGCGATCGATCGCGAAGTGGCGCCGCTGCTCTTGGCGCAGCCCGGCCGTACGGGCGTGCTCGTGCTGCCCGATGGACTCGACGCCTTCGCCGCGCGTGCGCTGTCCGCGCGCAAGGCGGGCCGCAGTCTCGACCTGCAGTACTACATCTGGCACGACGATCTCACCGGCCGCCTGCTCGGTCGCGAAGTGCATGCCGCCGCCGAGCGCGGCGTGCGCGTGCGCCTCCTGCTCGACGACATGAACGCCGGCGGCCTCGATCCGCTCCTGCTCGCGCTCGACGCCCACCCGAACATTGAGCTGCGCCTGTACAACCCGTTCCGCAACCGCACCGGCGCGATGCGCATCGTGGAGATGCTGCAGCGCGCCGGCAGCCTCAACCACCGCATGCACAACAAGGCGTGGATCGCGGACGGACGCGTCGCGGTGGTCGGCGGACGCAACATCGGCGACGAGTACTTCGCCGCCGCGCAGGCGGTGAACTTCCGCGACCTCGACCTGCTGCTGTTCGGGCCGGCCGTCGGGCAGGCGTCCGCCGTGTTCGATGCGTTCTGGAACAGCGCCGCGGTCGTGCCGATCGCGGCGCTGCACCCGCCAGACACCTCCGACCTCGTGCGGCTCGTCGCCGAGGCCGAGGCGCAGGCGAAGGGCAGCGCGGCCCGGCCCTACCTCGCGCGGGTCGACGCCTCGGCGGCGGTGCGCGACTACTACAGGCAGGCGCTCGCGCCGCACTGGACGACCGGTGTTCGCGTGCTGTCCGACCCGCCGACGAAGACGGTGGCGAACCGCGACCGCTGGCTCATCCATGCGCTCACGCCGCTGGTCGAGCACGCCCGCGACAAGGCGCTCGTGATCTCGCCCTACTTCGTGCCCGGCGAGGACGGCGCGCGCGTGCTCGCGCAGGCTGCAAGGCGGGGCACGTTCGTCGCGGTCGCCACCAATTCGCTCGCGGCCAACGACGTGCCCGCGGTGCACGTCGGCTATTCGCGCTACCGCGACGCGCTGCTCGACGCGGGCGTCGCCCTGTACGAGATCCGGTCGCAGCCCGGTGCGCCCCTCCCCGCCTTGCACGGCAGCAGCGGCGCGAGCCTGCACACGAAGGCGATCACCGTCGACGACCGGCGCGGCTTCGTGGGCTCGTTCAATTTCGATCCGCGATCGATCGCGCTGAACACCGAGATGGGCGTGCTGTTCGACGATCCGGCGATCGCGCGCAGCGTGCGGGACGAGTTCCTGCGGCTGGCCGGCCCCGACGCGAGCTACTGGCTGCACCGCGGGCGCGACGGCGGCCTGCGCTGGCTCGACCGCCACGCCGCGCCGCCGGTGTCGCACGACGTCGAGCCCGGCACCGGCGCCCTCGAGCGCGCGCGCGTCGCCGCGATGCGCGTGCTGCCGATCGAGTCGCAGCTCTAGCGGCACCCGCGGCCTTCCCGTGGGCGTCGCGATCGCCGATGCTGCGCGCCCGGCCGCGGCGCGGCGCCAGTCCCGGAGTCTCCGTGTCGCACTACACCGCCCCCCTGCTCACCCGCGCACTTGCCGACGACCTGCAGCGCGCGCGGAACCGCGGCGAGGCGACGTGGTCCGGCTCCCTGGACCTCGGACGCTCGACCGGCCA
This sequence comes from Lysobacter humi (ex Lee et al. 2017), assembly GCF_054781815.1. Lineage (NCBI taxonomy): Bacteria > Pseudomonadati > Pseudomonadota > Gammaproteobacteria > Lysobacterales > Lysobacteraceae > Lysobacter > Lysobacter humi (ex Lee et al. 2017). The sequence continues at coordinate 424,258 of NZ_BAAGTR010000009.1, read as the reverse complement.
AGCGCGGCTGGAAGCGGCCTGCTGGCACTGGCGCGAGGCCGCCTACCCGTATCCGGAGCGCCTCAAGGACCGCACCATCCATTACTGGGACGGCGAGGATTTCGCGCCGGTCTCCCGTTACGCCGGCGCCCTGATCAAGCTCGTCCCCACCGAATGGGGCGCGCCGACGTTCGAGATCGACGGCATCAAGATGCTGCCCACGTCGAAGGCGTCCCCCGTCGACGACGCGCGCCGCAAGGTGGCGCTCGTCGAGCCGCGGGGCAAGTCCGTGCTCGACACCTGCGGCGGGCTCGGCTACTTCGCGGGCTGCTGCCTCGAGGCCGGCGTCGCCCGGGTGCGCTCGTTCGAGAAGAACCCCGACGTCCTCTGGCTGCGCACGCTCAATCCGTGGTCGCCCGATCCGGCCGGAGCGCAGGCCGGCGGGCGGCTGGAGCTGTCGCAGGGTGATGTCGCGCAGGCGATCCACATGCTGCCCGACGCATCGTTCGACGCGGTGCTGCACGATCCGCCGCGCTTCGGCATCGCCGGCGAACTCTATTCCCAGGCCTTCTACGACCAGATCGCCCGCGTGATCCGTCGCGGTGGCCGGCTGTTCCACTACACCGGCAACCCCAATGCGCTCACCAGCGGGCGCGACGTGCCCGGCGAGGTCGCCACGCGCCTCGCGAAGGCGGGCTTCCGCGCGGAGCGCGCGCTGGACGGCGTGTTCGCCGTCCGCCGCTGAGCCTCAGCCCGGTGCCGCCAGCGCGGCGAGGCGCGCGGCGAGCTCGTCGACGCGATAGGGCTTGGCGATGAAGTCGGCGCCTTCCGGAATGGTGGGCAGCTGGCCGCGCGCATAACCCGACGCCAGCAGCACCTTGATGCTCGGCCGGCGGCGACGCGCCTCGTGCATCAGGTCGACGCCGCTCATGCCCTTGGGCATCACCACGTCGGTGAACAGGATCTCGATCTCCGGGTCGCGATCGAGCACGTCGAGCGCCGCGAAGCCCTCGTCGGCGGTCAGCACCGCATAGCCGAGGTGGCGCAGCGTCTCGATCGCCATCACCTGCACGTCCGGATCGTCCTCCACGAGCAGGATCTTCACGGGTGCGCCGGCGTCGCCGCCGTCGCGGGAATCGCCTTCCGCGGCGTCGCGGATCGGCAGATAGAAGCGGATGACCGTGCCCTCCCCGACCCGCGATTCGATCGTGACGTCACCGCCGGACTGCACGGCGAAGCCGTAAACCTGGCTGAGCCCGAGCCCGCTGCCCTTGCCCACCTCCTTGGTGGTGAAGAACGGCTCCATCGCGTGCTCGATCACCTCCGGCGGCATGCCGCTTCCGGTGTCCTCCACGGTGACCAGCGCATAGCGCCCCGGCACGCGGCGGCCTTCGGCTTCGGCCTGCTGCACGTCGCGGGTGCGGATGGTGATGCGGCCGCCCCCGGGCATGGCATCACGCGCGTTCACCACCAGGTTCAGCAGCGCCGCCTCGAACTCGGCGCCGTCGACGTTGACCTCGCCGATGCCGCGCCCGAGGTTGAGCTCGATCGCGACGTCCTCGCCGACGGCGCGCCGCAGCACCGACTCCGCGACGTAGATGAGGCCGTTGAGATCGTGCACTTCCGGCCTCAGCGTCTGCCGGCGCGAGTATGCGAGCAGCTGGCGCGTCAGCAGCGCGCCGCGCTCGGCCGCGCGCTGTGCGCCGACGAGCAGCCGACGCACGCGCTGCGGATCGTTCGGGTCGGCGGCGATCAGGTCGAGGCTGTTGGTGATGACGGTGAGCAGGTTGTTGAAATCGTGCGCGACGCCGTACGTGAGCTGCCCGATCGCCTCCATGCGGTGCGCCTGCAGCATCGCCTGCTGCGCGACTTCCAGCGCGCGTTGCTTCTCGCGGCGCTCGCTGACGTCACGCGTGACCTTGGCGAAGCCGATGAGCTGGCCATCGTCGTCGAACACCGGGTCGATGATCACGTTCGCCCAGAAGCGGGTACCGTCGCGACGGACGCGCCAGCCCTCCTTCTCGTAGCGCCCCTGCGTGCGGGCGGTCTCGAGCGCCACTGCCGGCTCGCCGCGGTCGCGGTCCTCCTCCGTGTAGAAGCGCGAGAAGTGCTCGCCGATGATCTCATCGGAGGCATAGCCCTTGATCCGCTCGCCGCCGGCATTCCAGCTGGCGATGCGGCCGTTCGTGTCGAGCATGTAGATCGCGTAGTCGGTCACGCCCTGCACGAGCAGGCGGAACTGGCGCTCGCTGCCGGCGAGGCCTGCCGGCAGGGACGCCTGTGCGCGAACGGGCTTCTGTGTCGGATCCAACGGTGATCCCCCGGGAAAGCGCGGCAGCCTAGTGAGGGGCATGTGAAGCCGGCGAAACGATTCGGGCGCATGGCCGTGCCTGCGCGCGAAGCGCCGGCCTGCCTAGAATCGGCACACCCGCCGATCGGAGACGCCCGTGCCCCTGCCTGTCCGTGCCCTGACCCTCCCGCTCGCCGCCGCGGTCGCCGTGGGCCTGCTCGGGGGGTGCATGTCGACCTCGCCCGAGCGCGCATCGCCCAGCGCCCCTGCGAACGCGCGCGTTGGCGCGTTCTTCGAAGCGTTCACCGACGACTGGATGCGCCGCAATCCGAACGCGGCGACCGCGAGCCGCTACTTCGGCGGCGCGACGCAGGACGCGCTCGACCGCGGGATCACGCCGCAGACCGAGACCTTCGAGCGCGAGACGGTCGCGCTCGCCCGCCGCGGCCTGACCGACCTCGCCCGCTTCGATCGTGCCGCGATGAGCGAGACCGAGCGCGTCTCCGCCGACCTGATGCGCTGGCAGCTGCAGTCGATCGTCGACGGCGAGCCTTTCGGCGACCTGCAGTTCCCGCTCAACCAGTTCAGCGGCGCCAACGTTGCGCTGCCGAACCTGATGACGGTGATCCATCCCGTCGGCAACGCGCGCGATGCCGAGAACTACGTCGCGCGCCTGCGCCTGTTCGACGAGCGCATGGGCGAGGCGGTGCGTGAGAGCCGCGCGCAGGCCGCCAAGGGCATCCTGCCGCCGCGCTTCATCCTGCAGGCCACCATCGCACAGATGAGGCAGTTCGTCGCGCCGGAACCTGCGCGCAACCCGCTGGTGGCCACGCTCGCCGAGAAGCTGGGCGGCGTTTCGACGGTGGACGCCACGCGGCGCGCGGCACTCGTCGCCGAAGCCGCACAGGTCGTCGACGGGGAGGTCTACCCGGCATGGCGCGCGGCGATCGCCGAGCTGGAGGGCCAGCTGCCGAAGTCGACCGACGACGCAGGCCTGTGGCGGCTACCGAACGGCGCCGCGGCGTACGCGCAGCGCCTGCGCCAGTTCACGTCGACCGACCTCACCGCGGAGCAGATCCATGCGCTGGGCCTGCGCGAGGTCGCGCGGATCGAGGCGGAGATGGACACGATCCTGCGCTCGCTCGGGCGCACCCAGGGCCCGGTCAAGGAACGCATCGAGAAGCTCGAGGCGGACCTCGCCTACAGCGACGATGCCGCGGGCCGCGCCAAGATCATGGCCGACATCGATACGATGATCCGCGACGCGGAGAAGCGCGCCGACGCCCTGTTCGACATCCGCCCGAAAACGCCGGTGATCGCGCGGCCGTACCCGGAATACCGCTGGGCCTCGGCCGCGGCGAGCTACACGGCGCCACCGCTCGACGGCTCTCGACCGGGCGTCTTCCAGATGCCGCTGCGCAAGGACCGCCTGACCAACTTCGGCCTGCGCACGCTCGTCTACCACGAGACGGTGCCCGGCCATCACTTCCAGGGCGCGCTCGCCGTGGAGAACGCGGGCGTGCCGAAGTTCCGGCAGATCCGCGCGTTCGGCGGGATCTCGGCCTTCAGTGAGGGCTGGGCGCTGTATGCCGAGCGCCTCGCCGCCGAGGAAGGCTGGTACGAGGGCGATCCGCAGGGCCGGCTGGGCCAGCTCGACGCCGAACTGTTCCGCGCGCGTCGGCTGGTCGTGGACACGGGGCTGCACGCCAAGCGCTGGACGCGGCAGCAGGCCATCGACTACGGCATTCCGCCCTCCGAGGTCGACCGTTACGTGGTGATGCCCGGGCAGGCGACGAGCTACAAGATCGGCCAGCTGGAGATCATCCGCCTGCGCGACAAGGCGCGGGCGCAGCTCGGTGCACGCTTCAATCCGCGCGAGTTCCACAACCTGCTGCTGCTCACCGGCACCGTGCCGCTGACGCTGCTCGAACAGGAAGTCGACGCCTGGATCCGCAGGCAGCGCGGCTGACCCGCCCGTTCGGGACAGCGCCTGCCACGGCGTGACGATGGCGGCGCAGGCGCGCGCCTGCGCGCGTGCGTCCATGACGGCGATAGCGACGGCGATAGCGACGGCAATGGAAGCGGCAGCGGCAACGACGAGCGTGCGGTCGCGATCCCGGCGGCATGGCGCCGTCGCCGCGAGAGCGCGCTAGCGGGCGACGTCTCGCGCGCGGCGCGCAATCTCCGCGGCGATGCGGTCCGCGCGCGTGTTGAGCTTGGGATCCTGTGGACTGATCTTCGCGGCGTTCGCCTTCGCGAACGCCTGGCGCATCAGGGTGCGACGGCGGTCCTCGAGCGCGCGGGCCTCGCGCAGCGCCGCGGCGCCCTGGAGCTCGCCGCGGACGTTGCGTGCGCCGAGCGCGGCGGCGTCCTCATAGTAGCGCTGCATCGCCGGCCAGCCGGCATCGCGCGCGAGCGACGCCATCAGCAGGTTCTCCAGGCTCACGATCTTCATCGAGCGCGCCGCGGAGGCCGCGTCGCCGCGCGGGAGCCCCGCCGACCGACCCGTGACTCGCATGCCCACGAGCATCACCAGTGCCTGCTTCTGTGCGGGGCCCAAAGACTTCAGGCCGACGCTCGCCGAATCCAGCCCGGGCAACGCCTGCGGGGCGCGTGCCTGCGCCATCGATGGGATCCCGGCGACGACGAGCAGCAGGGCGAGGAGCGAGGCAGGCAGGCGCATGATCCGGACCGGTCCGTGGGGGACGGCGACGTTATCCGATCGCCGGTGAACCGCGCCGCGCCCGCATGGCGCACGACGTGCCGGGTCCACGGCGACCGGCGACGCCTCAGCCGCGCCAGTTCGCGTGCGTGCGCCAGAACTCGACCGCGCGGCGGTAGGCTTCGCGATCGATCGGCACGCCCGAGCCGCCCTCTTCCACGCCGAGGGCATTGCGCATCATCGTGATCGGCGCCATCGGTGTCTCCGCGGGCTCGGCGGTGTACATGCAGCCGACCACGCCCCAGTCCGCGGCGATGCGCGTGCCCTCCTTCGCCAGCTGCTCGCGGCTGTAGAGGATCGGGATCAGGTACGTGGCGACGGGCGGCTCCAGGCCTTCGAACCAGCGCACCAGCACCGGGAGCTCCTCGCGGGTGCGCGACTCGTAGTCGGTGCGCAGCAGGTGCCGGTTGTCGTCGGTGATCGGCACCGCGAGGCAGCGCGTCGAGGTCCAGTTGCGGTGCACGTGCAGCTTGCAGAACGGTGCATAGCCGTCGAGCACGTGCAGCGGCGCCACCTCGTTGAGGTGGCGCTCGAAGGCTTCGGGCGTGCAGTCCTGGATCGTGTTGCGGCGCGGCTCGCGTGGAAAAAGTCGCGGGCGGGCGAAGTCGGTGAGGACGATCGACATGGAGGCGTCACTCCGGGCGGGCCCGGCATTATCCCCGTGCGGGCGGCGAGGTGATCGACGGGTCGCGCCCGAGCGCCTGCGCCACCAGCAGGCCGAGGACCGCACCGGCGAACTGCGCGAGCGCGAACCCCGCGACGTCCTCCGGGCGGATCCCCGCGAACGTGCGCGTCATCGAGCGTGCCAGCGTCACCGCGGGATTCGCGAACGACGTGCTCGCGGTGAACCAGTAGGCGGCAAAGATATACGCGGCCACCAGCATCGGGATCGCGGCAGGCCGCTGGCGCAGGCCGAGCAGAACGGTGAGCACGAGGCCGAACGTGGCGACGCCCTCGCTGAGCCACTGCCCGGCGCCCGTGCGCATGCGGTCGCCGGGCTGCAGCACGTCGAGGCCGAACATCAGGTGCGCGAGTACGACGCCCGCGACGGCGCCGGCGACCTGCACCAGCATGTAAGCCACCGCATCGCGCGTGTCGAGCGCCCCGCGCAGGCGGAACACGAGCGACAACGCCGGATTGAAGTGCGCGCCGGACAGCGGGCCCAGCAGCACGATGAGCACGTAGAGCATGCCCGCCGTCGCGCCGGCATTCGCGAGCAATGCGACGCCGCGGTTGCCGTCCGAGAGGTCCATGCCCATCACGCCGGAACCGACCACCGTCGCGAGCAGCAGCGCGGTGCCGAGGAATTCGGCGAGAAGCCGGTGGCCGAGCGGGATCACAGCGAGCCCAGCAGGGCCTTCACCCGCGCCTCGATCTCGTCGCGCACCGCGCGGTAGCCGTCGTCGTCCATGTCGCGCGGGTCGGGGAGCGCCCAGTCCTCCCTGCGGGCGGCCGGGATCCACGGGCAGTCGTCGCCGCAGCCCATGGTGATCACGGCGTCGAAGCCGCCCGTGACGGTGTCGAGCGACTTGGACTCGTGCGCGGCCAGGTCGTAGCCCCGCTCGGCCATGAAGCGCACCGCCTTCGGATTGATCCGACCCGACGGCCGCGACCCGGCGCTCGCCGCCTCGACGGCGTCGCCGCCATGCATGCGCGCGAAGGCTTCGGCCATCTGGCTGCGGTTCGAATTCTCGACGCAGACGAACAGGACGCGACGCGCTCCCATGTCAGGCTCCACAGCAGGCGGTTTCGGACGGGACATGCGTGCACGACGTCGTGCAGCCGGTGTCGCACGCCGAGCTCGCGTCCCGCGTATGCAGCTCGTCCGGCGTGAGGTGCTCGAGTACGGCAAAGACTTCCCACTCGTTGCCGTCGGGGTCGGCGATCCAGAACTTGTCCTGGCGGGCATAGCAACAGCTCACGTCGCGCTCGTCGCGCGGCACCAGGCCGGCCGCCAGGGCACGGGCACGCAGGGTGGCGACGTCGTCGCTTGCGTCCACCTGCAGGCCGAGGTGAGAGAGCGTGCCTCGCACGTGAAAGTGCGTGCCGGGAATCTCGTTCAGCACGAAATTCAGGGCGGGCGCGTCGAGGTCGAACTTGGCATAGCCGGTGCGGCGCGTACGGCTGTCGCGGCCGGCGTCGTCCTGCAGCACGGAATGCACGGTCGTCACGTCGCGGTAGTGCTTCACCGGCGCGCTCCCGAACAGCGCGGTGTAGAACGCGACGGACGCGTCGACATCGGCGACGTTGAGCGAGACGTGCGGTTTGCGGACAGCGGCAAGCGTGTGGGTCACGGGGAACTCCGGGTCAGGGGCAGCGGGTGGTGCCGGGGCCGCACGCGGCGCCTTGGCAGCAGTTCTCGGTGAGGTAGGCGATCAGCCCGTCCATGCGCGCGTAGTCGGCATGCATGCGGATCACCCGTCCCTCGCGGGTATCGGCGACCAGGCCGGCGGCGCGGAGCACGTTCAGATGGGCGGTCAGCGTCGCCGGCGGCAGATCGAGCGCTTCGCGCAACTCACCCACTGCCAGGCCGTCGCGACCGGCCTGCACGAGGGCACGGAAGGCGGCGAGGCGCGTTTCATGCGCCAGTGCACGGAGCGCGGCAAGCGTCTGTTCGGTATCCATGTTTCCATATTTCCAGAAATATCGAATCGATGCAAGCGCCCTTGGGGTCGCGGTCGGGCCCTACGGGCGCGCGCGGCGCGCGCGGCGCCCGTAGCAGAACGTGCAAGCGGTCCTGACGGCCCTGTCGCTATCGTCGGCTGCGACCTGCCCCTACCGGAGCCCGCCCGATGCGCACTTCCTCCCCACGCCCCCTCGCCGCATTGCTCGCCGGGGCCCTGCTGACTGCCTGCAGTGCGACGCGCGACGCGCCGGTCGCGACCGCGCCTTCCGCTGCGTCGTCGGCCGGCGCCACGACGCCCTCGATCGCGCCCCCCGGCGCACCCTTCGCGGCAATCGAGGCCGGTCGTTTCGAATTGCCATGGGCGATGACGTTCCTTCCCGACGGCCGCCTGCTGGTGACCGAGATGGCCGGCAGCCTTCGCCTGTTCGATCCGTCGACGGGCCGCACCGGAGTCGTGACCGGCACGCCGAAGACGGTGAAGGTGTCGCAGGGTGGACTCGGTGACGTGGTCCTGCATCCGCAGTTCGCGCGCAACGGCCTCGTCTACATCAGCTACGTGGAGCCCGGCGACGGCGACCTCTTCGGCGGTGCGGTCGCGCGCGCGCGGCTCGTGCTCGACGCCGACGGCGGTGCGCGCCTCGACGACCTGCGCACGATCTGGCGGCAGGCGCCGAAGCAGACCGGCGGCGGCCACTTCGGCTACCGCATCGCCTTCGATCGCGACGGCATGCTGTGGATCAGCTCCAGCGAACGGCAGAAGTTCGACCCCGCGCAGGACATGGCGACCAACCTCGGCAAGATGATCCGCCTCGCCGACGACGGCAGCGTGCCGCGCGACAACCCCTTCGCCGATCGCGGCGGCGTGGCCGCGCAGGTCTGGTCGCTCGGGCATCGCAACATCCTCGGCGTGGCCTTCGATGCACAGGGCCGGCTCTGGGCACACGAGATGGGCCCGAAGGGCGGCGACGAGCCCAACCTGATCCGCAAAGGCGCGAACTACGGCTATCCGATCGTCTCCAACGGCGACCACTACGACGGCAAGCCGATCCCCGACCACCCGACGCGCCCGGAATTCCCCGCACCGGTCATCACGTGGAATCCGGTGATCTCGCCCGCGGGCTTCGTCATCTACTCGGGCGACCGCTTCCCCGAGTGGCGCGGCAGCGGCTTCATCGGCGGGCTCTCGTCGAAGGCGCTCGTGCGGGTGGCTTTCGACGGCGACAGCGCGCGCGAAGCCGAGCGCTGGGACATGGGCACGCGCATCCGCGAAGTCGAACAGGGTCCGGACGGTGCGCTCTGGGTGCTCGAGGACGGCAACCGCGGCAGCCAGGGGCGGCTCTTCCGGCTGATCCCCAGGGGCTGAGCGTCAGACGTGCAGCGCCCGCGCCCCGAAGTCAATCGCGGTCGGGCGCTCCGAGCGGAAAGTACCCGCGGTACGGACGCGCCTCGTCGACCGCACGCGCGAACGACGGGCGCTCGAGCAGGCGCCGCCGGTACGCCCGCAGCGCGGGATACGCGGCGTCGATGGGATGCACCCAGTCGGCGTAGAACAGCGCGGGCGCCGCGGCGCAGTCCGCGAGGCTGAAGGTGCCGCCGGCCGCCCATTCGCGGCCGGCGATGCGGGTCTCGAGCCAGGCATACGCCGTCTCCAGCGCGGCGGCCGACTCGCGCAAGGCCACATCGCGACGCCCGTCCGCGCGCAGCGCCTCGAAGACCGGCTGCTGCATCGGGCCCATCACGTACTGATCGAAGACGCGGTCCATGAAACGCACCTCGAGTGCGTCGCGCGGATCGTCCGGCAGCAATGCGACACCGCCGCGATGATGCAGGTGCAGATGCTCGATGATGATGCTCGACTCCGCGACCGCACGGCCGTCGTCGACGAGCACCGGCATCTTCCGCAACGGCCACGCGGTCGCCCATGCGGCCGTCGCCCCGGGCTGGTCCGGCGCGATCACGCGATAGTCGAACGGCGTTGCGTTCTCGTAGAGCGCGATGAGCACCTTCTGGCAGTACGACGAGAAGGGATGGCCGTAGAAGACGAGGGACATGCGGGCTCCGGGTCGGTGATGCCGGCGGGTCGATCACGCCCCCGTACGGCTGTCGCGCAGGATCGCGGCCCCGGCAGAATGCCAGTCCGACGCCCGCCTGGAGCCGCCGATGCATGACCTCGACCGCCCGGTCTGGGCGAGCCTGACCACGTTCCACGCGGGCGTCGCCGTGGGCGACGAACGTGCGCGGCGCTATCGGGAGGACGTCAACCTGTTCGCGTCGGCACGCGACGACGACGATCCGGCCTCGCTCGCGGCGCTTGCGGCGTTGCTGCGGCCCGGCGAGCGGGCCTACGTGCTGCAGGTGCCGCCGGTGCGCGTGCCCGCGGATTGCGTCGAGCTGCGGCCCGGCCGCGGCGTGCAGATGCTCGCCACACGCGCGCTGGTCGACGACGAGGGCGACGACCTGCAGCCACTCGGCGATGCGGACGCCGCCGAGATGCTCGCACTCGCGCAGCTCACGCAGCCCGGACCCTTCCTCGCGCGAACGCACACGATGGGCCGCTTCATCGGTGTGCGCATCGACGGCCGGCTCGCGGCGATGGCCGGCGAACGGATGCGCTTTCCGGGTCATACCGAGATCAGTGGCGTGTGCACGCACCCCGACTTCCGCGGGCGCGGGCTTGCACGGCGGTTGTCGGCCGTAGTCGGCGCGCGCATCCAGGCCCGCGGCGACGTCGCGTTCCTGCATGCCTGGGCGGACAACCGCGCGGCGATCGCGCTGTACGAGTCACTCGGCTTCGCGCTGCGCAGCGACGTGCATGCATCGGTCATCGCGCGTCGGTGAGTACGACACTCGGGCGTGCACTCGGCATGCTCCGCCCCGCTCGCGATTCGTCCAGCGGTCGGCGCGATCGTCGACGTGCGCGGCACCCGCGCCGCAACCGCACCTCGTCGAGCCAAGCGGCCGATGTCGTCTGCAGGTGACGGGGGCACGCGCCTCCGCTGCGTATGCTGCACCGCAACACAGCGCGCGGACCGGCCATGAAGTTCCTTTCCAGACTGCTGCACCGCACCGCCGGCGACCGTAAGACGCCAAACCATGACGCGGCGGGACATATCGCCCGCGCGCTCGACGCCGCCGGCCTGACCCGCGGCGATCGCCAGGGCGTTCGCGGGATGATCGACCGATCACTCGCCGACGCCGGCCTGCACGTGCACGGCGCTCCCGTCGACGAGGCCACCAGCGATGCCACGCAGCTCGACGAGACGTCCCCCGGCAGCCAGGGGCGCTTCCTGCACGCCACCTTCGCCAATGCGCACGGCCGTCGCGATTACCGCCTCTACGTGCCGGCCGACTACGCCGCCGACGGCCCGCCGCGTGCGCTGATCGTCATGCTTCATGGCTGCACGCAGTCGCCGGAGGACTTCGCCACCGGCACGCGCATGAATGCGCTCGCCGATCGCCACGGCATGCTCGTCGCCTATCCGCGGCAGATCGGCAAGGCCAACCACGCCAAGTGCTGGAACTGGTTCCGACCCCAGGACCAGCGCGGCGACGCCGGAGAGCCGTCGATCCTCGCGGGCATCATCGAGCAGATCGCACAGGGCTATCGCATCGATCCGCGGCGCGTCTTCGTCGCAGGCCTGTCGGCAGGCGCAGCGATGGCGGTCGTGCTCGGCCGCACCCGGCCCGACCTGGTGCGCGCCATCGGCGTGCATTCCGGCCTGCCCTACGCCAGCGCGCACGACGTGCCTTCGGCACTCGCGGCGATGCAGGGGCGTGGCCCGAAGCCCGAGGCGCGTGGCGGCCTGCTCGACGTGCCGGTGATCCTGTTCCACGGCGACGAGGATCGGACCGTGGTGCCCCGCAATGCCGACGCGATCGTCGCCGCCGTGCGCCCGAAGCTCCGGATGCGGCGCGAATCCGGCCAGGTTCCCGGCGGACGTGGCTACACGCGCGACGTCGGCACCGACGACACGGATCGTCCGTGGCTTGAACGCTGGACCGTCCACGGCGCGGGCCATGCCTGGAGCGGCGGCGATGCGGCCGGCACCTACACGGATCCGCCGGGGCCGGACGCATCGGGCGCGATGGTCGACTTCTTCCTGCGGCAGTAGGGCCGACCCGCACGACCCGGGCCGCGGCCGCGTCCGAGGTCGTGGTAGGGCGATGGCGACATCGGCGCACGCGCCCTGGGCCCCGCCGGCAGCTGGTCAGGAAAGCCTTGTCACGCTGCGATTTCCGCGCGGCCCCGCGGGGCATTACGCTGACGCCCGCCACCGCCGGTCTCCCCCATGCGACCTTCCCTGCGCCTGCTCCCTGCCGCCCTGACGGCGATGGTTTTCGCTGCGTCCGCGCAGGTGCCCCCGCCGGGCCCGGGCGGGCACCCCCACGGTCCGCCCCCGCCCGGCCATCCCCCCGGCATGCACCCGCCCGGGCACCCGCCCCCACCGCCGGAAACGCGCGTTGTCGTGGTCGAGGTGCCGGTGATCGTGCACGCGCCGCCGGCGCCGACACCGGTCGCCGTCGCGCAGGAGCAACCGGCGCCGGCGGAGACCGCGGCGCCGAGTGGAGCCACACCCGCCAAGGCCGCCGCCGAAGCCGTCTCGCAGGACACGCCCGTGGGAACGCACCCGGCCACGGCGGCGCCGCAGCCGCCCGCTGCCGCGGGAGTGGCACCCGTCGAAGCCATCTCACCGCCCACGACAGCCGCGGCCGCGACGGGCCCGGTCGAGACGCCGCCGTCCCGCTGGCCCGGCCGCATCGCGGCGGTCGTCGGCCTTCTCGCGGCGGTCGCCTGGCTCGTGACATGGCTGCGCGGGCGCGGCCTCGCCGCGCAGGCCGCGAACCTCACGCAGGCGCAGCGGGAGCTGCGCTCGCGACACATGCGCCTGCGCGAGGAATCCGAGCTCCTGCGCCAGCTCGCGACGAACGATCCGCTCACCGGCACGCTCAACCGGCAGGCCTTCGGCCAGGAGTTGCGCGAGCGAGTGGCGACGCTCGCGCCGTTCCGTCGCCCGCTCAGCCTGGTGGTGTTCGACCTCGACCACTTCAAGCAGATCAACGATCGCGACGGCCACCTCGTAGGCGACGCCGCGCTGCGCCTCGTCGCGGGCATCGTGCGCGAATGCCTCGACAGCGACGACCTGTTTGGGCGCTTCGGCGGGGACGAATTCCTGATCGCATTCACCGACCAGGCGCCGGACGCTGTCGCCGCCGTCACCGAGCACATCCGTGGGCTAGTGGAGGTGCGAGCGCTCGGCCACCAGCCGCCGCTCACCGGTCTCTCGGTGAGCATGGGCATCGCGCATGCGACCGGCACCGACGACTACGACACCGACCTCCTCTTCCACCGTGCCGATTCCGCGCTGTACGTCGCCAAGCGCCGTGGACGCAATCGCGTGGTGGTCGCCGATGCCGCCCTCGTCGAGGCCGCGGATTCGGTCGAGGCCGTGGGCACCGTCCGGCACCTGTAGCGCAGGCGACGTGCCCTGCCCCACGATTCCGCAGATCGATACGACCGCGATGCATCCACCCCCGTCCGAAGACGTGCGCATCGCGCACTGCGCCACCTGCGATCGCAGCGCGACGCTGGCCGCGCACGGCGACGGCACGTGGTGCGGCTGGTGCGGGCGGGAGGTGGCGCTCGTGCTCAGGCCCGCGCGCATCGTCCACGAATCCGCGCTGCGGGCGACCGCCGGCCGCGCGGCGATCGACCCGGAGAACCCACCGCTGCAGGCACTGAGGATCCCCGCGGGCTGGCGCGTGGCCTACAACAACGGCCTCTACGCCGTGGACCCCACGCCCGAAACGATCCGCTGGTGGTGGATCTTCAAGCAGGACATGCTCGTGCTCGTGCACGACGAACGCGGTCGCCTGCTCGACGTGGGCTGGTCGCCGGAGATGGACGTGGAGGCCGGCCGCTATCGCCTGCACCTCTACGCGGGAGACCACCACGGCGCAGTCCTGCACGCCTTCGAGACGCGCGACCGCGAGACGCTGGTCGCGGAACTCGAGCGCCTGCTCGACGCCGTGAGTTTCCGCGGGCTCTGAGCCAGGCGATCCGTCAGGCCAGGGGCCGCATGCGGCCGGGCAGCCTCCTGACCCGCGCGTGGCGCGGCCGGTTCCGCGACGCTTGCTCACCAAGGCACGTCACTGCCGTCCCAGGCGAGGAAGCGCCCGGTGTCGGCGGGCGTGCATCCGGCGATGACGGCGAGCAGGTGCTCCGCTGCCGCATCGGCCGCGTGGAGCCGGCCGGCGGGCACGCGCGCCTGGAACGGCGCGGACAGCGGCGTGTCGACGGTGCCCGGATGCAGGAGCAGGCAGATCGAGCGCGGCGCGCGGCGCGTCCACTCCATCGCGAAGGTCTTCATCAGCTGGTTCTGTGCCGCCTTCGATGCGCGGTAGGCGTACCAGCCGCCCGCACGGTTGTCGCCGATCGAGCCGACGCGCGCGGACAGGCTCGCGAAGACGGCCGGCTCGCGATGCGTGAGCTGCGGCATCAGCGCCTGCGCGAGCAGGATCGGCGCGAAGGCATTGACCGCGAACACGGCGTCCAGCGCATCGCGCCGGACGTGCTCGACGGACTTCTCCGGCCGGATACCGTCCGCGTGGAGCAGGCCCGCCGCGTTCAACACCAGATGGAGTGCCCCGACGCCGTCCAGGGCGTTACGGAGCGCGTCGAAGCCCGCGTCGCACGCCAGATCCGCGTCGATGCACCGCAGGCGCGTGCCGTGCAGCGCATGCAGATCGCGCAACGGTTCGCTGGACGAGGCGGTGCGCGAGACCGCGAAGAGCCGCGCGACCTGAGGATGCCCGAGCAACCGTCGGACGAGCGCTAGGCCGATGCCGCTGCTCGCGCCGGTCACGAGCACCGAGGCCGGTGCGCGCAGGCCTGCGATGAGGGAATCAGACGGTGCCATCTACGACGCCTGCACGCTCGAGGACGAAGGCCGGAATACAGCGCGGCTGCCATCCTCCGATCGCGCGGCGAGCCACCCGGTCTGGGGCGGCCGCGACGGCCAGGCGTTGGCCGCCATCTATGCGCGCGGCCCTTCGACGGTTCACGGGGAGTCGGGCCAGCACTACTGCGAGTCCAGCCAGATGTAGCCCATGACGACGACCAGCGCCGCGAGCACGGCGAGCGCGATCTTGATCGCGCTGTAGGGACGCTCGCCTGCGATCGCGCCGGTGTATCCGTTGACTAGGACTTGGAACGTGCGCCGCCCGTAGTCGTAACTCACCAGCCAGACCGGCACCAGCACGTGCTTGAACGTGCGGCCGCGGTAGACCGCCTTAACGTCGAGGTTCCGGTGCGTGTCGCCCGGCACCTGCGCGGCGCACAGCTCGCGCATGGCGTGCTCCATCTGCGCCATGTTGAGCGCGGACGCACGGCGCAGGTCGACCTGGTAGCGCTCCACCGTCCAGCCGCGTACGAATTCGGGTGCATAGGGCTGCAGGTCCGTCGTGGTGGGGAACGGCTCGACCGCGTCGAGGAGCGCCGCATGTGCACCCTCGCTGCCGGTCACCAGGTCATCGTCGAAGAAGTGCTCGAGTGATCCCGCGGCGGGCACCCAGCGCACGTGGCGCACCTGGCGCGTGCGTGTCTGCCCGTTCTGGGTGTAGCTCTCGGTCGTGTAGTGGTAGTGACCCGCCTCGGCCGTCCAGTCGGCATGCACCTGCGCGTCGAACGTCCAGTACGGCAGGTAGATGCCACGCAGCGTGTCGGTGAGCGCGGCCCTCTTCAGGCGGTTCGGTGCGAACCAGCGCGTGCCGTACCAGCGGCGGATCGACTCGCGCACCTGCGATTCGCCGACGCGGAACGGCAGGAGGCTCTGCGGCGTGATCGCATCCTTGAGCGCGGCATGCGGCACCACGGCGGGCGAGCCGCAGAAGACGCAGCGGTCCGCGATGCGCTCGGCGTCGAGGGTCGAGATCGCCCTGCAGCTCGTGCACTGAACCTCGCGGCGGCCGTCGCCATAGCCGCGCCCGCCCTCGTCGGCACGCGACAGCGCCTGCGCGAGGTCGAGTTCCGCGATCGTGCCCGCGTCCGCTGTATCCGGGGCCCAGGGCGCGACGGTGCCGCAGTACGGGCAGACCAGCGCGCGTTTCGACGCGCTCCACTGCAGGTCGCCGCCGCATTCCGGGCAGGCGCGCTTGTCGAGTACCGCGTCGGGCACCGGCACCGCCATCTGGCTCATCCGGTCAACCGCCGCGCAGGTACTCGTCGAGCGCGCTGCGCGCGATCCGATAGGCGTTCCCGATGCGCCGCCCCTTCAGCTCGCCCGACTCGATCGCCGCGATCACGTCCTCGACCGAGACCGCGAGCACCTGCGCGGCCTGCTCGGGCGTCAGCACGTCGCCGGTGGCCGGCGACCCCGCCGTCGCCGGCTGCGCCTGCATGCCGCGCATCATCTCCTGCGCCATCGCGAAGCCCACGGCCATCTGCGCCGGAGCTGCAGCCACGGACGCACCCTCGCCGCCCTCGCCCATGCCCGTGGCCATCTGGAACTTCACGTAGGCGTTCAGGTCGCCGACCGCGGCCATGCCCGAGCGCTTGTCGATCGCCTGCTCCACCTCGGGCGGCACCGAGACGTTCTCGAGCACGAACGCGGTGATCTCGAGGCCGTACTTGCCATGCATGATCGGATTGACCACGGGCAGCAACGCCTCGCCGAGCTCGCTGTAGCGCGTGGCGACGTCGAGCGCCGGCACCTTGGCGGTGGCGAGCGCCTCGGTGAACACGCTGACCAGGCGCGAGCGCATCGTGTCGGCGAATTCCTCGAGCCGGAAGTTGTGGTCGGTGCCCGCGACCTCGCGCAGGAACTTCGGCGCGTCGCTGATGCGGAAGTCGTACGTGCCGTAGGCGCGCAGCCGCACCAGGCCGAAGTCCGGGTCGCGCATCATCACCGGATTCGCGGTGCCCCACTTGTTGCCGGTGAACAGGCGGGTATTGAGATAGTAGATGTCGCACTTGAAGGGCGACTCGAAGCCGTACTTCCACCCAAGGATCCGCGAGAGGATCGGAATGTTCTCGGTCTTGAGCGTATGCCTGCCGGCGGCGAAGAGGTCGGCGTACTGCCCCGCGGCGACGAACTGGACAAGCTGGCCCTCGCGCACGATCAGCTGCGCGCCGTTCTTGATCTCCTTGTCCTCGTCGGGGAACCGCCAGGACAGCGTGTCGCGCGAGTCGTCGGTCCATTCGATGATCTCGATCGCCTGGCCCTTGATGAAATCCAGAACGCCCATGTCCGCTCCTCGTCGCCGGATGGCGCATCGTGCGCCGGTCGGCCGATTCTAGGGCCGGCGATGGCGATCCGGCGGACGCATGTCGGCCGCAACACGTGCCTACAGGAGCAGCCGCGCTGCGAGCCACGCCGGCACCCCGGCGAAGTACGCGACGCGTGCCGCCGCGAGCAGCAGTCGACGCGCTGCTGCTGCATGCCGGGGGCGCACGATGAGCGCCAGTGCGGTGCCCATTTCCGCGGCCAGGCGCAGCCCACCGGCCAGGAGGACGAGCTTCACCGCCCATGAGGCCCACCAGAGCAGGAGTGCCGCCAGGTAGGCCCGTGCGCCGAAGGTGTAGTACTCACTGAAGGGCCCGCCATAGGCGATGACCTGGTGCAGGCGGAACGCGGGCAGCGCGGGCATCAGGGGGAAGAGCACGAACTTGACGAAGGGCCGATCCACGCGCCAGGGCGCGACCTCGAGCGCCTCGTGGAGGGCCCGCCGGCGCGTCGCGAAGCCACGAGCGCGTGCGGACGGAGACTCCCCGTCCGCAACGCCGTCGCGCAAGGGTCCCGCTGCGGCCGGCGACAGCACGCGCAGGGCCGTCGCCGTCGAGCGAAGCGCGATCCCCTGCGTCCATCGGCGTGTTGCACCGAGCACCAGGTCGAAGCCCGGCCCGGGCCACGGCAGTCGCCAGGCGCGCAGCCCGGCAATCTCCGCGCGGTCGATCTCGACCGTACGTGCTGCCGAGACGAGTACGAGGTGGGTGTCGCTGACCTGCAGCCGTGCACGGCAGCGCCACGCGAGCGTCGCGGCGACGGCCTCGGGAACCAGCACCCAGAGGGCGAATACACGAATCTCGGCGAGCATGCGTGGCGTGTCGTCGCTCGCGAGAACCGCGATGCCGAGGACCAGCACCGCGCCGCGCGAAAGAAGGCGCAGGCCACCGATCGCGACACGCTGCCACGGGCGCAGCACCAGCACGGAGTGCGTGGCCTGCAGCCACGCATTGGGGGGCTCCGCGGTCGTCACCCGCGCGCCGTGCCGCCTCCGCGGCGCGAATGCGACCAGCATGGCGCCGGCGAGCAGCACGAGGGCGAGGGGGCCGAGCCAGTCGCCGAGCCGCATCGCGAGCGTCGCCGCATGCTCGCGCGGCCGCACCTCCGCGAGGAGCGTGGCACGTTCACCCATCGCCGTGCGCGCGGTGATCTCGCCGGTGGCGTCCACCACCCCGCTCATGCCGTTCGTGGTCGCCCGCACCTGCGGAAGGCGCGTCTCGATGCTGCGGAACGCCGCGACCGCCAGGTGCAGGCGTGCGCCGAGCGGCGCGCGGGTGAACCATGCATCGTTCGAGAGGCCGACGAGCAGCTGCGCGCCGAGCCGCGCGCCGTCGCGCGCGAGCACGGGGTCCACGTCGTCGCGACAGACCAGCGGAGCCACCGGAATCTCGCGGCCATCGGCCGTCAGTAACGGAAACACCCGTGCACCGTCGCCGGGCCGCCAGGTGCCGGCCCAGGGCAGCTGGCGTCGCAGCACGGCGCCGTCGATCGCGGGCGGCACGAATTCCGTGAGCGGAAACAGGCGCGTCTTCCGGTACGCGCCCAGCGGTCCACGCACCGGGTCGACGAACGCCGCGACCACGTACTCGCCGTCCAAATCGCGCTCGTACGTGCCGAACACGAGCGGCGTTCCGATTCGCGTGACGAAATCGACGATCTCGCGATCGAGCTCGGCGGCGGCCTCGCTGCGCGGCTGGCCGAACGTCGTCGGGTAGACGGTCTCGGGCCAGACCAGCGCATCGGCGCCCTGCGCGCGGAGCTGCGTCGAGAGTGCGTAGTGCGTGTCGAGCACCTCGCGCACCACCGCGTAGGCACCGCGCTCGCGGCGCAGGCGCTCGTAGTCGACGATCGCCGCTTGCACGAGTCCGATCCGAAGCGATGCGCCGGCCGGCGCATTGGCGAGCGTGGACAGCCGGTAGGCACCGTAGCCGGCCAGCGCGAGCGGCAGCGCGGCCGCGAGCAGCAGAGGCCGCGTGATCGCGCCGGCCGTCGCACGGCGTCGCCTGACCGCGGTCGCGAGCGCTGCGTTGGTCGCGAGCAGCACGAGCGTGAGGCCCGCAGCGCCGGCGAGGTCGGCCCCCTGCCGCAGAACGCGCGAGGGCTGCAGGCCGTGGCCGAGCGTGTCGCCGAAAAGCCGCGGCGCCGCCCATTCGACCGCGATCCAACCGGCGATGGCCAGCACTGGGGGCAGCGCGCCGGCGAACCTCCGCGACGCGACGTGACGGACCAGGGCGAAGGCGATGAACTGCGGCTGCAGGAGCGGCGCCGCGACGAGCAGCACCGCCCCGGCGAAGGCCGTCGGGAGCCCGGTGTAGTCGGCGATCGCCGGTGCGAACCAGCCGAGCGTCGCGGCCACGAACGCGACCGACATCGCGACCGCCGCGGCGAGCGTCGCCCGCAGCGCGCGCAGGCCGTCGAGCGCGACGAGCCACGGCACCAGCATCACGAAGCCCACCGGCCATGTACCGCGGGCGTAGGCGGCGGCGAGCAATGCCGAAGCGACGATCCCGGCGAGCGCGATCCCCCTGGCCCCGCCGATCCCCGCGGGCCTCAGCGGCGACCTCCAACATCCGGCGGCGGGATCCGCACCCAGCGCAGCGGCATGCCCGGTGGCGCGAGGTCGGGCGTGACGACGCGATCCGCCGGAACGGGCACCCGCCGCCCGCCGACGACGACGAACTCGCGGTCGGGCGAGAACATCAGGATCGGCGCGATGCGCTCGCCCTCGTCGGACGCCTGGTGGTGGCGCACGTAGCCCTCGGGCAGCACGAAGCCTTCGGGCACCTCGAGTCCGCGCAGCGGCGGGCTGGTGCCGGGCGGCGGGAACGCGCCGAGCCCCGTGCGGATGCCGCGCGCATGCAGCGCGGCGATCACGTCGCGCATCGCCGGGGCCTCGCCGGGCAGCACGTAGTCGGAGAGATCCAGTGTGGGATCCTCGCCCTCGGGCGACGCCGCCGCGGGGCCGCGTGCCGACATCGCGGCCGGTCGGGGCCCGGAGCCGCGGTGTCCCCGCGGCGCGCCTGCGACATGCCGCCGCCCCTCGGCATCCCCGGCGACCGCGTCCTGCGCGGCGCGTGCCGGCGCATCGCCGAGCCCCACGCGACGCGAAACGGTCCAGCCTCCCGCGGCGATCGCCAGCACGACGATCGCCGCGAGCCACCACGTGCCGCCGCGCACGTCCCGACGCGGGCGCACGGTCACGCGCACCCCGTCGAAGCCCTCGTCGCGACCATCACCGCGCACGGGTCACTCCCTTCATCGCGGTCAAGGACTCGACGGCGAACGGAGCGCGAGCAGCCAGCCCATGCGCTCGTGACCGAGCTGGTTCCAGATCGCATTGCGCCCGTTGGTGAACGACGTGTACCGCGCAGCGCCCGAGCCGGTGGTGCCGCCGAACAGGCCGGCGCTGACCGTGCCGCCGGTGTAGGTCGGATGGGTGTCGTCCGACTGGATGTAGTCGTAGCTGCTCGACGACGAGACGAAGTGCGTGTTCGCGTCGCGCAGCGTCGAGCGCAGCGTGGACGTGATGCGCGTGACGTAGCTCGCCTCGCTCTCGCCCGGCACCCAGCGCAGCGCCTCGGAATCGATGCGGCCGTCGCCGTTGGTGTCATAGTCGGCGCCCATGTACTCGGCGAAGTTGTCGGCGCAGACGAAGCCCTTCTGCCGCCCGTATTCGCACATCCAGTAGTTCATCCGGGCGAGCGAGGGCAGGAACGTGCTGCGCATATTGACCCGCGCGCCGGTGCTGGCATCGGTGCAGGAGCTCGAGGTGTTGTCCGCGTTGTAGCCCGGGTAGTAGAGGTTGCCGACGATCTTCGCGCGGGTCCCGGCGTAGGCATTGGCATTGATGAAGTCCATCGAGCGCGCCACGTACGTCTTGCACGTGTTCTCGGCATTGGTGAGCACGCTGTAGTTGCAGGTGCCGGTCTGGCCCTTGAAGCTCGAGCGTGCCTGCAGGCCGTCGTTGCCACACATCTCGAACGTGACCACGCGCGTCGACGCCGACTGCATGTACGACTTCTCGGCCACGATCTTGTTGTTGTAGATGTCGGAGGCCACGGCACCACTCTTGGTGCGGCGGACGCTCTCGACATCGGCGTTCCAGAACGTGGCGAGGTATTCGGCCTGCACGGTCGGGCCCGCGTACTTCGCGGCGCTGGTCGTCGAGCCGTTGTACCCGGCGTAGATCGAATCGCCATAGGCGACGACGCGATAGCGCGTGCTCGTGCCGGCGCGGTCGATCGTCCACGAGACGTTCTGGTTGAGCGTGTTCGCCGCAGCCGGCACGCCCGTGAGCAGCAGGGCCAGCGTGGGGAGGAGTACGCGGTTCATTCCATGCGGTGCGAGTTTCATTGCCTGTCCCTTGCGAGTGGAGGGCGCGAACCGAGCGCCGCGCCTGCGCTGTCGTGCACGCAACGGGATCGGGACCATGCCCCGGCCATACGCCACCGTTCCGTACGCTAGCGTCTGTTAGGCGTCGAGTCAGTAAAGCGGCGTGAAGGCCGTAAGCCCCTGAATCGAAAGGCCGTTTTTCTGAGCTTCGGCTGCTGCAGCACAGCATTACCCGGTGCCGGGTTGCAGTCGACGCAAGTCGCGCTTTCGTCCACGCGCAGCGAACCCCGACACGGACGCGACACCCACCGGCCATGCCGGCACACTTGTCGCACCTTGGGAGGGTTCATGCGCCGATCGCTGGATATCGCTCTGTTCCTGCTGCTGGCTCTCGCCGCGTCGCTCGCTGCGCACGCAGGCGAGGGCCTGCCCGTGCACCTGCCGGAGGGTGCGTACCGCGAGGGCGATCCGGCCGCCATGGCGATCCATCCGGGTCCGGGGCAGAAGGCGAAGTACCGCGAGTACCTGAGCGCGGTGCTCCGCCAGAACCCGCGCAACGTCGCCGCTCGCGTCGCACGGGCCTACCAGCTCAAGAATGCCGGCGCCCTCGACCGCGCACGTGAGGATCTGGACCGCGCTGCCGCCGATGCGACGCCGGGCAGCGAGCAGGCGCGCCACGTGCTCTGGTCGCGCGGCTGGGTGGCCTATGACCTCGGCGACTATCCTGCGGCCCTCGTGGACTGGCGCGCGGCGATCGCCGCCCACGGCGGACGCCCGTTCTGGGCGCCGTACACCCTGGCCCTGCTGTACTGGACGACCGGCGACCGCGAGACCGCGCTGGCCTGGTACCAGGCCGCCGTCGAGACGATTCCGGCGTGGGGTAACGACGAAGGCTTCGCCGATCGCGTCGACCACTGGCGGCCGGCGCAGCGCGCCACGATGGAGGCGGTATACGCGGCTTGGAAGGCGCGTCGTTCGGCGGCGGCGAACTAGGCGACGTCCAACGCTTGTTGGTGCCACTCCAAGCGCGATCGCGCGCAGAGCGTTCGTCCCTGTTCGAACGCCGCGTGCGAGTGCGTCGCCAGCGGGCGTTGTCGACTCGTCCGGGGCCGCCGATCGCCCGCTAGGCGAGCAGACGCTCGAGTTCGGCGTCCTTCTCCCGCCATAGCCCGTTCATCCACTGCTGGAAACGCACGCGGAAGGCCCGGTCGTTCTGGTAGTCGCCCGCGAGCAGCTCCTGCGGAATCGCACGCTGGCGCACGTGCATGCGCACCTCGCGCACGCGTCCGGCGAGCAGGTCCACGAGTGTCGGGCGGCCCTCGGGATACGCGATGGTGACGTCGAGGATCGCGTGCAGGCCCTCGCCCATCGCATCGAGCACGAAGGCCACGCCGCCCGATTTCGGGCGCAGCAGTCGACGGTATTCGGCGCCCTGCTTCGCCTGCTTCGCGGGTGTGAAGCGCGTGCCTTCGACGAAGTTGACGATCGACACCGGGATCTCGCGGAACTTCTCGCAGGCCCGGCGCGTGGCAACGATGTCGCGCCCGGCGAGCTCGGGGCGTCGCGCGACCTGCTTCGGGGTGTAGCGGCCCATGAACGGGAAATCGAGCGCCCACCACGCGAGCCCGAGCAGCGGTACCCAGAACAGCTGGCGCTTCAGGAAGAAGCGCATGAACGGGATGCGCCGGTTGAAGAGCTTCTGCAGCACGATGATGTCGACCCAGCTCTGGTGGTTCGCGAGCATCAGGTAGTGCCCGTCGCGACGCAGGTCGCCCGCGATCTCCGCATCGATCCGGGTCCCGGTCAGCCGGTCGAGCGCCCAGCTGTTCACGCCGATCCAGCTCTCCGCGATGCCGGTCAGCAACGGGTCACTCGCCCGACGCAGCCGCGCGGACGGCAGCAGCGCCTTGAGCAGTGCGGTGCCGAGCAGTGGCCCGACGTGGAGCACGGTGCTCACGACGATCAGCAAGAGGACGAGGGTGAACCGGATTGCGGGCATGGGGTCGTGCGCCGGTCGGGGGCGCCTATTGTGCCGGGCCCGGCTGCCGAGCCTTCGTCGGGGCATCGATTCCATGGGCCCGGCGTTGCGCGGCCCCGCGTGGTCCGCCTCGGGCCCGAGATCCGACACGCCTGCGGCGGTCTAGCCGTACCGTGACCGATGGCGGTCGAGAGTACGCGCGACCCGTGCGAGCGCCGCCTCGACCTCGCGTGCGAAGGCGCCGTCGGGAAGCTCGCGCACGGCCGAATGCGCCGCGCAGACGATGCGCGTGTCCGCCCAGCGCGCTGCGAGCGCGCGGGCCCAGGCCGCATAGGCGTCGGCGGCGCCCGCGACGGGCCGCAGCGCGCGGGCGAGCATCGGATGCATCCGCAGGGATGACTGGCCGAACAGGCCGCGCAGGGCTCCGGGAGCGGCGAGCACATTGAGGGTGTCGTCGACATGGACGACGCGCGACCCGCGGTGGCGGACCAGCACCGACGCGACATGCACGCGCTCGTCGGGGCAAACGAAGTCGACGCCGTCCGGCACGGACAGCTCGACCAGATCCGCGAACGGATGCGTCTCGTCCCAGGTCTCGACCGGGGGCCCGGCCCACGGCAGCGCGGGCGCGCGTTGGCGATGTCGCGCAGTGCCGTGGAGGATCGCGGCAGGGAACAGCCGATGCGTCGCCTCGACGTGCATCGTGTGGAACGGATGCACGTGCACCACGGCGTCGACGCGCTCGCCGCCGCCGGTGAGCTCCATCAGCGCGCGCCGCGCCGCCTCGTCGAGCGCGCAGCCGTCGATCACCACGAACCGGCCGTCCGGACGCTGCACGACCGACATGTGGGTGCCGATGTCGAGCACGCCGCCCACGCGGTAGGTGCCGCGGATGTTCCAGAACGCATCGCCGAGCTTCTGCATCGCGCCAGCATAGGGTGGGCCGGTGAAGTCGCGGCGAGCATCGCGCTTGGCCGGGGCGACCGCGGGACATCGGTCCCTTGGGCGCCCTGCTCCGACCACAGGGACGCCACCGAGACGGCGCCCACCGCGCGCTCCCCGTCGCCGCGGTCGACAACATCGTTCGTTGGCGGATCGGTGAAGGCGTACGAACGGTGCAGGTCCCGCGGCGCGCGCCCGAACGGTGCCCGCACTGGTACCGGGCGACGGCGATCCGGGCCCAGGCCGCGGACCGCCGCCGTGCGCAGCTAGATCGTCAGAGCGCGCTGCGGCATGGCGCGCTCGGCCGGCGCCGGGTCGGCGATCGCGGCGAGCTGGCGTCCGCTCTCCTCGACGCTCTGGCGGACAGCCTGCTGCGTATCCACGAAGGCCATGCGCGAATGCGGGCTGCCGAGCTCGCCCTGCACCGCGAACAGGCGCCGCCCGTCGTCGCCCAGCAGGACATGATCGATCGACGCGAGCCCTTCGCGGCGCGCGGCGACCACCATCTGCGCGGCCGCGCGATCGGTCGTCGCATCGTGCGACCTGCCGATGCTGGCTTCGAGCCGATCCATTGCCGCCTTCGCCTGCGCGAACAGGCGCGCATCGGGATGCGCCGGATCGCCCAGCGCGGGCGTGCTCCCGCTCACCGGCCCCGTCCGCTGCGCAGGCGCCGCGAGCGCCGCGCGCGTGCCGGGCCCGACGATGCCGTCGTCCTCGAGCCGCTGCGCGCGCTGGAAACGACGCACCGCCTCGTCGGTCCGGGGGCCGAAATCCCCATCGACCTCGATCGCCCGGCCGCGTGCATCGGTCGCGCCGTGCCGGCGCAGCATCGCCTGCACGCGTTCGACCTCCGCCCCGCGATCACCGAGACGCAGCACGGGCTCGCGCGGCGCCTCGGGGCGGCCACCCTGCCCCGGCGCGTCGCGCACCGGCGCCCCGCCGCCGATCGCGGCATAGGCCTCGGCCGGCGACATCCCGCGCTGCACGTTCGCGCGGTAGGACTCGCGCATGTGGTCGAGCGCCTGCTGCACCTGGGCCGCGCTGATGGAGGCATGGTTGCCCGCACTGTCGCCGTCGTAATAGCCGCGACCGGTGCGCGGGTCGGCGACGCTCGCGAATTCCTGTGCCAGTGCGAGCTGCGCGGCGCCCAGCGCGCGTGGGCCGCCCGCGCCGGTGATGTAGTCGCGCACGGCGGGCCGCTTACCGCTGACCAGGTACTCGGCGAACATGCGCTCCTGCACGTCGGGCGTGAACCGCGTGGACGGGTCCACGCCGAGCCGTTCGACCGTCTCGCGCAGGGTGGCGGGGACGATCTGGAACTTGCCGACGGCGAACAGGTACTGCGGATGGTGGTGGGGCAGCGACTGGCGCCGCATGACCTCGCCGACGGTCATCTCCGAAAAGTCGAGCGTGGCGCCGCGGGCATCACCCGCGCGGCCGCGATTGAAGCTGCCGTATCCGCCTTCGCCGCGCCCGATGAGGTCGCTGAGCGGCGTCGGCCCGTACCGCCCGGAGGGCGGCGTTGCAGGCGGAGGCTGTGCAGGCTGTCGCAGGGCGCCGAGCGTGTCGCGACCGGCGATTCCGTCGTCTTCGAGCCCGCGCGCACGCTGGAAGTTGCGTACGGCCTGCTCGGTGCGCGGGCCGAAATCGCCGTCCACCGGAAGCACGCGCCCCTGCCCATCGCGGATGCCGAGATCGTGGAGGCGCTGCTGCAGCGCGCGCACCGCGGGGCCCGTCTCGCCGAGCCGCAGTACGCCGTCGGCCATGGCGTCGGGCGCGGGACCCCGGGCGGGGTGACGGTCGGGCGTGATCACGCCGGAATTGATGTCGCGGATGTACTGCCGGAATGCAGCGGGCTCCATCTCGATGTGCGCGTGGACGGACCCCGGCGTGCCGGTGTCACCCATGCGGCCGAGCCGCGCGCCGTAGTCCACCCGGCTGCCGTCGGCGGGCGTGGTGCCGGGTTCCATGTGCAGCACCTGGGCGAGCATGCGCGCACCCGGAGTGCCGTAGGGGCGGTCGTAGATGCGCACGGCGTTCGTGGCATCGCGCAGGTGGCGCACGTAGCCCGCGGCCGGTGACGGGATGTCGGCAGGACGCCCGTCGTCGACCGAGAAGATCATGTCCTTCTTCACGAAGGTGCGCCCATCGACGTGGCGGACCTCCTCGAGCCGGCCGTCGATCGTCTCGTACTGCCGGCCCGGCTCGCGTCCGGAGCTCGGATGGTGCTTCTCGAGATCCTCGTAGCGGTGCACGCTCTCGACGTGACGGCCGACGCTCTCGGTGATGCGGTATCGCGACATCGTGCACTCCTTTGCTGATGCGGAGGGATCGTGCGGGGATCAGTCGAGCGCGGGTGGCAACTCCTCGGCGAGGCGCCAGCAGTCGCCGGCCCGCTCGAAGCGGAAGGCACGGCCCTCCGCACTACCGTAGGCATACCGCACCACGGCGCCGGCGGCGTCCTCGCGGACATCCACGCGCAGCGGCGCGGGATCGATGCGCCCGGCCGGATCGACGTGGTGGAAGCCGCGCGCGTCGTGGCTCAGGCTGAAGCGCGGATAGTCGGACCCGGCATAGGCCACGGGGACCAGACGATCGCCGCCCTCGTCGGAGTGCAGTTCGCTCGCGAGCACGAGTGGCGCCGAAAAGGCACCGCGCGACGCGGGCATTGCGGCGAAATGCTGCAGGAACGCGTCGAAGCCCGCGGCCGGACAGGCATCCGCGGGCGGCGTGGCGACCGCCGTGGCGTCGCTCGATTTCACGAGCACGGCCGCCGCGTCGGCGCCATTCCAGCGGTCGATGTCGCCATAGGTCCGCAGCACGAGGGTTCGACCCGTCGCCGGATGTGCGAAGCGCATCAGGCAGTGGCCGTCGCCGCTGCAGCTGTCGGTCTCGGGCAGTGCATCGCAGACGGGGGCCTCGCCGCCGACGTTGCCGCGGCAGGCCGGCGTGCGCAGGGGCCGCCAGCCGTCGGCGAGCAGCGACTCGCGGACGCGCGCATAGGGCTTGCCGGCATGCGCATCGGGCTCCGGTGGCGCGGCCGTCGCGGCACGCACTGCAGGTGCGACCGCGGCCTCAGAAACGCCGGGCGTCGACGCAGTGCCGGACGTGCCGTCCGACGGGCCTCCGCAGGCCACGAGTCCAAGAAGCAACAGGCACATCCATGGCGTCCACATCGATCGCTCCGCAGTCCATTGCAGGGCCTCGCGGATCCGCGAGGCCGTCCGGCTCCTTGATAGCAGCCCGTGGGCGCGGTGGGAAGACGCCGGTCACCCGCCCCGGGCCTCCCCGGCTCCCAAATCGGCCGACATGCGATCGCGGCGCGGGTGACATACCCGCGCGCCGGTCACTCCATCCAGGGATTGCGCACGAGCCGTGCCCCGGGGGGAAGCCGCCCGTCCCTGATCGATGCATCGAGCTGCGCGAGGCGGACCGCGGTCGGGTCGTCCGGCGGCAGGAACTTTCGCGCGGTCGCCCATGCGGCGCGGGCACCGGTGATGTCGTGCAGCCGCGCCAGCGCGTTGCCGCGCTCGACGGCGCATCCCACGTGGAACGGGGCGACGCTCAAAATCTCGCCACAGCGCTGCGCGACCTTCGTCCAGTCGGGCCGGCGCTCCTCGTAGATGTGGCTGATGAGGTCGCCGTAGAGCGACATCGCGCGCATGCGCGGCTCGTCGAGGCGGCCCTGCCAGATGCCGAGCGTGCCCACGCGCCCGACCAGCCGCAGGTTGGCGAGCGTCTTCTTCGGATCCCAGTCGTAATCGGGATCGGGAATCGTCGCGCCCATGCCCATCAGGAACACGCCCTCGAAGCGCCCCGCGACGTTCGTGTCGTCGATCCCCGACGCGAAGCGCCGCAGCGGGAACGCCACGGCACGTTCCCACTCGGGCATGTAGTAGTAGCGGTTGTAGACCGGCAGCGTGGTGCCGGTGCGTGCGCGAACGAACGCCGCCGCCTCGGGAAGGCGCTGGCCGAGATCGACGCCCTCGTCCGCGAAGCCTTTCCACGCGTTCTCGGTGCCGCCGGCGAGCTCGTTGAAGTACTCGTACAGCCTGGGCTCCCGGACGGTCATCGCGAGCGCGAGCGCGGCGGGCACGAAGGCGGCCGGTCGCCATGCGCGGCGCGGCAGCAGGGACAGGCGCCAGGCAAGCACGCCGGCGAGGCTCGCCAGCGCGACGACCAGCGGCAGCGCATGGCGGATGCCGGCATACGTGCCGCGCGAGGTGAGCAGCGCGAGCCAATACGCGAGCGCCATCGCGCCCATGCAGGCGAGGAGCCGGCGGCGGTCGGCGTCGAGCGGCGCGCGCCAGAGCGCGACCGCGCCGGCAAGCGCCGCGAACAGCAGGGCGAGCGGCACCTTCGCCAGCAGCATGCCGGGCCAGAAGAACCACGGCGGCGCGCCGCGATGCTTCGTGCCGAACAGCCAGTGCTCCTTCTGCCCGCGCCCTTCGACGCCGGCGCGGATCGTGTCCGCCAGGCCCCAGATGTAGGGACGTGGCAACACGTGCAGCCGATCGGCCGTCTGCAGCAGTCCGCGTTGCATCGGCGAGGCGACATCCTCGATCTTGTCCGCGATCGGTCGGTTGAACGGATCGCGGCCGTCCGGCGTCGCGTGGTACTGGAAGCCGTAGGTCGACCAGAGCACGGCGACCGCGATCACGGCCGACGCCGCGAGGCGGGCGACGCGTCCGGGGCGGCCGATCGGCGCCATCGGCGCCGCAGTGGCATCGCCGCGACGCCGCCCCGGCAGCAATGCAAGGACCAGCAGCGCGATGCCGACGCCGACGACGCCGGCGATCGCCGAGTGCTTGCTCGCCAGCGCGACGCCCGCGGCGACGCCGAACCCGGCGAGTCCCGCGCCGCTCCACGATCGCGCGAAGATCGCGCCCATCGCAGCGGTGAGGCCGAGCGCGAGGGCGACGGGCAGGTCCGTCATCAGCAGCGGCAGGTGCGCGCCGACGGTGGGCTCGACGGCGAGGAAGGCGAGCATGCCCGCCGCCCACCACCCGCCGGCGAGCCGCGCGACGGCAAGACCCAGCGCGCCGAGCAGCAGCAGGTTCAGCGCGAACATCGCGCGCCGGATGGTGGCTTGCGAGACGTCCGCCGGGTTGTCGAGGAACGTCATCGTTTGCACGAACCGGCGCTCAGCGCGCTTTTCCTTGAGCACGGGGATCGGCGGCAACACCGTGTCGCGCGGCGCGAACAGGCCCACCCACGACTTCGCCAGCGGCGGATGTTCGGGATTGAGCCGGTAGTCGCCGAAGCGCACATACGCGACGCCCGAGGCGTAGTGATAGGGCTCGTCGATGGTCAGGCCGTCGCGCGCGGTGCCGGCGGCCGAGCGCACGAGCGCGAGCAGGAGCAAGGCGACGACGACCAGCACCAGGCGGGTCGACAGGCGTGCGGATGTGTCCATGGTGGTCCCGTCCCGAGGCGACGCCGGTCCGGTCCCCCGCCGACGCATCGCGCCGTGGCCCGGTCCAGCGTCAGGGAGTCTGGACACGATCCGTGACCCGCGTCACACCACTGGTCGGTCTAACGAAAATTTTCCGCTTGCCCAAGGGCCTCGCAACGGCTCCCGGCCGGCTGGCGCTCAGTAGCGCAGCCTCGGCTCGCGACCCGACGGGCCCCGGCGACCGCGCCTTGAGCTTCCGAGCCCCCTCGGGCCCCCGGAGGGCGTAGGATGGGCCCCGCAACTGTTCCACGCGCGCGCTTCGCTCGGCCCTGCCGCCCGTCCCGCTCCCTCCACGCGCTACCGCTTCCGCGGGCGCCCCTTCGGGAGCCTCCCATGCCCTCCTTTCCGCGCCTCCGGGCGCCTGACGACCCGTTGCGGTCGATTCCCCTCGACCCGCCCGTTCTCGCCAGTGTCGCCGACCCGGTGCCGCCTGCGGCCGATTGCGGCCGCTGCGACGCGGTCTGCTGCCGGCTCACGGTGGTGGTGCAACCGGAGGACGGCATCGCCGAGCACCTCACCACGCATCTCGAGGGCCTGCGCGTCATGGCACGCGACGCCGAGGGCTGGTGCGTGGCGATGGACAGCGCGCGCATGTGCTGCTCGATCTACGACGCGCGCCCGGACGTCTGTCGCCGCTTCCGCATGGGCGGGCCCTACTGCGAGGCGGTACGCGAGGACTATTCGCGCAGCGGCCACCCCCCGATCCTTTCCACGCTCCTGGAGCAGTAGCCATGACGACCAAGACGACCCCGACCCCTGCGTCCTCCCCGTTCGTGCGCCGTGCCGAGACCGGGCGGCAGATCACCAGCGAGCATCTCGATGCGCACCTCGAAGCGTTCCGCGCGGCCGGCGGCGTGGTCGAGGTGCTCGGCAACACCCCGATCCACAAGCCGTGGCGCGCCGCGTCGCGTGCGCCCGCCAAGCCCGCGGAATGACCCGAGCCCATTTCCCAGAAGGAGCCTGAAGCCCCATGCCCAAGCCGAATTACGCGTTCGAGAAGCGCCAGCGCGAGCTGGCCAAGAAGAAGCAGAAGGACGAGAAGGAAGCTCGCAAGCGCGACGCGCGCCCCCCGCGCCCGGATGGTTCGACCGACGGCACGCCGCCGCCGGCGTGATCTCGCTGGCGCCGACGACGACTCGAGGCGCGGCACCACCGCGCAGCGCGCGTCGCTCGGCCGGATGCCGCCTGGGGACAATCGACGGGCGGTTCGCGCGACGGCCTGCTCACGCCGGTCGGTCGCGTGCCGGCGCACTCCGGGCCCCGCATCGGACGCGAGCGGCACGCGCTGCGGTCTCCGCGCTTCGCCGCGCCTTCGTCAGCGGGCCACGCCTTCGACTGCCCGGTCCAGTGCCGCGATGTCGATCCTGCGCATCGTCATCATCGATTCGAAGGCGCGCGCTGCCGTCTCGCCCCCGCACGCGAGCAGCTCGGTGAGGCGACGCGGCGTGATCTGCCACGACAGGCCGTAGCGGTCGCGGCACCAGCCGCAGGCGCTTTCTTCGCCGCCGCTCGACACGATGGCGTCCCAGTAGCGGTCGGTCTCGGCCTGGTCGTCGGTCGCCACCTGGAAGCTCACCGCCTCGTCGAAGGTGAACTGCGGCCCGCCGTTGAGCAGCAGGAACCGCATGCCGAGGATCGTCGCCTCGACCATCAGCACGTCGCCGCGCTTGCCCGCGGGGTAGTCGCCCGGCGCGGTGTGGACCGCCTCGATCCCGCTCTCGGGAAACGTCGCCGCATAGAAGCGCGCAGCGTCCTCGGCGTCGCCGTTGAACCACAGGCAGGGCTGGATCTTCGGGCTCATGGCAGGCACTCGCGGTGGATGCGACAGCCTAGCGTCGTCGCGGAGCGGTCGACTGCCTTACGCCATGCGTCGGCGAGCGTGTCAACGAACGGTGCAGCATCGCGGTGTCGGCATCGCATCCGTCCATGCCGCACGGCAAGCATCGTGCGTCCGCGACCGGGTGCGGCGGGGTTCGCGTCACCGCCGCCTGTGGAACACACGGGTACGGAGCGACCGGTACACTGCCGCGCCCAGCTGCCGGATGACCCCGTGACCGATCCGGTCCGCCTTGCCCAACGCGTCGCCGCGATGCTGCAGTGCTCGCGCGCCGATGCCGAGCAGTACGTGCGCAACGGCTGGGTATCGGTCGACGGGCGCGTCGTCGAGCTGCCGCAGTACCGCGTGACCGACGAACGCATCGAGATCGATCCGGACGCGCGCCTTGAGGATGTCGAGCCGGCCACGATCCTGCTGCACAAGCCGGTCGGTATCGACGCGATCGACGGCCCGCGCCCCGCGCTCGCGCTGGTGACGCCCGAGACGCAGTGGGCCGACGATCCGTCCGGCGTACGCCGGCTGCAGCGGCACTTCCATCGCCTGACGCCGCTGGTGCCGCTCGAACGCGGGGCGAGCGGCCTGATGGTGCTCACGCAGGACGGCCGCGTGTGGCGACGCCTCACCGAGGATGCCGACGAGATCGAGCATGAGTACCTCGTCGAGATACGTGGCGACCTCGGGCCGTACGGCATGGCGCGCCTGAAGCAGGGGATGGAATTCCGCGGCCGCGTGCTCGGCCCCTGCGCGGTCAGCTGGCAGAACGAGAACCGACTGCGCTTCGCGCTCAAGGGCGCGCGCGAAGGCCAGCTGCGCCACATGTGTGGCCAGGTCGGGCTCGACGTCGTCGCCATCCGCCGCCTGCGCATCGGGCGCATCGGTATCGGCAAGGGGCCGGAGGGCGCGATGCCGCCGGGGGCGTGGCGCTACCTGCGCGTAGGCGAGAAGTTCTGAGCGTCCCCGCCTCGGCGGGCGCCCCGCCGAGGCAGGACCGCCGTGTCGTCAGGCCGCAGGCGCCGAGCGTGCATTGCGCTCGAACTTGTCCCAGCCCTTCTTGCCCTTCAGGAAGTCGATGCTGCCCTTGAGGCCGGCAACGAGGATGATCGGCTTGAACAGCAGCAGGTCGAGCAGCGAGTACAGGCTCATCGTGACGAGGTCGCGCGTGCGATAGTCACGGTGCTGGCGGTTGTCGATCAGCACCGCGAGCATGCTGGGCGTTGCGACGATCAGTGCGGCGAACAGCAGCATCGCCGTCACCGCGAAGCCGTCGAGCACGCCCCAAAGGCCCAGCACGAGCAGCAGCACCAGCGACAGTGCCTGCATGAGCGGCGACAGCGCTTCGAACAGGATGTTGTACGGCAATGCCACCAGGCCGACGGCGCCGTAGCGCGCGTTGAACCACATGCGCCGGTAGGCCCAGACCGTTTCGAGCAGTACCCGCTGCCAGCGCGCACGCTGCTTGATGAGGTCGCGCACGTTGTCCGGGCCCTCGGTCATCGCGACCAGCCGCGGCAGCGAGGCGATCTGGTAGCGCTGCCCGCGCCGGCGGAAGTGCTCGTGCACCCGGTAGGTGAACTCGATGTCCTCGCAGGAGAAGCGCGGGTCGAACGGCCCGACCTCGGCGAAGAGGTCGCGCCGCCAGATGGCGAACGCCCCAGGGCTGCACATCATCGCGCCGATCGCACTGAAGGCGAGCCGGTTCACGAGGAACGAGCGCATCAGGTCGATGTTCTGCAGCACGCTCAGCCAGTTGAGGTCCACCGCCCGGCAGCCGCCCTGCTGCTTCGCCTCCGGATGCCGGCTGGTGCCGAAATAGCTCGTCACGCCCAGCACCTCGCTCGGGTTCTTGAGCACGATCGCCATGCCGTCGAGCAACGCGTTGCCGCCGTAGATCGTGTCGCCGTCCACGCAGCAGAGGTACCGGTAGGCCGCGAAGTTCATGCCGCAGTTGACGGCATCGGCCTTCGAGCCGCGGTTGACCTTGCGCACCACGCTGAGACGAGGGTCCTTCTGGCTGCGGTAGAACGCGATGACCTCGCCCGCATCGAACGTCGGATTCACGCGGATGTCCGACGGCACGAGGTCGAATGCGGCGCGGAGCGTGGCCAGCGTGCCGTCGGTCGAGCCGTCGTCGACCAGAATGACCTCGAATTCCGGATAGTTCTGCTCGAGCAGCGACCTCACCGCCGCGACGACGACGCGCTCCTCGTTGAGCGCGGGCGCGATGATGCTGACGGGGATCGACAGGCTCGACTGCACGATCGGCACGGGATTCTCGACGGCCTGCTGCGCATACAGCCGCAGGGCATACGCGAGCGAGAGCACCAGCGTGGCCAGCAGGCCCGCGACGAAGAAGCCCTGGTAGGTCGCCACGACCTGCGCGAGCACCTCCACCATGCCGTGTGTATCAGGCATGCGTGGACTCCAGAGCCGGTCCGGCACCACGCAGAGCATCGGAATCTGCCGAAGCGCTGCGGATGGTATTGGTGATCTGCGCGATCGTCTCGCGCGCCGATGGATCGAGCAGCGGCCCCGCCGGCGGCAGGTGCTCGAGCGTGACCGGGCCGAGTTCGACGAGCGTGCGCTTGACCGCGAGCTGCACGGCGTCGTTGTCGTCGCCCAGGTGCCGTGCGAGCGCATGCACCATGCCCGGCTCGGGGAACCGCGCCAGGATCCGCGCCGCCTGCGTGCGGACGAAGAACACCGGGTCGTCGAGCATCCGCGGGGCCTGCTCCCGCAGCCGGGGTGCATCGAGCGCGGCGAGCGAGGCGAGTGCGATCTTGCGCACGTCGGCGGCGGGATCGGAGAGCAGCGCCGCGAGGATCGCCTCCGACCGCTCGCTGTAGCGCGACTTCCCGAGCAGGTAGGCGATCCAGTAGCGGGACTTCGGCGCGCCGCCATCGAGCCACGCGACGTAGAGGTCGGTGAGGTCGATCGGAAAGTATTCGAGGTGGGTCGCGATGCGCGACGCCGGCAGCACGCCGGCGTCGAGCGCGCGCAGCAGGACCTCCGCGGCGCCATTGCTGCCGTGCACGTCGAGCATGTCCAGCGCCGCGTAGGCGAGTACAGGCTGTCGGCTCGCGAGCGCCGTCTCCAGCAGCGGCAGGACGGCCGGCTGCGACGTGCGCGACACTGCGTAGAGCGCGGTGACCTGCTGCCCGCGCCAGCGCGACGCCGCGGCCCGCGCCAGAACCTTCTCCAGGCCGATGCGCTCGATGTAGGCCTCCGCGGCCGCCTGCGCGGGCCCGCGGCTCGACGCGGCGTTGCTCAGGTAGCGCGCCAGGTCGCGTGTCTTCGCGCGCCGCATGTGGTCGCGCACGGCCGCGACGCCCGCCGAGGACGCGCCGGTACGCCGTTCGATCGCGTCGAGGCCGAGAAGGAAGTGGCCGTAGGTGCCGCGGTAGACCAGATGGTCCAGCAGCATGAAGAGGAACAGGCCGAGCCAGAGACAGGCCGCGGCCAGCGGGAGCAGAATCGTCAGCTCACCCGCACTCATCGGCTGTACTGCACGGAGAGCGCGGGCGTCCGCTGCCGGAATGCATCGCCTTCGCGGCCGGCGCCCAGGTCGAGCCGGACGCTCGTCGACGGGCCGGGGTCACGTGCGTAACCGGCGCCCGCGGACCGACCCTCCCCCTGCACGCCCCGGCCGCCATGAACCACCACCGCCGAGTGCTCGACGCGCGGCGTGACCTGCGACGTGTGCGGCGCGCCCGCCACGGCGTTGCCGCTATGCAGGCCGGCGGGCAGAGCAAGCGCGGCGAGCGCCCTACGCGACATGCGCCGCATGGAAATCCGCGACCGCGTCGATGATCTCCTCGAGCGTGGTGGTCGGTGCGAAGCCGATCGCCTCGCGCACGCGCGAGCAATCCGGCGCGCGATCCACCGTTTCCTCGAAGTCGGGGCCGAAGACCGACTCGTACGAGGCGAAGCGGATCTCCGAATCGCTTGCGAGCTGCGCCTTCACGCGCCGGGCCAGCTGCAGCACCGACACCGGCTCGTTCGAGCCGACGTTGAAGACGCGGCCGTAGCAGTCCTCCCGCTTGACGAGCCTGCGCAGCGCCCAGGTCACGTCCTTGACGTAGCCGAAGCAGCGCCGGTGGCTGCCGTCACCGTAGACGGTGAGCGGCTGGCCCTCGAGCGCGGCGGAGACGAAGCGCGGCACCACCATGCCGTACTTGCCCGACTGCCGCGGCCCGACGGTGTTGAACAGGCGCACGATCACGATCTTCAGGCCGTGCTCGCGGTGATAGGCGAGCGCATGGAACTCGTCCAGCGCCTTGGCACAGGCGTACGACCAGCGGCCCACGTGCGTCGCGCCGAAGACGAGGTCGTCGTCCTCGTGGAACGGCAGTTTCTCCGACTTGCCGTAGACCTCGGACGTGGACGTGAACAGCACGGGCTTCTTGAGCTGGTCGGCGAGCGTGAGCACCACGCCCATCCCGTGCGCGCCGGTCTCGATGGTACGGATCGCACTCTCGACGACGCGCTGCACGCCCACCACCGCGGCGAGGTGGAAGACGTAGTCGACGCGCTCCATGAGCCGGCGCATCAGCACCGGGTCGGACACGCAGCCCCGGTGGAATTCGAAGCGCGGGTTCGCCTGGTGCGCCGCGATGTTCTCGAGCGAGCCCGTCGACAGGTCGTCGATCACCAGCACGCGGTGCCCGGCATCGAGCAGCTCGTCGCACAGGTGCGAGCCGATGAAGCCGGCGCCCCCGGTGATCAGATACGTTTCCGTGGTCTTCATTGCGACGCTCTCCGAATGGACGAGGGGACGCCGCCTGCGGGCAGGCTACGGCACGATCACTTCGCCGGTGCCCATGCCTCTCCTCCCCGCCTCGAGCGCTGCGCGATCGAGAACTCCCCGTCATCGTTCCTGCAAGTTCCGTTCCACCCCGGTTGAGGCCCCAACCTCAACGGCTTGCATACGCCTGCGCATGGAAAGCTGCCCCTCGCGGGTACCGGCAATGCCGCGCTACGTCACATTTTGGCGCTGCGAATACTACCTTGTGGATCATCCGATCACGGCACGGCCGCAGGTGATGCCTGCATGCAATGAAGCGCACCACGGAGCGTCAGGCGGCGAGGCTCATACGCGGCGCATCTTCCGCGACGATCACAGGATGACGCCCCGCTCGCATCATCGCGCGCCGGTGACCTGCGCCAGGTCCATCGGGCTGCCCTCGCGGCCCGGCACACCGCGCCCACCGCATGGATCAGTGAACATGAGCCTCGGTCGACGACTGCCCCTCGAGCCAGCGCTCGAGATCGTCGGCCCCGCCGATGCGCTCGTCACCGACGAAGATCAGCGGCGTGGTCGCCAGCCCATGCTCGGTCTTGAAGGCGTCGACCTCGGCGCGCGACGTCAGCGGTCGGTCGTCGACCGGGAGCCCACTCGCCTCGAGCAGGCGCAAGGCCTTCAGGCCGAACGGGCAGACGTGGTCGCTCAGCACCATGCGGTAGACCGTGGCGCGCTCGGCGTGCGTTTCGTTCGCCATCGGAAGCCCCAAAGATGCCGATGCTGGGCAGGTGCATGCGAGGACGGGGTCAATGCGGCGGTAGACGCATCAAGCCCGGCGGCCCGCGAGTGAATGCAGCACGACCGGCCGCGACCCGCATCGCGTGGTTTCCACCTCGCGTGAACCCTGCCGCCACCATCGTTCGCCGCATGGACACGTCATCCCGAACCCGCGCAGTTCTCACCACCGCGATCGCTGCGGTTCTTGCCTGTGCATGCAGCCGCTCG
The DNA here is from genome assembly GCF_054781815.1 of Lysobacter humi (ex Lee et al. 2017). Lineage (NCBI taxonomy): Bacteria > Pseudomonadati > Pseudomonadota > Gammaproteobacteria > Lysobacterales > Lysobacteraceae > Lysobacter > Lysobacter humi (ex Lee et al. 2017). Next base: position 387,073 of record NZ_BAAGTR010000009.1, on the reverse strand, counting down.
GAGCCGGAGAACTTCTTCCGCGTCGAGCCGTCCGCCCGGGTCGCCGACGAGGCGCCGCTGGAACCGGAGCCCTCCGACGCCGAATCGACCCTCGGCGAGGCACCGTCGCAAGACATCGCCGAGATTCGTGTCGACGGCCTCGACGACGCACCACCGGGTGACGGGTCAGGCCCGGGACGCGAGGCCGCGCTGCGCTACATGACCGAGCGCCGCGAAGCGCCCGAGGTCGTGGCCGGCCGTATGGCCGAACGCGCGGTCCCCGTCGATGTTCCCGACGCCGCGGCGCCACGTGCGCGCACCACAGTGTCCGCCGGCCGCCCCGTCGCGCAGCGCGAGCCGGTCACCACCGTCGCCGAGCCCACCGCGCAGATACCGCGTTCCGAGGCCGTCGCACTTGACCCCGACGGCGCGCGTGAGCTCAACCGCATCGCCATCACGCACATCGCCGCCGGCCGCACCGCGCAGGCCATCACCGCGCTCGAGCGCGCGCTGGAGCTGCAGCCACGCGACGCCGAAATCCTCGGCAACCTCGGCTATGCCTATATGCTCGCCGGCGACCATCGTGCAGCGCGCGCCCGGCTGGTGAGCGCGCTCGACATCGCACCGACGCGCTCGGCCACGTGGCTCAACCTCGGGCAGACGTATGCCGAAATGGGACAGCGCGACGTCGCGGTGGAGGCCGTGGTCAAGGGTTATCGCTATTCCACGCGCAAGCCCAGCGTCCGCTCGGCGCTTCAACGCGCCGCCAGCGGTCGGCAGTTCGACCCGGGCTGGCGCGAGGCCGCAGCCCTGGCACTCGACCGCATCGGCGCCGACACCCGCTCCTGAGCCACACGGCGCGGCGTCGCGTTGCGATCCGGTCCGCGCCGCGATGACCGGCACATCGTCGACGCTTGCACTGCGGGATTGCGATCAGTTCGAGCCGCCCCCCGCCCGGCGCGATCCCTTTCGGCGCGATCGCGGCCTGCGCCTGCTCTGCGACGCCCTCAGGCGATCGGCGTCCGCACCGCCGCGGTGTCGGAACGCATCGCTCTGCGCTCAGCCCCGCCCGAGCGCACGCGCGTCCGCGAGCGCGGCGCGCAGAACCCGGAGGTAGTCCGGGCGCGACGCGGGCGCCTGCGCCACCGCCGACGCCAGTCCCTCGACATAGGAGGACACCAGCGCGGATGCATTCCAGAGATCACGCATGTCGGCCATCGACTTCGACACGGCGTCGCGCACGTGCCAGTCGACGTTGATGCCCTTCTCCGCCTGATTGGCCAGGTCGACGACCCGCAGCAGATGCGGCGTCACCAGACCGACGACAGTGTTGTTCATCCCTTCCTCCCTGCTTTCGCAGGGCGAAGACTAGCGCGGCCGGTCCGCAGGTGGCGATGTCGGTCGTCCATCGACGCGCTGGCCAGCCGCGCAGGGCGATCAGTCCTCGTCCTGCGCCTCGCGCCCCTGCTGCCGGATCAGCGCGAGCTCGCGGGCGTCGTTGATGGCCTCGCGCACGCTGTCGAGGTCCACACGGCGCAGGTCCGGCGTGAAGCGCCCGGTGAGCGGCGTGTCCGGTTGCAGGTCGCCGGCTTCGTACAGCGCCCACATCTCCTCGCCGAACCAGGTATCGAGCAGCTCGGGCGCCCAGCGGCCGAGGCTCGCGGTGAGGTTGTTGACGTCGCGCAGCAGCATGGTGCGCGCGGCGTTGTTGCCCGCGGCGCTCACCACCTGCGGGAAGTCGATGACGACGGGGCCGTCGGGGCCGACCAGCACGTTGTACTCGGACAGGTCGCCGTGGATCAGGCCGCAGCACAGCATGCGCACGACCTGCCGCACCAGCACGGCATGGAACTCGCGCGCCTGGTCGCCGCTGAGCTCGACCTCGCCGAGGCGCGGCGCGGAATAACCATCAGCATCCGTGACCAGCTCCATCACCAGCACGCCGTGGAAATAGCCGTAGGGCGTGGGCACACGCACGCCGGCGTCGCGCAGCAGGTACAGCGCGTCGACCTCCGTGTTCTTCCATGCGGTCTCCTGCTGCTTCTTGCCGTACTTGCTCGCGCTCGCGATCGCGCGCGACTCGCGGCTGCCGCGCACCTTGCGGCCTTCCTGGTACTGCACGCGCTGCTTGAAGCTGCGCTGCGCCATGTCCTTGTAGACCTTCGCGCAGCGCACGTCGTCGCCCGCGCGCACCACGTACACCGCGGCTTCCTTGCCGCTCTTCAGCGGCCTGAGCACTTCGTCGATGACGCCGTCGTCGATCAGCGTCTGCAGGCTGGCAGGGGTCTTCACCGCGCTCCGATCGCCACGCGGGAGGGCGGCGGGGGGCGCACAGTGTCGCAGGTCGCGCCGGGCAATCCCGTGGCCGGGTTGACACATGCGACGCCCGGGCGGTCGCAGCGGGTCGGCCCCGCCCGACGCGAGACGATGACGCGATCCGGAGACGATCCCCGTCCTACCGCGGACCTAGCGCACCTGGCCGGACAGCGGGCGCCACGCGGCGAACAGCATCCCCACCGCGACCGGCAATGCGAGCGCGTGCCCGGCGAGCGTGGCGCCCGGGTCGACCACCGCGTTGAGCACCAGAGCGCCCTGCAGGCTCACGTAGGCGCTCGCGACCAGCACGAGCTCGAACGGGCGGGCATTGCGGAACAGCGCGCCGAGCGCGAGGCCCCACAGCGCGATCGACGCGCCGGTCACCAGAAGCGCGAGCGCGGCCGCGGGTGACTGCACCGCGAACCGGACGATCGCCGGCGCCGTCACCGTCCAGGCCAGACCGACCGCGACGATCACGCGCGCGCCCAGCAGGCGGCTGCGCATGCCGGACGCCGTGAACACCAGGGCGCCGGTACGCGTGTCGAGCTCGCGCAGCACCGCGCGACCGAAGACATCCATCGACAGCAGCCAACCTGCGAGAACCGCCGCGACCAGCCCCTTCTCCGGCGCGACGGCCTGCGCCACGTACACGGCGCCCATCGCGACGAACCAGCGCCGGCGACGCGGCCTCAGCGCGAGTTGCACCTCGGCGCTCACGAGCGCGCCGAAGGCGCTGCGGCGCAGCGGCGCGAGCAGGATGTCGAGCAGGCGCAGGCGACGGCCCTCGGTCGATGCCGCCCGCGCCCCGGCGCGCTGCGCTGCGAAGCGGTCGAGCAAGGGCGCCGCCGCGAGCAGCGCGACGACTGCGATCGCGATCCACAGCCCGCGTGCGGCCAGCAGGTCGGCGCCGACGTTCCACTGCGTCCAGTCGAACAGGAGCGGCGCCTTGCCTTCCAGCGCCTGCGTGCCGACGCTCAGGCCGCCACCCCCGAGGCCCGCGCCGGTGGCCGCGGCATGCTTCGACAGCGCCGATTCCACCGCGAGCATGCCCTGCGGATCGCCCGGCCAGCCGCCGCCGTGCTCGCCGCGCGCGATGTTCGTCGCGAGCAGGAAGGTCCACACAAAGAAATAGGCGACGTTGCCCGCGCTGCGGCGCAGCCACGGCACGAGGTCGAACCAGACCGCGAACGTCGCGGTGAGCGCGAGCGCCGGCAACGCGACCAGCACGACCGGCTTCACCAGCTCCAGCGCGTCGAACACGGGGACCTCGCCGCGCACGAACTGCGCGACCACACCCGTCGCCATGCCGGCGGCGAGCATCAGTCCGAACAATGCGAGGTGGCTCAGCCACTTGGCCGCGAGGTAGCCCGCGCGGTGCATCGGTGTGGCCACCAGCAACTGCCAGACGCCGGTATCGAAGTCACGCACCACCGTGCCACGCACCACGTAGAACCCCGCCAGCGAGAGCAGCGCGCCGTAGATCGACGCGATCACCAGGCCGACCCACGCGCTCGAATAGCGTGCGCGCGCGCCCTGGCCGAAGGAGACGGTGAGGTAGTCGGCATCGACGGGCGGAAAGCTCCACCACGACAGCGCCGCCAGCCCGGCGAGCAGCAGCCAGGTGCGCGGCGCGCGCAGGCGCTGGCGCAGGTCCGCTATCGCGATGGCGGCGACGATGCGCGGCGCGCTCATGCGGCGAGCTCCGCACGGTGCAGGCGCCACAGGTAGGCGTCCTCGAGGTCCGGCGCGACGGCCTCGGCATCGTTCGACGGCGCGCGCTCGCCCACCACGCGCACTTCGACGCCATGGCTGCGGCGCTGCGCACGGCTGATGCGATGCGCGGCGCGTACGTCCGCCAGCTGCTCGGAGGGCACCGTCCACTGCCAGACGCGACCGGCGGCGTCGGCCATGAGCGCCTCGGGCGTGCCGTGGAAGCGGAGCCGGCCGCCGGCGAGCACCGCGATCTCGCCCGCACTCGCCTCGATATCGGAGACGATGTGCGTGGACAGGATCACCAGCCGGTCGGCCGCGAGTTCGGCGAGGAGGTGGCGGAAGCGCGCGCGTTCCTCCGGGTCGAGGCCGACGGTGGGTTCGTCGACGATGAGCAGGCGCGGGTCGTTGAGCAGCGCCTGCGCGATGCCCACGCGCTGGCGCATGCCGCCCGAAAAGCCGCCCAGGCGACGGTCCGCGGCGTCGCCGAGCCCGACCTGCGCGAGGCACTGGGCCACGCGCTCGCCCACCGCCTTCGACGGCAGGCCCTTCACCGCGGCGAGGAAGGCGAGGAACTCCCGGGCCGAGAGCGCGTCGTAGACGCCGAAATCCTGCGGCAGGTAGCCGAGCTCGGCACGCAGCGGGTCGGGCCGGTGCGCGATGTCCTCGCCGCGCCAGGTCACCCGGCCGCTCGTGGGACGCGTGAGCGTGGCCAGCAGCCGCATCAGGCTCGACTTGCCGGCCCCGTTCGGGCCGAGCAGCCCCAGTACCCCCGAGCCCAGCCGCATGTCGACCCCGTCCACCGCGCGGTGGCCGCCCGGATACGCGTACCCGACCGACTCAAGCACCAGTTCGACACCCATGTCCCACCCCGCTCCAGAATTCGTATTGGTAGCGTAGTGATGTAGTACACCCAGTGTCTGTAGGCCGATCGTCAGGGATAGGCCCTGGGGGTGCCCCAATCCACACCCTTGTGCACGGCACCGGGGACACGACCGCTGTGCCCTCCACACATTCGCGAGACGTGCATCGCCTGCTTGCCGCCGCCCGCATTTCTCCGCGTCTACACCCGCAGGCCTGCGCGCCGTTAAGGTCTCGAATGGCTGCCGAGTCGCCTCCGCTCGTCGAACTGCTCGACCTGATGCCCGACGCGGTCTGCGTCGTGGATCCGGACGGCGTGCTGCTGTACGCAAGCGCCGCGTTCGAGCGGATGCTCGGGTATCCGCGCGCGGCCCTGCTGGGCACCCGGTGTTCGACCTCGTCCACCCCGACGACCGCGACGCCACGCGCCAGCAGGCGGCGCGGCTGATGGACGGCCGCGGGCAGCGCCATTTCCGCAACCGCTACCTGCACCGCGACGGCCACGCCGTCGACCTGCTCTGGTCGGCGCAGTGGCTTCCCGCGTACGGCGTGCGCGTCGGCGTCGCCCGCGACGTGAGCGAGCTGCGGCGCGTCGAGCAGGAGCTTGAAGACCTCGCGAACCACGACATGCTCACTGGCCTGCCCAACCGGCGACGCCTGCACGAGCTGCTGGTACGCGCCGTCGCGGATGCGGCGGACCGTGCCACACCCCTTGCCGTTCTCTACATCGACCTCGACGGCTTCAAGGCGATCAACGATGTCCATGGCCACCCCGCCGGCGACCGCGTGCTCACGGAGGCGGCGCGCCGGTTCCAGGCCGGCCTCCGCCAGGGCGACACCGTGGCGCGCATCGGCGGCGACGAATTCATGGCCCTCCTGCCCGGCTGCGACACCGCGGGCGCACGCGCTGTCGCCGATGCGATGCGCGCGCACCTGCGGCGCCCCATCGTGCTCGAGGGCGTCCCGCTCGCGCTGGTCGCGAGCATCGGCATCGCCGCCTTCCCTGCCGATGCGCGGGACCCGGAGTCGCTCATCGCCTGCGCCGACCGCGCGATGTATGCGGCCAAGCGCGAACGCGCGCGGCTTGCGGACGCGCCGGTCGACTTGGCCTGACTTGGCGCGATGCAGTCGACCGCAGCGCGCGGTGGAAAGTCGAACGTAAACGGCTCCGCGACATCCTGGGATCGACGCCGGTCTCGTTCCGCGAGCTGCGTCCGCTAGCCCGGGTTCCGGCGTGTACGTCGCCCGCGCGGTGAGCGAACTTCTGCCGGAAGACCGGAAAGCCGATGACATGCATCGCGCGTGGCACGGGCCGCGCCGGGATCCTCCGCGCCGCGCTCAGTGCGCGCGCGCCCGTCGCGCGCCGCGCTTGCGCCACCACAGGTAGACGCCGGTCACCGAGAGCAGGCACGTGGCGAGGCCGATCACCACCACGGCGATCTGCCACGCGCGGCCACCGACCGATGCGATGTGCAGGCCCACCAGCCAGTCGTCCAGCCCCTGCCCGCTGACGTCGCCGCGCGCACGCTTGAGCGCGACGATCCGGCCCGACTCCATGTCGAAGAACATCCGCGACTGCGGACGCTTCGACGGCAGGTCATCGGACGCGGTGAACCGGTACTCGAACGCGCTCGCGCCACGCCGGAACCCCAGTGCGTCCTCCGCCACCACGTGGAAGCCCTGCCGCGCGCCGAGTTCGCGCACGAGTGCGCGCGCCTGCACCAGTCGCGCGTCCCAGTCCGGCCGGTAATCGGCGGGGGCTGGTCGGTCGGGCAGTTGTGCGAACACATCGCGGTAGCCCAGCGCCGACATCACCGGCGTGTACGCCCCTCGCAGGTTGAAGCCCACGCTCGACCACGCGAACACCAGCAGGATCGGCCACAGCCACAGCCCGCTCGCACGATGCCAGTCGAAATGCAGCGAGACCGCATTGCGCGGCGGCAGCCGCACGCGCCATGCCTTGCGCCACGATGCCCAGCTCCAGCGCGCCGGCGGGAGCGTGAGGTAGAAGCCGACCAGGCAGTCGAGCGTCCACACCAGCGAAACGATGCCCAGCAGCCAGGCGCCCCACTCTCCGAGCGCCAGCTCGTAGTGCAGCGCGAACACGAACGGCATCAGCTGGTGCATGCCTTCGGACAGGTCGGCCGACGTGCCGCGATGCACCTCGCGCCCGGTGTAGGGATCGATCGCGACCTCGTCGAAGCCCAGCGGGGCATCGCCGCGTGGCGCCGGGAAATAGACCCAGGCATGCCCGGGCGTCGCCGACAGCGTCATGCGGTCGATACGCGCCTCGGGTACGGCACGCTCCGCCGAGCGCAGGAGCGCACCGGGGTCGAGCAGCTTCGCGCCCGGATGCGGCGGTTCGACCTCGACCCAGTCCGCAGTCGCCGCGTGCAGTTCCTCGTAGAACGCGAGCAGCATTCCGGTAAGCCCGGCCAGCGCGAGAAACAGCGCAAGGCTCAGCCCCGCCCAGCGATGCACGAGCACCCACAGCGGCCGCAGCGTAAAGCCGCGGCGCTGCGCGCGAGCGGTGGCCGCGTGGTCCGGCCTCGCATCCTCGCTCGAGAGGGAAACCCGGGCGGCGCCGTCCATGGGCGCCTCAGAACCTCGCGCGATAGCCGAGCGTCAGCCGGCGGCCCTCGGCGAGCGTAGGCACGAAGCCGGAAGCCGATGCCGTCGTGTTCTCGTAGCGGCGATCCAGAAGGTTCGCAACGCCCACCACCACCTGCCCGCGCCCCGTCTCGAACGCGATGGTGGCGTCGGCGACGAATACCGAGGGCGTCTCCACGAAGCCGAGCGACTGCTCCGACGTCGAGAAGAAGTCCGTCGCCGCGATGTAGGTGCCCTGCAAGCGCGCGGACAGCGCACTGCCCGAGAACCAGTCGGCGTAGGCGGTGAGCCGCGTGGGCGATACCGTGTCGGACGCGAACGGGATGAAGCGCCCGAGCGCCTGGTTGTAGATCTCGCCCTCCTGCCACGTGAACACGCCGCCGAAGCCCCACTGCGGCGATGCGTCCCAGTGCGCGGTGGCTTCCACGCCATGGACGCGCTGCGGCACGCGGAGCGGGATTAACGGGCAGAACGACTGCCCGGCACAGCTCGGGTCCGCCTGCAGCAGGGACGCCGCCTCGGACTCCGAATAGAACGCCGCGACCGTCATGTCGACGGGACCGAGCCGGCCGCGCGCGCCGACCTCCCACTGGTCCGACACGGCGGGCTCCGGGCTGATGAGCCCGGGATTGGTGGCACGACGCGCCGCACGCCCGAGCTGCGTGATCTCCGCGCCCTGGTTGTAGCTCGCATACAGCTGGAAGCGCGGCAGCAGATCGAAGATCACGCCCAAATTGCCGAGCAGCAGCTCCTCGTCGCGGAAGTCGCCGGGCGTGCCGGTGCCCGGCAAGCCTTCGAAGGCGCGCTCGGTGCCGATCTCGCCGCGGTAGAACTCCTTGCGCAGGCCGCCGGTGATCCGCGTGCGGCCCAGCGACCAGTTCGCCTGCGCGAACACGCCGGTGGTGTCGAGCGTGACCTCGGGTGCGATGAAGCCGATCACGCGACGCGGATGAGTGGGATCGAGCTGCAGGCGGATGAGCCGGTTGCGCTGGTGGTCCACGCCGTACTCGATCTCGAGCGCCGAGCCTGCGACCGAGAAATCACGCGCGAGCGTCAGGCGCAGGCCCGCGGTCGAGTTGTCACGATCGTCACTGAAGAAGTCCGGCGCACCGCCGTTCGCGTCCTGGAAGTTCGCGCGCTGGCGGAAGGTCTGGTCCTGCCAGAACGCCGTGGCGAACAGGCGATGGCCCGCCAAGCGGTCGGCCTCGAGTGAGACCGCCAGCGTGTGCTGCCGATCGAAGCTCTCGCGACGGAACGGGTTCGACTGCACGGCGATCACGCGCGGGAAGGCGACGCCTGCGTCCACCTCCGCGCCATCGACGTTGTATTCCTGGCCCGGATCCTCGCGGTATGCAGTGGCCGTCGCGCGCAGTCGAACGCTGTCGCTGAGTTCCACGCCGACCGAGCCGTTGAGGCCCATGCTCTCGAACGCCGTGGCGGGGATGTAGTCCCCGTTGGGATCGCGTGCGCCCTCGGCGTTCTGGTAGCCCAGGCCCACGTAGTAGTCGACGCCGCCGCGGTCCTGGCCCACGCCGCTGTAGAGCTCGGTACGCGTGGTGCCGGAGAACTTGCTCGTGTTCGCGCTCACCTGCGCGGCCACGTCGATCTCGGGCTCGGCGCTGGTGGCACGCCGTGTAATCAGGTTGACGATGCCGCCCGGTGCACCCGCGCCGAACAGGGCCGTCGCGCCGCGCACCACTTCCACGCGCTCGATCGCGAACGGGCTGAGCTGGAACGCCGAATTGCAGTTCGACGGCCGCAGGTCCTGGTTCGCCGGCACGCCGTTGATCTGGAAGCTCGGATTGCGGCCGCGGATGTTGATCAGGCACTGCGAGCGCGAGCCGGTGGAAAGGTTGAGCCCCGGCACACTCACGTCGAGCGCGCGCAGGATGTCGGTGGACACCGCCTGCTGCGCGCGCAGCGTCTCGCCGTCGAGGATCGACACCGCCGTGGGGATGTCGCGCAGCTCGCGCTCGGTGCGTGCACCGGTCACGGTGACCCGGTCCAGCTCGTCGGGGGTGTCGGTAGTGCCCTGCGAAGGCGTGTCCTGTCCGAGGGCGTCGAGGTGACAACCCATGGTTAGACTGAGGCCGAGGGCGAGAGCGAGGGGGCGACGGGTCACGGGCCTTCCAGATGCGAACGATTCGCATTTATTGTGAAGGTCCTGTCGATGGCGGTCAAACGGACCGCCGCGCAGGCCGCGCGCCGCGGACAGCGCGCCCACCTGCCACCCACGCGCGTCGACTTCGCGCAAGTTCGCGGCCGTGACGGCTGAGGCCTGTGACGCGGGGAGCGGCCCTGGAAGGCCGGCCGTGCTCGGACGATCGAACCGCGCTGCTTGGCCCGCTGCGGGTGAACCGGCCCGGCATGCGCCGCTGCCGGCGCCATTCCAAGTCCCGCCGGTAGCGGATGGCGATTGGCGAATCGCGTGGCTACCGCGCTCTACGCACGCACGAGCGCATCGATGATGTCGTCGATCCGCACGGTCGGGTTGGCGGCGACGCAGCGGATCCACTCTCCCCCGTCGACGATCGTGGTCGACGTCATGCCGGACGGCGCGCGCCGCACGATCTCATCCACCCTGCCCTGCACGGAGCGGAACAGCACGACGCCGGTCTGCGGCACGGCGAAGAGCTCGAGGCCCGGCGCCGCCTGCACCGCGACGGCGAGGCGTTCCGCGGCAGCCATGCATCGATCCAGCCGTTCGGCGATTCCGCTGCGGCCCCACGCGAGCAGCGTCCCGAGCAGCGGCACCGCCGCCGCCCCGTGCGAGCCCAGCACGCCGACATTCGGCGCCGCGAGGTAGGCGCCGCCCGAGCTGATCGCGGTGTTGGCGCGCGCGGTGTCGCGGAAGAAGACCAGCGCCGATTCCTTTGGCTGGAACAGCCATTTGTGCGCCGAGACGGCGACCGAGTCGGCGCGGTCGATCCCGTCGAGACGCGATGCGTGGCGCGCGGACAGGCGTAGTGGTCCCGCCCACGCCGCGTCGACGTGCGTCCACGCTGCGCGACCGCACAGGTCCAGGGGATCGATCGCGCCAGCCGACGTCGTGCCCGCCGTCACTACCAGGCAGGCATTCGCGAGATCCGGCAATCGCGAGGCATCCAGACGCTGGGCGCGATCCACGGGCACTTCCTCGTAGCCCATCCCCAGCAGTCTGGCGGACTTCGCGATGCTCATGTGCGAAGCCGTGGACGCGACGACACGCGTGGCACCCGCGACATCACGCGCCGCCCAGAGAGCGGTGAGGTTGGAGATCGTGGAGCCCGGCGTCATGTGGCCGCCGTCCATGCCGAACATGGGTGCGAGCCAGTCGACGACGAGTGCTTCGGCCTTCCTCGCGAACGGCGCCGTCGCGGGATGCAGGAGGTTCTGGTTCAGGCGTGCATTCCAGAGCGTCAGCGCCCAGGTGAGCCAGGGCGTCGGCGGGTCCATGTGCGCGAACGCGTGCGGCGCATCCAGTCGCGCTGCGTTGCCCAGCACCGCCGGTGCGAGCACCTCGAGCGCGGCATCCGGACCGATGCCTTCCACGGGAAGAGTGGGCGGGAGCGGTGCCCCGCTCTCCGCGGCGTCCCGGCCCGCACCGAGCAGCTCCAGCGCTCGGAGCAGCCCGCACGCGTCGACTTCGAAATCGGGATCTCGTGCCACGCAGGGTCCTCGTCGGGACGCGAGACGGCGTCATCGCGAGCGATTATGTCGCGCAGGGGGGCTCAGCCATCCTGCCCTCGACTTTTCGCCATGCCCCTCGCGTTCGAAGCGCGGAGCGCAGGCGCGCCGCGTGCGCCACGACGTCGTGCGCCATCAGGCGAACTGCTTCGCTGCCGACGTCGACAGCGTCGACGTTACGCGGCGCTTGGACGCACAGAAGAAGATGCAGTCGCACGACAGCGCATCGTCCAGTACGCAGCGCTCGATACATCGTGCGATTGAGGCGCACCGACGCAGCACCGCCGATCGCTACGATGAAGGCGGAGATCGCGCGATCGTTCCATGCGTCGACACTCACGCGTATCGCCGTCTTCACGCAACGTCGACGTATGCCAACACGACCTGTACGCGGCTCATGGCCGCTTCGGAAACGTCGTTATATTCCCGACTCCCCCAACGCAAGGAGGATTGGAATGACGAAGCAATATCTGCCGACGACACGTCTGCTGGGCGTGGCGATGATCGCCCTGAGCCTGTCCGCATGCGCCACGTACGACGACGAGTTCGCCGCCGTGAATTCGCGCCTCGATCAGATCGACACCCGCGTACAGGGCGCGGCCCAGAGCGCCGAAGCCGCCAACCAGTCCGCACAGCGCGCGAACCAGCGCCTGGATCAGCTCGAAGGTCGCGTCCAGCGGATCGAAAGCGCGCCGGGCCGCAGGCCGCGCGGTTGATCCTCCATCGCACCCTTTGCAATTCATGAGATGAGCCGGAGCCGGTGGCCGTGTCGGCCACCGGTTCCTCGCCACGACGTCTCGAGGAACTGCCTTATCCGTATGCGCACCCATTCCGCGATCGGCACGATGTTCGGCGTATTGATGCTTGCATTCGCGGGCGCCGACACGGCTCACGCCAAGGACTCCGGCACGAAGGCGACGACGGCCGCCGACCAGCTTCCACCGGGCCAGGACGTCTCCGACACGGTGGTCGAGCTCGCAGGCTGGGTCGTCGCGGCGAACGACAGCCTGGGCTATCCGTTCGCGGTGATCGACAAGGCGTCCGCGCAAATCCTCGTGTTCGGCAGCGACGGTCGGCTTCGCGGCGCCGCGCCCACGCTCCTCGGCTCGGCGACCGGTGACCACACCGCGCCCGGCGTCGCCGGGCTCGCGCTGCGCGAGATCCCCGGGCGCGATCGAACGACGCCGGCCGGGCGCTTCGTAGGCGGATTCGGTCCGTCCGTCGATGCCGGGCGCGTCCTATGGGTGGACTACGATTCCGCGGTCTCCATCCATCCGATTCCACCGGGAGCGCCGGCCGAGAAGCGCGCCGAGCGCCTCGCCTCGCCCACGCCCGACGACAACCGCATCACGCACGGCTGCATCAACGTCTCGCCCGAGTTCTACGAGCGCATCATCCGCCCGACGTTCAAGCGCGGCGGCGTGTTCTACATCCTCCCGGACCACGCATCGATCGGGGAAACGTTCCCGGAGTTCGCGCAGGGCCGCACGGCGGCGCACGAGGATGGCAAGCGCTCGCGCGGCAGTCGTGACTGAAGTGCGATAGCCGGCCCGTCGCCGATGTCTCTCCATCGGGCGGTCGACACCTGATGCACGCGAGCCGCGCGATGCTCGACATGTGCAAGCCGCGACGATGCGTGGTCGCCGCGTTCAGCCCAGTGTCGCAGGCGATCGACGCTGCCGGCCGCTAAAGTCGCCCTGCACCTGCAGCGATGCGATCAGCGGCTTCCTCCGACGCGCGAAGCAGGCACCGGCGCACAGCCCGGCCGCGTCGCGACATGCGCCCGAAGGAAGGACTCGATTCGGTCGAAGTGCCCGGCGACCGACTCGTGTCCACCGTCGACCACCAAGAGCTCATGCGCGTGGCGGAACCCGGCGCCATCGAGGCGTTGCAGCATGCGGCGCGACATCCGTACCGAAGGCCACATCTCGTCCTCGCGGGCCGCGGCCAGGAGGATCGGGCCGCCGATCCGCTCGACCGGGATCGCTGCACCGGCGGCCGCCTCGCCTGCCAGCGTGCGATCCATCACCGCGTGGATGTCGCCGCCGATGAGGTCCGGCGTCGCCGCCCATGGGATCGGCGCGAACGGCACGGGCTTGCCACGGTACGACCAGGAGGACGTGTTCATCGCGTCGGTATGCGCCGCGAAGACGGTATCGCCCGGGGCCATCGCGACCACCGCGTCGATGCCGGGATCGTGCGCGGCGAGCACCAGTGCGAGCTCGGCGCCCTTCGAGCCGCCCATCAGAATCATGCAGTCACTGTTGACCGAAGGATCAGATTGCGCGTCGCGGATCGCGGCCTGCACGCCCTCGAGCGCGATGCGATCCAGGTTCTGCGGCGTGTTCGGCAGGCCGAAATAGCCCAGTGCGAGGAATGCATAGCCCTGCGTCTGGAACCGATCGCGTTGCGCACGCCACCGGTCACGCGCCCAGCTGTTTCCACCCTCCGCGCCACCGAGGCCGACGATCAGCGGCCGCGGTGGCCCGGGCGGCGCATACAGGCGCGCGTCGACCTGTCCATGGCGCGCGGGTGGCGTCTGCGTGTCGAAGCTGTACACCCGCCAGGCCAGCCACGCGGCACCGGCCAGCAGCAACGCGAGCGCGATCCCGACGAACCACAGCAGGATCTTGAGTACGGCCGGAAACGCACGTGCGGTCATGGCGGACGCCTTGTTCGATGAGGGAAATGACGGGGCGACCGCGCGGATCAGTCGCCGTCGGTACCGGTCCAGAAGAAGACGTCGTCGACGCCGAGGCCGAATGCCCTCGCCAGCCGCATCGCGAGCTCCAGCGACGGCGCATAGCGCCCGCCCTCGATCGCGATGATCGTCTGGCGCGTGACGCCCACGCGGCGCGCGAGTGCCTCCTGCGAAAGCTCGCCATGCTCGAAGCGGAGCCTGCGCAGGTGGGTGCCGACGGGTGAGGTGGTCATGGAACGCCGTCCGCCTCGGCTTCGGCAGCCGCGGCGTCCTGTGCATAGGCATGCAGGCGCGCGATCGCGTCGACCAGCACGCTGCCGATGACAGCCAGGATCAGCGCGTGGGCGATCGTCGGCCGCGACAGTTGCGCCACCCAACCTCCGTGCACGAAGCCCAGTGTCAGGATCTGCACCGCGAGCACGGCGAGCAGCGCGTAGTGCGCCGCGCGCAGGCCGAGCGCCGCGATGGCGCGGTCGCGCTCGTCCGAGCGCGGCGACGGGTCGCGCACGATCCAGTAGGCCAGCAGCGCGCCTGCCACCAGCGTCCAGCTGTCCTGGCCGAGCGCATCGACCACCGGGGTATGCATCACCAGCGTGGGGCCAATGCGGTACAGCGTGGCGAACAGGTGGGCCGCGACGACGGCATTGGCGACCAGCGATACCCAGAGCATTCGTTCGGGCGAACCCGGCGCCGTGCCGGCGAGCACGCCCCAGCGCCGCCGCACCGCGAATGCCACCGCGACCATCAGCAATGCCCCGGCCAGCCCCGGTCGCAGCGGCCACACCGCCGCGCCGCTGGCGAGCAGCACGCCGAGCCCGATTCCGACCATGACGACGATGAGGATGCGAAACATGTGTCTGGTCCGACGGACAGTATGTCTGCTAAAGCTTACATGCGTGGCGGCAGCAGCGGCAACTTGTCGGAGCCCGGCCAATGCGGGCACGTTGGCCTGACCAGGCCTGGCCGCGCCGCGGTGCGAGAACCGAGCGCTGCTCCGATCCCGATGCAGGTCCTGACTGCTGTACGCGTCACTTGGCCTGACGACCGTCGCGCGCATTGCCGCGAGCCGCCAGCTCCCGGTCACTGGGCAACGACGGCTATCCGCCGCGGACGACGCGGGCGCGAGCCGCCTTCAGGCAGGCGCGATGCATGCAGCAGGAGGCCAAGCGCCGGCCTCACGAGGAAGGCGCCCGATCGCGTTCTAGTAGCCGGAGTTCACCGGCAGAAACACGCGATCACGCCGTGCCCGGCGTTTCGCCTCAACGCAGCGCGTCGACGATCGCACGTGTGAACGCCGGTACGTCGTCCGGCTTGCGGCTCGTGATCAGGTGTCCATCGACCACCACTTCGCGATCCGCCCAGCGCGCACCGGCATTGGTGAGGTCCGTGCGCACCGAAGGCCACGATGTCACCTCGCGGCCGTCCACCACGGCCGCCTCGACGAGCAACCACGGCGCATGGCAGATCGCGGCGAGCGGCTTACCGGCGCGATCGAACGCGCGCACGAAGTCGACCGCCGCCGGGTCGATGCGCAGCTTGTCCGGATTGATCTGCCCACCCGGCAGCACGAGTGCATCGAACTCATCGGCCTTCGCGTCCGCGAGCTCCAGGTCGACCTGCACCTCGTCGCCCCAGTCGTCCTCGTCCCAGCCCTTGATGCGCCCGCCCTTGGGCGATACGACGAGCACCTCGAAGCCCGCCTGCCGAAGCCCGTCGCGGGGCCCGGTCAGCTCGGTCTGCTCGAAGCCGTCGGTGGCGAGGATGGCGATGCGCTTGGCCATGGGCGTGCTCTCCGATGCGGGGAGCGAACGCTAGGCCGGGCCCGGTCGAACGGTCGTGAACAGCAGAAGACAGGCACACCCCGCAGAGCGATGCGGCGCACGCGGCTTGCCTGACCGGCGTCGGCGCCTCGAGCACCGTGATCACCCTTCGCGACCGTCGGCGGCGGTGTCGAGAGCGATGAGCTCCCTCGACACCGCCATTTCGTAGACCCGGCTGCGTACGCATGCGGACCCGCTTCCGCATCCACTGGGAACAGCGGGCGCATGGCGCACATGCGCACCGCCGGGACGGAGCAGAATCGTGTGCGGAGGCGACACCGGCGCGAGGCCAATCGCCCGTCGCCCGGCAGGACCGGCGGCGCATCCGCGCCGCCGGTCGATCCGTTACGGCATCAGCACCGTATCGACGACGTGGATCACGCCATTGCTCTGGTAGACGTCCGCTGTCGTCACGACCGACGTACCGCCCTTCGCATCCACGATCACGACGTCGCTGCCGCGCATGCGCGCCGTGAGGCTGCCGCCCTGCGCCGTCTTCAGCATCGCGCTGCCACCGCCGGCGCGGATGCGCGAGGCGAGTTCGGCGGCATCGATGCGGCCGGGCACCACGTGGTAGGTGAGCACGGTCGTCAGCATCGCCTTGTTGTTCGGCAGCAGCAGCGTGTCGACGGTGCCCGCGGGCAGCTTCGCGAACGCGGCGTTGGTCGGCGCGAACACGGTGAACGGGCCGCTGCCCTTGAGCGTGTCGACCAGGCCGGCGGCCTTCACTGCAGCGACCAGCGTGGTGTGATCGGCCGAGTTGACCGCATTGTCGACGATGTCGCGCGTGCGCAGCATCGGCGCGCCGCCCACCATCGGATTGGCACCTGCGGACGCGGATACGGACGCATCCGCGGACGCCATCGAGCTAGAGGAATCCATACCGCCCGTCGCGCAGCCCGCGAGGGACAGGGCGGCGGTACAAGCGAGCGTGAGTGCGATCAGGGATGTCTTCATGCGGATCTCCTTGGGGGACGGTGCAGCGGCGATGCGGAAGGCCCGCAGGTCGCCATGCCCCCGGAGTTACGGCATCACGACGGATGCGGATGCACCTTGCGACGGATCGCGCTGGCCTCGCGCCTGCCGACGCATCCGAATGCGAACGCGGACTAGCGAGCGGCGCGGGTGCTGATGTCGACCCGAGCGCCGGTTCGATACGACTTGACGGCGCTGTGGAAACCCAAGCGTACGAGTGCAAACGGCGCCCCATGCCGCATGAGGAATCGCGACCTTGCCGACGCAATGCAGCAGGCCGGCATCCAGGATGCCGGCCTGCTGTCGGGGATCGAGCGGTGTCCGACGCGCCCGGCGTCAGCGCGCGACGCCAAGGCCCGCGTAGTACTTCTTGAACGCCTCGATGCGCATCGCGAACACGCCGCCGGTGCCCAGCGGCGTGTTGCGCACCCAGCTGGCCTCATGGGACGCGAAGCTGCCGTTGAAAGTATCGACGCGACCCTCGTGCCGCCCCCACGGATTGCGGAGCACGATGTAGCGCTCGATCGCCGGCGGCTGGCCGAGGACGGACAGGCCCGACGTGCGGGTGATCCAGCCGAGCACCGAATACGCGTGCCAGCCGACGATGCCGGTCGAGGCGTCGTACGCGATCTTGTCGGGTGCGTCCTCCGCCTTGGCGTACGTCCAGGCCGTCATCGGGTTCACCGTGCGCCCGCTGCGGACGCGGTTGAAGATCGGCACGATCGGCCCGGCGGGCTGCGGCGTGGCGATGCAGTTGTCGCGCAGCTGCGTCCACAGCGCATCGGCGGTGGTGCCGTGGGTCGCCGTGTAGTGCGCGGTCGTGCCGGGCACCAGTCGCGCGCAGGCATCCACCGGGTCGCCGGCATGCAGCACCAGGAGGTCCGGCTGGTCGGTGAGGTTGCCCGAGCGGAGCTTCGCGAAGGCCTTCTCGTACACGCCCGGCCACACTTCGCCGCCTTCCGCCGAGCGTCCGAAGCGCGGCAGGCCGGTGGCGGTGTCCACGGGCACGCGCTCGCTGACTTCGAAGCGCTTGGCGGCGCCCGCGTCGATCAGGTCGATGGCGTTGACGAAGGCGTCCTGCCCCGGCCCGGTCGTGCGGTTGCGCTGCAGGATCGCGTACGGGCGGCTCATCGCGACGGACGCCAGCGCCGCGATCAGCCAGCAGTCGCCCACCGCGCCCTGCACCGGGTCGGCGAATTCCGTGCCTTCCTCGAAGAAGTCGCCGGGATCCGTCCAGCTGGCATTCTCGTACTGCGTCTCCTGCAGGTGCGGCAGGAGCTTCGGCGTGAGGATCTCGGCCAGGCGCGTGCGCAGCGCCGGCGAGATGTTCTGGTGCAGGTCCGCACGCAGCTCGCGCAGGCGCGGGGCGCGCGCGGCCTCCGCGGTTTCGGCCTTGAGCGGCGCCTGCAGCGCGAAGGTCGGCGCGCCGCGGCCGCCGTTGAACAGGGCGTCCGCGGGCGTTTCCAGCGTGCGCTCCAGGATCTCCATCGGCCGCTCCACGCGGTTCCAGTCGATGCGCTTGCTCAGCACGGTTTCGGTGAGCGCGTAGGGGTTGACGGCACCGCTCAGCATGTTGGTTTCCATGGCTTCGAATCCTTCCGTTGCGGGTGTAGCGAAGTGGGGTGCCCTGGCGCGGCATGCGGCCAGGGCGCTTTTACAGCCCCCACAGGATCGGCCTGGCCCGTCGCGCAAACTGTCGGGCGATGACGTCTTGTGCCGTCGGACTTTTCCCCATAAGCAGCGGTCGTCGCGCGCTTCTCCGGATGTGCCGTCAGCAACATCGCCCAAGGCCGCTTGGAGGCGGCATTGGGCGCTTGAAGACGGTCGCGATGCGGAATCGGCCGGGACGTTGCACGACGCGTGCTCAGTCACGGCGCGCGCTCAGTGCACTGCACTCCGACCTCGCCTACAGAGTTGTGCACGACCGGCGCCGGCGCGGCCACCCGCAAGCGGATCGGCGCCCCGTCCCTGCCACCGCCCGTCGCTCGATCCCCGTCTCTCCGTATAGTTCTTCCGCGTCCACATGGAAGTCCCGATGTGTCCCACCGCCTCGCACTTGCGCTCGCCCTCTTCGCTGCCGCCGGCAGCGCGCTCGCCGCCGAATGCCCGTCGGGCGAGTCCTACGACCGTGCGCGCGCCGTCGTGCAGGACCTGCAGCGCATCGTCACGCCCGACGGCGTCGACGACACCTACGCCGCGACGATCGGCGGCATCGCGCAGTCGATCAACGTGCGTGGCGAGGACCGCGCCAATCCGATGATCCTGTTTCTGCACGGCGGGCCGGCCTCGCCGAGCATGCCGAGCCACTGGCAGTTCCAGCGCCCGCTCGAGGAGTACTTCACCGTCGCGCACTACGACCAGCGCGGCGCGGGCAAGACGCATCGCGCCAACGACCCGCAGGCCGTGGCCGGCACGCTCACCCTCCAGCGCTACGTCGACGATGCGATCGAAGTCGCCGAGCACCTGCGCGCGAAATACGGCAAGTCGAAGCTGATCCTCGTCGGGCACAGCTGGGGCACGGTGGTCGGCATGAAGGCCGCGCTCGCGCGCCCCGACCTCTTCCATGCCTACGTCGGCATGGGGCAGGTGATCAACACGCGCGAGAACGAGCGCCTGAGCTTCGAGTTCGGCCTGGCCGAGGCGAAGAAGCGCGGCGACCGGATCGCTGTCGCCGAACTCGAATCCATCGCGCCCTACCCCGGCGACCGCCCGATCACGCGCGACCGCATCGTCACCGCCCGCAAGTGGCCGCAGCAGTACGGCGGCATGACCGCCTACCGCGACGGCGAGGCGAACTACTACTTCGGTGCCTCGCTGCTCTCGCCCGAATACGACTGCGCCGACCGCAAGGCCTTCTTTGACGGCAACGTCTTCACCCTCGGCCGGCTGCTCGACGAGTTCCTGCAGGTCGACTTCACCGGCGTGACGCGCTTCCCCATCCCCGTGGTGATGTTCATGGGCCGGCACGACTACACCACGCCGTCGGCGCCGACCGCCGCCTGGCTGCAGCGCGTGCAGGCGCCCGCCAAGCACGGCGTCTGGTTCGAGCACGCCTCGCACATGATCCCGTGGGAAGAGCCGGGGCACACGCTGGTGAGCCTCCTGCAGCACGTGCGACCGCTCGCGGTGGACTCTGCAGCCGAGTGAGGCCGGCGGCGGACGCACTGCGCCACGTTTGCCTCTCCGGCGCCGGACCATGGTGGCGCGCGTAAGGCTTCGATGACCGGTCAGCCCGGTCACCGGCCGCGCCCGCCACGCTCCGCCTGCGGTTCGATTGCCCCGACAGACCCGACCGATGCGCGGCCCCTCGATCGCGCTCCGCCCGGCCCGCCCCGGTGAAGTCCGTGCCGTCCACGCGACCGAACGAAACAGGCCGCCCGAAGGCGGCCTGTCGGCACAGCATGGACACAGCATCAGGTCGGGGCGGAGCTTCTCATTGCCGCGCCGCGGCATGGGACGACGCCCCTGCGCCGCGGCTCGGGTCTTCCCGATCCGGCGCGACGACGATCATCCGTCGCCGCGACCGCGTTCGACACATCAGCGAGGCCGCGAACGGCAGCCGGTCAGGGCCCGGTCTCCGACGTCTGGACCGAGCCACCGCGGCTGCCACTGAAGACGAGGCGCAGCGCGAGGGTGCGGTTCGAGAACACGTCACCGTGCTCGACGTTGTAGAGCAGCGAGAGCTGCCAGCGCGGGCCCAGCTGGAGATCGAAACCCGCACCCGCCGCGAACGTGTCGGCGTTCGAACTCCGCAGGCCGAGCACGTAGTCGGCTGACGACGGCTGGACGGCGTAGTTCATCGCCGCCGTCCCGTCATTGCGCAGGGCGTCGCGGAACTCGAGCGTCCAGAACGGCCGCACCGGGCGCGTGCCCATCACGAAGGGATGACTGCCCTCGAGGCCGACCGCGAGCGTGCGGCTCTCGACCGTCTGCGCGCGGTAGTCGAGGTCGTAGATCCCCAGACCGGACTCACGGTAGCCGTCGAGCTCGCTGCGGCTGCCGTCGAAGCGCCCGTAGCCGGTCACCGTGCCCGCATCGGACTGCTTCGCATAGCCCATGCCCACCGAGACGAACGTCTGGTCGCCGGTGCGCTCGGCACGGCTCTGTGCGCCCGCCACGCTGCTCCAACGCGTGACGTCGAAGTCCAGCCAACCGCGACCGAGCACGCCGTCGACATGCAGGGCATCGGTGATGCGCCACAGGCCGTAGATCGCGAGCGAGCGCTGCCGCCCGTCGACGTCCGAGCGGCGATCGTCGAAGCGCGTGTCGGACCAGCCGAGGCCGGCTGCCACGCCCACCACGTTGCGCTCGCCGAGCGCACGGTCGATGCCGAGCGTCAGGCCATCGCTCCGCATGCGGAAGCCCGGGCTCGGCAGGTCGCGGTCGCGCTGGCCGAAGAGGATCGTGCCCGCGGACCACGCGGACCAGCCGCCGTCGGCAGCGGACTCGTCCGTGCCTGGGGGCACGGTCAGGCTCACATCGCCGGCCTGCACCGCCACGCGGTGCGACGCGGCGAGCTCGCCCTCGGTCGCACGGATCTGCCGCAGGCGGTCGCGGATGTTGGCCTGCTGCGCGCCCGCGAAGCGAACGCTCGCATCGACCTGCGCCTGCGCACCCTGGATCACCGACGGATCCTGCGTCGGATCCGGTCGACCGCTGACGGTGAGCGTCGTGCTCACCGAGGAGGCGGCGTAGTTGCCATTCGCCGCCTGCGTCGCGGTGAGGGTGGTCACCCCGGGCGCGAGCACGGTCACGGTGCGGCCGCTGACCGTCGCGACGGCGGGGTTGCTACTGGCATACGTGAAGCCGCCCACCGACGGACTGGTCGGCACGGGCAGCTCGAAGCTCCCCTCGCCCACCGTGCGCTGCAGCGGCGCGATCCATGCCAGGGCCGGCACCGCCGCCTGGATGGCGACGGTCAGCGTCGCGCGCGGCGCGGCGGCATGGTTCGCGTCGCCGGCCTGGTCGGCGGTCAGCACGCAGCTGCCCGCGCCCATGATGGTCACCGTGCTCCCGCTGACGGTGCAGACGGCGGGCGTGATCGACGCGAAAACGACCGGACTGGTCGAGGCACCGCCCGTCGCGACGAGGCCGAACGTGGCATTCGGTGCATAGACCGGAGACGGGACGGTGGACGCGAAGCCGGTGATCGACTGCGCGGCCGCGGCGATGGCGACGTCGAGCGTCGCCTGCGGCGCTGCGGCGTACTGCGCGGTGCCCGTCTGGTTGGCGGTCACGCGGCAGGTGCCGGCGGCGAGCATGGTCGCGGTCGTCCCGCTGATCGAGCAGACCGCTGGCGTGCCGGTCGCGAAGACCACCGCATTGCCGCTGGCGCCACCATTCGCGCTGAGGGCGAACGTGCCGCCGGAGACGAAGACCGGTGCCGCGGGGTTCGCGGCGAAGCCGGTGATCGCCTGCGCCGCCGCGCCGATGGCGACGTCGAGCGATGCCTGCGGCGCCGCCGCGTACTGCGCATTGCCCGGCTGGTCGGCCGTGATGCGGCAGCTGCCGCCCGCGAGCGTGGTCACCGTCGAGCCGGACACGCTGCAGACCGCGGGCGTGGCGGTGGCGAAGACCACGGGATTCCCGGACGCACCGCCGGTCGCCGACACGGTGAACGTGCCGCCAGGTGCATACGTCGGCGCCGCGGGCGTTGCCATGAAGCCGGTGATCGCCTGCGCCGCGGCGCCGATGCTGACGTTGAGCGTCGCCTGGGGCGCCGCCGCGTACTGCGCATTGCCGGCCTGGTTCGCCGTGATCGCGCAGAGCCCTGCCGAAAGCATGGTGGCCGTCGAGCCTGCCATGCTGCAGACCGCCGGGGTCGTCGTGGCGAACACGACTGCGTTGCCCGATGCGCCACCCGTCGCGGCAACCGTAAACGTGCCGCCGGGGGCATACGTCGGCGCCGAAGGCGTCGCGACGAAGCCGGTGATCGCTTGCGCCGCCGCGCCGATGGCGACGTCGAGCGAGACCTGCGGCGCCGCCGAGTACTGGGCATTGCCCGCCTGCTCCGCGGTGAGGCTGCAGGTGCCGCTCGCGAGCATCGTCACCGTCGTGCCGGCCAGGCTGCAGACCGCCGGCGTGGTGGCCGCGAACACGACGGGATTGCCGGAGGCACCGCCCGTTGCGCTCACGGTGAACGTTCCGCCGGGCGCGTACGTCGGCGCCGACGGCGTCGCGACGAAGCCGGTGATCGCCTGGGGCGCCGCGGCGATGGCGACGTCGAGCGAGGCCTGCGGCGCCGCGGTGTACTGCGCGTTCCCGGCCTGGTCGGCGGTGAGCGAGCAGGTCCCGCTGGCGAGCGTGGTGACGACGTTGCCCGACACGCTGCAGATCGCGGCCGTGGTCGTGGCGAACACCACCGGATTGCCCGATGCGCCGCCCGTGGCGGCCAGGGTGAACGTACCGCCGGGCGCGTACACGGGCGCGGCCGGCGTGGCTGCGAAACCCGTGATCGCCTGCGTGCCCATCGGCGTGACTGCATTGGACGGCGCCGATGCCGCGCCCGTGCCGACCGCGTTGATGGCGCGAACGTCGAAGGTGTAGCTCGTGCCGTTGACCAGCCCGGTCACCGTGATCGGGCTGCCCGTGCCGCTGGCGGTAAGACCGCCCGGCGTCGAGGTGACCTGGTAGCCGGTGATCGCCGCGCCGCCGTCATCGGCAGGCGGCGTGAACGAGACCGACGCCTGTCCCGGGCCGGAGAGCGTGGCGGTGCCGATGGTCGGCGCCGTCGGCACCCGCGTGCACGTCAGCACGAGGTTGGTGACATCGGCCGCGATCGATGCGCCGCTGGTGGGCGCGATGGCACAGGCATGCCCCGGCGGTGCACTCGACACGCTCACCGCCCACGACGCACCGGTCGGCAATCGCGTGGCGAACTGGAACGTGCTCGCGGCGGCAGGAACGGCCACCTGCTGGACGCTCGACGGCCCCGTTGCATCCAGCTGGAGCGTGACCGTGCCCTGGTGCCCCGAGGCCGTGCCGCCGACCGCGTGCGAAGACGCCGCGAGGCACACCAGCGCCGAGCCGTTGCCTGCGTTCACGCCACTGCTGAGCACCGGCGACATCAGGCCGCTCGCGCTCGAGCTGCCGCCCGCGCCGCCGCCACCGCCACCGTTCCAGTTCTGCTGGCAGGCTGTCGTGCCGACGCCGGCACCACCGCCGCCCGCACCGATCGTGGCGCCGCCGCCACCGCCGCCGCCGCGGCCCGCACCCGCGAACGAGCCGCTGAAATTGAAGGCGGTGCCGCCGTTGCCGGTGACGGCATTGCCCGCCGTCGCCGGAAAGCTGCCGCACCCGCCGCCGCCTGCACCGCCGACACCCACGGCGCCGCCACCCCCGCCGAACGGGCCGGGGCCGCCCGGCACATTGGCGCCGGCGGTACCGTTGCCGCTGCCGCCGGCACCGCCGTTGCCACCGGCGATCACGTTGGCCGTGCTCCACCCGGCATTGCCGCCGCCACCGCCGCCGCCGGCGATCGCGACACGGTTGCCGATCGCATTGCCGCCGACGCGCAGGTCGGTGGCACCGCCACCGGTGCCGAATGCGCCGTCGCCGGCGCCGCCGCCATTCACGGCCTGCACGCCCTGCGCGCCGACCCAGATGGACATCGTCTGTCCGGGCGTTACCGCCAGCGTGCCGCGCACGCGGCCGCCGAGGCCGCCGCTGCCGCCCGGCGAGTTCGGGCTGCCGCCGACCGTGCCGGCGCCGCTGCGCCCGGCACTGCCCTGGGCACCGTTGAGATACACCGTCGCCGAGCTCACACCCGCGGGGATGACCAGCGTCTGCTCACCGCCGGTGTAGCTGAAGGCATGCGCGGTCTCGCCCACGGCGCAGCTCTGCGCCTGTGCGGTGCCGGCGCATAGCACCCCGAGGACGGCGAGCGTGGCGGAACGCACGTGCGCTACATGGCGCATGGCGATGGACGCACGCGGCGCGCGGCTGCACGGGCGCTCGGCCCGGCCGGAAAGACGGTTCAGCATGGAAATCCCCTGTGGACGCCGCCGGCCTGCATCCCCATGCAGTCGGCACCCGAAGGCGGGTGCGCCAGCGACGTCGCCATTGTCACAGATTTCGTGCCGCCCCGTTCAGGACGACCCACGCGCCCCGCCGGCGACTCGGCCGCGCGCATGCGCCGCCGGCGTTGCCGCCACGGTTGTCCCCTGCCCGCCCGCCGACCGCCGAGCCCCTCGCCGCGCGAAGGCATGCACGACGTGCGATGCGTGAAAGCGGACGCCACGCATCTGCGGGTCGGCCGTACACCTCCGCGCCAGCACGTCAGTACGTCCGGCAGTGCGATCGCGGGTTGGTATCGGCCGCGGGTGCGGCGTAGCCTCGGGGTTTCCCGGGCGCGGACGCCCGGCGATGCCACGAGGAGGCCACATGGACCGCGAACCCTCGCTCTACGCCCAACTCGATCCAGGTTCCCGGGCCTTCGTCGCGCGGGTGCTCGCCTCCGCGCGCGACTACCTCGGGGCGCGCGTGAGCTTTCTCGCCGAAATGGTCGGCGGCGACAAATTCATCCGGGCCGCCGACGGCGAGGCCGAAGCCGCCGGGCTTCCCGTCGGCATGCGCTTCGACCTCGAGGACTCCTACTGCTATCGCCTGCTCAACGGGCGGCTGCCCGAAGCGATCTACGACGCCCGCACCAACCCCATCAGCTGCGACATCCCGCTCACCCGCGTGCTGGGCATCGAGTCGTACATGGGCGTGCCGGTGCTGCTCACCGACGGCAGCGCCTTCGGCACCCTGTGCTGCGTCAACTTCGACCCGAACCCCGAGGACTGCGCGCGCGATGTCGCCTTCCTGCGTTTTCTCGGCGGCCTCCTGGGGCAGCAGCTCGACGGCGCCGCGCACGCGGTCCAGCTCGCACGGCAGCGGCGCGTTCACGTCGAGTCGATCCTCGCGTCCGGTGGCCCGACGATGGTGTTCCAGCCGATCTACGAGGTGGGCGCCCGGCGCCTGATCGGCGTGGAGGCCCTTGCCCGCGCCGAGGTGGACGGCAGGGCGCTGCCGCCCGAGCGCCTGTTCAAGGAGGCCTGGGACGCCGGCTGCGGCCCCGACATGGAGCTCGCGGCCATCCGCGGGGCGCTATGGGCGCTGGACTGCCTGCCGCGCGATGCCTACCTCGCCGTGAATGCGTCGGCCGCCACGCTCGCGTTGCCGCAACTGCTCGCCATGGTGTCGCGGGTGGATGCGAAACGGCTGGTCGTCGAGCTCACCGAACATGCGTCCGTCGCCGACTACGACGCCCTCACCACCGCGCTGGCCACGCTGCGCAGCCTGGGCGTGCGTGTCGCGATTGACGACGTCGGCGCGGGCTACTCGAGCCTGCGCCACGTGCTCCGGATCGCCCCCGATCTCATCAAGCTCGACATCGGCCTGATCGAATCGATCGATGTCGACCTCGCCAAGCAGGCGCTGCTCACCGGCGTGATGGCCTTCGCGACGCAGACGCACACCGGCGTGATCGCCGAAGGCGTCGAGACCGCCGCGCAGGCCGAAACGCTCGCGCGCGCGGGCGTGCCGCATGCGCAGGGCTACTACTTCGCGCGCCCCGGCACCCTGGCGCCGCTGATCGAGACTGCATAGGACACGCCAACGGGGCGGCCGGCGGAACCGCCCGGCACGAACGCCCGTCCGACCCATCCCGCACGCGCGAACGACGTCGCCCCCGGCGCTGCATCGCGCCCGAGCCCGAGGTAGCGGCCCGGGGCAACACGCGGGGCAGGCGATCGGCCGCACGCTCGCGCGGGTCATCGCCTGTGGCGCCGTTTTCGGTGCCGTGCTCCACCGGCGGCGACGCGCTCGGCTGGCACGACGCCATCGCCCGTACCCGCGTCATCCGGACGCGGCAATCGCGCTGTGGGTTCTCGGCCGAGCACTGGCCGAAGGCGGCGTGCCTGCAGCAATGCGACAGTGACCGTGATGCGCCGCAGACCCTGAAGCGCGGCCCCGACGCCGCATCGGCATGGCGAGCCGGCTTGCAGTGCCGCGGCCGTCGCGCAGGATATGCACCCCGCACCGACTCACCCGGGCCGCGCTGCAGGCCCGACGCACCCCGCAAGTGCGTGGCCACCG
This sequence comes from Lysobacter humi (ex Lee et al. 2017), assembly GCF_054781815.1. Classification (NCBI taxonomy): domain Bacteria; kingdom Pseudomonadati; phylum Pseudomonadota; class Gammaproteobacteria; order Lysobacterales; family Lysobacteraceae; genus Lysobacter; species Lysobacter humi (ex Lee et al. 2017). The sequence goes on along the minus strand of NZ_BAAGTR010000009.1, from coordinate 360,355 downwards.
GCAAGAGCCGCCGCTCGCGCGACGCCGGTCACGACGTACCCGCCCCCGGCCCGTGCACCATCGGCCCGTGGATGCCTGCGGACCCCTGCCATGAGGACGACCGACCCCGCGGCGGCGGGGCCCACGCCGACCCTGCCGCACCAGCCCGCGCTCGACCACGCACGCAAGATCGCGATGTGGGTGGCGCGTGCCCTGCCCGCGGCGCCGCAGGCCCGCCGCGGCACGCCGGCGCTCGCGCTGCACAACCAGGTGATCGAGCACCACCTGGGACTGGTCACCCTGGCCGAGGGGCACCTGTTCGGCCCGATGCTGTCGCTGCTGCGCCCCACCGTGGATCGCCACCTGCGCGCGCTGTGGGTCGAGCGGCTCTCGGGCGACGCGGTCGAGCGCTTCCTGTTCGGGCCGGACGCGCCCGACGTCGACACGCTGCTGCGCCTGCTGCGCAAGGCGTCCCGCCTCGGCGAAGGCGAGGCACTGCTGGCGGCATGGGAGCGCTCGCCCCTGTTCCACCACCCCGCACTCGTCGTTCCCGGGGCCGACGCGGGCGTCCGCCAGGATGCACCCATGCACCTCCTGCCGACACTGGACGACGTCGTCAACGGGCTCACCTTCGGCACCGGGCTCGCACTGCTGTCGGCGATGCGCATGGCGCAAACGCTGGGGGATAGCGGTACCGAGCAGTCGGCGCGCTTCCGGTTCGGGGTGATGGCGGGGATCAGGAGCTAGGCGTCGCGGCTGACCTCGACGCAACGCGTTCGCCTCAACGGCGAAGAGTCACGGCACGAACCCATTGACCGGCCGTTCGTGGGCCGCGCCCGGGGTGCGCCGCAGCCCACCTGACGGGTCCCGACCTCAACGTGTCGGATGTTGCGCGATGAACTCGTCCACCGCCTGCCGGCGGGCCGCTGTGCGCGCGGCGGGCGGCGCGTTCGCGACGTCCGGCGCGCGCGTGGTCTGCGGCAGGCGCGCGTCGGGCACCGGGCGTGACGTGGGCGCCGCCCCGGCGGTGCTTCGCGCACGCAAGGACGCGATCGCGATCGGCGCGGGCACCGGGCGCGGGGCCGGCAGCACCACGACGCGACGCCCGTCGGGCGCACGGAAATGCCGTGCCGCGTGCTTCCATGCCTTGCCCGCCTTCGCATGGCCACGCTTGTGGCCGTGCCCGTGCTTGCCCGGCTTGGCGTCGGCGATCCCGCTGGCGGCGAAGGCCAGGGCGACGACGACGGCGAGCATGCCTCGGAGGCAGGAGTGATGCGGGGCCATGGCGGCAGCATGCGCGGGACGCATTCAATGCAGCGTCGATTGGCACCGAGCGCCTGACGGCTGTCGCAATGCGCGTCAGCAACGCGAGCACCGGGTGAAGGCGTCTAGCGTGGATCGGCTCGACGCCCCCTGTGATCGAGCGTTTTCGGCCTGCCTGCACCCGGGCGTAAATGCCCTGCGACGGACAGGGGCGCTTCACGCGTCATGACGCGCGGAGCGTCGGGCGGATCGTTCCGCGCGCGTCCCGAAACCGACCCATCGCTGCACGAATCGGTGGAACCGCTCCGCGAATCGCATCGACCGCTTCGGGAAGCGTTGCGGCGGCCCCGGGAATCACTCCGAACGCTTCCGGAAGCGTTTCGACCGATTCCGATGGCCCTCGTGGCGCCTGCCTGAACCCTTGAACCGATTCGGAAAGCGGCCTGCCGGCCTTCGACAGGCCGGCGACCGCTTCCCCAAACGAAACAGGCCGCCCGAAGGCGGCCTGTGGAACGGCGTGGAACGCGGGATCAGGCCGGCTCGGCGGCCGGGGCGGCGGCCTTGCGGCGCGTCTTCGCCCAGCGGCCCGACAGCTCGCGGCGAAGCTCGTCGAGGCCCTGCGCGCCGCCGGAGAGCTTGATCTGCGCGTAGCCCTCCAGAGCGAAGTCCATGGTGTCGCTGCCGAGGGCCGTCACCGTGTCGTTCAGCCGCGAGGTCAGGCGCTGCAGGCGCTCGAGCACGGGGCGCAGGCGGTCGTAGGCGGCGAGGTCGGCCTGTGCGCCGGCCAGGTCCATGCTGGGCGGCACGATCTTCGGGTTCTGCTCGAGCACGCGCAGCGTCTGGCGGGCGAACGGCTCCGAGCGCGGGCCCATGATCATCAGCCCCTTCCGGTCGCCGGCGTCTAGCGAGATCAGCCCCGGCAGCGCGGCCTCGATCTGGTCGAGCGCACTGCGCACCGCATCGAGCTGCTGGTGGGACACTTCGAGCGAAATCAGGTTCTGCGACACGTCCATCTCCTTATGTTTCCCTGTGTGCGAACGCGGACTCATGTCCGCGCGTCCTTGCTCCGCCGGGTCCGTGGCGTGGTCCGTGCCGGGGCGACGGAGCGGGGTCGAGTGTGGCAGAGGCTTCGTGCGCAAAGCAAAGGATCCGGCTGCTTCAGGAAGTACTCTCGCGGCTGTTCTTTTCCGTAAAGCCCTATGAGCTGGCGCACCCTGTTCGGAGCGACGCGTATCCCGGGTGACGACCCGTGCGGCGCCTTACCGCAGCTGCTGAGCGACGCCCTGAATGTCGCGTTACGCCCTGTCAAAGCCGACGGCGGTGTCGCCGAGCTTCTGCATCTGCCTGCAGAAGAACTTCTCAATGTCGATCGGCGGCTCCGCGCATATCGAGGCGCTGTTTACGCAGCATGGTCGCCGCACACGCTGCGCCACATTGCATCTTGCCCGGTGCAGGACGAGATGCGTCATGCCCTGCTCTTCATCGCATGCGCCCAGCCCGACGGGCGGGAACGGCAGAAGGCGGTATGGCGCTTGGCGGACTTTCCCGCCTACCTCACCTTGGCGGCTGCACTGGTGCGTTGCGACGACTGGGCCGCCCCCGTTCGCTTTGCCGCGCGCGACGCCGTGGTTCGGCTTCTCCCGTTGTGCCAGCCCGTGGACGTCCTGGCCGCCTGGCCCCTCGTGCTGCGCCTGCAGAAGCGCAAACGGGCGGGAGACCCGTGGCTCGAAGAAGCTGTAGAGGGCTGGATGCTCCTGCCGGCGAACGCAGAGGTCCTCCGAGCCGCTCTTGCGAGCAACGCGTCGGTAATGCGGCATTGGGCGTACTGCCGGGCCATCGATCGCGGAGGCGACCTCTGGGTCAGTGCAGTGCTGCAGCCTGATCCACGAATCGGCCTGTATGCGCTTGTCCGCGCCCAGACCGCGCTCGACCCGGTGTCCCTAGGTGATCTCGCCAAGGCAGGGCTACGCGCGCCTCACCCCGTGATCCGCCGGGAGTCACTGCGCACCCTCTCAGGAACAGACCAAGCCGCTGCCGCATCGATGCTGCCGAGCGCCTTGCTCGATCGGTCGGCCGGGGTACGCCGCCTCGCGGCCTACCTCATGCGTCAGAAAGGACTCGACCCCCGCCTCGAGTGGAGGAGCGCCCTCGACCGAGCAGGCTTGCCCTTCCCACTGGGCGCACTGGCGTCGCTATCGGAAGCTCCCGAGGAGGAAGACGATCCGAGGTTCCGCCCGTTGCTAACGGCTGCACGTTCGCAGGTTCGTCAGCTGGCGCTCCGAGGCGTGCTCCACTTAAGTGCACCGATCTCGCCGGCAGAACTCGCAGGGCTACTCGATATGGGCGGGCGGCGGGTCATCGCCACGCTCGCTGACGCCGTGCGCGAGAGCGCCATTTGGCTCGACAACGCACTGATCCTTAGCGTTCTCGCATCGGGCGAGGCGCGGCAGGCTCGACTGCAGCATCTTCGCACGCTGCTTTGCATCGGTGGCCTCTGGGATCGTCTCGACCAGCTGCTCGCACTTCATGTCCCACCGGAGCACACGAACTGGTGGCTCGCAGCAGTCGACGATTGGATACGCCGGAGCGATACATACGCGCCGATCGGCGACATGCGAAAGCGGGACCTGCTCGCCGCGCTAGCCACTCGTGCCACCGAGCTGCAGACCCCTCGCGTTTCGAGGGCTGCTGCTGCACTGCAGCGCTACTCATGAACGGATCGCCGCTACGCACTTCCAGCGCAGCGCAAGGCAACGCGTAAGGCCAATCGTGGGCGTGACCCTGACCTCGTTACCAGCCCCGGAATTCGACTCTGCCCCTGCTCCCGCGGACGCAACGTCTAAAAGCCGAGGGCCCACTTGGGAGGCCCCATCGCACGCTGCGTTACAACCCAAAGCAGAGAAGCCCGCCGAAGCGGGCCTCCCTACCTGTCGCGCCGGCGATCAGCGCGCGCGAACCACGCGCGTCTTCGGGATCGTGTCGTGCCAGCCGGTGCCGTCCTCGCTGAAGAGCACCGAGAACGCCTCGAACGGGATCATGCGGGAACACGTGCGGCCAAGCGCCTGGCCGAACGACGGCGCGCCGCCCTTCTCGGTCACCACGCGCGTGCCGCAGATGAACTTGCCGACCGTGCGCCCGAAGATCGCTTCGAACAGCGTCCAGTAGAGCAGGAACACGGGGATGCTGACCGCGTAGGCGCGTGCGCCCTGCACGGCATCCTCGCCGGCGACGGCGATCACCGGGATCATCACCGCTATCACCAGCACGAAGTAGACCGCGTAGTCGATCAGCATCGTGAGGAATCGTCGGCCCTTGCCGGCGTTGTCGGCGGCAGTGAGCGGGCGCGGTACTTGGGCAACGACGGCGTCGCCGGCGTTGTACGGGTTCTGCAGTTCCATCGGTTTCCCCTGGTGGTGTTGCGGGGTCGTAGGCCGCCGTCCCCACGGCGGCCCGGAAAGCTTAAGGCTTCGAGCCCGTGTCGGTCGGTGCAGCGACCCCGCGAATGGGTCAGGTCCACTTCCGACGAAAGCACTAGTCGGAAAGGGAACCTGACCCCATTTCCCCATTTCCCCGGCGCCACGGATTCCCTGCGAGGCGCCGCTTACCGGGCGCTGCTGTCAGAAGCGCTGGCCGAGCACGACGTCGCCGCCGTCCGCGCGTACCCGCAGCAACAACGCGCGTACGGCCGCGATGGCTTCCGGGCGATGGTCGAGGCCAAGACGCGACGCTCTGCCAGTGTGCGGCCTGCGCATCGTCCTGCTCGCGTCTTTCCTACGATGGGGTAAGTAAACCTGACCCCTTTAGCCGACCCCGTTAGCCGCGGACCCCTGGTTCTCGCCACCGCGCAACGCTGCGTCGCGATCCTGCAGGGCGCAACAGGCCTCTGGCGCCCCCACGGTGTGTGATTGCCCCGAGTCCGAGAGATCCGATGACCGCACCGTCCTCCCCTGCTTCCACCGAACCCTCGCTGTTCACCCCCATCCGCATCGGCGCGATCGACCTCGCCAACCGGATGGTCATGGCCCCGCTGACCCGCAGTCGCGCCGCCGCGGGCCTCGTGCCCGGCCCGCTCGCCGCGGAGTACTACGGCCAACGCGCCACGGCCGGCTTGATCATCACCGAGGCGACGCAGGTCAGCGTGCTCGCGCAGGGCTACATCGCCACGCCGGGCATCTACACCGAGGAGCAGGTCGCCGGCTGGCGCCGCGTCACCGACGAGGTGCACCGTCGTGGCGGCCGCATCGTGGTCCAGCTGTGGCATGTCGGCCGCGTGTCGCATACCTCGCTCCTGCCGCCCGGCGAGGTGCCGGTCGCACCCAGTGCCGTCCGCGCGAACACGCAGACGTTCACCGCCGAGGGGCGCGTGGACGTATCCGCGCCACGCGAGCTCGCGCTCGAGGAGATCCCGGGCATCGTCGACGACTTCCGCCGCGCCGCGCGCAATGCGATCGACGCGGGCTTCGACGGCGTGGAAGTCCATGGCGCCAACGGCTACCTGATCGACCAGTTCCTGCGCGACGGCGCGAACCGGCGCGGGGACGCGTACGGCGGTTCGATCGAGAACCGCACCCGCTTCCTGTTCGAAGTGGTGCAGGCCGTGACCGACGAAATCGGCGCCGACCGCACGGGGGTTCGTCTGTCGCCGGTCACGCCGGCGAGCGACCTGCGCGACAGCGATCCGCAACCGCTGTTCGAGCGCGCGGTCGAGCGGCTCGACAGCCTGGGCATCGCCTTCGTGCACGTGATCGAAGGCGCCACGGGCGGCCCGCGCGACAACCTCCCGTTCGACTACGCCGCCCTGCGCGCGAAGTTCCGCGGCGCCTGGATCGTGAACAACGGCTACGACCAGGAAATGGCCGAAGCGGCGGTGCGCGAAGGTCATGCGGACGCGGTCGCCTTCGGCGTGCCCTTCCTCGCCAACCCCGATCTCGTCCGCCGGTTCCGCGAGAACGCGCCGCTCAACGCGCCGAACCCGCAGACGTTCTACGGCGGCGGCGCCGAGGGCTACGTCGACTACCCGTTCCTGGCGGACGGCGTCGACGGGTAGGCTGCTGTGCGTGCCTCGTACGCCCCGTGTGCGCGGGGCACCTGCGTCGGTGCCCGCGGTCTGCGAGAAATGGAACCCGACGCCTTTTTTCCTACCCGTTAGTTGGGTAAGTGAACCTGACCCCGTTAGCTCACTCCTCAGACCAAAAAGACCCCGGCACGAGGCCGGGGTCCATGTCACGACGCGTGACCACGCATCTCAGAACGTGACGCTCCAGCTGTTGATGTAGCCGGTGTCCAGGTTGGCGTTGTCGTTCACGCGCAGGTTCCACGTGCCGTTAAGCGCCTCGCTCGACAGGTTCACCGTGTAGGTCTGGTTAATGTTGTCGGCACTGCCGCCCGTGCGGTTGTGCAGCACGTAGACGCTGCCATCGGGCGCGACCAGGTCGACCTTCAGATCAGCGATGTAGGTGTGCACGATGTTGACGGTGACCGGCACGCTGCTGGAGGCATTGCCCGAGCGGCCGGACACCGTGATGGGGCTGTTGACCGTAGCGTTGTCGTTGATCGGGTAATCGGCGCTGTTGGTGTACGTCGTGCCCGGCGGCGGCGGCGGCACGCTGCCGCTCAGGGTGTAGAGGAGCCGGTTGGGCGAGCCGCTGCCGGCGCTGGTGACCTTGTTAGGCGTGGAGGCGTTGTTGAGTGCCGCGGTCACCTGGCTCGGGGTCGCCGTCGGGTTCGCCGCCAGATAGAGCGCCGCCGCCCCCGCCACGTGCGGCGAGGCCATCGAGGTGCCGCTGATGGTGTTCGTCGCCGTCGTGCTCGTGTACCACGCGGACGTGATCGACGAGCCCGGCGCGAAGATGTCCAGGCACGTGCCGTAGTTGGAGAACGATGAACGTGCATCAGTGCTCGTGGTCGAGCCGACCGTGATCGCCGAGGCCGCGCGCGCCGGCGAGTAGTTGCAGGCGTTGGAGTTGTCGTTGCCCGCCGCGACCACCACGGTCACGCCTGCACTGGTCATCCGTGCAACCGCGGCGTCGGTCGTCGAGGAGGCACCGCCACCCAGGCTCATGTTGGCGACGGCCGGCTTGACGTGATTGGCGGTGACCCAGTCCATGCCGGCGATCACGCCGGAGTTGGTGCCCGAACCGGTGCAGCCCAGCACGCGCACCGGGTGGATGGTCACGCCCTTGGCGACGCCGTGCGTCGTGCCGCCGACGGTGCCCGCTACATGGGTGCCGTGGCCGTTGCAGTCGGTGGTGCCGCGACCGTCACTGATGGCGGTGTAGCCATTTCCCATGCGACCGCTGAACTGGCTGTGGGTGCCGAGCACGCCCGTGTCGATGATGTAGGCATGCACGCCGGACGCGGTGGTGTCGTAGGTGTAGGTGCCGCTCAACGGCAGGTCGCGCTGGTCGACCCGGTCGAGGCCCCAAGTGGCCCCGCTTTGCGTCGCGGTGGCATAGACGATGCCGTCCTCCTCGACGTACTCCACGCGCGGATCGGCGAGCAGGCGCGCGAGTGCAGCGTCGTCGGCGCGCGCGACGAAGCCGCGCAATGCGTGCTCGAAGCTCTTGAGGACAGTGACGCGGTGACGCGTGGCCATCTCGCTGGCGACGGCCGGGACGCGTGCCGCGCGATTCGATTCGCTCATCAGCCGGGCCGAATTGGCCTTGAGCACCACGATGTACTGGCCCTCCACGGGACGCGCGACGGTGCGGAAATCCGCCCCGAAGGCCGCGGTAGTCGTGCACAACAGCGAGGCGCCGACGGACGCCGACAGCAGGGAGATTCGGAGATTCATGTTCAATCCTTTTGACATGGTCGGAGGGTGCAGATGCGCCACCAAAGCGGCCGACGCGCTGCGCAGTTGCATTGCGTGAAATGCACTGGACCGATCCCTGCCCTGCCGTTTGGCCCATCTCCCCTACACCCGGCAGATCCCTTCGGCCCGCGGCTCAACGATTCCTGAACCGCGACTGTACGTTAGGCGTGATCGCCGTCGCAGGCACGCCGCACCGCAACAACCCGAAAACGGAGAAAGATGGGGTTCGGGGCCAGGAAGGGATGACAACTCGCCCGGTAAACTTGAGACCCCGCCACCGACTGGTTGAACGAGGTCAGGTTCACTTCCGACGCGCATTTCGGGTTCGACCTACAACCGCGATCGCCGCCGCCCTGTGCCGAGGCCGTCTGCCGCATCGCGAGGTATGCCGATGGCCCGCCTCCCACGTCTCGACCTGCCTGGCATCCCGCGACACGTCGTGCGGCGCGGCAACAACCGCCTGCCATGCTTCCTCGACGATGACGACCGTGCGCACTACCTCCACCTGCTGCGCGACGCGCTGGGCGCCGAGCGCTGCCGGCTGCACGCCTACGTCCTCATGGACAACCACGTCCATCTGCTGGTCACGCCAGCGGACAGCGGCGGCGTCGGCGTCCGCCGGATGATGCAGAAGCTCGGGCGCCGATACGTTGGGCAGTTCAACGCCCGCCACGCCTGGACGGGGACCTTGTGGGAGGGGCGCTACATGGCCTGCCGGGTCGACAGCGACCACTATTTCCTGCGCTGCGTGCGTTACATCGACCTGAACCCGGTACGCGCGCGCATGACGGACGATCCGGCGGCCTACCCATGGTCGAGTTGCGCCGCCCTGTGCGGACTGCGCCGCGATCCACGCCTCACGCTGCACCCGACGCAGATCGCGCTCGGCGCCACGGATTCCCTGCGAGGCGCCGCGTACCGGGCGCTCCTGTCGGAGGCGCTGGCCGAGCACGACCTCGCGGCTATCCGCGCCTACCTGCAGCAACAACGCGCCCACGGCCGCGATGACTTCCGGGCGATGGTGGAGGCGAAGACGCAACGCTTTGCCGGGGTGCGGCCGGCGCATCGTCCGGCTCGGATCGGCCCTACGGCCGGGTAAGTGAACCTGACCCCGTTTTCCCGAGAAATGGAACCTGACTCCGTTTTCCCGAGAAATGGAACCTGACCCCTTTTTTCCCCTGCGAGGCGCCGTGTACCGCGCGCTCCTGTCGGAAGCGCTGGCGGAGCACGACCTCGCCGCCATCCGTGCCTACCTGCAGCAACAACGCGCCTACGGCCGCGATGACTTCCGGGCGATGGTGGAGGCGAAGACGCAACGCTTTGCCGGGGTGCGGCCGGCGCATCGTCCGGCTCGGATCGGCCCTACGGCCGGGTAAGTGAACCTGACCCCGTTTTCCCCACACGCGTCAACAGAAGCCATGGGGCAGCGACCGCTTCAGGAAACAGATCGAGGGGCTGACCGGCCGCGCCCTACAGGTGCGGCCCGCCGGGAGGCCAAGGACGCTAGTGAGAAATTGAACCTGACCCCTTTTTCCCTCGGGCCCCAGCCCCGCCGATCAGCGGGACATAGAACCTGACCCCTTTCTGCACTCTGACCTCTATCTCCCCGTTGGCAGCAACTTGCGCCCGAATGCGACAGTAAAGCCATCAGGCACTGGCTTATAAGGTGCAGACGGCGACCGGTGGCTTGACTGAAATCGCCGAAGTGCATCTATCTCAATCACACCGGTAACGAAGTAGTCGGTCAATCCGCCCTTCACGCGCAGAATATCGCGCTGCCAGCTCTCCTTCGCGGGCGCTCGAATGCGGCTGTCGCCATAACTACGATCGTTGCACTGCACAACATACGCGTGCATATCGAGCGCGGCCGACTCGACCAACGAGTTGAAGGTCTCAGTGTCAGGATTCCATTCGGGAACAACTAGAGCATCGATTTCGCCACGCAGCGAAGCGCGATAAGAGATGTTGGTGAGTTCGCTACACACCAAGATGGCGAACCGGAATGTTCCATGCTGGATCACGGGCGGCGATGTCCAACGCTTCTCTGGGGCGAGTTTGACGCCGCCGACGCGATACAACTCTTGCTCTTCGTGAAATGCAGGGCGTTGTTTGTCCTGCCGATAAATCATGGCGGACCGAAACCCCAAGCTGTGGTGGCTCAGCGACGTCCAAACCTGGTGCCCGACGCGGCTGCGCCCGGCGTGCAAGTACTCAACTCCTGCTACCAAGCTGATCCCCCGCCCTTGCAGCTTCTGCGATATGCGCATGAACCAACGTAGCGGAATCGACAGCTCAGGAAAGATCGCATAGGAGGGGCGACTCCGATCCGATAGCAACCCATTTATGAGCTGCGTGACTCGCGAGTAGCGCTCCAGCCCCTTAGGGTCTGGAGATCGGACCACGGCAGCCGTCCAGCTCGCGAGATCAGTTTTCCAGCTAGACACCGCGATGGTCTGACTTGGAAGTGGGCTGGGGAGCCGATCCGGAACATCCAGCGCAAGAATGCCCTTGCTGTCTATGAACGGCAGGTCAGCAGCAAGCTCGAACCCTCGCAGCGCGAGCACGATGGCACTGATCCGTGGCTGGTTGGATCTAACCAATGGATCGAGCGGCAGAAGATAGAGCTCGGCTAGTCCAAACGGCCGCGTCGCAAAGAGAAAGCCGATGGGCGCCCGGTTCTTGGGAAATCCAAGAGACAAACACAGATCGAAGACACCGAACCATGCGTCAGTGGGCTCAAGCGATACTGGTGGAGAAACAACCGCCAACGACTTTCTGCTTGGCACGCCACGATGCGTAATCATTTCGCGCGGCAAACCAATAAAACGCAGGGGCGTGTGCGCTAGATCGTGCGCGAACCATCGAACATGCTGCGCTTTCCGCGCACTTATCGATGTGCCCAGCGGCAAGGCCACATCGGCCATCGAGGCGTTCCAACCATCTTTCTCACCACGGGACAGGCGGACTGGAAAGGCGGCGGTGATCGCCTGGTCAACGGCAGTACAGAGGCGAAGTCGCCACCGATGGACGATCTCATCGTGACTAGGGCAGTCAGATTCATCGCACGATTTCAGCGTGCTGACGCAGCTTAGCTCGACCTTACGAATTAGCTGATCGAGCGCATCGATGATTTGCCGCAACTTAGCGAAGTCCGCACACGCAGTCGCCAACTTGACCACTCGGGGCAGATAGATCTCTAAGTCGAAGAAGTGAGGGAGCACCAAAACATGTTGAATAAAAGCGTCGAAGAATGCGTGTCGGTGGCCCTGCCAAGCGTCAGGCTCTAGGTCCCGCTCGTAAGCCTCGAAGTCGCGCAACTTGATTGCGAACCCCGCCCGCCGCATCGATAGCAGATCCGCTTTCCGCAGGTTGTCAGCGATCTCTCCGTCGCTCTGCGTCGCCGCGACCAAGTCTGTACTTACATGCCGCGCCTCAGATGGCAGATTTGGCATAGCCCGCCACTCGCTAGCGCGCTCGGCGATTTGGCGAGTAATAGACGCCAGCAACGTTTTTCCGCTCGCACCCCGTAGAACAAAAATCTTATTTTTCCCGTTTGCAAACTCGACGCGACTGCCTTGAAGGTAGGGCGGGCAAAAGGAAACCTTGGTTTTCTGCTGATCGCTCCACTTCAGTTTTCCTTGGGCACGGTCAAAGAGCCATTCCCAAATCTCCGTCGTAGACTTGAAATCAGAGCCGTTCTCCATGACTAGAATGATGTCGTCGACGTAGCGACCGTAATAGAGCGGCACTACGTGCTGCTCGACCACTTGGTCTAACTCCAAAAGCGCAACATTCGCCACGACTGCCGACGCGGGCAAACCAACAGGCAATCCTTTTCCTAGAGGCGTTGCTTTGCTCCACGCGATAAGCGCAGAGATGAACAGACGATGCAGCTTGCGGTCATCCTCTCCTAAGTCGAATTCGAACCTCGCGTTGAAGCCCTCATCGAGCAAAAAGTCGGGGTTCAATTCGTGGTAAAACGAGCTAACGTCGGCGGTAATGGCGACGACTACTTTGTCCTCCTCGAGCGCTGAGGACATCGCACGAAGGCCGTTGTCTCTCCACTGTTTGAACGGAGTCAGATACGGCTTGAAAGACCCTAACGACAGCGGGTTAGCTTTCCCCGACTTTGCGCGTCGTAAGCGATTGCCGTAGGCACAGTCCCCAAGGCGGGCGTCGTACTGACTGCCTACGCGAAAGAGCCATAGCGCTGACAGAACGTGGAAGTTGACACTCACATCAGCCATGACACGGAACTCTGCGCAGGGTTTAGCACCACTGCACTTGGCTTCCATCTGCTCACAGATGTGCGTCCACTCGCTCTCTGGCGACGAGAAGATCAAGCCATTTGCGGCCTCGCCCGAGTTGGCGTGGTCGTACTTAACGCGCTTGGTGGCGACGGTCCAGCCCCCAACAAAATTAGGCAACTTGACCCAAGACTCGTCATCTTGGTTTAGGCAAGCCAATAACGCTCGAAGATTTGCGTCGAGCTCTGACTCATATTCAAGGAGCCGTCCGAGCGCATTGTGAGAGGTGTAGTAATAGTCGACTTTCGCCTTGCGGTAGGCGAGAGCCAATTCGTGCAGTGTTATCGCCATATCGCCCCCCCGATTTATGGCATGCATATAAAACCAAAGCCCGCATTGCGGGCTCCGGCTTAGACAAGTTCACATATTCCGCCTGTACTCCCCACCCACGTCATACAACGCATGGCTGATCTGCCCCAGCGAATGCGTTTTTACCGCCTCCATCAGCGCCTCGAACACGTTGCGGCGCTCGCGGGCGGTCTTCTGCAGGAAGCGTAGGCCCTCCCCGGCCCGCGCGTTCCGGTTCTGCTGGTAGCCGGCCACGTTGGTGATCTGCTGGCCCTTCTCCTCCTCGGTCGAGCGGATGAGCTCGATCTCGGTGGCCACATCGCTATGGCCGTCCTTGCCGAGGAAGGTGTTGACGCCCACCAGCGGCAGCGAGCCGTCGTGCTTCTTGTGCTCGTAGTAGAGCGACTCTTCCTGGATCTTGCCGCGCTGGTACATGGTGTCCATAGCGCCCAGCACGCCGCCGCGCTCGGAGATGGCTTCGAACTCCTTGTAGACGGCTTCTTCGACGATGTCGGTGAGCTTGTCGACGATGAAGCTGCCCTGCCAGGGGTTCTCGTTGAAGTTCAGCCCCAGCTCCTTGTTGATGATCATCTGGATCGCCACGGCGCGGCGCACGCTCTCTTCCGTGGGCGTGGTGATGGCCTCGTCGTAGGCGTTGGTGTGCAGGGAGTTGCAGTTGTCGAACAGCGCGTAGAGCGCCTGCAGCGTGGTGCGGATGTCGTTGAACTGGATCTCCTGCGCGTGCAGGGACCGGCCGCTGGTCTGGATGTGGTACTTCATCATCTGGCTGCGCGCGGAGGCGCCGTAGCGCTCACGCATGGCGCGGGCCCAGATGCGGCGGGCGACGCGGCCGATGACGGTGTACTCCGGGTCCATGCCGTTTGAGAAGAAGAACGACAGGTTGGGCGCGAAGTCGTCGATGTTCATACCCCGCGCGAGGTAGTACTCGACGATAGTGAAGCCGTTGCTCAGGGTGAAGGCGAGCTGGCTGATCGGGTTCGCGCCGGCTTCGGCGATGTGATAACCGGAGATGCTCACCGAGTAGAAGTTGCGGACCTTGCGGTCCACGAAGTACTGCTGGATGTCGCCCATCATGCGCAGGGCGAACTCGGTGCTGAAGATGCAGGTGTTCTGCGCCTGGTCCTCCTTGAGGATGTCGGCCTGCACGGTGCCGCGCACGGTCTGCAGGGTCTGCGCCTTGATGCGCTCATAGACCTCGGGCTCGACCACTTCGTCGCCGGTGACGCCCAGCAGGCCGAGGCCGAGGCCGTCGTTGCCTTCGGGCAGCGGGCCGGCGTAGGTGGGGCGCTCGCGGCCTTCGAACAGCGCGTCGATCTTCTCGCGGGCGGCGAGCCAGCGGGCTTCGTCCTCGCGCAGGTACTTCTCCACCTGCTGGTCGATCGCGGTGTTCATGAACATCGCGAGGATCATCGGTGCGGGGCCGTTGATCGTCATCGAGACGGACGTGGTGGGCGCGCACAGGTCGAAGCCGGAGTACAGCTTCTTCATGTCGTCGAGCGTGGGGATGTTGACGCCCGAGTTGCCGATCTTCCCGTAGATGTCCGGGCGCGGCGCCGGGTCCTCGCCGTACAGCGTGACGCTGTCGAACGCCGTGGACAGACGCGCGGCGGGCTGGCCGAGCGAGAGGTAGTGGAAGCGGCGATTGGTGCGCTCGGGCGTGCCCTCGCCCGCGAACATGCGGATCGGGTCCTCGCCGGTGCGGCGGTACGGGTAGACGCCGCCGGTGTAGGGGTATTCGCCCGGCAGGTTCTCCTTCTGCAGGAAGACCAGCAGGTCGCCCCAGCCCTTGTAGGTGGGCGCGGCGATCTTCGGGATCTTCTGGTGGCTCAAGGATTCGCGGTAGTTCTCGACGCGGATGACCTTGTCGCGGACGGTGTACTCGTTGACGTCGTCGATGATCGACTTCAGGCGGGCGGGCCAGGCGCGCAGCAGCTTCCGCGCCTCGGCGCTGAGGGACTGGATGGCGTCGTTGTAGCGCTGGCGCAGCGTGAGCAGCGTTTTGTCGCCGCCGTCGGTGAGGGCTTCGGCGGCGAAGAGGTCGAGCGGCCTGGGCAGCGCGGTGTCGCCGAGGGCTTCGAGCGCCTGCCAATACGACTGCGCGCGGTCGGCGATCTCGGCCTGCGTCTCGATCTGGCGGTTGATCGAGCGGCCCTGCTCGGCGATCTCGGCGAGGTAGCGCACGCGGCTGCCGGGGATCAGCACCGTGGCGCGCGGCTCCTTGAGCGAGGTGTCGAGGTCCGGGGTCCACTTCTCCTCCGGCAGCTGCAGCTTCTCGCGCAGCAGGCGGCAGAGGTTGGCGAACATCCAGCTGATGCCGGGGTCATTGAACTGCGAGGCGATCGTCGGGTAAACCGGCACGTCCTCGTCCTTGAGGTCGAACTTCACGCGGTTGCGCTTCCACTGCTTGCGCACGTCGCGCAGGGCGTCCTCGGCGCCGCGCTTGTCGAACTTGTTGAGCACGACGAGCTCGGCGTAGTCGAGCATGTCGATCTTCTCGAGCTGGCTCGGGGCGCCGAAGTCGCTCGTCATCACGTACATCGGGAAGTCGACGAGGTCGACGATCTCCGAGTCGGACTGGCCGATGCCGGCGGTCTCGACGATGACGAGGTCGTAGCCGATGCCCTTCAGGAAGCCGATGCAGTCGCGCAGCACCGCATTGGTGGCGGCGTGCTGGCGGCGCGTGGCCATCGAGCGCATGTAGACGCGCGGGCTGCGCAGCGAGTTCATGCGGATGCGGTCGCCCAGCAGCGCGCCGCCGGTGCGGCGGCGGGTGGGGTCGACCGAGATCACCGCGATGCGCATCTCGGGGAAGTTGGCGAGGAAGCGGTTGAGCAGCTCGTCGGTGACCGAGCTCTTGCCGGCGCCGCCAGTGCCGGTGATGCCGACGACGGGCGTGCGGCTGCCCGCGAGCTGCCACTGCTTGCGCAGGTGCGCGAGCTGCGCCTCGTCGAGCGCGCCCTCCTCGATCGCCGAGAGCATGCGGCCCAGCGAGATCTCGTCCTCGATGCCGGGGTTCTGCGCGGGCGGCGGGTTGTCCACGCGCGCCTGCGAGGCGCGGCGGATCACGTCCTCGATCATCGCGACCAGGCCCATGTGCATGCCGTCGTTCGGGTGGTAGATGCGCTCCACGCCGTAGGCCTGCAGCTCGCGGATCTCCTCGGGGGTGATCGTGCCGCCGCCGCCGCCGAAGACGCGGATGTGGCCGGCGCCGCGCTCCTTCAGCATGTCGACCATGTACTTGAAGTACTCGACGTGGCCGCCCTGGTAGGACGAGAGCGCGATGCCGTCGGCGTCCTCCTGCAGCGCGGCGCGCACGACGTCCTCCACCGAGCGGTTGTGGCCGAGGTGGATCACCTCGGCGCCCTGCCCCTGGATCAGGCGGCGCATGATGTTGATGGCGGCGTCGTGGCCGTCGAACAGGCTGGCGGCGGTGACGAAGCGCAGCGGGGTCGCGGCTTCGGCGGTGGTCTCGGGCAGGCGGTCGGCAGGCGAGCTCATGGGCGCACGCATCTATTTCTAAGGATGGGCCGATTGTAGCGCGGGCTCCGTACGCCGCCCGAGGCCTGCGTAGGGTCGGTTACGCTGTCGCCATGACGAATCCGCATGACCTCGACACGCTGCGCGGCGCTGCCGAATCGGGCGCGCCCGATGCCCTGTTCCGCTACGCCACCGCTCTGGTGGCCGCGCTGCGCATGGAGGAGGCCTTCGAGGTCCACGTGCGCGCCGCCAAGGCGGGGCATGCGCCCGCGATGATCGAGGTCGGCCGCATGCACCTGTACGGGGTCGGCACGGATGAGGACGTCGAGCTCGCGGTGCGGTCCTTCGAGCGCGCCGAGGCCGCCGGACAGCCCATCGGCGGCTACTTCCTGGCGCTGATCGGGCTCGGCGGCGTGGCCCTGCCGCGCGACGAAAAGGTCGGTGCGCGCCTGCTGGCCGCGGTGCAGGCGGGCCATCCGCCCGCGCTGCGCGCCGCGGCGATCCACTTCGGCCGCAAGCCGAACCTGCAGGACCAGGCCCTGGCCGTGCAGCTGCTCGACCACGCCGCAGGCCGCGGCGACGCCGTCGCGGCACAGCTCTTGGCCGAGCGGCTGCGTCGCGGCGAAGGCGTCACCGCCAATCCGGAGGCGGCGCAGCAGCTCCGCGCCAGGCTGCGCGAGGGCGGGTTCCCTGACTTTCCGGAGATCGTCGCGGTTCCGGCTGCGCCGCGCCGCACCGTGCCGCCGTCGACGCTGGCGCTCGACGAGGTGACCGAGCCCCCGCCGCAGACGCGGCTGTCGGAGACGCCACGGATCGCGCAGGTCGACGGGCTGCTGTCCGTCGACGAATGTCGCCTGCTGGTGGCCAGCGCGCAGCCCCTGCTGCGGCCCTCGCAGGTGCACGACGCGGCCGCCGGCGAAGCGGCCCGCAAGGCCCTGCGCACCAGCAGCGATGCCGCGTTCGACCCGCTGCTGGAGGACTTCGCCCTGCGCCTGGTGCAGTTGCGGATGGCGTCGGCGGCCGGCGTGGAGCTCGTGCAGGCCGAACAGCTGATCGTGCTGCGCTACGGGCCCGGCCAGGAATACCGCCCGCACCGCGACGACCTGCCGCCCGAGGCGATCGAGCGCGACCGCCCGGCCGCCGGCAACCGCATGCGCACGATCTGCGCCTACCTCAATACTCCGCTCGAGGGCGGCGCCACCGACTTCCCCGCCGCGGGCGTGCGCATCGAGCCCGAGGCCGGCCGCGCCGTCGTCTTCGATAGCCTCGATGCCGAAGGCCGCCCGGTGCCCGACTCGCTGCATGCGGGCCTGCCCGTCGAGCGTGGCGAGAAGTGGCTGGCCACGCTGTGGTTGCGCGAGCGCGCCTATCGCGCGTACTGATCGGTTCGAACGACCACGGGAGACGGCGCTGATGCGGACGATCGCGCTCGTGATGCTGATGCTGGCGTCGGCGGCCCGGGCGGGCGAGCCGCCGAAGGCGGTGACCACCGAGCTGTACGAGGACGCGCGGGTCCGCGCCTACGAGGTGCGCTTCGAGCCGGGGGCGACCGCGCGGCTGCTCGCGCGCCCGTTCCGCATGGTCCGGGCGCTCGACGACGGCATGCTCGAGCGCAAGGCGCCGGGCGAGGCGGCGGTGGTCGAGCACTGGCGTGCCGGCGAAGTGCGGGCGCTGCCTGCCGACGTCGCCGCCACGCGCAACGTGGGCGCGTCGGTGTTGCGCCTGTACATCGTCGCGCTCAAGCCCGTGTCGAGCTCGTCTGCGACCCCCTGAAGTCTGCCGACGTACGCCGGCGCATGTGCCGTGCGGCGCGCGCCTCGCGAGCCCCGGCCCTTCGCGGTGGACGCCCGCGCAACGCGAATGGACTAAAATCCCGCTTCTGTGTCGGGCCGATCGCGCCGGGCACATCGCGCGTCCCTTTCGATTCAACGACTTAACCAACCAGTCGGCCGGAACGCGCGGAGCGCGCTCGTCGGCGCCGGCGCGGAGCCCGAGATGATCTTCGAAACCCTCGACACCACCGGCCACGAGCAGGTCGTCTTCTGCCACAACAAGGACGCGGGCCTCAAGGCCATCATCGCGATCCACAACACCGTGCTCGGTCCCGCTCTGGGCGGCACGCGCATGTGGCCGTACGCCAGCGAGGCGGAAGCGCTTAACGACGTGCTGCGCCTGTCGCGCGGCATGACGTACAAGAATGCGGTCGCGGGCCTGGACATCGGCGGCGGCAAGGCGGTGATCATCGGCGACCCCGCGAAGGACAAGTCCGAGGCGCTGTTCCGCGCGTTCGGCAAGTTCGTCGACTCCCTCGGCGGGCGCTACATCACCGCCGAGGACGTTGGTATCGACGTCAACGACATGGAATACGTCTACCGCGAGACCGAGTTCGTCACCGGCGTGCATCAGGTGCACGGCGGCTCGGGCGACCCCTCGCCGTTCACTGCCTACGGCACGCTGCAGGGCCTGATGGCCACGCTCAACCGCAAGTATGGCAACGAGGAAGTCGGCAACTACTCCTACGCCGTGCAGGGCCTGGGCCACGTCGGCATGGAATTCGTGAAGCTGCTGCGCGAGCGCGGCGCGAAGGTGTTCGTGACCGACATCAACAAGTCGCTGGTCGACCGTGCGGTCGAGGACTTCGGCGCCGAAGCGGTGGGCACCGACGAGATCTACGACGTGCAGGCCGACGTCTACTCGCCGTGCGCGCTGGGCGGTACGGTCAACGAGAAGACGCTGCCCCGCCTGAAGGCCAAGGTCATTTGCGGCGCCGCGAACAACCAGCTCGCCAACAATGCGATCGGCGATGAAGTCGAGAAGCGCGGCATCGTCTACGCCCCGGACTACGCGGTGAACGCGGGCGGCGTGATGAACGTGGCACTGGAGATCACCGGCTACAACCGCGAGCGGGCGATGCGCATGATGCGCACGATCTACCACAACCTTGCGCGCATCTACGAGATCGCCGACCGCGACGGCATCCCGACCTACAAGGCCGCCGACCGCATGGCCGAGGAGCGCATCGCGATGCTCGGCAAGCTCAAGCTGCCGCTGGGCCGCTCGAAGCCGCGCTTCGAGGGTCGTATCCGCGGCGGGCACTGATTTATCGGTCTTTGACCGATAGATCCCCTGCGTTTTTCGCATAGCGAAAAACTCGGGCCCAGTTGTCAGCTCCCACGACCCCGCCGCTGCCACGGCGCCCCCCTTGATTCAAGGGGGGTTGTGGGTAACGCACCCGCGTCGCCTCCGGCGGTGTCTTTTCGCCGTATCGCGCGACGAACGAAAACGCGAGGCACTGAACGATGCGACCTTTCCCCCTCGGTGAAGAGATCGATGCGCTGCGCGACGCGGTCCGCCGCTTCGCCGAGTCCGAGATCGCGACGCGTGCCGCGCAGATCGACCACGACAACGCCTTTCCGCAGGACCTGTGGCCGAAGCTCGGCGAGATGGGACTGCTCGGCCTGACGGTGCCCGGCGAGTACGGCGGCAGCGAGATGGGCTACCTCGCGCATCTCGTGGCGATGGAGGAAATCTCGCGCGCCTCGGGCTCGGTGGGCCTGTCCTACGGCGCGCACTCCAACCTGTGCGTTTCGAACCTGTATGCCAACGGCAACGAGGCGCAGCGGCAGAAGTACCTGCCCAGGCTCTGCACCGGTGAGTGGAAGGGCGCGCTGGCGATGAGCGAGCCGGGCGCCGGCTCGGACGTCGTCGGCTCGATGAGCTGCCGCGCGGAGCTGCGCGACGGCGCGTGGGTCGCCAATGGCAACAAGATGTGGATCACCAACGGCCCCGAGGCCGACGTGCTGATCGTCTACATGCGCACCGCAGGCAAGGACGCCGGCAGCAAGTGCATGACCGCCTTCCTCGTCGAGAAGGGCATGAAGGGCTTCTCGACCGCGCAGAAGCTCGACAAGCTCGGCATGCGCGGCTCGAACACCTGCGAGCTGGTGTTCGAGGACTGCGAGATCCCCGCGGAGAACGTGCTCGGCGACGTGCACAACGGCGTCAAGGTGCTGATGAGCGGGCTCAACACCGAGCGCCTCGTGCTCACCGGTGGCCCCCTTGGCCTCATGCAGGCCGCGATGGACATCACCCTGCCCTACGTGCGCGAGCGCAAGCAGTTCGACATGCCGATCGGCTGCTTCGAGCTGATGCAGGGCAAGGTCGCGGACATGTACACCGCGCTGCAGGCGTCGCGGGCCTTCGCCTACCAGGTGGCGCGCGACTATGACGCGGGCCACCGCTCGCGCATCGACGCGGCCTCCTGCCTGCTCAATGCCTCCGAGGCCGCGGTGCAGGTCACCCTCGAGGCGATCCAGTCCCTCGGCGGCAACGGCTACATCAACGAGTACCCGACCGGCCGCCTGCTGCGCGACGCCAAGCTCTACGCGATCGGCGCCGGCACCAACGAGATCCGTCGCATGCTGATCGGGCGCGAGCTCTTCGCCGGCAACGCCTGAGCCGGATGCAACGTTGGCCACGAAGGACCGCCCCCCGGCGGTCCTTTGTCGTTTCAGGCCTCACGCGGCGCTAACGAAAGGCCTCGGGCATCGTACGCATGGGCGTTTGCGGCACCGCAACAAGCCGCCGCATAATCGGGTGATTCCGGCCCCGGGCCGGCCCCCACGGAGATCGCCATGAGCGACGTCGTCATCGTCGGTGCCAAGCGCACCGCCATCGGTTCCTTCCTCGGCCAGTTCACGGGCGTCCCCACCCCGGCGCTCGGCGCCGCGGCGATCAAGGGCGCCATCGAGCAGGCCGGCATCCCGGCCGATTCCGTGCAGGAAGTGCTTATGGGCTGCGTGCTGCCCGCGGGCCTCGGCCAGGCGCCGGCGCGCCAGGCGGCGATCGCCGCAGGCGTGCCGACCTCGGCGGCCTGCATCACCATCAACAAGGTCTGCGGCTCGGGCATGAAGGCGATGATGCTCGCCGCCGACATGATCCGCGCGGGTTCCGCCGAGGTCGTGGTGGCGGGCGGCATGGAGTCGATGACCAACGCGCCGCACCTGCTCAACAACTCCCGCACCGGCGTGCGTTACGGCTCGGCCGAGTTCCTCGACCACATGGCCCACGACGGCCTGACCAATCCGTACGACGGCAAGGCGATGGGCGTGTTCGGCGACGCGACCTGCAGCAGCTACGAGTACAGCCGCGAGACGCTCGACGCCTACGCCGCCGAGAGCGTGCGCCGCGCGCAGGACGCGGTGAACTCCGGCGCGTTCAAGGCCGAGATCGTCCCGGTGACGGTCAAGGGCCGCAAGGGCGAAGTCGTCGTCGACACCGACGAGGAGCCGGGCAAGATCGATGCGTCGAAGATCCCGTCGCTGCGTGCGGCATTCGGCAAGGATGGCCTGCTGACCGCCGCGACGTCCTCGAAGATTTCCGACGGTGCCGCCGCCGCGGTACTGATGTCGTCCGACGCCGCGCAGCGCCTGGGCGCCACGCCCATCGCACGCGTGGTCGCGCAGGCCGGACACGCGCAGGAGCCCGAATGGTTCACCACCGCCCCCGTCGAAGCCATGCGCCGCGTGCTCGCGAAGGCGGGCTGGACGGTCGACGACGTCGATCTGTTCGAGGTCAACGAGGCCTTCGCCTGCGTCGCGATGGCGCCGATGAAGGACCTCGGCATCCCGCATGAAAAGCTCAACGTCAATGGCGGCGCCGTCGCGCTCGGCCACCCGATCGGCGCGAGCGGTGCGCGTCTCGTCGTGACGCTGCTGCATGCACTGCAGGCGCGTGGCGGGCGTCGCGGCGTCGCCTCGCTGTGCATCGGCGGCGGCGAGGCCACCGCGATCGCCGTCGAGCTCATCTGAAGTTAAAGAAATGTGATGTGCCGTTGGTCATGCGATCGCTTGACATGAAGCGGCCGCTTGTCATCATGTCTATGGCGCGCAACTGCGCGTTGCCTAAAACCACGACGAGGAATCGAACCATGAACATCAATAAGGCGCTGCTCGCCCTGGCTCTGGGCCTGGCCCTGACGGCTTGCGCGAACAAGGATCAGGCTGCCGACGCAGCTGCCGAGGCCAGCGAGGCCGCGGGCGAAGCCCAGGAAGCCGCCAACAACGCCGCCGCTACGGGCGACGCCGCTGCGGGCGCTGCTGCCCAGCAGGCTGCCGACTCCGCCGCCGCCGCTGCTGACGCCGCCGCCACCTCGGCCGACGCCGGTGCGACCGGTTCGGCTGACGCCGGCGACGCCGCCGACGCCGCCGAGAACGCGGCCGACGCCGCCGAGCAGGCGCAGGACGCTGCCGAGCAGTCCGCTGCTTCGGCCGGCGCTGCCACGAACAACAACGGCAACTAACATTCGTTAGCGACTGTTGTAAGATGTGAAAAAGCCGTCGGTGATCCGGCGGCTTTTTCCATGGTCAGTGAACGATAGACCGGCCCCGAGCCGAGCGATGCGCGCACTGGCGTTGCCTGACTGCAGTTCTTTTTCTTTTCAGACAACTCCTCCGGAGAATGCAATGAACACCAAGCTCTACGTGCTCCTCGCCGCCGCCGTCCTCGCTCTGTCGGCCTGCAAGAACGAAACCGCTACGGCCCAGGGCGAGGCCGCTGAGGCCGGCGCCGCGACCGACGCCGCGGGCGCCGCCGCTGCCGACGCCGCCGCCGCTGCCGGCAACGCCGCCGCCGAAGGCGTCGACGCCGCCGCTGCCGCCACGGGCGAAGCCGCTGCCGAGGCTGGCGCTGCTGTCGACCAGGCTGCCGACGCCGCGACCGCCGCCGCCAACGAGGCTGCTGCCACCGCCGCGAACGCGACGGCCGAGGCTGCCACGGACGCCGCCCAGGCTGCGAACGAGACGGCCAACAAGGCCGAAGCCGCTGCCGAAGAAGCCAAGAAGTAATCACTTCGCTTCGAAGCTGCTGCACTGGAAGGCCCGCGAAAGCGGGCCTTCTTTTTTGCTTCCAATGCGCCGCGCATTTCCGGATACGCGGCCGCGATCGCCTGTGGCGCGTGAGCCGCAGTAGCCCGGCACGCAAGCTTGTGGTTTGATCGCGCGTCCCCGCAGACCCGTCCGCCCATGCCCGCGCTTCCCACGCAGCTCGACCCCCGTTCCGCGCAGTTCCAGGAGAACGCCGAGCACCATCGCGCCCTGGTCGACGAGCTGCGACGGCGCCTTGCGCGTGCGGCGGAGGGCGGCGGCGACAAGGCGCGCGACAAGCACACCGCGCGCGGCAAGCTGCTCGCGCGCGATCGGATCACCGGGCTGCTCGACGAGGGCTCGCCCTTCCTCGAGATCGCACCGCTGGCGGCGGAGGGCATGTACGACGATGCGGCGCCCGCGGCCGGCATCGTCTGCGGCATCGGGCGCGTAATGGGCCAGGAGGTCGTCGTCGTCGCGAACGACGCGACGGTCAAAGGCGGCACCTACTTCCCGATGACGGTCAAGAAGCACCTGCGGGCCCAGGAAGTGGCGATGGAGAACCGCCTGCCCTGCATTTACCTCGTCGATTCCGGCGGCGCGTTCCTGCCGATGCAGGACGAGGTCTTCCCGGACAAGGAACATTTCGGCCGCATCTTCTACAACCAGGCGCGCATGTCGGCGGTCGGCATTCCGCAGGTCGCGGTGGTGATGGGCAGCTGCACCGCGGGCGGTGCCTATGTTCCGGCGATGTGCGACGAGAGCATCATCGTCAGGGAACAGGGGACGATCTTCCTCGGCGGCCCGCCGCTGGTGAAGGCCGCGACCGGCGAAGTGGTCGACGCGGAAGCCCTCGGCGGCGCGGACGTGCACACCAGCGTCTCGGGCGTGGCCGATCACTTCGCCGAGAACGACGACCATGCGCTGCAGATCGCGCGCGACATCGCGGCGAACTTCAACCGCCGGAAGGTCTTGCCCGTCGCCACGGTACCTGCGCGCGAGCCGCTCTACCCCGCCGACGAGCTCTACGGCATCGTGCCGAAGGACACGCGTCGTCCGTTCGACATCCGTGAGGTGATCGCGCGGCTGGTCGACGGCAGCGACTTCCACGAGTTCAAGGCACGCTACGGCAAGACGCTGGTGACCGGCTTCGCGCACCTGCACGGTTATCCGGTGGGGATCGTCGCCAACAACGGCATCCTGTTCTCGGAGAGCGCGCTCAAGGGCGCGCATTTCATCGAGCTGTGCAACCAGCGCGGCATCCCGCTGGTGTTCCTGCAGAACATCACCGGCTTCATGGTGGGCCGGAAGTACGAGAACGCGGGCATCGCGAAGGACGGCGCGAAGATGGTGACGGCCGTGGCCTGCTCGCACGTGCCGAAGTTCACGGTGGTGATCGGCGGCAGCTTCGGCGCCGGCAACTACGCGATGTGCGGCCGTGCCTATGGCGCGCGCTTCCTGTGGATGTGGCCGAATGCACGCATCTCTGTGATGGGTGGCGAACAGGCGGCGAGCGTGCTCGCGACCGTACGTCGCGACGCGCTCGAAGGTGCGGGCCAGCCGTGGAGCGTCGAGGACGAGGAGGCGTTTAAAGCTCCGATCCGCGACCAGTACGAAACGCAGGGCAGCCCCTACTATGCGACCGCGCGGCTCTGGGACGACGGCGTGATCGATCCGATCGACACCCGCCGCGTGCTCGGCCTCGGGCTGTCGGCGAGCCTCAATGCGCCGATCGAGGAGCGCACGCGGTTCGGCGTGTTCCGGATGTAGGCGGATGCGCCCGCCTGCCGGTTGAACGCAGGCGCGGAGTCGAACGGTTGCGTGGTGCCCGCAGGCGGCGGCCGCTTCGCTTCGACGGCGAACGTCTCTGCACCCGACCTGCATGCCCGTTGCGCTGATCGCGATGCGGTGCGGTGTCACGCGCGTCCAACGATGAACACGCCGCGCCCATCGCTGGAGCCTGCGCGTTGCTGAGCGCCGGCTGCACGCCGCCTGCGTGCGTGGTGCGCTGCAGGCTGCGTCACGGATTTGGTGTGTAGGGCGCGTGATAAGGTCGACCTTCCCCCGGCCCGTGCTCCGGCACGGGCAGCTGGGCCGACCGCGTCATGCGCACCGGCAGGCGGTTGGCCCCTTACCCAGGAGCCGTCATGGCGATCTTCCCGAATTCCACCCCGAAGCGTGAGGCCAACGGCGCTGCGCCGCAGCCCGAGTCCGCACTCGGCAAGCAGCCCGACGCCAACGAATTCTCGTTCGCGCCGCAGGCCGCGTCGCCGATGACCTCGTCCGCACCGGCCGCGTCGCCGATGCGCGCGACCCGCGACACCAAGGAGTCGGTGATCGCCTCCGACCTGTCGATCGAGGGCCGCATCCAGGGCTCGGGCCACGTCCGCATCGCCGGCCGTTTCACGGGCGACATCGCGGTCGAGGGCGATCTCACGATCGAGGTCGGCGCACGCGTCAACGGCGGCGTGCGCGCGCGCCGCGTCAACGTGGCCGGCGAGCTGGAGGGCAACATCGAGTCCGCGCAGCGCGTGGAGATCGTCGAGAGCGGCTCCATGGTCGGCGACGTCAATGCAGGCGTGGTGACGGTCGCGCCGGGCGCGAAGATGCGCGGCCGCGTCGAGTTCGGCTGGGAGGCCGCGGCGCCTGCGACCGCGCCCGGGACGACCTCGGGCACGGCATCGACCAAGGCCGACCGTGGCACGCCGGAGGCCGGCGGCACGGCATGAATCCGGCCCGTCCCGGTACCCCGGGCGCGACACGGACCTGTCCGCACTGCAAGGCAACCATCCTCGACAGCGCCGCGGTCTGCCCCGCGTGCCGGCACCACCTGCGCTTCGAGGCGCCGGCGGATGGCGCGCGTGACCGGTCGACGTCGCTGCTCGTGGAGGGCGTGCTGCAATCCGATCGTCCGGGCGAGGCCGTCGAATACACGATGGTGCTGGTGATCCGGGACGAGCGTGGCGAGGAGGTCACGCGGCAGGTGGTCGGCGTGGGCGCGCTCGAGGGCACGCAACGGCGCAGCTTCAGCGTGGCGGTGGAGACGCATGCGATGCCGGCCGGCAAGGGTCGGCGTCGCTGACGCCGGGCATTCGCCAATCCGCGAAAAGCGATCGGGACCCGCGGCGCGTGCCGCGGGTCTCTGCATTTGGGGGGTCGTCATCCCGGCTAGTGCCCTGCCCGACTGCATTCGCCGATCGTGCAACCGCTTGGCAGGTGACTGAGTGCAACGCGAATGGTGACGGTGGCTGCTCGTGTTCGTGGCCGCGTCGGCGACTGAAGCGAGGCATGCACGTCGTCGCGCCAGGCGGCGACACGGGCGTTACATCAGTTGCGCGTACCGCAGCCGTTGCACCCGCCGCAGGCGCCGCCCGCGGCGACCGGCGGCGCGAGCCGCAGGCCGATACGGTGTAGCCACGCCGGGCCCGCATCGATGCACCGCAGGGCGACCCAGCCGCGCATGCGACGGGTCGCCGTCGGCATGCGGTCGTGCAGCACGTAGCCGCCGCTGGCCAGCACGGCAAGCGCGACGAGCACATGCTGCAGCAGCTGGCCGGTCTGCATCGTCAGCCGCCGAGCCCGCGGGCGAGCTGGTAGGTCACCAGCGATGCGAGATACGCCAGTGCGAACAGGTAGCCCGCCGCGATGCCGACCTGCCGCCAGGAATTTGTCTCGCGCCGGATCGTCGCGAGCGTCGACAGGCACTGCGGCGCGTAGATGAACCAGACGAGCAGCGCGAGGCCCGTCGCGAGCGACCAGGTGTCGGCCAGGATCGGCTGCAGCGCGCTGATGGCGGCCTCGTCGTCCGCGACCTGCAGCGCGTAGATCATCGCGAGCGAGGACACGGCCACCTCGCGCGCGGCGAGCGCAGGGATCAGTGCGATGCAGATCTGCCAGTTGAAGCCGAGCGGCGCGAATACGGTCGTGAGCGCATTGCCGAGGCGGCCGGCGAGGCTGTAGTCGATCGCGGCAGCAGCGGCACCTTCCGGCGGTGCCGGGAAATTCAGCAGGAACCACAGCAGGATGGTCAGCGACAGGATGATGCCGCCGACTCGGCGCAGGAAGATCCATGCGCGCTCCCACAGCCCGATCAGCACGTCGCGCGGATGCGGCACGCGGTAGGACGGCAGCTCGAGCATGAGTGGATGCTCGCGCTTGTCCGGCCGCCACTTCTTCATGACCCAGGCCACCGCCATCGCACTCAGGATGCCGGCGACGTAGAGCCCGAACAGCACGAGGCCTTGCAGGCTGAAGACACCGCCGACCTGCTCGCGCGGAATGAAGGCGCCGATCAGCATCGTGTACACGGGCAGGCGTGCCGAGCAGGTCATCAGCGGCGCGACGAGGATCGTCGCGAGGCGATCGCGCGGATCCTGGATCGAGCGCGTCGCCATGATCCCGGGAATGGCGCAGGCGAAGCTCGACAGCAGCGGAATGAAGGAGCGCCCCGACAGCCCCGCCGCCGACATCGTGCGATCGAGCAGGAACGCCGCGCGCGGCAGGTAGCCCGATTCCTCGAGCGCGAGGATGAAGAAGAACAGGATCAGGATCTGCGGCAGGAAAACGATCACGCCGCCGAGGCCCGCGATCACGCCGTCGGCCAGCAGGCTCGTCAGCGGGCCCGGCGGCAGCGCGTCGGTGACGGCGCCACCGAGCCAGCCCGTTCCCGCGTCGATCAGCTCGGCGACCGGCGCGGCCCAGGCGAACACCGCCTGGAAGATCAGGAACATCACCACGACCAGCGCGAGCAGGCCGAAGACCGGATGCAGCAGCCAGCGGTCGAGCGCATCGTCGATCGCCGCCGTGCGCCGCGGCATGGTGACCGCCGCCTCTAGGATGTGCCGCGCGCGCGCGTGCAGGTCGTCGAGATCCACGCCCTGCACATGCGGATCCGTGGCGGGCGGCAATGCCGCGGCGCCGGCGTCGAGCAGCTGCACGAGCCCTGCTGCGCCGCCGCTGCGTACCGCTACCGTCGGCACCACCGGCACGCCGAGCTCGCGGGCGAGCACGTCGAGATCAATGCGGATGCCGCGACGGCGTGCGGCGTCCATCATGTTGACGGCCACCACCATCGGCCGGCCGAGCGAGCGGACCTCGAGCGCGAAGCGAAGGTGCAGGCGCAGGTTGGTGGCATCGACGACGCAGACGATGACGTCCGGCGCCGGCTCGCCGGGGTAGAAGCCGCGGCAGAGGTCGCGGGTGACGGCCTCGTCGAGACTCGCCGCCTGCAGGCTGTAGGCGCCCGGCAGGTCGAGTACGACGTACTGGCGCCCCGACGGCGCGACGAAGCGGCCCTCCTTGCGCTCGACGGTGACCCCCGCGTAGTTGGCGACCTTCTGCCGGCTGCCGGTGAGGCGGTTGAAGAGCGCCGTCTTGCCGCAGTTGGGATTGCCGACCAGGGCCAGGCGGATGACGTCGCTGCTCATGCGGGCCTCAGGCGTCCACCGCACCGGTCTCGACGCGCACGCGCGCGGCCTCGCGGCGGCGCAGCGCGAAGCGGGTGAAACCGACCTGCACCAGCAGCGGCTCGGCACCCACCGGCCCGGCAGCCATCACTTCGACACGCTCGCCGCCGACGAAGCCGAGCTCGCGCAGGCGTCGTGCGATGACGTCGCCCGGGGCGGCGTCCTCGACGTCGAGCACGGTGGCCGCGGTGCGCCGGGGAAGTTCGGACAGTCTCACGAGGCGGATGCCGGCCAAATGGGAATCGTTCTCGATTCTACCACCCCGCAACCCCAATGGCCGCTGGCTCAACGGCTATGATCACGAGCTTTCCCCCGCGCGCCCGCCATGAGCCATCCCCTGCTCCACCTCCGCGACGGGCCGGTCGCGCGCCTGCGGCTGAACCGGCCCGAGCTGCACAACGCCTTCGACGCGACGCTCATCGCGGCCCTGAACGGCGCGCTCGCGGCGGTCGCGGCCGATCCGGACGTGCGGGTGGTGGTGCTGGAAGGCGAAGGCGCGTCGTTCTCCGCCGGCGCGGACCTCAACTGGATGCGCGGCATGGCCGCCGCGAGCGAGGCGGCCAATCGCGACGATGCCCTCGCCCTCGCCCGCCTGATGCGCGGCCTGGACGAGCTGCCGAAGTCGACGATCGCGCGGGTCCAGGGCGCGGCCTTCGGCGGCGGCGTCGGCCTCGTGGCCTGCTGCGACATCGCCATCGCAACGCCGAACGCGAAGTTCGGGCTCACCGAGAGCAAGCTCGGGCTGCTGCCTGCGGTGATCTCGCCATACGTGGTCGAGGCGATCGGCCCGCGCGAGGCACGGCGCTGGTTCGCCACGGCCGAGCTGTTCGATGCCGCGACCGCGCATCGCATCGGCCTGCTGCACGAGGTGGTCGACGATGCCGACGCGCTCGATGCCGCCGTCCAGCGGCAGGTCGACCTGCTGCTTAAGGCCGGCCCGATCGCCACTGCGGAGGCGAAGCGACTCGTGCGACGAGTGGCGTCGCACGCCGATCGCGACCGCCACGACGCCGACAACGCCGCGCTGATCGCGGCGCTTCGCGTCTCGCCCGAGGGCCAGGAAGGCCTCGGCGCCTTCCTCGACAAACGCAGGCCCGCTTGGGCGCCGTGAGGAGCAGATCGTGTTCGACCACCTCGGAATTCCCGTTTCCGACTACGCACGAAGCAAGCGCTTCTACGAATCGGTCATGGCCTCGTTGGGCTACTCGATCGTGATGGAGGCCACGCCCGAGCAGGCCGAGAGCGGCGAGCCCGCTTGCGGCTTCGGTCCCCCGGGCCGCCCGCTGTTCTGGATCGGCCGCGAGCCGGGCGGGATCGCATCCGTCCACGTCGCCTTCGAGGCGAAGACGCGTGCCGACGTGCAGGCTTTCCACGCCGCGGGCCTCGCCGCCGGGGGGCACGACAACGGCGCGCCCGGCCCGCGCCCGCACTACGGGCCGCACTACTACGCGGCCTTCGTCCTCGACCCGGACGGCCACAACATTGAAGCCGTCTGCCACGCACCGGAATCGGCCTGAGTGTTCGACAAGATCCTGATCGCCAATCGCGGCGAGATCGCCTGCCGCGTCATCCGCACCTGCCGCGCGCTCGGCATCCGCACCGTGGCCGTCTACTCGGAGGCGGATGCGGACGCGCAGCACGTGCGCCAGGCCGACGAGGCCTACTGCATCGGCGGCCCGCGCCCGCAGGAGTCCTACCTGCGCGCGGATGCGATCCTCGACGTCGCCCTGAAGTCGGGCGCGCAGGCGATCCACCCGGGCTACGGCTTCCTCAGCGAGAACGCCGACTTCGCCGACGCCGTGGAGGCCGCGGGCATCGCCTTCATCGGCCCGCCAGCGGCGTCGATGCGCAAGATGGGCAGCAAGGCCGGCGCGAAGGAGCTGATGCAGGCCGCGGGCGTGCCCGTGGTGCCCGGCTACACCGGCGAGGACCAGTCGCCCGACCTGCTGCAGCGCGAGGCCGACCGCATCGGCTACCCGCTGATGATCAAGGCGGCGCACGGCGGCGGCGGCAAGGGCATGCGCATCGTGCGCACGTCCGAGGAATTCCTGCCGAATCTCGAAAGCTGCCAGCGGGAGGCGCGCAACGCCTTCGGTCGCGACCGCGTGCTGCTCGAGCGCTACATCGAGCAGCCGCGCCACATCGAGATCCAGGTCTTCGCAGACCGCCACGGCAACACGATCCACGTGTTCGAGCGCGAATGCTCCGCGCAGCGCCGCTACCAGAAGGTGCTGGAGGAATCGCCCTCGCCGTTCCTGACGCCGGAGCTGCGCCGTGCGATGGGCGATGCGGCGGTGCAGGCCGCGCGCGCGATCGACTACGTCAATGCCGGCACCGTCGAGTTCATCGTCGGGCAGGACGGCGGCTTCTACTTCATGGAGATCAACACGCGCCTGCAGGTCGAGCATCCGGTCACCGAGATGGTGACGGGCCTCGACCTCGTCGAGTGGCAGTTGCGTGTCGCGTCTGGCGAGCCGCTGCCTCTTGCCCAGCATGCGCTCGCGCAGCGTGGCCATGCGATCGAGGTGCGGCTGTACGCCGAAGATCCGGATGCGGGCTTCCTGCCGGGCTCGGGCCGCCTCGAGCGCCTGCGCCTGCCGTCGAACGGTGACGGCGTACGCGTCGATTCCGGCGTGGTCGAAGGCGACACGGTCACGATCTTCTACGACCCGATGATCGCCAAGCTCATCGTGCACGGTGCGGACCGCGCCCAGGCACTCGCGCGGCTGCGCGACGCGCTGGCGGCGTGCGAGATCGCCGGGCCGAAGTCGAACGTCGAGTTCCTCGAGCGCCTGGTGCGCCATCCGGCCGTCGTCGGCGGCACGATCGACACGGGTTACCTCGACCGCCACCTCGACGAGTTCGTCGGGTCCGAGGCCGGCGCGTCGGCCGTTGCCTTCGTCGCGGCGATCGTGGCGCGCCTGCTTGGTCGCGAGCGCGCCTCGCGCGGCTGCATCGCGGCGTCCGGCGATCCGACGTCCCCCTGGGCCGCAAGCGACGGCTGGCGCATCGGCGGGCGTGCATCCACGCGATTCGCGGTGCTGCATCACGGCGAGCGCCGTGTGGTGCGCGCCAGCGGCGCGGCGGGGGCCTACGTCGTAGAGCTCGGCGACCGCCGCCACGAGATCGCCGGTGCACGCCTCCACGGTGACGTCATGAGCCTTCGCATCGACGGCACGGCACGGCGGTACACCGTCGCCGGCGGCGGGCGCGACTGGTCGGTACACGACGGCGAGCGCCGGCTGCGCCTCGTCGAAGCGCCGCTGCACGAGGCGACCGGCGGCGCAGTCGCCGGCGGCGCCGATCGCATCGCCGCGCCGATGCCGGGGCGGGTCGTCGTCGCGCGCGTCGCGCCGGGCGATGCGGTCACCGCCGGGCAGGAAGTGATGGTGATCGAGGCCATGAAGATGGAGCTGAGCCTGAAGGCACCGCGCGCCGGCACGATCGCGGAAGTGCGCGCCACGCCCGGTGAATTCGTCGAGGCCGATGCGGTGCTCGTGACGCTGGAGGCCTCGGCATGAACGGCGACTTCGTACGGATCGTCGAGGTCGGTCCGCGCGACGGCCTGCAGAACGAGAAGGCGACGATCGCGACCGCCGACAAGATCACGCTGATCGATCGCCTCTCCGCGACCGGCCTCGTCGAAGTCGAGGCGACGAGCTTCGTGAGTCCCAGGTGGGTGCCGCAGCTCGCCGATGCCGCCGATGTCTATCGCGGCATCCAGCGCCGCGAGGGGGTCCGCTATCCCGTGCTGGTACCGAACCTGCAGGGCTACGAGCGCGCACGCGAGGTCGGCGTGGACCACATCGCCGTGTTCACCGCGGCGTCGGAAGCATTCAACCGCAAGAACATCAATGCCTCGATCGACGAGTCGCTCGAGCGCTTCGCGCCGGTGATGGAGCGTGCAAAGGCCGACGGCGTGCGCGTGCGGGGCTACGTCTCCACGGTGCTCGGCTGCCCCTACCAGGGTGCGGTGCCGATGCCGGACGTCGTGCGGGTCGCGCGCGCTCTCCATGCCATGGGCTGCGAGGAGATCTCGCTCGGCGACACGATCGGCGTCGGCACGCCGGGCAAGGCCCGGCAGATGCTGCGCGCGGTCGCCAACGAGGTGCCGATGCAGGCGCTCGCGGTGCATTTCCACGACACCTACGGCCAGGCGCTCGCGAACGTCCTCGCCTGCCTCGAGGAAGGCGTGCGCGTGGTGGATTCCGCCGTCTCCGGCACCGGCGGCTGCCCGTACGCGCGCGGCGCGAGCGGCAACGTCGCCAGCGAGGACGTCATCTACATGCTCCACGGCCTCGGCCTGCGTACCGGGGTCGATCTCGATGCACTGGTCACGGTCGGTCAGTGGCTCTCCGGCCTGCTCGGCCGCGAGACGTCGAGCCGTGTCGCCCGCGCGCTGGGAGCTGCCGCATGACCGCGTATTCCATCCGACCGATCGAGGCGCGCGACGATGCAACCGTCGCCTCGATCATCCGAAGCGTGATGCCCGAGTTCGGCGCCAGCGGAGCGGGCTTCGCGATCAACGATCCCGAGGTCGACTGGATGTCACGCGCCTATTCGTCGCCACGGAGCGCGTACTTCGTCGTCGAGGTCGACGACCGCGTGGTCGGCGGCGGCGGCGTCGCGCAGCTCGAAGGCGGCGATGCCGGCACCTGCGAACTGCGCAAGATGTACTTCCTCCCCGAGGCGCGTGGCCTGGGTGCGGGCGCAACCCTGATGGCCCGCTGCCTGGACGCAGCGCGCGGCTTCGGCTTCGAGCGTTGCTACCTCGAGACACTCACCGGCATGGACGCGGCGATGCGGCTCTACGAGCGCAGCGGCTTCCGTCGCATCGATGCGCCGATGGGTGCCACCGGCCATGGCGGCTGCAACACCTTCTACCTGCGGGCCCTGTAGGCCCGCGCGCGGCTCTGTCGCGCATCGCGTGGACCTGCGGCACGTCTGTTCGACGTCCAGCCGCATGGTTCTCCGCAACGGTGCAGCTTCGTCGCCACGGGCGCGTTGCGGCCGAACCTTGGCGCCTAAGCCGGTGCACGGGCCCTCAGGCAAGGTGGCACGTGCCATCGGCCTGCCGTAAGTTGCGGCGACGTCGCCCACAACGCTGAAGGACCTGCTATGGGAATGCTCGCCTGCCTGCACGCGGTCGATGCCGCCACGCTCGAACGGCTCCGTGATGATCCCGAGCTGATCGAGGCGCTCATCGACGAGGAGGACGGAGAGCCGACCGCGGCGACGGACCTCGACAAGGCCTGGCACTGCATCCACTACATGCTTACGGGCGATGCCTGGGGCGGCGACGGCCCGCTCGCCGCGGCCATCCTCGGCGGCGAGCCTGCAGGCGAGGACGTTGGGTACGGGCCCGCCCGCCTGCTGCGCCCGGGCGCAGTACGCGAGGTCGCGACGGCGCTCGCCGGCATCGACGACGCCGAGTTCCGTTCCCGCTTCGATCCACCTGCAATGCAGGCCGCGGATGTCTACCTCGCCGACATGTGCGCACGCGACGCGGACGAGGCGCTCGACTACCTCGTCGAAAACTTCCGCGAGCTCGTCCGCTTCTATTCCGGCGCCGCCGAACGCGGCGACGGTGTCGTGCTTTCGATCTGCTGAGCCCGTCCGCCCACACCGCGACGGCCTGGGCCGCCCAACGCCGTAAAGCCGTCGCCAGCCGCTAGAATCGCCGCCTCCCCGCTTCGAGGACCCCCCATGCAGCTCTCCAACGCCCGCGCCGTCATCACCGGCGGCGTCTCCGGCCTCGGCTTCGCCGTCGCCCAGCGGATCGTCGCCGCCGGTGGGCGCGTCGTCCTGTTCGACGTGAACGACGAGAAGGGCGCGGCTGCGGTGCAGTCGCTCGGCGAGGCCGCCTCGCGCTATGTGCGCACCGACGTGACGGACGAAGCCGGCGTCGCTGCGAACGTCGCTGCGGCCGTCGAATTCCTCGGCGGCCTCAATGTCGCGGTCAACTGCGCGGGCATCCTCGGGTCCGGGCGCATGCTCGGCAAGGACGGCCCGATGCCGCTGTCGCAGTTCGCCACGACCGTGATGGTGAACCTCATCGGCAGCTTCAACGTCGCCAAGGCCTGTGCGCAGGTGATGCAGGGCAACGAGGCCGGCGACGACGGCGAGCGCGGCGTGATCATCCACACCGCGTCCGTCGCGGCCTACGAAGGCCAGATCGGCCAGGCGGCGTACTCGGCGTCGAAGGGCGGCGTGGTCGGCATGACGCTGCCGATGGCCCGCGAGCTCGCGCGCTTCGGCATCCGCGTCATGACCATTGCACCCGGCGTGTTCTGGACGCCGATGGTCGACGGCATGCCGGAGTCCGTCCAGCAGTCTCTTGCGGCGTCGATCCCGTTCCCGTCGCGCCTGGGCCGGCCCGAGGAGTTCGCCGACCTGGCGGCGTACATCCTCGGCAACACCTACCTCAACGGCGAGACCATCCGCCTCGACGGCGCGACGCGCCTCGCGCCGAAGTAACCGGGGACTGCAATGAAGGCCTACGACATCAAGAAGGGCAACGTCGTCGAGCACAACGGCGGCGTCTACCAGATCCGCGACATCGAGCGCAGCAGCCCGCAGGGCCGCGGCGGCAACGTGCGCTTCCGTTTCACCATGTACAGCGTGCCCGGCGGCAACAAGCTCGACGCCAGCTTCGACGGCGACGACGACCTGCGCGAGGTCGACCTCGCGCGGCGCCAGGCGACGTTCTCGTACATGGACGGCGACGCCTTCGTCTTCCTCGACGACGAGGACTACACGCCGTACACCCTCGACGCCGCGAGCGTCGGCGACATGGCCGGCTACATCGTGCCCGACCTCGCGGGTTGCTACGTGCAGATCATCGACGACGCGCCGGTGGGGCTGCAGCTGCCCCAGTCGGTCGTGCTGGAGGTGATCGAGACGCCGCCGGAGCTCAAGGGCGGTACGGCGACCAAGCGCCCGAAGCCCGCGCGCCTGTCGACGGGCATCGAGATCATGGTCCCCGAATACATCGCCCAGGGAGAGCGCGTGCTCGTCAACACGACGACGGGCGAGTTCGCCGGCCGTGCGGACTGAGCTGACCGTGCTCGCGCTCGCCGTCGCCTTGGCGGGCTGCGCGAGCGCGCCGGCGGGCGATCGCGTGTCGTCGGCGGGCACGCCCGTCGTGGCTGCGCCTGGCAGCTGCGTGCCGCCCCGACTCTCGACGGCAGGTGCGGACCTGTGCGCCTATCCGGCCGACGTTCGCGCCTTCGTCGAGGACCGCGACGCCTGCGATCACTTCCGCGGCGAGCCCTGGCCGGAGACGGATTCCGACGCCGACCGTGCACGACGCCGTGCGCTCGTCGAAGGCGTGCGCACCGCCTGCGCGGGCACGGACCGGCGGCTCGCCGACCTCCGCGCGCGCTACCGCGACGATGCGCGCGTGATTGCCCTGCTCGCGCCGTTCGAAGAGCGCATCGAGGACTGAACCCGGATCAGCCGGCGCGCGCGAGCCACTTGCGCGCCATCCGGCGCACGGAGTCGTCGGCGTCGGGATCGTCCACCAGCGAATCGACGCGGCGCCATGCGAGGTCGAGGGATTCCTCGCCCACGACGAACGCTTCGTCATCGCCTGCGCGCACGACGAAGCGTGCGTCGTAGTGCCAATGCGCCGGTACGTCGTGGCGCTCGGGGATCCAGTGGCGGTCCAAGTCGAACAGGCCGGACTCGAGCGTCAGCCCCGTCAGTCCCGACTCCTCCTCCGCCTCGCGCAGGGCGACCCGCGCGAGGTCCGCATCGCCGTCGGCATGGCCGCCGAGCTGCAGCCATCGGGCGAGCTTGCGGTGATGGGTAAGCAGCACGCGCTCGCCCGTGCGGTCGACGAGCCAGGCGGATCCGGTGAAGTGGCCGGCGAGGCGTTCGCGCGCGAACGGGTCGTGCGCCGTCTCCGAGAGCAGCTCCACGAAGTGCGCGACAACGGCCGCGTCCTCCGGCCGGCGCACGGCGTAGTCATCGAGCAGGCGCCTGAATGGGACGTTCGATACGTCGCGACGTGCAGTCATGCGGAAGCCCGGAGTGGTGCGTCGCAGCATTATCCCTGTTTAGGCGGGGCGCGACTTGTGCGGTGCGCCACTGCCGGCTAAGGTCGCCGGGTTGCATACACCGCCGAGCCGGGCGGGCCACGCGCCCGCGCGCGCACCGTTTTCGATCAAGGGGAACCTGATTCAATGGCGACCACTCCCAACCGCGGCCTCGTCAGCCGCATGCTCATGCGCAAGAGCGTCGCGCAGGTGCAGATGGAGACCGAGACCAGCCAGCTCAAGCGCACGCTCGGGCCCTGGAACCTCGTCTTCCTCGGCATCGGCTGCATCATCGGCGCGGGCATCTTCGTCCGCACCGGCAATGCCGCCGCCCTGCACGCCGGTCCTGCCGTCCTCCTCTCGTTCCTCGTGGCCGGCATCGTCTGCGCGCTCGCGGGCCTCTGCTACGCGGAGCTGTCGTCGACCCTGCCCGTCTCGGGCTCGGCCTACACCTACAGCTACACGACCATCGGCGAGTTTGCCGCCTGGATCATGGGTGCGCTGCTGCTGCTCGAGTACGGCCTGGCGGCGTCGGTGGTGGCGGTCGGCTGGTCCGGTTACGTGGTCAGCCTGCTCGGCGACTACGGGCTCGTGATCCCGCCGGAGCTGACCGGCCCCGCGGGCCATGCGCTGGTCCGCGATGGCGCGCCGGTGCTCGACGCCGCGGGCAACCCGGTGACCACGCTGTTCAACCTGCCCGCGCTGCTGATCTGCCTCGCGCTGGCCGGCCTGCTCGTCGTCGGCGTCTCCGAGAGCGCGAAGGTCAACAACATCATCGTCGCGATCAAGATGTCGGTGATCGTCGCCTTCATCCTGGTCGTCGGCTGGTTCGTCATCCAGAACTTCGACACGCTCAAGGGCAACTGGGATCCCTTCATCCCGGCAGCGACCGGCGAGAAGGGCGAGTTCGGCTGGGGTGGCGTGTTCCGCGCGGCGTCCATCGTGTTCTTCGCCTACATCGGCTTCGAGGCGGTCTCGACCGCCGGGCAGGAAGCGAAGAACCCGAAGAAGGACATGCCGATCGGCATCATCGGCTCGCTTGCGGTCTGCACCCTGCTCTACATCCTGGTCTCGATCGTCCTCACGCTCGTCGTCAACTACAAGACGCTGAACGTGCCGGATCCGGTCGCGGTCGCGGTCGATGCACTGGGCCCGCAGTGGGGCTGGTTCGCCAAGCTGATCAAGGTGGGCGCGATCGTCGGCCTGACCTCGGTGGTGCTGGTGCTCATGTACGGCCAGACGCGCATCTTCTACACGATGGCGCGCGACGGCCTGCTGCCCCGCGTCTTCTCGACGATCCATCCGAAGTTCAAGACCCCGTGGGTGAACACGGTGCTCGTCGGCGTGCTGACCGCGTTCGCGGCGGCCTTCTTCGACATCAACACCCTGGGCGACATGACCTCGGTCGGCACACTGGCGGCCTTCGGCATCGTCTGCCTGGCGGTCATCTGGCTGCGCCGCACGCATCCGGAGATTCCGCGCGGCTTCCGCGTCCCGCTGTACCCGGTGCTCCCGGCGCTGGGCATCCTGGCCTGCTTCGCGCTGATCTTCACCGTCGAGACCCGCGTGCTGGTGTTCTTCGCCTGGTACGCGGTCGGCGCGATCGTGCTGTACTTCCTGTACGGCATGCGCAATTCCCGCCTGAACAAGGGGCTCGGCCAGATCGACGGCCCGGAGCTTCCCGAGTTCAAGGAAGACGCGCCCGGCCGCTGACGCCCAGCGGCCGCGACGTTCGGATGCAAGGAGACGGCGCGGGCAACCGCGCCGTTTTCTTTGGCGCGGCGGCGGGCGCCGTTGCGGCAATGCACGCCACCGACGCCGGCTGCCCTAAAATCGCCCGATGACCGACGTGCTCCCCTACGACCCCGAACGCCTCGCGCAGGCCGCCGGCGAAATCATCGTGAACGTGCGCGAGCTCGCCGCGCGCGGCTGGACGCCCGCGACGAGCAGCAACTTCTCGCGCCGGATGGACGCCGGGCACGCGGCGATCACCGTCTCCGGGCGCGACAAGGGCCGGCTGGTCGATGCGGACATCATGGTCGTGGACCTCGAGGGCGCGCCGGTCGCCACGACGCAGAAGTCGTCGGCCGAAACGCTGCTGCATACGCAGCTGTACAAGCGGTTTCCCGACATCGGCTGCGTGCTGCACACGCACTCGATGAACCAGACCGTCGCCTCGCGCCTGTACGCGCGCGAGGGGCGCGTCCGCCTGGAGGGCTACGAGTTGCTCAAGGCCTTCGCGGGCAACACGACGCATGAGACCCTGCTCGACCTGCCGGTCCTGCCGAATTCGCAGGACATGCCCGAGCTCGCCGCACAGGTGGAAGCGCTGCTCGACGCCGGCCCGCTGTGGGGCTACCTGATCGAGGGGCACGGCCTGTACGCCTGGGGCCGCGACATGCCCGAGGCGCGCCGCCACCTCGAAGCCTTCGAATTCCTGCTCGCCTGCGAGCTGGAGATGCGCCGCGTCGGCGCGACCTACGTGCCGGCGTCGCCGGCGCATTGACGAATCCCGGACACTGCCATGAGCCGCCTGCGCATCTTCGACGCGTCCACGCCGGACCGCCCCGACTTCACCTCGACCGACGCCGAGGCCATCGCGCGCGAGCTCGCGCCGATCGGCGTGGGCTTCGAGCGGTGGGAAGCCAGCAAGCCCATCCAGCCGGGCGACGCGCCCGACGTGATCCTCGACGCCTACCGGGCCGACATCGACCGCATCGTCGCCGAGCGGGGCTTCACCACGGTCGACGTGGTCTCGATCGCGCCCGATGCGCCGCATCGCGAGGAGGCGCGCAAAAAGTTCCTTGACGAGCATTTCCACAAGGAAGACGAGGTGCGCTTTTTCGTCGCCGGATCGGGCATGTTCACGCTGCACGTGGACGGCAAGGTCTACGAGATGGTCTGCGAAGCCGGCGACCTGATCTCGGTGCCGGATTCCACGCACCACTGGTTCGACATGGGACCGGAGCCCAACTTCGTGGCGATCCGCTTCTTCCAGCAGCCCGACGGCTGGATCGGCCACTTCACCGGCACCGATATCGCGCAGCGCTTCCCGCGCTTCGAGAAGGATCCGACCGCCTGACGCCGGGACCC
Source organism: Lysobacter humi (ex Lee et al. 2017) (assembly GCF_054781815.1). Taxonomy (NCBI): domain Bacteria; kingdom Pseudomonadati; phylum Pseudomonadota; class Gammaproteobacteria; order Lysobacterales; family Lysobacteraceae; genus Lysobacter; species Lysobacter humi (ex Lee et al. 2017). The sequence goes on along the minus strand of NZ_BAAGTR010000009.1, from coordinate 320,746 downwards.
CGCGTACCCGCAGGGCCCGGCGCCGCGCGTCGGGCCCTTTTCACTGACACCGACCCGCGAGCCCCCCATGCCCGTCCGCGCGATCCTCACCGACATCGAAGGCACGACCAGCAGCATCTCGTTCGTCAAGGACGTGCTGTTCCCGTACGCGCGCCGTGCGCTGCCCGGCTTCGTGCGCGAGCGCGGCGGCGAGCCCGAGGTGCGTCGCTGGCTCGATGCGGTGGCGACCGAGCACGGCGCGGTGTGCAGCGACGACACGATCGTGGAAATCCTTCAGGGCTGGATCGACCAGGACCGCAAGCACACCGCGCTCAAGGCGCTGCAGGGGATGATCTGGGACGCCGGCTATCGCAATGCCGACTTCACCGCGCACATGTATCCGGACGCGGCCGAGGCTCTTCGCGAATGGCATGCCGCCGGCCTGCCGCTGTACGTCTACTCGTCGGGCAGCGTGCCGGCGCAACGCCTGTTCTTCGGCCACAGCTCTGCCGGTGACCTCACAAGTCTGTTCTCGGGCTGGTTCGACACCGAAATCGGCGGCAAGCGCGAGGCGGCGAGCTACCGTCGCATCGCGGAGGGCGTCGGGCAGCAACCCGGCGACATCCTGTTCCTCTCGGACATCGTGGAGGAGCTCGACGCCGCGCGCGAGGCGGGCCTGCAGACCGTGCTGGTCGACCGCCTCGAGGACTATCCGCAGCCGCGCCGCGGCGATGCGACCGGCGGCCACCGGCGGGTGGAGCGCTTCGCCGACGTCGGCGTGTGACCACGGCTCAGGGCGCGACCTCGTCGAGACGGTAGTCGATCGACGCGCGCTGTTCGCCTTGCCACGGGTCGAGATGCCGCACGTCGACACGGTGCGTGCCTGCGGCGAGGTCGGTCGGCAGTGCGCCGCGGAACAGATGCGTGGAGGGCTGTGCTTCCGGCGAGCGGTCGTAGCCGCGCGGCCGCGCGGCCTCGTCGTCGCGAACGTTCTCGGCCAGCAGTCGCGGATCCGGGCGTTCGACGCGCGGCATAGGACGCCAGTCGCCCCCGTCCACGCGGTATTCCACGCGCGAGCCTGTGTGCGCCATGAAGACGTTCGCATAGACGCCCCAGGCCGGGTACGCACCGCGGCGCAGCACGCGCGGCGCATGGAGCGCCATTGCGGACGTCGCCGACGGACCACCGTCGCCGAGGCGTGCCGGATGCCAGCTCAGTGCGTAGTCCCCCCGTGCATCCACGCGCATGCGGGCATGGCCGTTCGGAGTGCCATCGGCCATCGTCGCGTCCGGGATGCCCTGCGCATCGCGTACGCCCGACCAGAACGCGCCGCAGACGGCGCCGACGTTGAACTCGTGCAGCGGGGCCTCGGCGCGCCAGCCGCGTGCGCGGTCGTGGAAGACATGGCGTTGCACGTGCCCGTGGCCGCTGAGCACGAGCCGCTTCGGGAAGCGCTCCAGCAGACGGAACAGACGCTCGCGGTCGGCGTGGCGGAAGGTCTCGCGGCCGTCCTCGTCGAACAGCGGAATATGCAGTGCCAGAACGAGCAGGCGCCGCGGATCGAGCGTGGGCAGGTAGGCCTCGAGGAAGGTGAACTGGTCCTCGCGCAGGCCGCCCACGTAGGCGGGTCGCTGTTCGGGCCGGTAGATCACGTCGTCGAGCACGACGAAGACCGCCTCGGGCTCCTCCCAGGCGAAGGTGTCGGGGCCGAAATGCCGGCGGAACGTGTCGAGCGAATGCGCGTCGTCCGGCGCGTCGAAGTCGAGGTCGTGATTGCCGGCCGCATGCAGCCACGGCGTACGCAGCCGGCGCGTCACCGCGTTGAGCGCCGGATAGAGGGCGAGGTCGTCGTTGGCGACGTCGCCGAGCGTCAGGCCAACGTCCGCCGCACGTGCGCCGCCGTGCGCGGCGACCAGGGGATCGACGACGTCGCGGGCGTAGTGGCCCACGTCGGTGAGTGTCGCGGTCTGGGGGTCGGCGAAGACGAGCACGTCGAGTGGGCGCCGACGGGCAGGTTCGCGACGCAGCGCGAATGCGCCGCAGTGCGCGCCGTCGCGGGGCAGGCCGCCGTAGCGCAACGCGGGCGCCTGCGGGTCGGGCACCGGCTGCCAGTGCGCTGGCAGGCCGTCGTCGCGCGTGCCGACCCGGTAGCCCGCCGGCTTGATGACGAACAGCGGCCGCCCCGGCGTGGGCGGCAGTGCATAGCGGCCGTCGCGTCCGGTGATGGCGATGCGCAGGCCGTCGGAGACGCGGACGCCGGGAACGCCCGGCTCCCGCGCATCACGCCGGCCGTCGCCGTCGCGATCCTCGAAGACGACCGGTTCGCAGACCGCGGCACGGGCAGGCCCGGCGACGCCGAGCAGGACAACGAGCAGGGAGGCGATGGCGTGGCGCACGGCGGGCATCGGTCGCGGAGGCGCTGCAGAGCCTAGCAGCGGGCCGCGCCGACGCCGTGCCGGGGCCGTCAGCCGGCCGCGTGCCGCTCACGCAGCAGCGCCTCCACATCGGCCAACGCGAGGCCGCGGGCGTGCAGCAGCACCAGCAGGTGATACAGCAGGTCGCCTGCCTCGCCCCGCAGGGCATCGGCGTCCTGCGCGACCGCCGCCAGCGCGGTCTCGACGCCCTCCTCGCCCACCTTTTGCGCGATGCGGCGCACCCCACCCTCGAATAGCCGCGTGGTGTAGCGCCCCTCCGGACGTTCGCGCTGCCGACGCGCGATGAGCGCATCGAGTTCGCCGAGGAAGCCGCCGGGCGCGGACGGGAAGCAGCTCGCCCGGTCGAGGTGGCACGTCGGGCCCTGCGGCGTCGCGAGCACCAGCAGCGTGTCGGCATCGCAGTCGAGCTGCAGGTCGACCAGTTCCAGCACGTGGCCGGACGACTCGCCCTTCGTCCACAGGCGCTGCTTGCTGCGGCTGAAGAACGTGACCCGGCGCGTCTCGCAGGTGTGCCGCAGTGCCGCGGCGTCCATGTAGCCGAGCATCAGCACGCGCAACGTGGCGGCGTCCTGGACCACCGCAGGCACGAGCCCGTCCTGCTTGGCGAAATCGATCTGGACGACGTCGAACGCGGGAATGAAGGGCGCCTCAGACATGGCGGACCTCGATCCCCGCGGCGTCGAGCTGCCGCTTCAGGGCTGGAATCGCGACGTCCCCCGCGTGGAAGACGCTCGCCGCGAGTGCACCGTCCACGTCGGCCTCGCGGAAGACGTCGACGAAGTGCGCGGCGCTGCCCGCACCGCCCGAGGCGATCAACGGAACACGGCAGGCGGCGCGCGCGGCGCGGAGCTGCACGATGTCGTAGCCGGTGCGCACGCCGTCGCTGCCCATGCAGTTCAGCACGATCTCGCCGGCGCCACGGTCCTGCGCCTCGGCGATCCAGTCGAGCGTGAGGCGTGCGAGCGCCCGGGTACGCGACGGGTCACCGGTGTACTGGCGCACGCGCCACTCGCCATCCTCGTCGCGCAGCGAATCCACGCCCACGACCACGCACTGCACGCCGAAGGCGTCGGCGAGTTCGTCGATGAGTTCGGGCCGATCGAGTGCGGGGGTGTTGATCGAAACCTTGTCGGCGCCGGCGTGCAGCACGATGCGCGCGTCCTCGACCGAGCGGATGCCGCCGGCGACGCAGAACGGGATGTCGATCAGCCGCGCGACGCGCTCGATCCAGTCGCGATCCACGCGCCGCGCCTCGGGGCTCGCGGTGATGTCGTAGAAGACGAGCTCGTCGGCACCCTCGTCGCGGTAGCGCAGCGCGAGTTCGACGATATCGCCCATGTCGACGTGGTCGCGGAAGCGCACGCCCTTCACGACGCGACCGTCGCGGACGTCGAGGCAGGGGATGATGCGCCGGCTCAGCATGTCGCACCCACCGGCGTTCGCAGCCGTTCGACCGCATCGGTGAGCGTGAAGCGGCCGTCGAGCAGGGCCTTGCCGAGCACGATCCCCGCACAGCCCGCGGCGCGGGCGGCATCGACGTCCGCCGCCTCGCGGGCGCCGCCGGATGCCTGCAGCCGCACTTCCGGCGCGTGCCGGTGCAATCGCGCGTAGAGCTCGAGGTTGGGACCGGCCAGCATCCCGTCGCGCCCGATGTCGGTGCACAGCAGGTGGCGAAGGCCGGCATCGCGATAGCGGTCGAGGACGTGCTCGAGCCGCGCGTTGCTGCCCTGCGTCCACCCGGCGGTGGGCAGCGTCCAGCGGCCACGTTCGTCCGGGCGCGTGTCGAGCGCGACGGTGATGCGCTCGACGCCGTAACGCACGAGCCACGTACTCACGAGGTCCGGCTTGCGAACAGCGAGCGAGCCGATCACGACGCGGTCGACGCCGGCGCGCAGCAGGCGCTCGACGTCCACCTCCGAGCGCACGCCGCCCCCGCTCTGCACGCGCAGCCCGGTCTCGGCCCGCAGGCGCTCGAGCAGCGGCGCGAGCGTCCACCCGCCGTCACGCGCGGCGTCGAGGTCCACCAGGTGCAGCCAGCGCGCGCCCGAGCGCTCGTAGTCGATCGCGAGTGCGACCGGATCGGTGTCGTAGCGCGTCTCCTGCGCGTAATCGCCCTGGCGCAGGCGCACCACGCGGCCTTCGCGCACGTCGATCGCGGGGTACAGCTCGAAGTCGCTCATGGCTCGATCCGGAGGAAGTTTTCGAGCAGCCGGGCACCGGCGGCGGCGGAGCGCTCGGGGTGGAACTGCGCGCCCATGCGCAGCCCGTCGCGCACCACCGCCGCGAACGGCACGCCGTGCTCGCAGGTGGCGAGGGCGGCGTCCGTCACCGGCGCCGCATAGCTGTGGACGAAGTAGGCGGCCTCGCCCTCGGCGACCCCGGCGAGGAGCGGATCCTCGCGACGCCGCGCAAGACGGTTCCAGCCCATGTGCGGCACGCGGATGCCCGGCGCTTCGGGCAGGCGTCGCACGCGCCCGGGCAGCAGCCCGAGGCAGTCGACGTCGCCCTCCTCCGACGAATCGAAGAGCAGCTGCATCCCGAGGCAGACGCCGAGCAGCGGCTGCCGCAGCGAGCGCACCAACTCGACGAGCCCGAGCTCGTGCAGCCGCGCCATGCCGGCCGGTGCGGCGCCCACCCCGGGCAGCACCACGCGCTCGGCGGCGGCGATCTCGGCCGGGTCGGCACTCAGCCGCGCGCTCGCGCCCAGCCGCTCGAAGGCGTACCGCACCGAGCCGATGTTCGCGCCGCCCGCATCGATGAGCACGACGTTCACAGCACGCCCTTGGTGCTGGGGAGATCATGCCCCGAGCGTGCGATGGCCTGTCGCAGCGCGCGCGCCACCGCCTTGAAGCTCGCCTCGACCACGTGGTGGTCGTTGCCGCCGCGCACGCGCAGATGCAGGTTGAGGCCCGCCGTCTCGCAGAGCGACCGGAAGAAGTGCGGCACCAGCTCGGTGGGCAGGTCGCCGACCGCCTCGCGCACGAAGGCGCCGTCGAAGACGAAGTACGGGCGACCCGAGAAGTCGACCGCGGCGCTCGCGAGCGTCTCGTCCATCGGCAGCGTGACCGCGCCGGCGGCCGGCGCGGGGTCGGCGCCGTAACGGCCGATGCCGCGCTTGTCGCCGAGCGCCTCGCGCAATGCCTGCCCGAGCGCGAGCGCGACGTCCTCGACGGTGTGGTGCTCGTCGATGTGCAGGTCGCCCTCGCAGCGCACACGCAACGCGAAGCCGCCGTGCTTGCCGAGCTGTTCGAGCATGTGGTCGAAGAAGCCCAGGCCGGTTTCGACGTCGGGCTCGGCGGCACGGTCGAGGTCGACCTCGACTTCGATCGCCGTCTCCTTCGTTCGCCGGCTGAGCCGCGAGGTGCGCGGCGCATCGACCAGGGCATGCGCGATGCCGGGCCAATCCCACTCGCCGCCGAAGGCGGCGGTGCGCAGCTGGAACGCGCGCACGCCGAGGTTGCGCGCGAACTCGACGTCGGTGGGCCGGTCGCCGACCACGGCCGAGCGTGACCAGTCGATGTCGCGATCGCGCAGGTAGGGCAGCGCGAGGCCGATCTGCGGCTTGCGCGTCGGCGCATTGTCGGCCGGGAAGCTGGTGTCGATGAGCACGTCGCGGAAGGCGATGCCCTGGCTCTCGAACAGCTGCATCATCAGCGCATGCGGGCCATCGAACGTCGCGCGCGGGAACGCCGGCGTGCCGAGGCCGTCCTGGTTGGTGACCATCACGAAGTCGTAGCCGGCGTCGCGCAGGCGCAGCATCGACGGCACCACGTCGCGCACGAAGCGAAGCTTTTCGTATGCGTCGATCTGGAAGTCCGCGGGCTCCTCGATGAGGGTGCCGTCGCGATCGACGAACAGGATCGGCCGGCTCATGCGGCCACCCGCGCCGCGAGCGCGGCGACGACGCGATCGTTCTCGTCCGGCCGGCCGACGCTGATGCGCAGCGCATCGCCGAGCGCGGGATTCGCACGCATGTCGCGCACGACGATTCCCGCCTCGAGCAGGCGCTCGAAGGCCGCCTGCGCATCGGAGAAGCGCACGAGCAGGAAATTCGCCTGCGACGGGTAGACGCGACGAATGCCCTGCACCGATGCGAGCGCCGCCGTGAGCCGCGCGCGTTCGCGGACGGCCGTGGCGACGCTGCTGACCGTCGCTGCGCGGGCCGCCGGCGACAGCGCGGCGAGCACCGCTGCGACGACGGGCGCAGGCAGCGGATACGGCGCCTGGCAGCGGCGCAGCACCTCGATCAGCCGGGCGTCGGCGACGACGCTGCCGAGGCGAACGCCGGCCAGCGCGTGCGCCTTCGACAGCGTGCGCAGCACGGCGATGCCCGGGCGGCGGTCGAGGAGCGAAATGGCGGAGGCGCCGTCGGCGAACTCCTGGTAGGCCTCGTCGACCACCACGAGCGCCCGGCCCTCGAGGCGCGCAGCCAGCGCATCCACCGCCGCGAGGGGCAGCGCACCCCCGGTGGGATTAGCCGGGGAGCACAGGAAGACGAGCTTCGCGCCGCGGGCGATCGCCGCTTCGGCGACGGCATCGAAGTCGCAGGTGAAGCCGTCCACGCCGTCGCGCAGCGGCACGTCCACCACCGGCGTCGCATTCAGCCGCGCGCTGACCGCGTACATGCCGAAGGTCGGCGACGTCACCACGATCGCGTCGCCGCCGGGGCGGCACAGGGCGCGCACCAGCAGGTCGATCGCCTCGTCGCTGCCCCGCCCGGCCAGCACCTGCTCGGGCCGGCAGCCGTACAACTCCGCGAGGGCCGTGCGCAGGCGCATCGGCTGCGGGTCCGGATAGCGGCGCAGCGTGGCGGAGAGATCGGCTAAGTTCGCGACCGCGCCCTCGTTCGCATTGAGCCAGACGTCGCCGTCGAGGCGCTCGCTGCGCGCGGAGCGATAGCCGGCGAAATCGCGCAGGTCCTCGCGAACCAGGTCGAGCGGTGCGCTCATGCGAGCGCCTCCAGCCGGAGCGCGACCGCACTGCGATGCGCGTCGAGCCCCTCCGCCGAGGCGAGCTCGACGGCGCACGGCCCGATCGCCCGCAGGCCGCCCTGCGCGACCTCCTGCACCGTGATCGCGACCTGGAAGCTCGCCACGCTCAGCCCGCCCGTCGTGCGCGCGGCGCCACCGGTGGGCAAGACGTGGTTGGTGCCGCTGCAGTAATCGCCGAGCGCTTCCGGCGCCCAGTCGCCGAGGAAGACCGAGCCGGCCACCTCGACGCGCGGCAGCCACGCGCGTGCGTCGCGCAGCGCGAGGATCAGGTGCTCGGGCGCGTAGGCATTGCTGACGTCGAAAGCGTCGTCGAGCGAGTCGGTGAGCACGAGGCGCGACTGCTCCAGTGCGCGCCGCGCGATGTCCGCGCGCGGGAGCCGGGCGAGCTGCGCATCGACCGCCACGCGCACCGCGTCGAGCAGGCGCGCGTCGTCGGTGACCAGCAGCACCTGCGAGTCGGGCCCGTGCTCGGCCTGCGACAGCAGGTCCGCCGCGACGAAGGCCGGGTTCGCTCCGGCATCGGCTATGACGAGTACTTCCGACGGGCCGGCCGGCATGTCGATCGCCGCGCCACCATCGGCCATGGAGACCTGGCGCTTGGCTTCGGTGACCCAGCCGTTGCCCGGGCCGAACAGCTTGTCGCACTTGGGCACGGCCGTCGTGCCGAACGCCATCGCGGCGATCGCCTGGACGCCGCCGAGCCTGAAGATCGTGGTGATCCCGCAGCGCGATGCCGCGTAGAGCACCGCGGGATCGGCGCTGCCGTCCGGGCGCGGCGGCGTGCAGAGCACGGCGCCCGTGCAGCCGGCCAGGCGCGCGGGAACGCCGAGCATCAGTGCCGTGGACGGCAGCGGCGCGGATCCGGCCGGCACGTACAGGCCGACGCGGCGGATCGGCCGTAGCATGCGCTCGCACTGCACGCCCGGCGCCGTCTCGACGCGGATTTCCGGCGTCATGCCGGCGCGGTGGAAGGCCTCGATGCGCGACGCCGCGTCGTCGATCGCCGCCACGAGGGCGGCAGGCAGCGCGTCGCGCGCGGCGTCGATCTCCGCGCGGCCGACCCGGAAATCGTCCAGCACGACGCCGTCGAACCGCTGCGTGAGCTCGCGCAGCGCGGCGTCGCCGCGGGCGCGCACGTCGGCGATCAGGTCGGCGACGGCCTGGGTGACCTCGCCCGCGCTGCGCTGCGCGGGACGCCGCAGCGCCTCCTCGCGCTGTGCGGTGTCCAGCTCGGACCAGCGGATCGTCCTCATGCCAGCATGCTCTCGACGGGCAGCACCATCAGCCCCTGCGCGCCGGCACGCTTGAGGTCCTCGAGCCGTTGCCAGGTGAGCCGGCCGTGGCAGAGCGCCTGCAGCGCGAGCCGGTCGGCGCCGTCCACCTGCAGCATCGTCGGGGCGTCCGCGTCGGGCAGCAGCGGGAGGAGTTGCGGCAGTGCGCTGCGCTGGGCCTGGAACATCAGCAGGCGGCTGTGGCGGGTGCGCAGGGCGCCGTCCAGGCGACGCAGCAGCAGCTCCGCGAGGCCGGCGCGCTCGCCATCGAAGTCGTTCGCGGGCGCCGCGAGCACCGCCTCGCTCTCCAGCAGCGTCGCGACCGGCTTGAGCTGGTTCGCCGCGAGCGTCGCGCCGCTGGAGACGAGGTCGCAGACGAGGTCGGCCTGCCCGAGGCGCGGCGCGATCTCGACCGAGCCCGAGAGCATCACCACCTCCGCGCCGATGCCCTGCTCGTCGAGCCAGGCCTGCAGCAGCGCGGGGTAGCTGGTCGCGATGCGCCGCCCTTCGAGCTGCTCGGGGCCGCGCCAGTCCCAACCGTCCGGCACGGCGAGCGCGAGCCGGCAGCCGCCGAAGCCGAGCGCGCGCAGTTCGCGGAAGGCCGTCGGCGCGCCACCGCGGCGACGGTCGCGGTCCTGTTCCTGCAGCACGTTGCGCCCGACGATGCCGAGGTCGCAGACGCCGTCGGCGATGAGGCCGGGGATGTCGTCGTCGCGCACCAGAAGCAGGTCGATCGGAAGCGCCTCGCCGTAGCAGAAGAGGCGGTCGCGGCTCTCGCGCCAGCTCAGCCCGCAGGCGCCGAGGAGTGCTCGCGCGGGGTCCGCAAGGCGGCCGGACTTCTGGATCGCGATCCGCAGGCGGTCACGGGGTTCGGGGACGATGCTCATGGGGAATTACTCGGTGACTTTGCTGAGGCTGCGCTCGATGGCCGTGCCGTAGCCGCCCGTTCCGCGCTCGAGGGTCCGGGCGACACGCCCGATCGTGGTCACGCTGACGAGCGTGCGGTCGTGGATTTCGCGGTAGGGCACGCCCTCGCGGATCAGCGGCACCACGCGCCAGCGGTCCGCCATGGCCTCGAGCTCCGCGGGGGTGCAGAGATCCTCGAGGAAGGCGAGTACGTCGGCGGGGCGCTCGAGCGCCGCCAGCGCCCGCGAGAGCGATTCGAGCGACGCCTGCCTCTCGGCAGCGTCCAACGGCGGGCGGCGTTTCATCGTCGTCCAATGTATTAATGCGTTATCACATTGTGGCGACGGTAAGGGGCGACGTCAACACTTATGTGGTGCGTGCACCTTCTCGGGGAATGGCGGCCGCCGTGTGCCTTGTGCCTTGTGCCGTGTGCCGACGGCCGCCGTCGCATGGGTGCAGTGCGAGTGCTGCGCTCCGCGCCGATACAGGGCTGCGGTCACCAAGTCGCGCGCGGTGGCTTACCGCGCACCCGTGATCTCGCCGAGGCTGCAGGCGCCAGAGCCGCGGAACTGGCCTGTTCGACGGCGACGGGCGTGGGGGCCCTACGATCCTCGGATGTACGCAACGAGCGAATAACGGGTCGGCACCGGAGCGGCGCCGATGCTGTGTGAGCGCGCCAACCGCGACGCGCCAGCCCCGACTCGGCGGCCGCGTCGCAGGGCCGTTCCCTAGCCGCAGAGCGCCGCGCGCGCCGCCGCGAGCACGCGGCCCTCGGTCACGAGCCGTACCGCCGCCTGCACGTCGCCGTCCATCGCGCGGTCGAACGGCATGAAGGCGATGCTCTCGCGGATCGCTGCATGCGCCGCGGCCACCGCACGGCCCGGGCCGAAGGCTTCGGCGGAGGCCAGCTCGGCGCGCAACTGCTCGACTTCGTCGAGGAACTGCGCATGCCCGTCCCCGCCGGCGAGCGGTGCGCCCGCGACCTTTGTCGCGAGCTGCTCGGTCGACGAGTCCCGGGCCAGCGCGCGCGCCGCGTTGATCATGTCGCGACGAAGGTCCAGCGCCTGCGCTGCGGTATACAACTCGAGGCCCAGCACCTTGCCGAGGTCGTCGACCATCGCGAGCACGTGCCGCGCCTCGTTCGCGCCCATCGAGACGTGGTCCTCGGCATTCGCACTGGTCGGGATGGAATACACCGACGCAGGCATCGCGCGGCTCGCCAGGTCGTTGACGATCGCCGCCGCCGTGTACTGCACGATCATGAAGCCCGATTCGGTCGCATCCTCGTTGCCGATCAGGAAACCCGGCAGGCCGTCGTTCGTGGCGGGATCGACCAGCTTGTTGAGGCGGCGCTCGGCGATGCTCGCCAGCACCGGGATCGATGCCTTCACGTAGCTCATCGCGAGCGCGAGCGGCATGCCGTGGAAGTGACCCGCCGACACCACCTGCTCCTCGACGTGCTCGGCCTGCGCGTCGGGGAAGACGATCGGATTGTCGGTGAGCGAATTGAGCTCGATCTCGAGCACGCGCGCGGCCTGCGCGACGGCGTCGCGCACGGCACCGTGCACCTGCGGCACGCAGCGCAGCGAATAGCTGTCCTGCGGCTGGTGCTTCTTGCCGCCGCGGAAGGGGCGGAAGCGCCGGTAGAACTTCTCGCGGCCGTGCCGCTGCGAGGTCGGCACCCAGTCCCAGCCGATGTCGAAGCGCAGTTCGCGGGCCTCGTCGGTCTCCCAGCTTTCCGGCAGCCACGGGCGGAAGCGCGGCACGAGGTGGTAGGGAATATCCGCGAGCGTGGAGCCTTCGAGCAGGCGACGGAGGTGCGCCGCCACGGCCACCTGGCCGGGGTGCGGCCGCAGCTCGTGCACCGCTTCGGCGAAGGCGCCGAGCCGGCCGGCGAACGCGTCGACGGTCATCGCCGCGGCGAGGTCGGCGGTGTCGAGCAGATCCTCGAGCTTGCCGAGCGCGAGCACGCCGGTCGCAAGCATCTGCGCCGTGCCGTTGTTGAGCGCCAGGCCCTCCTTGTACGAGAGCGTGACCGGCTCGAGCCCGGCGCGTCGCAGCGCCTCGCCACCGGGAAGGCGCTTGCCTTCGTGGAAGGCTTCGCCGCCGCCGAGCAGCACGATCGCCAGGTGCGAGAGCGGCGCGAGGTCCCCGCTCGCGCCAACCGAGCCCAGCTGCGGCACCACGGGCACCACGCCCGCATTGAGCATCGCGACGAGCGCGCGCAGGGTCTCCACGCGGATGCCCGAATGCCCGCGCATCAGCGTATTGATGCGGATGCAGAGCATCGCGCGCACGACGGTGGGCGCGAACGGCTCCCCGACGCACACCGCATGCGTGACGATCAGGTTGCGCTGCAGCTCGGCATGGAGCGACTCGTGCGGATTCGCCGCGTCGCGCCCTGCACCATTGCGCAGGCGGTACGAGCCGAGCAGGCGATCGGCATTGCTCCCGAAACCGGTGGAGACGCCGTAGATCGGCTCCTCGCGGCCCACCTGCTCCGCAAGGAATTGTGCCGCGCGCGCAACCGCGGGCAACTCGGCCTCGTCGAGCTCCACCGGCGCGCCATGCGCGACCGCGAGCACCTGCGCGCGCGTGAGCGAGCGTCCATCCAGATGCACGGGCTTCATGCGCGCGCCGCCTGCGGCTGTGCGAGCTCCACGCGCAGCGTGGCGGCGAGCTCGGCGCGGTCGACCTGGAACTGGTCCTCGCGCCGCAGGTCCTTCACCGTGACGCGGTTCGACGCGATCTCGTCCTCGCCGAGCACCACGACGAAGCGGATGCCGGCGCGGTCGGCATAGCGGAACTGCTTGGCGAGCTTGGACGGCTCCATCACCACCTCGGTGTTGAAGCCGGCGTGGCGCAGCTCGGAGGCGACCGCGAGGCAATGCGGCAGGTGCGCGCCGTCCATCTGCGTGACCAGCACCTGCACGGTGCTCGCCGCCGGGCCGAGCAGCCCGGCCTCGCGCAGTTGCCAGAACAGGCGCGTCAGGCCGATCGAAATGCCCACGCCCGGCAGCTTCGACTTCGTGTAATGGCTCGCGAGGTCTTCGTAGCGGCCGCCCGAGCAGATCGAGCCGATCTGCGGGTAGTCGTTCAGCGTTGTCTCGTAGACGGTGCCGGTGTAGTAGTCGAGCCCACGGGCGATCGACAGGTTGAGCGCATAGGCCGATTCCGGGACGCCCATCGCATGCAGGAGGTCGAGCACCTCGCGCAGCTCGGCGATGCCGCGCTGAAGGGCCTCGCTCGGCGCACCACTCGCGGGATCGCCGAGGCGGTCGAGCACGGCGATCGCATCGGCACGCGAGGTCGAGCGCACTTCGACGAAGCGCAGGATTCGGTCGACGGCATCCGCCGCGAGTCCGAAGCCTTCGCCCGCCAGCGTCTCGCGCACATAGTCGGCGCCGCGCTTGTCGAGCTTGTCGACCTCGCGCAGCACCAGTGCCTGCAGCTGCGGATCGGCGACGCCCTGCTGCTCGAAGAAGCCGCGCATGAGCTGGCGGTTGTTGAGGTGGATCGTGAACGCGCCGACGTCCAGCTCGGAGAATACGCTGTGGATCACCGCCGGCAGCTCGGCGTCGAAGCGCACCGAGAGCGCGTCTTTGCCGATCACGTCGATGTCGCACTGGTAGAACTCGCGGAACCGCCCGCGCTGCTGGCGCTCGCCGCGGTAGACGCGCTGCATCTGGTATCGACGGAACGGAAACGCCAGCTCGTGCTCGTGTTCGGCGACGTAGCGCGCGAGCGGCACGGTGAGGTCGAAGCGCAACGCCATCTCCGGCAGCCCCTCGCCGCCCTTCTCGAGCGCGCCGGTCGACTGCACGAAATACACCTGCCGCTCCGTCTCGCCGCCCGACTTGGTCAGCAGCACGTCCGACAGCTCCATGACCGGCGTCTCGACGGGCAGGAACCCGAAGCGCTCGAAATTGCGCCGGATGACGTCCAGCATGCGCTGGAAGGCGATCTGGTCGGGCGGCAGGAGTTCGAGGACTCCGGCCGGCGTGCGTGGCTTGATCAAGCGCGGGCTCCGCGGGGTGGACGCTGGACGCGGAAGTTTACCGGCCGGTCGCCCGCCGCCCTATGCCGACGTGCCCGCGGCGTCGCGACATTCACGCCCCCTTGTCGAGGCGGGTGGGGGACCGCTAGAATTCGCGGCTCTGCCGTCGGGGTGTAGCTCAGCCTGGTAGAGCGCTACGTTCGGGACGTAGAAGTCGCAGGTTCGAATCCTGTCTCCCCGACCATCTGATTCCGCTGTATGCAAGAAGCCGGCCCCGCGCCGGCTTTTTTGTTGCGTGCGCGCCGATGCAGGCAGCCGCGCCTCGTCCGTCAGGCCGCAAGTGCGCCGGTGCGCACCGGTGTGCTCCGGCCTCGATCCTCACGAATGCTCCACCCGGACGGGCGCACTTTGGCCGCATGCGCCTGCTCGACGCCCAGCTCCACCGTATCAGCCTCCGCGACGCCGCAGGCTGCGCGCTGCTCGCGGCACTCGTCTGCGCCTCGAGCGCACTGTTCGGCTGGGCAACGGGAACCGGAACGACGTTCGCCTTCGAGCTGTTTCCGGGCGTACTGCTGGGCTGCCTGATGGCGCGCGCAGGCATCTCGATCGTGCGATCGCCGCTGGCCGCGATCGCACTGACGCCGGCCCTCGTATCGCTGATCGCAGGCTCGGCCTTCGTCGCCGACGCCGTCGCAGGCGTCGTCCGCTAGGCCTATACGCGAAGCCGGCCGAGCGGGAACGCGACGCCGTCGACGAGCAGCGGGCCGCGCGCATCGCGTGCCGACTGCGGTGGCTCGAGCGAATCGCGGACATCGGCCTCGACCACGTCCAGCACGCGCTGCACGCCGCATTCCGTGCCGAACAGGCTGCGCGGCGTGGCGCCGAGCGCCGGCGAATGCGTGTCGAGGAAAGCGTGCACGCGCTCGGCGCTGCCGTAGACATCGCCGAGCGCCCGGTGCAGGCGGACCAGCGTGAGCGCACGCCGGCCCTCCGGCGAATCGGGGTCGAGCAAGGCCTGCGACCCGAGGAGGCTGTCGACCAGTCTGGCATCGGTCGCCAGGATGAACTGCAGTAGCTGGCGATCGAGATCGAGCGTCTTCGTCGCCCGCAGCGCGCCGTAGGTCAGTGCCTGCGCCGACGCGAAGCCGTCGAGCACCTGGTAATCGCTGGTGTTCCCCATGTGCGAAGCCTTGGGCGCATCGCGTGACGGCCGGGTGCACGGATCCCGTTGAGGCCCCGTCGAAACTGAACCACGACGAACCCGCCCTGGAATCGACGCGACGCCGGGACGCGACGTCCGCCGCAAGGCGGACCACCCGCGGTCGACATGCGGCAAGCGGCGTTCGGCACGGCCGCTCGCACGGTAATGCTAGCCAGAACGCCGGCTGTCCGAAAAAATGTGACGTATTGCTCCGTTCAGCGCACGTTGCCTTCACACCTGAATCGGAACACTCCGCTCTAAGGCGTATTCCCACCCCGACTGTTTCTGGAACGTTACGTGCGACTCCAATCAAAACAAGCACTTGCGTTACTCCTGCCGCTCGTTCCGGCGCTGTGCGCCGCCCAGCAGGCGGTGACGCCGGCTGGACGGCCCGTCGCGACGCAGTCGACGCCCCTTCCTGCAGTGGCCGATCGCGCGACCCGCGACCGGCTCGTCGCCGAGGCCGAGGCCCACCGCAAGGCCGAGCGCTGGGCCGCGGCACTGGCGATCTACGAGCACCTGCTGGCCGCCGACCCGCGCGACGACGTCGCGTATCGGATGCGCGCGCTCACGCTCGCCGACCTCGGCGCGGCCTACCGCGCAAACGAGCTGCTCGCAGCCTGGCCGTCGGCCTTCGCCGACTTCCAGCGCGACCGGATCCAGGGCGACGCGGTGGCCCGTGCGATCGGCTGGGGCGCGACCTACCAGGAGCGCGAAGAGACACGCGACGCCGAAATGGAGCGTGCGCTCGCCGCGCTGCGCGAACGGCAGGCGCAGGGCGACCGCACCAACTGGGAAAAGCGCCGGCTGCGGATGGATTCGTTGCTTGCGCTGAACGCGCTGCGCCGGTTCGAGGAGACCGTTGCCGAGTACCGCGCGCTCGAGCGCGAGGACGCCAACCTCCCCGCCTATGTCCATGGCCCCGCGGGTGATGCGCTGCTCGCCCTGCGTCGGCCGGAAGAGGCCGAGTCCGTCCTCAAGAAGGCGATGGCGCTCAATCCGCGCGACGTGGATACGCGGATCCTCCTTGCGTATGCCTACATCGAGCAGGAACGCTTCGACGACGCCTACCTGCTGATGGACGACCTCGTGCGCTCGCAGCCCGCCTGGGCACGGCGCGAGGGCGCGCGGCAGAGTTACGAGAACTGGGACCGCTACAAGGCGGAGCTGGCGCAGGCGATGATGATCTCGCTGGGCCACGACCATGCCCGCGCCCACGACATGCTCAACGCGATGTCGCGCACGGGGCCGCGCCATTCCGGCACGCAGGCCGCGCTCGGCACCGTGCTGCATCGGCAGGCGCAGCCCACCGCCGCGCTCGAGCGCTACGACATCGCACTCACCCTCGACCCGCGCAATCGCGATGCCGGGATCGGGCGCGTGTCGGCACTCTTCGACCTGCAGCGTGCCGACGAGGCCGTCGATGCGCACCGCGCCTTGCGCGAGCGCTTCAAGAACGACATGCACGTGGCCCGCCTCGATCGCGAAGTCGCACTGCGACTCGGCTCGCAGGGGCGCGTCGGCGTCGTCTGGGGGCGCAACGATCCCGAGAGCGGTGCCACGAGCTCGCCGTTCGGCGTGCGCGATCGTCGGATCGGGCTCGAGGCATGGTCCCCCCTGCTCGGCTACCGCTGGCGCGTCGGCCTGGTCGGCGACGAGGTGAGCGCGGAGTTCCGCCCGGACACCGTGCGCTACCGGCGGCTCGGCGCGGCGGTCGACTATCGCTACCACCAGCTGGGCCTGCGGGCGTCCGTCTATGCCGTCAGCGAGCCCGACGACGACAGCGCCTGGACGCTCGACGCCGCGTGGCGACTCAACGATGCATGGACGCTCCGCGGGCAGGTCGCCGAGAACGACGTGGAGACGTCGCTGCAGGCCCGGCGTGTCGGCATCACCGCGGATTCCGTGTCCGTCAGCGCGAGCTGGGCACCGAGCGACCTGCTCGCGATCGACGGCCGCCTGAAGCGCCTGCGCTACGACGACGGCAATGACCGCGACCAGGCGAGCGTGTTCGCGCGCTGGCGCATGTACACGGCGCCGCACCTGCTGATCGATGGGCTCGCGTCGGGCTGGTGGAGCCGCGGCTCCGAGGTCGGGCGCCCGTACTTCAATCCCGGTCGCGATGCGATGGCGACGGTGGGCGTGCGGTTCGACCATATCGTGTGGCGTCGCTACGAGCGGCACCTGCGGCAGAAGCTCGAGCTGCACGCCGGCCCGTACTGGCAGCAGGGGTTCGGCACGGCGTGGGTGCCTTCGGCGTCCTATCGCCACGAGTGGCGGCCCGCGCAGGGCCACACGCTCGAATACGGTGTCTCGTGGTCGCGGCCGGTCTACGACGGGGGCCGCGAGCGGCGGCTCGCTTTCGAGGCGGCCTATCGGTGGGGGTTCTGATGCGTTTCGCGGCTCTGGTGCTTTTCCTCGTCCTCGCCCTGCTGGTCCCCGGGCGCGCCGACGCGCTCCTCGTGCTCAGCTATCACGACATCCGTGACGACGTCGCGGCAAAGGGCGACCCCGACCCGTTCGCGGTGTCGACCCGCAACTTCGCCATGCAGCTCGACTGGCTGCGGGCGCACGGCTACGTGCCCGTCAGCGCGAAGGCCGTGCGGGACGCGCGCAGCGGCGGCCGTGCGCTGCCCGACAAGGCCGTCCTGCTCACCTTCGACGACGGGCTGCGCAGCACCTACACCCATGCGCTCCCGCTGCTGAAGGCGTATCGCTACCCCGCGCTCGTGGCGGTGGTGACGAGCTGGATGGACCTTCCCGCCGATGCGCGCGTGCCGTACGGACATCGCGACTTCACGCGTGAGGACTTCCTCAGCTGGGCGCAGCTGCGCGAAATGCAGGCGACGGGACTGATCGAAGTGGCCTCGCACAGCCACGCGCTCCACACGGGCGTTCCCGGGAACCCGCAGGGCAACCAGCTGCCGGCCGCGATCACCCGCCAGTGGAACGGCGGTTACGAGTCCGAAGCGGCCTACCGGGCGCGCGTGCGCCAGGACCTCGAACGCAGCGCCGCGCTGATCGAAAAGAACACCGGGCATCGCCCCGAAGCCATCGTCTGGCCGTATGCGGCGTACAACCGCGTAGCCAATGCGCTGGCGGCCGAGCTCGGCATGGACATGTCGTTCGACCTCGAGGGGCGCTTCGCCGAGGTCGACCTCGGCCAGACCGGTCGCGACAGCCTCACCCAGGGCGGCGAGAGCCTGGCGCGCCTGCTGATGTACAACAATCCCGACATCGGCGATTTCGTGCACGAGCTGCGGCGCGATATCCGCCTCGACGGCATCCGCGCGATCCAGGTCGACCTCGATTACGTCTACGACCCGGACCCGGCGCAGACCGAGCGCAACCTCGGCGTGCTCGTCGAACGCATCGCGCGCATCAAGCCGTCGCACGTCTACCTGCAGGCGTTCGCCGACCCCGACGGTGACGGCGCGGCCGAGGCGATGTACTTCCCCAACCGCCACATGCCGATGCGAGCGGACCTGTTCAACCGCGTCGCCTGGCAGCTCCGGACGCGCGCCGGCGTGGCGGTCTATGCATGGATGCCGGTGCTGGGCTTCGACCTGCCCGACACCGAGCGCCAGTCGCGCCTGCGCATCACGGCGAGCAACCCGCAGGAGATCCCGCGTCTCGATCCCACGCGCCCCGAGGCGGCCGCGCTGATCGCCGATCTGTACGAGGACCTTGCGATCTCGGCGCACTTCACCGGCATCCTGTTCCACGACGATGCCTACGTGCGCGAGGACGAGACGCTGGCCGACGGCACGCCGACCGGCAGCGCGCGCACCGAACGGCTCATCCGGTTCACCCGGCAACTCGAGGAGCGTGCCGAGCACTGGCGCCCGAAGCTCATCACCGTGCGCAACCTGTTCGCGCAGCCGGTGCTCGAGCCCGCGAGCGAGGCCTGGTTCGCGCAGCAGCTTCCCGCGTTCAACCGCGCCTACGACTACACGGCTCTGATGGCGATGCCCTTCATGGAGAAGGCCGCGCGTCCCACCGACTGGCTCGAGCACCTGACCCGGCAGGTCGGTACGCATCCCGACGGCTTCGACCGCACCATCTTCGAGCTGCAGTCGACCGACTGGCGCGACTCGCGCCCCGTCGACCCGGCCGTGCTCGAAGCACAGGCCCGCCGGGTGCTCGCGCTCGGCGGCCGCCACCTCGCCTATTACCCGGACGACTTCCTGAAGGACCGGCCACCCCTCGACAGCGCGCGAGCCGTGATCTCCGCCCGCGCTTTCCCGTACCTCGAGCGCTGACATGCCCCAGATCGACCTGCTCGGCCTTTTCTTCAACTTCGCGTTCTACTACCCGGTCGTGATGTCGCTGTTCTGGATGGCGGGCGGCATCTACTACTACGTCCGGCGCGAGCGCGGGCAGCTCCGGCCGGACCAGCCGCCGATGATGGACGGCTATCCCATGGCGTCGATCCTCGTGCCCTGCCACAACGAAGGCGCGAACGTCGAGGACACGGTCGCGGCCCTGGTCGCGCAGCGCTATCCGAATTTCGAGGTGATCGCGATCAACGACGGCAGCACGGACGACACGGCCGCGCGCCTCGACGCACTCGCCGAGCGCCATCCGCTGCTGCGTGTGATCCACCTCGACCGCAACATGGGCAAGGCGAACGCGCTTCGCATGGGCACCCTGGCCTCGCGCGGCGAGTACTTGGTCTGCATCGACGGCGACGCCCTCCTGCACCCCGATGCCACGCACTGGCTGGTCTGGCATCTCAACAGCGGCCCGCGCGTGGGTGCCGTCACCGGCAATCCCCGCATCCGCAACCGCTCGACGCTGCTGGGCCGCCTGCAGGTCGGCGAGTTCTCCTCGATCATCGGCATGATCAAGCGCGCGCAGCGCAGCTACGGCCGGCTGTTCACCGTCTCCGGCGTGGTCTCGGCCTTCCGCAAGACCGCCCTGCACCGGGTCGGCTACTGGTCCGACGACATGGTGACCGAGGACATCGACATCAGCTGGCGCCTGCAGCTCGACCACTGGGACATCCGCTACGAGCCGAATGCCCTCGCCTACATCCTGATGCCGGAAACCTTCGCCGGGCTCTGGAAGCAGCGCCTGCGCTGGGCGCGTGGCGGCGTGGAAGTGCTCCTGCGCCATGCGCGGTCGGTCAACAGCTGGCGCTCGCGCCGCATGTGGGGCGTGATGCTCGAATACGTGCTGAGCGTCGTCTGGTCGTACGTGATGCTGTCCATCATCGTGCTGTGGCTGCTCGGCTACCTGATCGACATGCCGCCGCAGCTGCGCACCAGCGGCCTGATTCCCAAGTGGCACGGCGTGGTCCTGGGCATCACCTGCCTGCTGCAGTTCGCGATCAGCCTGACGATCGACCGGCGCTACGAGAAGGGCATCGGACGCAACTTCTTCTGGATCGTCTGGTATCCGATCGCCTACTGGCTGCTCAGCCTGTTCACGACGATCGTCGCCGTACCGAAAACCCTGCTTGCGCGCCGTCGTGAGCGTGCCGTCTGGACCAGCCCCGACCGAGGTTACCGATGAACACCACCGTCAACGAGCCGACCTACATCACGCATCCGCGCAAGCCGCCGTCGGCCGCGGTCCGCACGCTGCACGGTGCGATCACGATCGCCGCGTGGGTCGTCTACGCCTACCTGTGGTTGCCGGTGATCACCGTCGTGGCCTGGTACCTCGGCGTGCGCACGAGCTGGGTCGAGCTGGGGGTGAAGAACTACAGCTTCGACCAGGCCACCTTCGGGATCCTGTTCACCCTCGCGATCGTCGCCACGGTGCTGCTGATCGGCTGGGCCGAGTACAACCGGCACAAGTTCGGCCGACACGATCGCCGCACGCCGATCCTCGATGTCGGCGTGGACGACGTCGCGGGCTCGCTCAACACCGACGCGGAGGTCAGCCGCACGCTTGCCGGCAGCAAGTCGATCACGCTGGCCATGGGCGACGACGCGCGCCCGGTCGGCATCCACCGCCACACGCCGCTGTCCGGGCTGCTCTGACGGATCGCCGCCCGGTGCGCCCGGCGGCTTTCACCGGGTCGAACGGTCGGGGCTGTCAGCCTGTGGGAAACACCCGCAGGAGTCCTAATGGACGACCGCATCGAGTCGCTCGAGGCCGAAGTCGCGTTCCTCAAGGACCAGATGTCGCTGCTCGCGCAGTATCTGGCCATCATGATCGGCCGCGCGCAGGTCAACGACTGCATGCTCTCCGCGCTGATCCTCTCGCATCCCGAGCGCGAGTCGCTCAATCGCATCTGGCGGCAGTCGTCCGCGGTGGTGATCCCGGACGTGATCGTCCGCGGGCCCTCGCAGTGGGACGCGGAGATCGCCGACACCGCGAAGCAGCGCGTCGAGCACCTCAACAACCTCGCCGATCCCGAGACCGGCTGAGCCCATGCGGGCTCAGCCTCCGCCGCGGCCGAGCAAGGCCTTCGCGTCGGCCAGCCGCGCGTCGATCAGGTCGAGCCGCGGATCGCCCGGCGCGCCTTGCGACACGCGGGCGTCGAGGCTGCGCACCGGATCGCCGCCTGCCCATTGCGCCGGATCGGCCGCGCGTCGGTAGGCCTCCCGGAACGGCAGTCCGTCGCGCGCGAGGTCGATGGCGAGGTCCGTCGCGTACATCGAGGGATCGATCGCCGCCGCCATCGCGTCTGCGCGCCATTCGAGCGAGCGCAGCAGCTCCGGCACGAGCGCGAGCGCGCCGAGCGCCTGGCCGACGCCTCGCACCAGCGGCGCCTTGGTGAACTGCAGGTCCCGGTGGTAGCCCGAGGGCAGCGAGAGCAGCTGCTCGATCTCCGCGCGCGCGGCTGCAACGGCCGGATGGCTCGCACGTAGGAGTTCCACGACGTCCGGATTGCGCTTGTTCGGCATGATCGAGCTGCCGGTGGTGTAGCGCGCCGGCAGCCGCACGAAACCGAATTCGGCGGTCGTGAACAGGCTGAGGTCCCAGGCGAGCCGCCGCACATCGAGCAGCGCGGTGCCGAGCGCGTCGAGCGCAGCGATCTCGAACTTGCCGCGCGAGAGCTGGGCATAGGAGGGGCTGACCTGCAGGCGGGCGAAGCCCAGCGCCGCGCCGGTCGCCTCGCGTGGGAGCGGCAGGTTCACGCCGTAGCCGGCGGCGGTGCCGAGCGGGTTCGCATCGATCCAGTCGAGCGTCTGCAGCGCGCGCAGCGCATCGTCGACGAAGCCCTCGGCCCAGCCGGCCCACCAGGCCCCTGCGGACGAGACCACCGCCCGCTGCAGGTGCGTATAGCCGGGCATTGGCAGTCGCCGTTCGTCCGCGGCACGCGACAGCGCGACGCCGGCGCACTCGATACACAGGCGCGCCGCTTCCGCGAGCCGGTCCTTGAGCCACAGGCGCGTCGCGACCAGCACCTGGTCGTTACGGCTGCGGCCGGTATGGATGCGGCGGCCCGCATCGCCCAGGCGGTCGGTGAGATAAGCCTCGATCGCCGAATGTCCGTCCTCGTGCCGATCGTCGAGCACGAACTGCCCGGCCTGGAAATCATGGGCAAGCGCGGCCAGCGCGACGTCGATCGAGTCGAATTCCTCCGCGGCCAGCAGGCCGATCGCCGCGAGCCCGCGCGCGTGCTCGCGGCTCGCGCGGATGTCGCAGAGGAAGAATTCGCGATCGAGCACGACGTCATCGCCGGCGAGGAAGGCCTGGATGCGGGCATCGACCTCGACGCCGTCCTTCTGCCACAGCAACTGCGTCATCAGACCTTCTCCTGCGGCGACGGAACTCGCGGAACGCCCAGCAGCCCGTCGAGGCCGTAGGCGAGGTTCAGATTCTGCAAGGCCTGCGTGGCCGCGCCCTTGAGCAGGTTGTCGAGCGTGGCGACGACGACCAGCCGTCGGCCGTCCGACGAGAGCGAGAAGCCGCCGACCTCGGCACCGTGGGCGCCGGCGATCCGGCTCACCCATGGGCCGTCGTCGACGACGTCGACGAGCGGCGCAGCCGCGTAGAAGTCCCGGTAGCGTGCGCGCACCGCGTCGAGCGCGACCGGCTCGCGCAGGTGCAGGTTCGCGGTCACGGTGAGCCCGCGGAAATGCGGCGCGACATGCGGCATGAATTCCACCGCATGACCCAGGTGCCGGCTGACTTCGGCCTCGTGCACGTGCCCGGTGAGCGCATACGGCATGAGATTGTCGCGCAGCAGCGCCGGGTCGTTTTTCGGCGACGGCGAAGTGCCCGCGCCCGAGTAACCCGAGACCCCGAAGCACTGCACCGGCCCGTCGAGCGCGTCGCGCATCGGCGCGATCGCGAGCTGCATCGCCGTGGCATAGCAGCCGGGGTTGCTGATGCGTCGGGTGCCCGCGTCGACCGGCGCGAGCTCGGGGAGCCCGTAGGCCCAGCCGGCATCGAAGCGGTAGTCCGCCGAGAGGTCGACGAGGGTCGCCTCCGGCGCGAGGCGCGAGATCGCCTCGACGTAGGACGCAGCCTTCCCGTTCGGGAGTGCGAGCAGGTAGGCGCCGTGCGGAAGCGCCGGTAGCATCGCGGGCGCCGCGTCGCTGTAGCGCAGGCCCGCCGGCGCGCCGTCGACGTGATCGGCCACCGGTTGGCCCGCGCGTTCGCGGGAGGCGACGAATGCGAGGTCGAATCGCGGATGCGCGGTCAGCAGGCGGATCAGTTCGGCCCCTACGTGGCCGCGTCCGCCGACCAGCGCGACGGGGATGCGATCGGTGTCAGTCATGCGTGGCGTCCAGGCGTTCGTCGAGGCGGTCGCGCACCTGCGGCCATTCGTCGGCGAGGATCGAGTAGATATGCGTATCGCGCAGGCTGCCGTCGCGATGGCGGAGATGCCCGCGCAGGATGCCGTCGCGACGCGCGCCCAGCCGTTCGATCGCCGCCTGCGACTGCAGGTTCAGGTGGCTCGTCTCGAAGGCGACGGATGCGCAGCCGAGCGTATCGAAGGCATGCGCGAGCAACAGGCGCTTCGCCTCGGTGTTCAGCCCCGTGCGCTGCACGCGGCGCGCATACCAGGTGTAGCCCACGGTGAGCCGCGGCACGCGCGGGTCGAGGTGGTAGAAACGCGTGGTCCCGACCACCGCTCCGTCCGCGTCCATGACCACGAACGGCAGCGCCTCGCCGCGCGCCTGCATGGCGAGCGCGTCGGCGACGTAGCCCATCGCCTCCTCGCGCGACGGCACCAACGTATAGACGAGTCGCCACAGCTCACCGTCCGCCGCGGCCTCGCCCAGCGCCGGCGCGTGCGCCGCCTCGAGCGGCGCGAGGCGCACGTGGCGCCCACCGAGCGTCGGCACCTGGGTCCAATTCGGCAGGCTCATGCGGGATCTTCCAGCGTCGCCGGATGCGTCGCGCAGTAGTCGATGCAGCGTGCGATCTCGCCCATGTCATCGATGCCGTACCAGAACACCTGCCACGGATCGCGGCGGATGCAGCCGTCGGCCTGCGCCATGTAGAACGCGTTGACCGGATTGTCGCGGCGCGAGCGCCAGAACAGCCGGGGCGTCGCCTCGCGCATCACCTGCCAGACGGCGCGCCCGAGGCCTTCGCCCTGCGCCTCGTCGAGCACCGCGAACTTGTCGAGGTACGGGCGGCCGTCCTGCAGCGTGATGATGACGGCGGCACGGTAGTTCTCGCTGACGTGCACGCGATACGGCACGGTGCGCTCGAAGTAGTCGGGCAGCAGCCGGCGCCCGAAGGCCGACTCGATGAGCCCCTGCAGGCGTTCCGTGTCGAGCTCGCCCCAGCCGCGCGCCTCGAGCACGCGCTCGCCGCGCCGAACCAGCGTGCCCGAGCCCCGGTGGGTGAACAGTTCCTTCGCGAGCTCGGCCGGGCGCGTGATCGAGACCGACGACGTGAGCGGCAGGTCCGCCAGCAGCGCGCCGATCTGTTCCAGCTTGAGGCGCATGCCGCCGGTGAGCCACGGCTGCTCGAGCAGATGCTCGTATTCGGTCGACAGGTTGATCGAGTCGATGACCTGCCCGTCGCCGTCGAGCAGCCCGCCCGTGCCGGTGAGGAAGACGATCTTGTACGGCTGCAGCGCGCGCACGAGCTCGTTCGCGGCGAAATCCGCATTGATGTTGAGGATCTGCCCGGCGGCGGTCTCGCCGAGGCTCGCGATCACGGGAATCGATCCGTGCCGCAGCGCGGTGCGGATCGGCGCGGTCTCCACGCGCGCCACGCGGCCGACCAGCCCGAGCGCGTCGCGATCGAGATACTCGGCCTCGAAGACGCCGGACATGATGGACGTCGCCCGGGCCCCGGCCTGTTGCAGCGCCTCGGCGAGCTGCAGGTTGGCCTGCTGGAAAACGCGACGCACGACCGCGAGCGTCTCCGGCGACGTCACCCGAAGGCCGTTCACCGTCTGCTTCTCGACGCCCGCCGCGGCGAGCTCGGTGTCGAGCTGCGGGCCCGCGCCGTGCACGACGATGGGTGTCAGCCCGACGTCCTGCAGGAAGGCCAGCGACGAGGCGAGCGCCTCGAGGTCGTCGCGCAGCACGGCACCGCCGACTTTCACCACCGCGAAGCGCTCGGCATCGAGTTGCGAGAAGCGACGCAGGTACTGGTCGATCTCCTTCGCGCTGCCCATGCTCGAGAGCAGCCGCACGATGGTGCGGCGCATCTGGATGTCCTCAGCGGGCGTCACGCTGCACCTCCGATGATCCGCGCCGCATGCGCGGCGTATCGCTCGAGCTGCGCGATCTCGACCCACTCGTCGGCCGCATGCGCCTGCGCGATGTCGCCGGGCCCGAAGACGATCGCGGTGAGGCCGGCTTCGGAGAACAGCGAGGCCTCGGTCCAGAAGTCGACGGCATTGCCGATCGGCAGGTCGAGCTCGTCGCAGAGGTCGCGTGCACGCAGCCGGCCGCGCTCGGCGGCGTCGAGCCCCCCGGCCGGCAGCGGCGGGCCGCGGAAGGTCTCCTCATAACCGGACAGGTGCCCCTCGCCCGCAAGCGCCCGCAGGCGCGCGTGCAGGTCGTCGGTCGGCATCGACGGCAGCGGACGGAAGTTGAAGCGCATGCGCGCGCTGGGTGCGATCACGTTGCCCTTGATGCCGCCCTCGACGGTGCCGATGTTGAAGCGAAGGCCGGTGAGCCCGCCGAAGCGCTCGTGCGCGAGCGATCCGACCAGGTCGAGCGCCCCGCCCGCCCAGCGCACCGCGCGATGCACCGCGCTCGCTTCGAGCGCGCCGGCCGCCGATGCATGCCCGGCCTGGCCGGTGAAGCTCACGAGCGCCGAGCTGATGCCGCGGTGCGCGAGCACGGCCTCGCAGCGGGTCGGCTCGGCGACGAGCGCGGCCTCGAAGCCGTGGTCCGTGGCGAGGAAGCCGCGGATGCAGCGCGCGTCGTTCGCCTCTTCGTCCGTGCTGAACAGGAAGGCGGCATCGCCATGGCTCGCGGCCGCGGCCGCGAGCAGTCCGGCGGCCGCGCCCTTGATGTCGCAGGCGCCGAGGCCGATGGCGCGGCTGCCGTCGATGCGCAGGCGCAGCGGATCGCCCGTCCACTCGGGCGACGACGGTACGGTGTCGAGGTGGACGTTGAACAGGCGCTTCGGCGCGCCGCGCACGGCGAGCATCGAAACGGCGCCCGCGCCGTGGTCGACGACGTCGATTCGAAAGCCCGCCAGCTGCGCGCGCAGGTAGTCGAAGATGCCGCCGGTGCCGATCGCACGGGGCGGGTTGCGCGTGTCGAAGGCGACGAGGGCCGCCAGATGCGCGAGGATCGCGTCGCGCACGGTCAGCCCCCTGCCCCGCGCGCGTTGACCTGCGCCCACAGCGTGCTGCTCATGCCGAACAGCTTGATGAAGCCCTCGGCCTCCTCGACACCCCAGTCCGCGGACTGGGCGTAGGTCGCGCCCTTCGAATGCAGCAGGTGCGGCGAGCGCACGGCGACCGCGTCGACGGTGCCACCGTGCGTCTCCAGCACCACCTCGCCATTGACCATGCGCTGCGACGACGCGAGAAACGCCTCGAGGTCGGCTTTCAGCGGATCGTGGAAGAAGCCTTCGTAGACGAGCTCGACCCACTTGCGCGCCACATCGGGCTTGAAGCGGTTCTGCTGCTTGGTCAGCACCGCCTCCTCCAATGCGCGGTGCGCGGCGAGCAGCGCGGTCAGGCCGGGCGCCTCGAAGACGATCCGGCCCTTGAGGCCGATCGTGGTGTCGCCGGTGTAGAGACCGCGGCCCACGCCATAGGCCGCGAACAGCGTGTTGAGCCGTGCCAGCAGCTGGGCACCGGGAAGCGTGACGCCATTGATCGCCACCGCCTCGCCGCGTTCGAAGCGCAGCGTCACGCGCATCGGCTCAGTGGGCCACGCCTCGCGCGGCGCGCACCAGCCGCGCGCGCCCTCGCCCGGCGCCTCCCAGCGGTCGATCTCGCCGCCGGAGAGCGTCACGCCGAGCAGGTTCTCGTTGATCGTGTAGCTCTGCTGCTTCGCGCGCACCCCGAAGCCGCGTTCCTCGAGGTACTTCTGTTCGTAGGCACGCGTCTGCGTGTGTTCCTTCTGGATCTCGCGGATCGGCGCGAGGATGCGGTAATCGCCGCTCGCCTTCACCGCGAGGTCGAAGCGCACCTGGTCATTGCCCATGCCGGTGCAGCCGTGCGCGATCGCGTTGGTGCCGAGTTCGGCGCAACGCGCGAGCGCGGCGTCGACGATCAGGTAGCGGTCGGAGACCAGCAACGGATACCGCCCCTGGTAGGCCTCGCCCGCCTGCACGAACGGCACCACGAAGCCGTTCCAGATCGCGGGCCCGCCGTCCACGGTGACGTGGCTCGCGACGCCGAGCTCGTGCGCGCGCTGCTCGATGTAGGTGCGCTCCTCGGCATCGACGCCGCCGGTGTCGGCGAAGACGGTATGGACGGTCCAGCCCTGCGCCTGCAGGTAGGGAACGCAGAAGCTCGTGTCGAGCCCGCCGGAGAAGGCGAGGACGACGTCTCGGGAGGTGGCGGGCGTGGAGTCGGAAGCGGTCACGGGGATGCTCGATGGAGAGGGAAAGGAATCAGGACTGGGGCGCGAGGAGCGCGGCCATCACGGCCTTCTGCACGTGGAGGCGGTTCTCGGCCTCCTCGATCGCGATGCAGTTCGGCGAGTCCATCACCGCGTCCGTCGCCTTGACGTTGCGGCGCAGCGGCAGGCAATGGCTGAAGACGCCGTTGTGGGTCAACGCCATCTTCCGCTCGTCGACGATGAAGTGCTTGTGGGCATCGCGGATGGGCTTCTCGGGGCCCCAGTTGCCGAAGTACGGCAGCGCACCCCAGCTTTTCGCGTAGACGACGTCCGCGCCGGCATAGGCGCTGTCGATGTCGTGGCTCACGGTGAGCGAGCCGCCGCTCTCGGCGACGTTGTCCGCAGCCCAGCCCATGTAGCGTTCGTCGAGCACGTAATCGGGCGTCGGGCACAGCAGGGTCACGTCCATCCCGAGGCGCGTGGCGATCGTCAATGCGGAGTTCGCGACGGCCGTGTTGAGCGGCTTGGGGTGGTACGTCCAGGTCAGCACGTACTTCCTGCCACGCAGATCGGTCGTACCGAAATGCTCCTGCAACGCGAGCGCATGCGCGAGCTCCTGGCACGGGTGCGTGATCGTCTCCATGTTGATCACGGGAACCGTCGAGTACTTCGCGAAGGCCTTGAGCACGCGGTCCTCGCGGTCCACGGACCAGTCGACGAACTTGGGGAACGCGCGCACGCCGATCAGGTCGACGTAGCGCGCCAGCACGCGCGCGACCTCGGCCACGTGCTCCTCGGCCTCGCCGTCCATCACCGCGCCGAGGTCGAACTCGATCGGCCAGGCGTCTTTGCCGGGCTGCAGCACGATCGCATGGGCGCCGAGCTGGAACGCGCCCAGCTCGAAGCTGGTGCGCGTGCGCATCGACGGATTGAAGAACACGAGCGCGATGGAGCGCCCGCGCAGCTGGTCGCCGAGTGGCGCCCGCTTGAAGGCCGCGGCCTGTACGAGGAGCGCGTCGAGCTCGGCGCGGGACCAGTCCTGGGTATTGAGGAAATGCTTCATGGGGGCTCCGGGCGGAAATCGCCGGGCCCCGAAACGCGAGAACCCAGCGCGATGGCTGGGTTCTTGAGGCATCCCGTCAGTGCGACGGGACGAATGGCACCTCGATCACCCGGCCGTTGGCAGGGTGCGTCGGCGCGCGCGCGAGGTCATGCCCGCCGCCATCCAGGCGGAGGTGAGGACGTCGGCGTCGGCGTAGTGGGCATTCATCGGGCGGCGATGCTCTCACGGGGAACGGGGTGGCGCAAGCCGATCACGGCATGGGCGTGACGGAAATCCGGATCCGCAGCAGGTGTCCGGGATCCTCGGCGAGGCGCGAGCGGTACTTGGCACCGCGATAGGCGTAGTCGACGTCGAAGGCGATCGGCCGGCGGAACTGGCGCTCGACCGGCACCATGCGGCAGTTGCGGGCCGGCGACTCCGCCGCCGTGCCGTCGCGCTTGAACGCACCGCGCACGGCCCCGACCACCCGCGACAGCCGCGAGCCGTCGGCCGCCGTCGCGCCGGCCTCGTCGCAGCGCTGCTCCATCCGGGTGGCATTGAGGGTCTGGTAGACCGGCGTCACCCGCATCACCTTCGCGTACTCGTAGCGCACGTTCTCGCGCTGGACGATCGTGGTGCCCTGGCCGTACGCGGCATTCGCAGCCAGCAGCAGCGCCAGCACGGGGAACTGCAGGTGACGATGGCGCAAGGCGGGCCTCCCGGCGGGTCCGGAGGCCGGAGAGTGTATGCGCGCCAGCGGCCGGAGCGATGAACAACCCCTGTCGCCGGGCGTCCGGGCCACGGCCGGCTAGAATGGCCGGCTGCACCGAGGTGAGCCATGAGCCTGCGCCTGTACAACAGCCTGTCGCGACGCGTCGAGCCCTTCGAACCGCTGGATCCGCGGCGACCCACGATGTACGTCTGCGGACCGACGGTCTACAACTACGTGCACATCGGCAATGCGCGCGGCCCGGTGGTATTCGGCGTGCTTGCCGACCTGCTGCGCCGGCGCCACGGCGCCCTCGCCTACGCGCGCAACATCACCGACGTCGACGACAAGATCAACGCCGCCGCGCGCGAGCAGCAGGTGCCGATCGCGGCGATCACCGACCGCTTCGCCGCGGCCTACCGCGAGGACATGGGCGCGCTCGGCGTGCGCCTGCCGGATCTCGAGCCGACGGCGACCGGCCATATCCCGCAGATGATCGCGATGATCGAGCGCCTCATCGACGCCGGGCACGCATACGCGGCCGAAGGCCACGTGCTGTTCGCGGTGGCGAGCTTCGACGGCTACGGCAAGCTTTCGCGGCGTGATCGCGACGAGATGCTCGCCGGCGCACGCGTCGAGGTCGCCCCGTACAAGCGCGATGCGGGTGACTTCGTGCTGTGGAAGCCGTCGACCGACGACCTGCCGGGCTGGGAGTCGCCCTGGGGCCGCGGCCGTCCCGGATGGCACATCGAGTGCTCGGCGATGGCCGCGGCGCACCTCGGCGAGACGATCGACATCCATGCCGGCGGCGTCGACCTGCAGTTCCCGCACCACGAGAACGAGATCGCGCAGAGCGAGTGCGCGCACGGCGGCAAGCCGTTCGCGCGGTTCTGGCTGCACAACGGCATGCTCAACTTCGGCGGCGCCAAGATGAGCAAGTCGATCGGCAACATCGAGAAGGTGCACGACCTCGTGCGTGCCCATCCGCCCGAGGCGCTGCGCCTGGCGCTGCTTTCCGCGCATTACCGGCAGCCGCTGGAATGGTCGGATGCGCTGGTCGAGCAGAGCGTGCGCACGCTCGACCGCCTGTACGGCACCCTGCGCGACCTGGCCGACGTGGAAGCGCAGGCGGTCATCCCCGCGGCGGTCGAGGCGATGCTGGATGACGACCTCAACACGCCGCAGGTGCTCGCCGAGGTCTCGCGCCTGGCCGGCGACGCCCGCCGCGCGACCGATGCCGCCGAGCGCACGCGGCTGAAGTCCGAGCTGCTCGGTGCGGGCCTCGCGCTCGGCCTGCTCCAGCAGGCACCGGCCGACTGGTTCGCCCGCGGCGCGTCGGAGGGCGACGACGCACAGATCCAGGCGCTCGTGGACGAGCGCGGCGCGGCCAAGGCGGCACGCGATTTCGCCCGGGCCGACGCGATCCGCGAGGCGCTCGCGGCCGAGGGGATTCTCCTCGAGGACACGCCGGCCGGCGTACGTTGGCGCCGCGCCTGAGCCCACCGGAACGACGCCACCCGTGACCGACCGTTACTTTCCGCTCGAGCCCACGCCCGCCGAGGCCCAGGCCGCCATCCGCGACGAGTTCGCGTTCTTCGCCGACTGGTCCGAGCGCTACCAGTACCTGATCGACCTCGGCCGCAAGCTGCCGCCACTCGACGAGGCCGAGCGCACCGAGGTCAACCGCCTGCTGGGCTGCCAGTCGAAGGTGTGGATCGTGTCGACGGGCGACCGGGACCGCCTCGACTTCAGCGCCGCAAGCGATTCGGCGATCGTCAGCGGGCTGATCTACCTCGCGCTGCGGGTCTACTCCGGGCGCTCCGCCGCCGAGATCGCCGCGACCGAGCCGACGTTCGTCGCGGACATCGGCCTCGCGCGGCACCTGTCGCCCACGCGCAGCAATGGCCTGAGCGCGCTGCTCGCCTACATCCAGGACATCGCGCGGCAGGCCGCGTGAGCGCGTCCCCCACCCCTCCCCCCGCCGACGCGGCGGCCGTGCATCCCCTGCGCGTGCGTGCCTTCGCCGCGCTGATGGGCTACCGGCTCCTGACGATCCTGTCCTACCAGATCGTCGCCGTCGCAGTGGGTTGGCAGGTCTACCAGCTCACGCGCGATCCTCTGCAGCTCGGGCTCATCGGCCTCGCGGAAGTCATCCCCTACTTCTGCGTCGCGCCGTTCGCCGGCTACCTCGTCGACCACCTGGCCCGCCGCAAGCTCGGCGTGGCCGCGTGCCTGGGTCTGGCCGCCACCGGCCTCGTGCTCGTGCTGGTCACGACGTTCGGCGCGTCGAAGGACGGCATCTGGCCCATCTACGGCGCCATCGCACTTACCGGCGTCGTCCGATCGTTTCTCGGCCCCGTCTACAACGCGCTGTTCGGGCGCGTGCTGGTGCGCGCGCAGTACACGCGGGGCGCGAGCATCGCGAGCATCGTCTTCCAGTCGGGACTCGTGATCGGCCCCGCGATCGGCGGCCTGCTGCTCGGCGGCTGGCTGTTCGGCACGCGCGACGTGCGCGTCGCCTACGCGATCGCCGCGGTGCTCGCGCTCGCCGCGGCGGTCGCGGTCGGCTCGATGCGGGTGACGGAGCCTGCGCAGGCCCAGCAGCGCGGGCCGGTCTTCGCAAGCATCGCGGAAGGCGCGCGCTTCGTCTTCTCGCACCAGGTGCTGCTCGGGGCGCTCGCGCTCGACATGTTCGCCGTGCTGTTCGGTGGCGCGATCTCGCTCGCGCCCGCCTTCATCGCCGACGTGCTCCACGAGGGCCCGGAAGCGCTCGGCATCCTGCGCGCGGCGCCGGCGCTGGGCTCTGTGGCCGTCGGGCTCTGGCTTGCGCGGCGCCCGCTCGAGCGCCATGCCGGGCCCGCGATGCTCGCCGCGGTGGCCGCGTTCGGCCTTTGCATGATCGGCTTCGCCCTGTCGAAGGTGCTGTGGCTCTCGGCGCTGTTCCTGCTGCTGTCGGGTGTCTTCGACGGGATCTCCGTGGTGATCCGCTCGACGATCCTCCAGCTCGCCACCCCGGACGAGATGCGCGGGCGCGTCTCGTCGATCAACGGCATCTTCATCGGTTCGTCGAACGAGCTCGGCGCCTTCTGGTCGGGCGCGATGGCGCGGCTGCTCACGCTGGTGCCGTCCGTCGTGATCGGCGGGTGCCTGACCCTCGGCGTGGTGGGCGTCACCGCCTGGAAGGCCCCGAAGCTGCGCCGGCTGGACCTGCGGGCGTTACGCTAGCCCCGACGCGGCATGGGGATGCCGCGCGAGCGTCCGGGGAGGACATGATGCATTCACCACCGAAGTGGCTTCGCGGCGTCGGGATCGCCGCGCTCGTCTGGAACCTGCTGGGCTGCATGGCCTTCGCGATGGATCTCGCGATGACGCCCGACGACGTCGCGAAGCTCGACGCCGTGCAACGCGCGATGTACGAGTCGCGGCCGGTCTGGTCGATCGTGGGCACCGCGCTCGCCGTGGTCGGCGGCGCGCTCGGCTCGCTGGGCCTGGCGCTGTACCGCCGCTGGGCCATGCCGCTGCTCGCCGCATCGCTGCTCGGCGTGCTGCTGCAGGACGCCGGCATGCTCCTCGCCGCACCCGCGTCGCCGGGCCCGGTGGTGATCGGCATGCAGGGCCTCGTGCTCGTGGTGGCGGTCGCTCTAGTGGCGCTCGCTGCGCACGCGCGCTCCCGCGGCTGGCTCCGTTGAGCGGGAGCAGGACGCCATAAAAGCGAAGCCCCGCCGGAGCGGGGCTTCGCGATCGTGCAGGGCGTAACGGATCAGTCGCCCATCTGCTTCTGCAGGTGCTCCCAGCGCTCCTGCGCGTCGATCGTGCGCTCGGCGGTCAGGCGGGCCTCGAGGCGCTCCAGCCCGATCTCCTCCCCCGTGTCGACGCAGTAGCCGTAGTCGCCGGAATCGATGCGCTTGAGCGTGCTGTCGATCTTGCTGATCAGCTTGCGGTAGCGATCGCGCGTGCGCAGCTCGAGCGAGTTCTCCGTCTCGCGCGTGGCGCGCTCGGCCTCGTCGCCGACGTCGCGGACTTCCTCGCGCAGGTTCTCGATCGTCTGCTTCGACTCCTCGACCAGATCCCCACGCCACTGCAGCAGGCGCTGGCGGAAATACTCGAGCTGCAGCGGGTTCATGTACTCCTCGTCGGACTTCGGCTTGTACCCGTCGGGCACGACGGGGCGACCGGTGGCCTCGTCCGTCTTGTACTCGACGACCCGCTTCGGGCCGCTCGGCGCGCTCGATGCGCCGCGCCCCGACGTCACCGCGACCGCGACCTTGCCCGCCTGGCGCTCCGGGACGGCGGTGGCGCGGCCACCGGACGCTCCCGCCGCGGCATCGGACGCCGCTGCGCTCTTCTTGTTGGTGCTCTTGCTCATGGACTCCACCTGCGGGGGCGCCGCCTGCACGCTCTTGGCAGCACGCGCCCCGGTCTTCTCGGCGCCCGCGCGACCGGCGCTGGCCTGGACGGCCCCGCCTGCCTGCGGACGTTCGTTCTGCCCTTCCGGGGCCGGAGCGCGCGCGGACCGCTCGAGGTCCGTCGCCGCCACCGGCGTCGAAGGGGTCTTGCGCGCTGCCGTGGCCTTGTTCTGCACGGCAGCGGGTTTCTGCGGCACCGTCTTGGCGACCGGGCGCGCGGCGGGCGTCGACTTCGCGGCGGCCTTCTTGGCGACCGGCGCCTTCCTGGCCGGTGCGGCTTTCGCGACCTTCTTCGCCGCGGCCTTCTTGGCGGGTGCCGGCGCAGGCTTGGCGGCGCTCTTGGCCGGCGCCTTCTTCGCCGGAGCGGCCTTGGTGACCTTCTTCGCCACCGACTTGCCGACCGCCTTCGCGGGCGCCGGCTTCTTGGCGGCGGGCTTGGCGGACTTCTTGGCCGCCGGAGCAGCCTTCTTCGCGGTTTTCTTCGATGCCACGAGCGCCTGTCCTTTCTTCCCTTGAGGCGGGAAAGCGCGCTGTTATACCCTGCCCGGAACAGCCGCGGCAACCGAATTTCCCGCATGTTCCGCAGCGCTCGCGGCACGCTCACGTGCGGCACGTGCAACGCGCTCCATTCCGACGCGAATCGCACGGTGCCTTCTCGCCATCATGGTGATCCACCGCATCAAGGCCCCGTGATCGACCGCGCACTCATCGTCCTGCTCCGTGGCTACAAGCGGTTCATCAGCCCGCTGCTCGGGCAGCGTTGCCGTTTCCATCCGACGTGCTCGGTGTATGCGATGGAAGCGATCGAGCGCCACGGCGCGATGCGCGGCACTTGGCTGACCGCCGGTCGACTGCTGCGCTGCCAGCCGTTCCATCCGGGCGGCCACGATCCCGTGCCGCCGCGACGCGAGCACACTTGAAGCGAGCGCATCGCGCCGGTTACAGGCATGCGAGCACGTGGCGCCGACGCGCCGCCCGTCAACGTGCGCAAGCAGGAGGACCCGATGACGCACCGCCTCGCCTTTCCGATCGCCCTGATGCTTGCACTCGCCGGCTGCGGGCTGCAGACCGGGCGTCCCGACGTCCCCGCGCGCGCAGTGCCCCCGGCGCCCACGATGCTCGAGGTGCCGTCGCAGGCGTCGCAGGGCGCACTCGTCGTCGGGCGCACGACGTTCGATGCGCGTGTGGCGGTCGGCGGCCGCGACGTGCGCGTCGCGGGCGACGGGCGTTTCGTGTTCGGCATTCCGCGCGATGCCACGGGACGCATCGAGGTCCGTTCGACGCGGCCGGGCGACGCGCCGACGGTGCGTGCAGTCCGCGTCGAGCCGCGCGACTGGCCGGTCGAACGCGTCGATGGCGTCCCGCCGTCGACCGTCGATCCGCCGCCGGCGATCGCCGCGCGCATCCGTGAGGAACAGGCGCGCGTCGCCGCCGCGCGCGTACGCGACGATGCACGCATCGATTTCCTGCAGCGTTTCATCCGCCCCGTGGAAGGACGTATCAGCGGACGCTTCGGCAACCAGCGCGTCTACAACGGTGCCCCGGGCGCACCGCATTCGGGCATGGACATCGCGGCGGCATCGGGCACACCGGTGCGGGCACCCGCGGCGGGTATCGTCACGTTCGCCGACCCGGGGCTCTACCTGACCGGCGGCACGCTTCTGCTCGACCACGGCCATGGCGTGAGCTCGAACTTCCTGCACCTGTCGCGGATCGATGCGCGCATCGGCCAGCGCGTCGAGCAGGGCGACGTGATCGGCGCAGTGGGCGCCACGGGCCGCGCGACCGGGCCGCACCTGCACTGGGGCATGAACTGGTTCGAGACGCGGATCGACCCGTTGCTGGTGCTCGAAAGCCCGCAGGCGCGCTGACGGCCACGGCAAGCGAGCGCGCGGGCCGTCGAACCCGCGGCTTCAGGCGACGCCGGCTCCCGTGCCGCGGATGCGGGCGACAGCATCGTGCGCGTGCAGGCTCTCGAAATGCGAGACCGTGGCATCGAAACCCGCGACCTGGGTCGATGACGACAGCGCCGCGGCGACGCGGCGGGCGGCGTCCTCGCAGAACATCAGGTTGCGGGCATTGAGCGCGGCGAAAGCCTGCTCGTCCTCGCGCTTCACGGCGGTCTGCACGGGCGTCCCGAGTGCGGTCTCCAGCGAGTCGATGAGCTCGACGACAGGAAGCTGCGCGAGCCCGCGCGCGAGCTCGACGCGCACGTCTGCACGGCTGCGCTGCGCATGCGGCGTGGCGACGAGGCCCGCCTCGGACTGCAGCCAGTCACGCACCTGCGCGGCATCGGTGCGCTCGTCGCTGCCGAAGGCGCGCACGAAGGCCTCCGCGCTCATCTGGCGCGAGAGCGCGGCCGAGGCCGGACACGTGCTGGAGTAATCGACGGCTACGCGCAGGCCGATTCGCAGCTCGACGCCGTGGCGCTCGACGTCGACCTCGACCGGATAGCGCTTCCACCCCGCGTTCGCGCTCGCGAGCGCCGGCCGCAGAAGCAGCTGGTCGAAGCGGATCACCAGCCGCGCGGCCTGCGACAGGCCCGCCTGTGTCTCGACGAGCGCGTCGATCACGCGCGCGAGGCCAGGCGGCGTGAGCTCCTCGGCGGCGAACGCATGCTGCAGGCGCAGGTAGAGCCGCGACATGTGGATGCCGCGCTTGTCGGGATCGCGCAGGTCGACGAAGACGTCGACGCTCGCCGGGACCTGCATCGCCTCGCCCGTGGCCGAGCGCGTGCGGACCGGCAGCGCGATGCCCGCCATGCCGACCCAGTCGATCGGGCGCGCCAGCACGGCGCGGTCGTGCGCGACATCGGGCATGACGCGGGGAGCGTTCGGTGCGGTCATCCGGCCGTCGGATCGTGGGGAGCGCGCATTCTACCGGCGCGGTCCCGCGCGGCAGTGCGCGGGGCGCGGAACGTTCAGTCGCGCGCCGCGCGCCAGCTGGCGAGGAGTGCGGCCCATGCCGGCAGCGGCCGCGCGGCGTCACCGCGGCGCAAGCGCTCCCGCGCCAGCCCGGCCTGCAGGCGACGTACGCGTGGTGCGCCAGCGCCCCTCGGCCACGCCGCGAGCAGATGCGCGCGCCAATGCGTCGCACCCTCCGGCCCGGCCGCCAGCATTTCAAGCGGCAGGGCGCCGTCGGGGTGGCGGGCAAGGCGCGCGTGCAGCCACGTCGCGGCGACGAGCGCGGGATCCGCGCGACCGCCGAACAGCCCGGCGTCGGTGGTTGCCGCCGCAGCCGCGGTCAGCGCGAGCGCCTCGTGCGCCTCGGCGATGGCCGCCGGGCGATCGCGCGTGGCTGCGAGCTGCGGCAGGCTGCGCGCGAGCGAGGACCAGCCGCCGTCGCAGCGCTGGAGCACCGCGCCGAGCGGATGGCGGCGCCGGCCCTGCGCCCAGCCGTCGAGCTCCTCCATCCACCAGCCGAGCTTGGCCTCACCCGGGCGTGCATCGGCGCCGCCCCAGGCGGCGTCGAGCAGCTCGACCTGCAGCACCGACCACGCGGTCGCCACAGCCCGCTGCGATGCCGGCACGAAGACCTCGGCGATCGCCCACTCCGGGCACGCGGTGCGCCACTTGTCGACGAAGGTGCCCGCGTCGTCGGCGCCGGTTTCCGTGTTCATCGCCCCGGCCAGGCGCCCGCCTGCAGCAGGTCGCGCGGCGTCTCCACCATCACGTCGCCGAGCCAGGCGGCCGGGTCGTCGTCGTCGAGCCGGTAGCCCCAGAGCGCCACCACGGAGGGCATGCCCGCACGGCGCGCGGCGAGGATGTCGCGCTCGTCGTCGCCGACGTAGGCGCAGTCGCCGGGCGCCACGCCCAGGCGCTCCGCGGCGGCGACCAGCGGCAGCGGATCGGGCTTGCGCGCGGGCAGGCTGTCGCCGCCGATGAGCACCGCCGAGCGCGTGCTCCAGCCGAGCATCGGCATCAGCGCGACGGCGAGCGCCTCGGGCTTGTTGGTGACGATGCCCCAGCGGCTTCCGGCGCCTTCGATCGCGTCGAGCAGCTCCGGCACGCCGTCGAACGCTCCCCCATGGCGGCCGAGGACGTCGCGATAGACCTCCAGGAACTCGGGAATCCACGCCTCGCGGATATCCGCAGGCGCGTCCGGGAATGCCGCGCCGACCATCGCGCGCGCGCCCTTCGAGACGTGCGGACGCAGTGCTTCCAGCGCCATGGGGCCGTGGCCACGCGCCTCGCGCATGGCGTTGACCGTCGCGAGCATGTCCGGCGCGCTGTCGAGCAGCGTGCCGTCGAGGTCGAAGAGCACCACCTTCGGGAACGTCACGGCGCTTGTTCCGGCTTGCGCGCGCTGACGATGTAGTTGACGTCGGTCCGCGACGACAGCCGCGCGCGGCCGCTCCACGGCATGTAGGCGAGCCCGCTCACGTCCTCGAGCTCCAGCCCCGCGCGGCGCAGCCACGCCGCGAGCTCGGACGGGCGCACGAAGTCGCGGTACTGGTGCGTGCCCTTGGGCAGCAGCCGCGCGACGTACTCGGCACCGACGATCGCGAACGCGAACGCGGCGGGCGTGCGATTGATCGTCGACACCGTCAGGCGGCCGCCGGGCCGCAGCAGGCGCGCGCAGGCATCGATCACCGACTGCGGGTCGGGCACGTGCTCGATCATCTCCATGCAGGTGACGGCATCGAACCGGCCGGCTTCGTCCTCCGCGAGCGCTTCGACCGCCTGCGCGCGGTAGTCGACGGTGACCCCGCTCTCCAGTGCATGCAGTCGCGCGACCTTCAGCAGCTCCGGCGCGAGGTCGAGCGCGACGACCTGCGCGCCCGCGGCCGCCATCGCCTCGCTCAGCAGTCCGGCACCGCAGCCGATGTCGGCGATGCGCGCGGCGTGCAGCGTAGTGCGCTCGGCGACGTACGCGAGGCGCACCGGGTTGAGGGCGTGCAGCGGCTTCTGCGGGCCTTCGGGGTCCCACCAGCGGCTGGCGAGCGACCCGAAGCGGTCCAGCTCGGCCTGGCGAAAGTTGCCGGATGCGGTGCTGCTCATGCGCGGTTCCTGATCGCGGCGATGCGCATGCGCCACTGGCGCGCGTTCGCCTTGAGGGCTTCGATGTCGAGGTCGACGAGCACGCGGTCGCGCAGCTTCGCGCGCCCGGCGATCCAGACGTCGCTCACCTGGTGGCGGCCGGTCGCATAGACCAGCTGCGAGATCACGTTGTGCAGCGGCTGCGCCTCGAGCGCGTCGAGGTCGATGCAGACGAGATCCGCCTGTTTGCCCTCGACGATCGAGCCGATGCGGTCGCCGAGCCCGAGGGTACGCGCGCCGCCCAGGGTGGCGGCATGCAGCGCACTCGCCGCATCGAGCGCCGAGGCATCGTTCCCCACCGCCTTCGCGAGGAGTGCCGCCGTGCGCGTCTCGCCGACCATGTCGAGGTCGTTGTTGCTCGCGCAGCCATCGGTGCCGATACCGAACGTCACGCCTGCATGCTGCAGCCTGCACACCGGGCAGAAGCCGGAGGCGAGCTTGAGGTTCGACTCCGGGCAGTGCGCGATGCAGACGCCGCGCTCGGCGCACAGCGCGATCTCGTCGTCGGTCAGCTGCGTCATGTGCACCGCGATCAGGCGATCGTTCACGAGACCGAGCCGGTCGAGACGCGCGAGCGGGCGCACGCCGTGCTGCGCGATCGAGTCCGACACCTCCTGCGCCGTCTCGTGCGTGTGCAGGTGGACGCGCAGGCCATGGGCCTCTGACAGCGCGCGCACGCGCTCGAAGTTCGCGTCGCTGACCGTGTACGGCGCATGCGGCGCGAGCGCGGTGCCGACAAGGGCATGGCCGCGCCAGCGATCGTGCACCGCCATGCCCTTGTCGAAATACTCGTCGGAGCTCGCGGCCCAGGCCGTCGGGAAGTCGATAACCGGCAGGCCGACCAGTGCGCGGAAGCCGTGCGCGGCGTAGGTCTCGGCCTGCACGTCCGGGAAGAAGTAGTTCTCGTTGGCGCAGGTGGTGCCGCCGCGGAGCATCTCGGCGATCGCGAGCGTTACGCCGTCTCGCACGAACTCCGGCCCGATCACCGCGCCCTCGACCGGCCAGATATGGCCCTGCAGCCATTCCATCAGCGGCAGGTCGTCGGCGATGCCGCGCAACAGCGTCATCGGATTGTGCGTATGCGAATTGACCAGCCCCGGAACGAGCGCGGACGACGGGCGCGACACCGCCTCGCGTGCGTCGAAGCGCTCGCGGAGCGCCGCGCGCGGGCCGATCGCGACGATCGCGTCGCCGCGGATCGCGACCGCATGGTCCTCGAGCACGACGCCGCGCGGCTCGACCGGGACCACCCAGCCGGCTTCGATCAGCAGGTCGCAATGTTCGGTGGCATCGGGCATCGGCTACCTCGCGGTCGGAGGTGGAAGGGTACGCGCTCCCGCGTCGGGCGCGAGGCATGCGGCGGAAACGACGAAGCCCGCGGATGCGGGCTTCGGAGCGGACGGCGCCGACGGTCGCGCGGCGTCCACGGCGCGACCGCCCGGGGCGGCCGCCGCGGGATCACTTCACCCGGCTGACGTACTCGCCCGAGCGGGTGTCGACCTTGATGGTCTCGTCCTGGTTCACGAACAGCGGCACGCGAACCACGGCGCCGGTCTCGAGCGTGGCCGGCTTGCCGCCGCCGCCCGAGGTGTCGCCGCGCACGCCCGGGTCCGTCTCGGTGATCTTGAGCTCGACGAAGTTCGGCGGCTGCACGGAGATCGGCGTGCCGTTCCACAGCGTGACCACGCACTCCTCCTCGCCCTTGAGCCACTTCTCGGCGCCGGCCATGCCCGCCTTGTCGGCCTGCACCTGCTCGAAGGACTCCGGGTTCATGAAGTGCCAGTACTCGCCGTCGCCGTAGAGGAACTGCATGTCGGTGTCGACGACGTCCGCCACTTCCAGGTTATCGGTCGCCTTCATCGTCAGCTCGACCACGCGGCCGGACTTGATGTTGCGGTACTTGATGCGGGTGAAGGCTTGGCCCTTGCCCGGCTTGACGTACTCGGTCTCCGTGATGACGCACGGGTCGTTGTTGACCAGGATCTTCTGTCCGGTCTTGACGTCGTTCATGCCCAGGCTGGCCATGCGAATTGCTCCTGCGGATGGATCACGCGGGGCCCCGCCGGGGCCGGCCGCTAGAATGAAGGGACGCCGGGGCGCGACGCGCCGGCGAATCGAGGCGAACAGCCGGCAATGATACCCGCAGCCCTTCCCCAGCCGCATCCCGCGGCCGCCCCGCGGTGGCAGCAGCTCTGGCGCGAGGCCGTACGCGATCCGCGCGAGCTCCTGGCCCTCGTCGGCCTCGGCGCGCTCGCCGGACGCATCTCCGACGCCGCCGCGGCCGCGTTCCCGCTGCGTGTCCCACGCGGCTACGTGGCGCGCATGCGCGTCGGCGATCCGGCCGATCCGCTCCTGCGGCAGGTCCTGCCGGTGGTCGACGAGGACGTCGTCGCACCCGGCTACGCCTTCGATGCCGTCGGCGACACGCTTGCTCGCGCGGGCCAGGGCGTGATCCGCAAGTACCGTGGCCGTGCGCTGCTGGTCGCCACGGGCAGCTGCGCCATCAATTGCCGCTACTGCTTCCGCCGCCATTTTCCCTATTCCGAGGAGACGGCCGCCGCGGGCGCCTGGGCCGCTGCGGTCGATCTGATCGCGGAGGATCCGTCGATCGACGAGGTGATCCTGTCGGGCGGCGATCCCTGGTCGCTCTCGACCGCGAAGCTCGCCGAGCTCACCGATGCCCTCGCCCGCGTGCCGCACCTGCGCCGGCTGCGCGTCCACACGCGCCTGCCGGTCGTGCTGCCCGAGCGCGTCGACGACGCACTCGTCGCGTGGCTGCGTGGGCTGCCGTGGCCGACGGCGGTCGTCCTCCACGCGAACCACGCGCAGGAGTTCGACGACGCCGTCGACGCGGCCTGCCGGCGCCTGCGGGAGGCGGGCGCGACGCTGCTGAACCAGGCCGTCCTGCTGCGCGGGGTCAACGACACGGTCGACGCGCTGGCCGCACTGAGCGAGCGGGCGTTCGCCGCCGGGGTCGTCCCCTACTACCTGCACCAGCTCGACCGCGTGCAGGGCGCCGCGCATTTCGAGGTGCCGGACGACGAGGCGCGCCATCT
Source organism: Lysobacter humi (ex Lee et al. 2017) (assembly GCF_054781815.1). NCBI lineage: Bacteria > Pseudomonadati > Pseudomonadota > Gammaproteobacteria > Lysobacterales > Lysobacteraceae > Lysobacter > Lysobacter humi (ex Lee et al. 2017). The sequence goes on along the minus strand of NZ_BAAGTR010000009.1, from coordinate 278,812 downwards.
CCACGCGACGCTGGCATCGCGGCTGTCGGGCTATCTCGTCCCGAGGCTCGTCCGCGAGGTCGCCGGCGACCCCGGCAAGCGCCCCCTCTAGGGCGGGACGGGCTGGCCGGACGGTCGGCTGCGTGCGACCGGCGGCATGGAATTCCGGCGCGGGACGTGACTCGGCCGCCGCCGTCTGTCATAAAGCGCCATCGCTAGGAGGTGGGAATGCAGTTCGGGAAAGACGCGGCCCTGCGACTTCTGATCGTCGACGACAGCGTCGAGGCGGCCGAGGCGGTCGTCAGCGGCCTGCGCAATGCCGGCATCGCGGTGCGCCCCTCGCGTCCGGAGACCGCCGACGACCTGGCGCAGCTCATCGGCCAGCAATCGCCCGACATCGTCCTCGCCGCGCGCAATGCCGCGGCGCTCCCGGCGACCACCGTCCTGCAGAACGTCGCGGCCAGCGGCAAGGACCTGCCCGTGCTCCTGCTCGTCGACGAGATCGACGAGGCCGGCGTGCTCGAGGCGACGGGGCTCGGCGCCCGCGGCGTGGTGCTGCGGCGTCGCATCGACCATGTCGTCAGCACCGTGCGCGCCGAATGGGCCGACCTCGAGGCCCGCCGCGCGCTGCGCAAGCTCGAATTCCAGGTCCGCGAGACCGAGCGCCGTTGCGATGCGCTGATCGAGTCCTCGCGCGACCCCATCGCCTACATCCACGAAGGCATGCACATCCGGGCCAATTCGGCCTACCTCGAGATGTTCGGCTACGAGTCCTTCGACGAGGTCGAGGGCATGTCGCTGCTGGACATGATCGCGAGCGCGCACGTCGAATCGTTCAAGCAGCTGCTCAAGCAGATGTCGAAGGGCGAGCCGCCGCCGCCTCGCGTCGAGGTCGAGGCGCGCACGCTCGAGGGCGCGCAGTTCCCGGCGGTCATGGAATTCACGCCGGCCATGTACGAGGGCGAGCACTGCCTGCAGCTGGTGCTGCGCCGGCAGGAGCTCGACCCCGCGCTCGCGCGCGAGGTGGAGGAGCTGCGCCAGCGCGACCAGGTCACCGGCCTGCTGAACCGCCCGACCTTCCTGCGCGCGCTCGAGGATGCCGTAGCCGACGCCGCGCAGAACTCGACGCACCATGCCTTCCTGCTCATCGAGCCCGACTACTACGCCAAGCTGCTGCAGGACATCGGCCTCGATGCCGCGGACGACCTGATCGCGGCCTGCGCGCGCCGCCTGCGCGAGAGCGTCGGCGAGGACGTGGTGCTGGCACGCTTCGGCGAGCACCAGTTCGCCGCCCTGCGCCGTGGCAGCGACCACGAGAAGACGCAGGCGCTGGCGGAGCAGATCCGCGGTGCATTCGCCGAGCATGTGGTCGAGGTCAGCAACCGCTCGCTCAATGCCACCGTCAGCATCGGCGGCGTGCAGATCGGCGAAAAGATTGCGAGCGTGACCGCCGTGCTCGCGCGCGCCACGCAGGGCGTGCAGTCCGTCATCGGCGTGGGCGGCAACCGTGTCGAGCTGCACGACCCGGGCGCGGCGGACCGCGCCGAGGAAGAGCGCGTCCAGGCCTGGGTGCAGCGCATCCGCGACGCGCTCGACTCCGACCGTTTCACCATGGCCTACCAGCCCCTCGTGAGCCTGCATGGCGAGTCGGGCGAGATCTACGAGGCGTACCTGCGCATGAAGGGCGACCAGGGCGAGCTCGTCGCACCGCTCGCCTTCCTGCAGATCGCCGAGGAGAACGGGCTGCTCTGGGAGATCGACCGCTGGGTGGTCGGGCGCGCGCTCGAGGTTATCGGCGAGCGGATGCGCGCCGGAAAGCGCACCACACTGCTCGTCAAGATCACCGAGCACTCCCTGCAGGACGACGGCCTGCTCAAGCACATCGAGGAGCAGATCTCGCTGCATGGCGCGGACGGCTCGCTGCTGGTGGTGCAGCTGCCCGAGTCGAAGGTCTTCACCAACCTGCGCGCGGCGCAGGAGTTCCAGACGCGGGCGGCGCGCTCGGGCGTGCGCGTGGGCCTGGAGCATTTCGGCGCGGGCCTCAACTCGTTCCAGCTGCTCGCCCACTTCGACGCCGACTTCCTCAAGATCGACCGTACCTTCATGGAGAACCTCGGCACCAGCGCCGAGTACCAGCAGCGCCTGCGCGAGATCACCGACAAGGCGCGCGCGCTGGGCAAGCACACGATCGCCGAGCACGTCCGCGACGCGCAGAGCATGAGCGTGCTCTTCAGTGCCGGCGTCGACTATGCGCAGGGCTTCTTCCTCGCCGGTGTCAGCCCGGCGATGGATTACGAATTCCCCTGACGGGCAGCCGCTGCAAAAAAAAGCCCGCCGGATGGCGGGCTTTTTTATCGTGGCGACGCGATCAGCTCACCATCGTCGTGGCGGGTCGATCAGGTCACGACATGCGCCGACGGGTTCTCGACGGGCAGGCGCTTGAGCACCTCGATACGCTCGGCGAGCGGTGGATGCGTCATGAACAGCCGACGAAGCCCATGGGCCACGCCGCCGCTGATCCCGAAGGCCTGCACCGTCTTGGGCAACGTCGTCTCGCCGTAGGTCCGGGACAGGCGCGTGAGCGCGGCGATCATCTTGTCGCGCCCGGCGAGCGAAGCCGCGCCCGCATCGGCACGGAACTCGCGGTAGCGCGAGAACCACATCACCACGATGCTGGCGAGCAGGCCGAAGACCAGATCGAGCACCATCACGGTGACGAAGTAGCCGATGCCGCCACCCTCGCGATTGCCCGACAGGTAGCCGTCGATGATCCGCCCGACCACGCGGGCCAGGACGATCACGAACGTGTTGAGCACGCCCTGCACGAGCATCATGGTGACCATGTCGCCGTTGGCGACGTGGCTGACCTCATGCGCGAGCACCGCCTCGGCCTCGTCGCGGTCCATGGCGCGCAGCAGGCCCGTCGACACGGCGACGAGCGAGTTGTTGCGGCTCGGACCGGTCGCGAAGGCATTGATTTCCGGCGCGTCGTAGACGGCGACCTCGGGCATGGCGATGCCCGCCTGCTGCGCCTGGCGCCGCACCGTCTCCACGAGCCAGCGCTCCGTCTCGTTCCGCGGCTGTTCGATCACGTGCGCGCCGGTGCTGCGCTTGGCGATCCATTTCGACATCATCAGCGAGATGAAGGAGCCGCCGAAGCCGAACAGCGTCGCCATGACGAGCAGGCCCGAGCCCGTGCGCGGGTCGATCCCCAGCACGCGCATGACGATGCCGAGCAGGACCAGGACCGCGAGGTTGGTGGCGAGGAACAGGGCGATGCGCTTGAACATGGGTCGATCCTGATGAAGGCCGCTTACGCCGGACCACGTGCGGGCACGTGCCGGTGCTTTCAAGCGCGGCGTGCGCCCGGTAAAGCGGGCGTTCCGGGATGACGCTGCCACCCCGGGGCCGTTTCGCGCCCTCTCCCACCGGTGATCTGCACGCAGGCTCGCTCCTGGCCGCGCTGGGCAGCTGGCTGTTCGCACGCCGCGCGGGCGGGCAGTGGCTCGTGCGGATCGAGGACGTCGACCGCCCGCGCGAGGTACCCGGCGCCGCGGAGCGCCAGGTCGGCGCGCTGCACGCATTCGGCTTCGAGCCCGATGGCGAGATCGTCCGCCAGAGCACCCGCGAACATCTCTACCGCGATGCCCTCGCGCGGCTGCGCGCGGCGGGGCTCGCCTTCGACTGCTGGTGCAGCCGCGCCGACCTCGCTTCGACGGGCGGAATCCATCGCGCCTGCGTGCGCGGCCCTGTCGACGGGCGGCGACCGGCCGTGCGGCTCCGGGTCGAGGATGGCGCCACGGCCGCCTTCGAGGACGCGATCCAGGGCCCGTACGGGCAGGACCTCGGGGCGGAGGTCGGAGACTTCGTACTCCATCGCGCCGACGGCCTGTGGGCCTACCAGCTCGCGGTCGTCGTCGACGACGCCGCGCAGGGCGTGACCGAAGTCGTGCGCGGGGCCGACCTCCTGGACTCGACGCCGCGGCAGATCCTTCTCCAGCGCGCCCTCGGGCTTCCCACGCCGGCCTATGCCCACCTGCCCCTGGTCCGGGATGCCGACGGGCGCAAGCTCTCGAAGTCCGATTCGGCCCACCCCCTCGATCCCGCCGCGCCGCTGCCTGCCCTCCATCGTGCCTGGGCGCAGCTCGGGCAGGCAGCCGAGCCCGTCGCGGGCGCGGCGGGCCCGGGCGACTGGCTCGCGCGGGCATTGGCGGCGTTCGACCCCGCACGGATCCCGCGTGCCCTCGCGTCGAGGTAGCCGCCGTGCAGCGGTTCGTGCCTAGAATCCCCGAGGGCGCACGGTCGCGCCGACAGGAGCGGAAGACATGCAGAGTCGTGTAGCACTCGTCACCGGCGGCACCGGCGGCATCGGCACCTCGATCATCGAACGCCTCGCGTCGATGGGGCACCGCGTCGCCACCAACTTCCGCGATGAGGCCAAGGCCCGCGACTGGCAGCAGCGCATGCAGGCCCGCGGCGTCGAAGTCTTCATGACCCGCGCCGACGTCGCCGATCCGACGCAGTGCGAGGCGATGGTGCGCGAGGTCGAGCAGGCGCTCGGGCCGGTCGACATCCTCGTCAACAATGCCGGCATCACGCGCGACACGACCTTCCACAAGATGACCGCGCAGCAGTGGAACGAGGTCATCCAGACGAACCTGGGCTCGGTCTTCAACGTCACGCGCCCGGTCATCGACGGCATGCGCTCGCGCAAGTGGGGCCGCATCATCCAGATCAGCTCGATCAACGGCCAGAAGGGCCAGTACGGGCAGGCGAACTACGCCGCGGCGAAGGCCGGCATGCACGGCTTCACCATCTCGCTGGCGCAGGAAAACGCCAAGTTCGGCATCACCGTCAACACAGTGTCGCCGGGCTACATCGGCACCGACATGGTGATGGCCGTGCCGGAAGAGGTGCGCAACAAGATCGTCGCGCAGATCCCGACCGGGCGCCTCGGCAATCCGGAAGAGATCGCGTACGCCGTCTCGTTCTTCATCCCCGATGACGCGGCGTGGATCACCGGCGCGAACCTCGCGGTCAACGGTGGCCAGTACATGGGCTGGTGACGGCCGATGAAGCGGTCAGCCCGCGGGGTTGGCCGCTTCGCACCGGAAGTTGCGTGGCGTTGCGCGGTGCGTCATTCTCGGCGCATCCCGCTTCCGGTCCTCGCAGATGGCTTCTCCGCGCGTCATCAAGAAGTATCCGAACCGTCGGCTCTACGACACCGAGATCTCCAGCTACATCACGATCGAGGACGTGCGTCAGCTGATCGTGGACGGCGAGGAATTCGAGGTGCGCGATGCCCGCTCGGGCGACGACCTCACCCGGCAGGTGCTGCTGCAGATCATCGCCGAGCACGAGCAGGACGGCGAGCCGGTGCTCTCGACGCAGCTGCTCAGCCAGATCATCCGCTTCTACGGCGACTCGATGCAGGGCTTCATGTCGAGCTACCTCGACAAGTCGATGCAGCTGTTCCTCGACCAGCAGCAGCAGTTCCGCTCGCAGATGGGCGGCCTGCTCGGGCAGACGCCCTGGGCGCTGATGAACCAGCTCACCGAGCGCAACATGCAGATGTGGAAGGACTTCCAGCAGAACCTCGCCGGGAGCATGGGCACCACCACCGGCAAGCCGCGCGAACGCAAGGAAGGGTGAGTCGACCGCGGTGATGGATCATGGGCCGCCGCAAGGCGGCCTCGTCGTATGCGGCACCGGCCTGCGCCTGCCTGCCACGACCGCGTGTTTTTGCACCGCAGACGACCGGCGTGGCGGCACGCAACGCCGTCTCGCCGGACCCGAGCGGAGCGGGCCACCGCGCCCATCGCTCGCGCCGATCAGCGCGCCGGCTGCCCGCCCGCGCAGTACTTCGCCTGGAACTGCTGCGCCTGCGGAATCAGCGACTGCAGGTGCTGGATGCGATTGGCCGGGTCCGGATGCGTCGATGCGAATTCCGGCGGCCGCTGCCCGCCGCCGATCTGCGACATGCGCTCCCAGAGCGGAACGGCCTCGCGCGGGTCGTAGCAGGCCGCGGCGGCGAGCATCAGGCCGACGGCGTCCGCCTCGGACTCGTGCTCGCGCCCATACGGCAGCAGGAAGCCGTACTGCGCGCCCGCGCCGAGCGCGCCCATCACGGCACGCTGCTGCATCGGATCCATGCCGGCCAGCGCGACGCCGGTCGCGAGCTGCCCCATCTGCACCAGCTTCTGCTGCGCCATGCGCTGCGAGCCGTGGCGCAGCAGCGCATGCGCGATCTCATGGCCCATCACCACGGCCATCGCGTCCTGGTTCTGCGCCACCGGCAGCAGGCCGGTGTAGACGGCCATCTTGCCGCCCGGCAGGCAGAACGCGTTCTGCTGGTCGGACTGGATGACGGCGACATCCCACTCGAAGGTCTTCCAGTGCTCGGGCGGCGTCGCGCCGTTCGCGCGCGCGAGATCCGCGGTGACCTCGGGAACGCGCGCGACGAGGCGCTGCGCGATCTCGCGGATCTGCCGCGTGACCTGCGCGTCGGCCGGCATGAGCGCGCCCTGCTGCTGCGCCTCGCCGAGCACCTGGTCGAACGCCTGCGCGCCGAGCTGCACCTCTTCGGTCGGCGACGCACCGTAGTGCGCATCGCGCCCGGTCAGCGCGTCCTTCTCCTTGCTGCCGAACCAGGAGATCGCCGCGTAGATCGCGAAGCCCAGCATGATGATCCAGCGGAGCTTGCCGAGGCCGAAGCCCCCGCGCCGGCCGTGGGCGGCGCCTTGCATGCCGAAGGGGGCGATTCGCATCGAACGGGCTCCTGCTGGACGACTCGGTCAGAGTTCGCGCACCACCCGGAAGCCGATGCGCGCATTGGTGGTGTCGGCGTCGAAGCCGCTGCGCCAGGCCGCGCGCGTCTGCTCCGGCGAGCTGGCCCACGAACCTCCGCGCACCACGCGCTGCCGGCATCCGGGATTGACCCAGGGACGCTGGTCGCGCGGCGCGCGGCGGTAGCCGGCATGCCAGCAATCCGCCACCCACTCGCTCACATTGCCGGCCATGTCGTGAAGGCCGAATCGTCCAGGGGTATAGCGTCCGACCGGTGCCGGGCCCCACGCCCCGTCGAGGTAACCGCGGAACGCGTTCTGCCAGCGGCGCCCGGCGGGTGAGACGTCGCCCTGTCCCGTGAAGTTGCCGGCGCCGGCCGGCGGCGCGCCGTCGCCCCAGGGATAGATCGTGGTCGCGCCGGCGCGGAGTGCGTACTCGAATTCGGCCTCGCTCGGCAGGCGGTAGCGGTACCCGGTCTGCTCCGCGAGCCATTCGGCATACGCGCTCGCGTCCTTCGCGCTCACGTGCACGACGGGCAGCGTGTCGGCCGCGACGCGGCCGAGGTAGTCACGCGTCCAATCCACGTTGCCGCGTCGCACGAAGTTACCGCTGCGCAGGTCGTAGGCGATCGAGTAGCCGCGCCGCACGGAGCGCGGTCGGTAGCCCGTCGCCTCGACGAACTGCCGGAACTGCGCGACCGTCACTTCGGTGGTCGAGACCGCGATGCCGCGCGGAAAACGGATCTCGCGCAGCGGGCGCTCGACGTCGCTGCCGCCCGGCTGGCCCGGGGGCGAGCCCATCGTGAAGCCGCCGTGCGGGATCACGCGCATGGTCGGGGTGCGCCCGCCGTCCCGCAGCGCATCGGTAAAGCGCTGGCCGGGCTCGAACGCGCCGTAATGCACCGCGTAGTCGATCCGCCGACGCAGCTCGGCCGCCGTCGGGTCGGCCGGCGGCGCGATGCGAAGGATATGCGCGAGATGCCCGCGTGCGACTTCGATGCCGCGCGGCTGCGCGAGGGCTGCCAGGCCCGCATCGCGCAGCGCGCCGACGCGCGTCGCCCGGCCGAATGCGATGGCGGCGCGCGCCCGCGCCACGGCGCCGTTTTCCGGGCGGACGCGCGCGGCATGGTCGAGCCAGGCCTCGGCGAGGGCATAGTCCTCGCGTGCTGCGGCCTCCTCGGCGCGCCGGATCAACGCGCTCTCGGCCGCCGCAAGGCCCTGGCGTGCACGCGCGTCGGTCGCGCGGAGCGCCAATGCGCGGCGGAACCAGGGGATCGCGCCGCTGCGCCCGTGCTCGCCGACATCCCCCGCCGCGAGCGCCTTCTCGCCCTGCGCGCTGTAGAACTGGCCCTCGTCGATGCGATCGACGCGCTGCAGGTAGCGCTCGACGTCCGGGCGCTCCAGCGCGACCACGCGCAGCACGTCGGCGGCGCGATGCACGCGGTCGAGCGCGTCGGGATCGTCGTCGACGTCGGCGAGGTCGCGGCGCGCGTCCAGCAGCAGGCCGGTGACCGAATTGCGCAGGCCTGCCTCGGCCCGCGGCCGCGTCGGCGGATGCCGCGTCAGCGCGAGGAACAGCGGAATCGCCGCGTCGGCGCCGTCGACGAAGCGACGCTCGCGCAGCGCCACGTCCGCCCGGTCGGCGAGCGCACCGGCATTCGCATCGGTGACCTCGATCGCCGGCGGCCGCCAGACGCCGCGCGCGTAGGCGTCTTCGCGCACCGAGACCACCGGCGCACTGCGGGGCTGCGTGCCTGCGTCGTCGCGGCGCCGGTCGCAGCCCGGCAGCACCAGCAGGAGTGCGAGCGCTAGCCCACCTGTCGCACGCAAGGCGCTGCCTCCTGACGCTGCCGTCGGGTCACGGAAAGTAGGCTATTGTCGCCCGCTCCCGCAAACCCGGCACCCGCCTTGGCCCACTGGATCGACCGCCCCGAATTGCTCCGCGACCGCATCGCCGGCCGCTTCGACCGCATCGGGCTGGACACCGAATTCATCCGCGAGCGCACGTACTGGCCGAAGCTCGCCCTCGTGCAGATCGCGCTGCCGACGGCCCACGGCATCGAGATCCTCCTCGTCGACCCGCTGGTGGCCGGCATGGCCGAGGCCCTGGCGCCGCTCCTCGCGGATGCGTCGGTACTCAAGATCATGCACAGCCCCAGCGAGGACTTGATCGCGCTGCGGCAGGCCTGCGGCGAGGTGCCCCGCCCCCTGTTCGACACGCAGGCTGCGGCGGCGCTCGCCGGCGTCGGTGCGGGCATGGGCTACCAGAAGCTCGTCGCCGAGGTGACGGGCGTGGCCCTCGAAAAGGGCGAGACGCGCTCGGACTGGATGCGCCGCCCGCTCAGTGCGTCCCAGCTCGACTACGCCGCCGACGACGTGCAGTACCTGTTCGAGCTGCACGATGCGCTCGCCGCGCGACTCGATGAGCAGGGCCGCAGCGATTGGCTCGCCGAAGACATGGCACGCACCGTCGAGCTGGCGATCGAGGATCCCGCCGACCCGTGGCCGCACCTGTCGATGCGCAGCGCGGGTTTCCTCGACCGCGACGGCCAGGTGCGCCTCCTGCGGCTGCTGCGCTGGCGCGACATGCATGCACGCCAAGCCGATCTTCCGCGCAGCTGGGTGCTCGACAACGAGCTCGCGTATGCGATCGCGCGCCCGGCGCCGACGACGCGCGAAGCCGTCGGCGACCTGGTGCGTGCGCATCCGAAGGGCCCGCGCAAGCTGGTCGACGCGCTCTGGTCGGCGCTCAACACGCCGGTCGACGGCGAAGCCGACGCTCCTGACGCGGCCATTGCCGAGCGTCGCGACAAGAACCGCGTCAAGGCGATGCAGCAGGCGGTGACACGACAGGCGGAGGCACTCGGCGTCGCCGACGCGGTGCTGGCGTCGCGCCGCACGCTCGAACCGCTGCTCGATACGGGTGAATGGCCCGCCGCGCTGGCGGGCTGGCGCCGCGCGCAGCTCGAGCCCGTGCTCACGCCCCTCCTGCGGGCCAACCCGGGCGACGCAGGCTGACCGCACGGTTGCGAACGGCATAAAAAAAACGGCGCCCGGAGGCGCCGTCGAAAATCGTGGTGGAGCGGAGGGGGATCGAACCCCTGACCTTCGCGATGCGAACGCGACGCTCTCCCAGCTGAGCTACCGCCCCACGATGAGGATGCGCAGTTTACCCACCGACCCCGCCCGTGCCAAGTCGCCGGGCGCGGTCTCGAAGTGTGATTTCCGGCAAGGTCCGTGTCCGTGCGAAAATGCGCCGCACGGGCCCCGTAGCTCAGCTGGATAGAGCGGTCCCCTCCTAAGGGACAGGTCGCACGTTCGAATCGTGTCGGGGCCGCCATCGCCCATACCCAAGCCGCCGGTCGCGGCTGTCCCTGCCCGGCCCGCCGGCGCGCGACAGCGGCCGTCCGGCGTCCGATCCCGCCAGGAGTTCCTCCATGACCCACCCCGTCCTCACCGCGCTCGGCCTGACCGAACTCGAATCGGGCACCTATCTCGGCAGCGACCAGTGGTCGAGCACGCGCGACGCCGGCGTCGTCGAGTCGATCAGCCCCACCGACGGCTCGCTGCTCGCGCGCGTACAGGCCTCGTCGCAGGAGGATTACGAGACGATCGTCGAGCGCGCGCAGGCCGCCTACAAGGTCTGGCGCACCACGCCGGCCCCGCGCCGCGGCGAGGCGATCCGCCTCTGCGCCGAGGCGCTGCGCGAGCACAAGGACGCGCTCGGCTCGCTGGTCGCGCTGGAGATGGGCAAGTCGAAGCCCGAGGGTGACGGCGAGGTGCAGGAGATGATCGACATCGGCGACTTCGCCGTCGGCCTCTCGCGCCAGCTCTACGGCCTGACGATGCATTCCGAGCGCCCCGGCCACCGCATGTACGAGCAGTGGCATCCGATCGGCCTCGTGGGGATCATCTCGGCGTTCAACTTCCCGGTCGCTGTGTGGGCGTGGAACTCGTTCGTTGCGGCCGTGTGCGGCGACATCTCGATCTGGAAGCCGTCGCCGAAGACCCCGCTCTCGGCGATCGCCTCGATGCGCATCTGCAACCAGGCGCTCAAGGACGGCGGCTTCCCGGACATCTTCTTCCTGTTCAACGACGCCGGCAGCGACCTCGCGCAGGCCTTCGTCGACGACCACCGCATCCCGCTGATCTCGTTCACCGGCTCGACGAAGGTCGGCCGCATGGTCGGCGAGCGCGTCGCGCGCCGCATGGGCCGCTCGCTGCTCGAGCTCGGCGGCAACAACGCGATCATCGTCGACCCGTCCGCCGACCTGAAGCTCGCCATCCCCGCGATCGTCTTCGGCGCCGTCGGCACCGCGGGCCAGCGCTGCACCACCACGCGCCGGCTGTTCGTGCACGAGTCGATCTACGACGAGGTGCTCGGCAAGCTCGTCACCGCTTACAAGCAGGTCGAGGGCAAGATCGGCGACCCGACCGACCCGGCGAACCTCATGGGTCCGCTCAACTCGAGGGACGCGGTGCAGGCCTACCTCGACGCGATCGAGCGCGCGAAGGCGCAGGGCGGCACGGTGGTGTCGGGCGGCGCGGCGATCGATCGCCCGGGCAACTTCGTGCTGCCGGCGCTCGTCACCGGCCTGACCAATGATGCCGAGGTCGTGCAGACCGAGACGTTCGCGCCGATCCTCTACGTCATGAAGTACTCGACGCCCGATGAGGCGATCGAGCTGCAGAACGCGGTCCCGCAGGGCCTGTCGTCGTCGATCTTCACCACCAACCTCAAGGCCGCCGAGCAGTTCCTGTCGGCCGCGGGCTCCGACTGCGGCATCGCGAACGTCAACATCGGCACCTCGGGCGCCGAGATCGGCGGGGCGTTCGGCGGCGAGAAGGAGACGGGTGGCGGACGCGAGTCGGGCTCCGACGCGTGGAAGGCGTACATGCGTCGCCAGACCAACACGATCAACTACTCCGACGCGCTGCCGCTCGCCCAGGGCATCAAGTTCGACCTCTGAGGCCGACATGCCCAGCACGCCCGCGCCGCAGCCGATGCCCGTGAGCCCGCCCACCAGTGGGCTCGCGATCGCGAGCCTGGTCCTCTCGATCATGGCGTGGGTGGCGCTGCCGCTGCTCGGGGGCATCGCGGGCGTGGTCTGCGGGCATCTGGCGCGGGCCGAGATCCGGCGCAGCCGCGGGGCCGTCGAGGGCGACGGGCTCGCGGTCGCCGGGCTGATCGTCGGTTACGTCAACATCGCGCTCTTCGCCGTCATCGCGATCATCGCGGTGCTGCTGTTCGCCGGCGTGTTCGGCCTGGCTGCCCTGAACTGATGTACGGCCTCCTGCGCCCCCTGCTCTTCCGCCTCGATGCCGAGCGCGCGCACGGGATCGGCCTGCATGGGCTGGACCTGATGCGGGCGACCGGCACGCTCGGGCTCGTCGCCCGACGCCCGCAGCCGTTCCCGGTGCAGGCGTTCGGGCTGCGCTTCCCGAATCCGGTGGGGCTCGCCGCGGGCCTCGACAAGAACGGCGAGCACGTCGACGCGCTCTTCGGGCTCGGCTTCGGCTTCGTCGAGATCGGCACGGTGACGCCACGCCCGCAGGCGGGCAATCCGAAGCCGCGCATGTTCCGGGTGCCGCGGCATCGCGCGCTCATCAACCGGCTCGGCTTCAACAACCAGGGCATCGACGCGCTGGTGCGCAACGTCGGGCGCATCCGGCGTCGCGATGGCGTGCTCGGCATCAACATCGGCAAGAACAAGGACACGCCGAACGAGTCGGCGCAGGACGACTACCTGCACTGCCTCGAGCGTGTGTATCCGCTCGCCGACTACATCACCGTCAACATCTCCTCGCCGAATACCGCGGGCCTGCGCGAGCTGCAGGAGGAGCAGGCCCTGCGCCGGCTCGTCGGGACGCTTCGCGATGCGCAGGAGAGCCTCGGTGCGCGCCATGGCCGCCGGGTGCCGATGCTGGTCAAGGTGGCGCCGGACCTCAGCGACAGCGACATCGAGGCCGCGGCACGCGTGCTGTCGGATCTCGAGGTGGACGGCGTGGTGGCCACCAATACCACCGTTTCGCGCGAGGGCATCGAGGATTCGCGCCACGCGGACGAGCCCGGCGGCCTCTCGGGCATGCCGTTGATGTCGCAGTCGACGTACGTGCTGCGGCGCCTGCGCACGCGGCTGCCGGAGTCGATTCCGCTGATCGGCGTCGGCGGCATCCTTTCGGGCGCGGATGCGGTCACCAAGATGGCCGCCGGCGCGAGCCTCGTGCAGTGCTACAGCGGCTTCATCTATCGTGGCCCGGTGCTGGTGCGCGAATGCGTCGAGGCGATCCGCCGCCGCAAGGAAGCCCCGAGCCGCGGCCCGGTGCCGCCGGCATGACCGATGCCCTGCCCGGCGTGCGCATCACGCGCGATGCCGACCTGCGCACGCTCAATACCTTCGGCCTCGCCGCGCGCGCGCCGTGGCTCGTCGAGGTCGACGACGCCACACGGCTCGCCGATGTATTCGCCATGCCTCCGATCGCCGGCACCGCGCCGCTCGTGCTCGGCGGCGGCAGCAACGTGCTGCTGGTGGACGATCCGGACGTGCCGGTGCTGCGCCTGACAGGCATCGCGCTGCGGGTGCTGGAGGACGACGGGCAGGCGGCGCTGTTGCATGTCGACGCGGGCGTCGAATGGCATGCGCTGGTCATGCGCACGCTCGAGCTCGGATTCACGGGGCTCGAGAACCTCGCGCTCATCCCGGGAACGACGGGCGCCGCCCCCATCCAGAACATCGGCGCCTACGGCGTGGAGGTGCGCGAGCGCATCGAGGCGGTGCACGTCTTCGAGCCCGCGACCGCCGCGTCCGCGCGCCTTGGGGCGGACGCCTGCGCGTTCGCCTATCGCGACAGCCTGTTCAAGCACGAGCCCGGCCGCTACGTGGTCACGGGCGTCGAGTTCCGGCTGGCGCGCAGCGCGTCGCCGAGCCTCGCCTACAGCGGCATCGCCGAGGAGCTCGCGGCGCGCGGAATCGCAGCGCCTACGCCCCACGACGTCGCCGAGGCGGTGATCGCGATCCGGCGGCGCAAGCTGCCGGACCCGGCTGTGGTCGGCAACGCCGGCAGCTTCTTCAAGAATCCGATCGTCCCCGAGGCGCAGGCACTCGCGTTGCTCGACCGGCATCCCGGGCTGCCGGTGTTCCGGGCGGGCGACGGCCTGCGAAAGCTGTCCGCCGCATGGCTCATCGACAGCCTGGGCTTCAAGGGTGCGCGGAATGGCGACGCGGGGGTCTCCGCCGCGCATGCGCTGGTGCTGGTCAATCACGGATCCGCAACCGGACGCCAGCTGCTCGACCTCGCTCGGCGCATCGCCGATGCCGTGGAGGCCCGCTACGGCGTCGCGATCGAGCCCGAGCCGCGCATCATCGGGGCCACGTGGCGCGACTGATCCGGGGCCACGGGTGGACCGCACGACGCGTCACGCCGACGTCGGCGTGCGGACGGGATGATCCACGCCCATGACGTCGCCGGCATCGCTCCAGCCCACGATCATGCGCGCGGCCATGCTGATGCTCGCGAGCACGCTGTTTTTCGGGCTCATGGCCGTGGCGATCCGCCTCGCATCGGCCACCCTGCATGCGTTCGAGATCGCATTCTTCCGCAACCTCTTCGGCGTCCTCGCGGCTCTCCCTCTCGTGCTACGCCACGGACCGGGGCTGCTGCGCACCACCCACCTGCCCCGCTATGTCGTGCGCTGCCTCGTCGGCGTCGTCTCCATGCTGTGCGGCTTCTGGGCGATCGCCCACCTGCCGCTCGCGCAGGCGGTATCGCTGTCCTACTCGACGCCGCTGTTCGTCACGGTGCTCGCGGTCTGGCTGCTCGGCGAGCGCGTCCGCGCGCGGCGCTGGGCAGCGGTCGTCGCCGGCTTCGTCGGCGTGCTCATCATCGTTCGCCCGGGCACGTCCGGCTTCAGCATCAACTCGCTCATCGCGCTGACCGCCGCGGTGATGAGCGGAATCGTGTCGATCCAGATCAAGCAACTGTCCGCGCTCGAGCCCGCCGACCGCATCGTGCTGTGGACGACCATGCTATGGGTGCCGATGTCGCTGCTCCCCGCACTGACCGTCTGGGAATGGCCGCAGGGCATCACGTGGCTGTGGGTCGCGGCCGCCGGGCTGCTCGGTACCAGCGGCCACATGCTGTGGACGCGCGCGCTCAAGCTCGGCGACGTCTCGGCGCTGACGCCCATCAGCTTCATGCAGCTACCGGTGGTCGCGGTGGCCGGCTGGTTCATGTTCGACGAGCCGCTCGACCGCTACACGCTGCTTGGGGCACTCGTCATATTCGGTGCGAACGCCTACATCGCGCATCGCGAGGCCCAGCTCGCGCGGCGCGCGGCCACGTCGGCACCGGTGGAAGGGGCTAAGCCGGGGGAGTAGCAGGCCGGGTGCGTCATCGACGGCGCAGTGGAGGAACCACCCCTGCGCCTACCTGTCGGCCGAGTGGGCCCGCCCGATTCGGCTGCGCGGCCAGCGCGGCGCGGCATCGCTTCACACCTGCGCGCGACAGCGCCCGCGGCGCGGCGCGGCGAGCGCGGACGCGGACGCGAGGCCAGATCAAGCACGCCAGACGCTGCGCGCGCGACGCAAGCGCGAAAGCAGCCTGATGCGCTGCTCTCGAGGGTTGCGGCGTGAGCCTGCGCGCAGCCGTCCCGCAGCCGCGACACGGATGACCAGGCAAGAAAGCCAGCACCTCGCGCCTTGCAGGACCGAGCAGGCCAGGCCTCGCAAGCCGACGATTCAACTTCGGGACCGAGGACACCGGACATGTCGCCATGTACCGGCTGCAGCGAGCGTCGAACGATCGAAACACCGTCACGCAACCGCCCTTATGGCGATCGGAACCCCAAAAAAGAAAGCGCCGGGCAAGCCCGGCGCTTTCGTACCACTGGATCGACTTACGGGGCGACGGTCATGCGGATCAGGACCGGCGCGACCGGACGGGTCGGATCGTTCGTCGCGAAGCAGGCGAAGGCCGAGTAGGTACCCGGCGCCATGCCGGCGGCGTTCACGCTGATGCTCGTCGCGACCTGATTGCCCTGGTCGACCTGACCACGGCTCAGGCTCGGGCCGATGAACCACGGCGCGCCGCAGGTCACCGCACCCGTGATCGTAGCCGCCATGCCCTGCGGGCTGGTCTGCATCGTCCAGGCGCCCGTACCGTCGGCGGCCGGGGTCAGCGTCGCGTAGACGTTGTCACCCACACCCGTCGCATACCACGCCCAGCGCGTTGCCACCGGCAGGCGCGGGCTCACCACCACCCAGTAACGGCCGGCCGGCAGCGTCACGTTCTGACCCGCCGCAGCGAGGTTGAGCGAGATGTTGCCCCCCGAGATCGTCACGCCCGCAGCGGTCGGCGCCGCGGTGTAGCGCCACACGGCCGTGTTGGTCGGATGCGACGGATTGCCGTTCGGCGCGCCGGCCGCGTCGGGGTAGATACTCCAGGTGATGTCCGTCGCGCTCGTCAGGGCGCCGGCAGGCATGAAGCCCTGCACGACCAGCGACTGCATCTGGGTGGACGCATTGAGCACGAAGTCGTCGCTCGCGTACTGGCCCGGAATGCCGCCGACAGTGGCCGGATCGGTGAACGTCGTCGAGTACCAGCCGCTCCCCAGGCCGGTCCAAGGCTGGTTCATGACGATCGCGGTCGCCGTGCCGCTCGAGCGGTAGCTGAAGTTCAGCGAAGCACCACCGACGTTGCGGATGGCGAACGCGGCGGAACCGCGGCCGTTGACCGGCACCGAGACCGTCGCCGGAACCGGCGTGGCCGCGAAGGACGGCGGCTGGATCGCGATCGCGACGGGCAGGCGCAGGGTCGGGCCCGAGTTCGGCACGAGCGAGAGCTCGCCGAAGCTCGTGTTGCCGTTCGGCGCGATGCCGCTGGCCGAGCCCTTGACCGTCACGGTGACCGTGACCGTCTGGCCCGGGGCTACGCTGAACGTGGCCGGAGAGACCGTCGCGGAACTGAAGCCGGTGATGCTGGCATTCCAGGTCTGGGTCTGCGACGCCGTGCTACGGAACGTACGCGTGAACGTGCACGTGTTGTAGCAGGTGCGGCTCATCATGCTCGCGAGGTTGAGCGTCGACGGATCGCCGTTCGTGGCCGGGTTGGCCGCGAGGAAGTTCGCCTTGGTCTCGTTGAGCACGAGGCCAGCACGCGCCGCCAGGTCCACCTGCACGCGACCGGTGCCGCGCGAGAACGGATTGGCGAGCGTGACGCCGTCCTGCATGAGGACCGCCGCCTTCGACGTCATCATCAGCGCCGACTTCACTTCCATCGGCGTCCACGTGGGGCGCATCTGGCGGACGAGCAGCGCAGCGCCCGCGTTGTGCGGCGACGCCATGGACGTGCCGCTCAGCAGGCCGATCGCATTCTCGGAGCCCGTCAGCGTGGTGCCGGCCACGACCGCGAGGATGTTCACGCCCGGCGCCGTGATGTCCGGCTTGATGAGCGAGAACGTACCCGCCGGGCCACGCGAGCTGAACGCCGCCAACTGGTCCGGCGTGTTCGGCACGACGACCGGCGGATAGCTGATGCCGGCGGTGGTGGTCGTCGGGTTGGCGGTGAAGAACGTGGCAAGCGCATTGCCCTCCGCCTGGCTGATCGAGAACGCCGGAACCGTGGTGCCCGGAACGGACGGCGAGATCGCGCCGGCCTGGTTGTTCGCGATTACGACGGCGATCGCGCCGGCCGCAGAGGCATTGTTGACCTTGTCGGAGAAGCCGCAGGTGCCGCGACGCACGACCGCGATCGCGTTCTGGAACGCGTTCGCCGGGAACGCGGCGCAACCGTCGTTCGCGGAGTTGATGCCGGGGCTGACGCGCAGCGGGGTGTTACCCGGGATGGCCGCGGAGTGAACCGCGCCGCCCGCGCCTTCCGTGAGGAAGATCTGCTGCAGGTTCGCCGGCACCGGCGTCGGGCCGGTGACGTTGAGCGTGTACTGGAAGTCGCCACGGCCGTGCTGCGAGGCGGCAGTCGTGCTGACCCACGGCTCGTTGTGGCTCATGGTGTTCGGGCCGGGGCCGCTGTTGCCGGCCGAAGCCGCGACGTAGATGCCCGCGTCGACGGCATTGAGGAACGCCATCGAGACCGCGTCCGTCCACGGCGAAGCGCCGCCGCCGATCGAGAAGTTCAGCGCGTCGACGACGCCATCGGCGATCGCCTGGTTGACGGCCTGCACCGACGAGACGTTCGGGCACGAGCCCTGGCCGCCCGGAACGGTGGTGTAGCAGACGTCGAACGCGACGATGTTCGCGCGCGGCGCGACGCCCGAGATGCGCAGCGGGACGTTCTTGAACACCACGTCGCGCACGTTGCCCGCGACCGTCGCGGCGGTGTGGCTGCCGTGGCTGTTCGTATCACCGAAGCCCGGCTCCTCGCGGTAGGCCGAGGGCTGGTTGCAGTAGGTCTGGCCCGGTGCCGTCTCGACGTTGCAGACGAAATCGTAGCCGCCGATCAGCTTCGAGTTGCAGCGGCCCGCGTCGACCTGACCCGGCGCACACGTGCCGAGGTAGTTGCCGAAGCCCAGCGGGTTGGTGTGCGTGTAGCCGTCGACCGGCGAGACCGCCGCGAACGACGGGCTGCCCCAGTTGATGCCGGTATCGATGATGCCGATGACCATGCCCTCGCCACGCACGCCC
Organism: Lysobacter humi (ex Lee et al. 2017); assembly: GCF_054781815.1. Lineage (NCBI taxonomy): Bacteria > Pseudomonadati > Pseudomonadota > Gammaproteobacteria > Lysobacterales > Lysobacteraceae > Lysobacter > Lysobacter humi (ex Lee et al. 2017). The sequence goes on along the minus strand of NZ_BAAGTR010000009.1, from coordinate 260,409 downwards.
GGGGCGTAGGGGCGGGTCGAGCCGAGCCACATCTTCTCCGCGCCGATCAGCGCCGGGCCCGCATCGGTGTGCAGTTCGACTTCACGATACTCGTCGACCATGAGGACCGACGGATCGTTGCGCATGCGCTTGGCATCCGCGGGGGTGACTTCCGCGATGATCGCGTTGAGCGCGTGCTGCATGCGTGCGTGCACGCGCACCGGGCCGGACGCGAGACGACCGAGGTCGGCTTCGTGGCGGATCTGCTGCTGCTTGAGGAACTGCACGTAGTCGACCGCTTCGTCGCTCTTGACGTCGAGCTTGCCGGCGTCGGCGCCGCTCTGGATGCGGGGCGCTTCCTCAAGGCCTGCGATCTCGCCGTCGTACGACGCCAGCGGCGCTTCCTTGAAGACGATGATGTGGAGCGCCGGACGATCGCTCACCGCCGCGCTGAGCGACGTCGGCGTCGCCGACGAGGCAGCCGTCGACGGGGCCTGGCGCCCGAAGCTCTTCGCGATGCTCACGCTCAGCTGGCTGAGGCGCGACACCATGTCGCGACCGGTGCTGGTGGACCGCACGCCGACAGCGGCGGCGGCCAGACCCGCCACGGTCAGTGCCGCCGCAGCGACCTTGAACCTGGTACTTGTCATTTGACTCCCCTTTGGACCCGCGAAAATCGGCTGGTCACACCCGATCGGGCACACCTGAACCGACGCCGAATCCGAGCATAGGTGATCTGTCCGGTTTTTTCGTTTTGCAGTGCAGCATTTCCTGAACGTCTCATCGGAGCGGCCATTGGCAGCCCTCTCATGAGCCGCCCGTGCGACCATTCCGGGCCTCGACCGCCGCCGGAATCCGCATGGCCAATTCCCGTACTCCCCTTTTCGTGCTGCTCGCCGCTGCGACGGCAGTCGGGCTCACGGTCTACGTCGTAAAGACCCGCGATCCACAGGCCGTCGCGACGGTGGAACCCCCAACCGCAGCAGCGGCCACCACGCCCGTCGACGAGCCGCCGACCCGGGTGTCGCTGCGCGACGGTCGGGTCGCGACGCCGGGTTCGACCGGCGTTGAGGTTACGCCCGAACAGATGGCAGCGCGCCGTGTCGAGGCGGACAAGCAGATCCATGCGGCACTTGCCCGCATGGACGCCGAGTTCCGGCAGCAACCCACCGGCACCGGACTGGCGGCGGCCCAGGGGCGCGCGCAGGCACTGCTCTCGGATCCACTGGTGTCGCAGGCGATCGCGCAACCGGCATCGGCCGCGTTCGAATGCCGCGCGCAACAGTGCCGTCTTACCGCCGAGTTCGCGCCGGGTGCACCACCGGACGACTGGCTGACGCGCATCAGCACCGCCGGTGCTTCGCTGCTGCCGAATGCGCAGGTCGGACGGGTCCGGCTGCCGGACGGCCGGACGCAGGTCATCGCCTACTACACCGGCGCATCCTCGGCAGGGATGCGGCCTTACAAGGGTCAGCGCTGACCGAGTCGCAGCGGCAACGTACCAAAAGAAAACGCCCGCGAATTCGCGGGCGTTTTCATTACAGCGGCGCGTTGCGGATCAGAAGTTCTTCGGCTGGACAACGTCGATGTAGCTCACGACTCCGCCGCCGGGCACAAGGCAGTTGACCGACAGCGACGCGTCATTGCTGCGGATCGGCAGGTCCGTCGTACCGTAAAGGAGCTCGCCGCCCGTATTCGCCGCGAGCGTTCCGCTCTTCGACGAGATGCTCGTGAGGCTGGCGCTCTGCCCGTCGTATCCAAGCTGCGCCACGCAGGTTGTCTGCGCGTTCGTGGCCGCGGTATTCCGGATTCCGATCGCGACCTGGAGGCCCGTCGTCCCGTCAGCGGTGTACGGAAGGCTAGGGTCCGAGAGCAGCGGGAAGGAACAAACGATGTAGTTGCCCGTCGTCACCGTGTTCTGCACGTATTGCGGGGCGAAGTAGAACGTCTCACCACTCCGGCCGGAAGACGGCTGGCAGTCTGCACCTGCATTGCCCGTGTACCACAGCGAACCTGCCGCGACAGCGGTCTGCGGCGACACGGCGGCACCGAGAGTCAGAGCGAAGGCCAGCAGGCCTGCATTCATCGCTTTCATCATTGTTCCTTAGTGTGAGTGACCAAACGGGTGGGACGACCGCCATTGCAGGCGCCTGTTGACCCGACGACCGTCAGCGGCCCCCTTTTGGCTTCCGCAGTCGATCGAGTCATCCAGCTTTCGAGCCGGAGCCGCGCCAGATTCACTGGTGATTAAGACACGGCTGGGGCTGGATAGTCCCTGTTTGCACGTAAGGCTGCAAGGGTTCCGGCCAGACGAGGCGTTCAGGTAGCGATGCAGGTTCGAAGAGCCTTTGCCGACCGTCCTTTCGGCACCACGGGCCGTCGCGATTTTGTGCGCTGCATCATCCGCTGCGCCGGCTAGACGCGTCGTTCCCGTCGGACGAGGAGCCGGCAGATCAGGACCCAGGCGAGCGCTGCGCACCAGCCGGCGAGGATGTCGGACGGGTAATGCACCCCGAGGTAGACCCTCGACAGGCCTACCATCACCGCGAAGGCGCTGCCGGCGATCAGCACGACCCAACGCCAGCGGGTATTCCAGGCGAGCACGATGCAGACCGCGGCGAGCGTGGCGCTGCCCATCGCGTGTCCACTCGGAAAGCTGTACGTGGACTCGGATGCGAGGGTGGTCCACAGGTTCGGTCGGGGACGCGCGATGACGTGCTTGGCCGCCACGTTCAGAAGTCCCGAGCCGGCCAGCGCGAGCGCGGCGAACGCGCCATCCCGCCACCGGCGACGCAATGCGAGGGCGATCACCAGCAGGACGTCGGCGGGTACGACGCCCCACGCATACCCGACATCCGCAAGCACGAGCGCGGCGCGGTCGAGGCGATCACCCGCGATCGCATGCATGTATCTCAGCACAGGCTCGTCGAACGGCAGCGGCCCGTCATCCATGACCTCCTCCGCCAACTCGCCGAACCCCCACAGCGGCAACGCGATGCAGGCGAACGCGATCAGCAGCGCGCGGCCGTGGCGGCGGAGGATGTGGCGGAGGACGGAAACCTCGCGCCGCGCCGCCTCGGCGGGCGCCGCGACGTCAGGCCGCGTGTCCGGCGCCATAGCGCCGCTCCACGTAGCGGTCGATGAGCTCCACGAATTCGTCGGCGATGCGCTCGCCCCGCAGCGTCACCGACTTCTCGCCGTCCTCGAAGACCGGCGCGGAGGGCGCCTCGCCGGTGCCCGGCAGGGAGATGCCGATGTTCGCGTGGCGCGATTCGCCCGGGCCGTTCACGACGCAGCCCATCACCGCGAGCGTGAGGTTCTCCGCACCGGGATGCGTGATGCGCCATTCGGGCATCTTCGCGCGCACGTGCTCCTGCACCTTCTGCGCGAGTTCCTGGAAGAACGTGCTCGTGGTGCGGCCGCAGCCCGGGCATGCGGTCACCATCGGGGTGAAGGCGCGAAGGCCCATCGTCTGCAGCAGTTCCTGCGCGACGATCACCTCGTTGGTACGCGACTGCCCCGGCTCCGGCGTGAGCGAGATGCGGATGGTGTCGCCGATGCCTTCCTGCAGGAGGATGCCGAGCGCGGCGCTCGAGGCGACGATGCCCTTGCTGCCGATGCCGGCCTCGGTGAGCCCGAGATGGAGCGCGAAGTCCCCGCGGGTGGCGAGCTCGCGGTACACCGCGACCAGCTCCTGCACGCCACTGACCTTCGCGCTCAGCACGATGCGATCGGCCGGCAGGCCGAGCTCGACCGCACGGTGCGCGGAGTCGAGGGCGGAACGGATCAGCGCCTCGCGCAGCACGCGGCCGGCATCCCACGGATCCGCGCGCCGGGCGTTCTCGTCCATCAGCTGCGCCGCGAGCGCCTGGTCCAACGAGCCCCAGTTCGCACCGATGCGCACCGGCTTCTCAAAGCGGATCGCGAACTCGATGAGCTGCGCGAACTGGGTGTCGCGCTTCTTGCCGAACCCGACGTTGCCGGGATTGATGCGGTACTTCGCGAGGGCTTCCGCGCAGGCCGGCTCGCCCGCGAGCAACTGGTGGCCGTTGTAGTGAAAGTCGCCGATGAGCGGGACTTCGACGCCCATCATCGCCAGTCGGTCGCGGATGCGCGGCACGGCTGCCGCGGCTTCCGGGTTGTTCACGGTGATGCGCACGAGCTCCGAGCCGGCCCGCCACAGGTCGGCGACCTGTTGCGCGGTGGAGACGACATCCGCGGTGTCGGTGTTCGTCATCGACTGCACGACGACCGGCGCCCCGCCGCCAACCTGCACGCCACCGATCACCACGCCACGCGTGGCACGCCTCGGCAGGGGGCCGTAGGCGGCGGGGTCGGCGGGCGGTGCGGCGGGGGTCAGGACGGCATTCATGGCGGCGATTTTACGGCCTCGGCACTGAATCGCCCGGCCGCGGCGTTCGCTTCCCCTTCGCGACCGCCGGCGCTAACGTGGCCGGCCGCCCGCGCCCCGCCCCATGGACAACGAACGCGCCACGCCCGTCTTCTCGCCGAGCCAGCTCAACACGCTGGCCCGCGACATGCTCGAGACCACGTTCGGCGCGGTCTGGGTGGAGGGCGAGCTCGGGAGCGTGACGCGGCCGGCGTCGGGCCATCTCTACTTCACGCTCAAGGACGCCCGCGCGCAGATCCGCTGCGCGATGTTCAAGCCCAAGAGCACCTGGCTGCGCTTCCAGCCGCGCGAGGGCCTGCGCGTGCTCGGCCGCGGCCGCCTCACGCTCTACGAGGCGCGCGGCGAGTACCAACTGGTGCTCGACCACCTCGAGGAAGCCGGCGAAGGCGCCCTGCGTCGTGCCTTCGACGAGCTCAAGGCGCGCCTCGCCGCCGAAGGCCTGTTCGACCCTGAGCGCAAGCGCGCGCTGCCTGCGCATCCGCGGCGCATCGGCGTGATCACCTCGCCGACGGGCGCCGCCGTCCGCGACGTGCTGAGCGTGCTCGCGCGCCGCTTCCCGCTGGTCGAGGTCGACGTGCTGCCGGTGCAGGTGCAGGGCACCGGCGCGGCGCCGCAGATCGTCGACATGCTCCAGCGTGCCGCGGCGAGCGGCCGCTACGACGTGCTGATGTTGACGCGCGGCGGCGGCTCGCTCGAGGACCTGTGGTCGTTCAACGAGGAGTCCGTCGCGCGCGCGGTCTCGGCGAGCGCGGTGCCGGTGATCTGCGCGGTGGGGCACGAGACCGACTTCTGCCTGGCGGAATTCGCGTCCGACCGCCGCGCACCCACGCCGTCGGTCGCCGCCGAGTTGCTGGTACCGCATCGCGACGATCTCTCGCGGCGGATCGAAACGCTCGGCCGCCGCCTGCAGGCGCTGCAGGCCCAGCGCCTGCAGGCGGCGATGCAACGCACCGACCGTGCCGCGCTCCGGCTCAATGCGCTGCGCCCGCAGGCCTACGTGCAGATGCTCTGCCGTCGGCAGTCCGAGGCGTTCCGTCGCCTGGAGGCCGCGTGGCAACGCCGCCTCGAGCGCGAACAGGCGCGGCTGCGCCATGCCGAGGCGGTGCTCCGCGCACGCCACCCCGAGCGCCGCCTGGGCCGACTGCGCGAACGTGTCGCGGCCATCGCCAACCGCCCACAGGCGGCGATCGGCCGGCGCCTCGCGCATGACGCGCTTCGGCTGCGTGGGCTCGCGCGGTCCCTCGAAGCGATCAGTCCGCTGGCCACCGTCGCACGCGGCTACGCGATCCTGCGCCACGACGACGGCCGGATCGTCCGCCGCAGCAACGACGCGGCACCCGGTGATCGGCTGCGCGCCCGGGTCGGCGACGGCGAGCTCGCGCTACGCGTGGAAGCGATCGACCGGGACGCCTCGTGACCCCACCCCACGACCAGCCGCTCTACCTCGCGGGCGCACCTGTCCTCACCGGTGAGTGGCTCGAGGTGCACGACAAGTACGACGGCCGCGTCATCGGCCGCGTCGCGCGCGCCGACTCCGCCACTGTCGAAACCGCGATCAGCGCCGCCACGGCGGCACGCGGGGCGATGGCGGCCCTCGCCCCGCATGCGCGTCGCGCGGTGCTGGAGCACTGCGTCGCCCGTTTCGGCGACGAGCGCGAATCGCTCGCGCAGCTCGTGTGCGGCGAGGCCGGAAAGCCGATCCGGGATGCGCGGGGTGAGGTCGATCGCCTGATCGACACGTTCCGCATTGCCGCCGCGGAGACGATGCGGCTCGACGGCGAGGTGCTGGACCTGCAGGTGTCCGCCGGCGCCGCCGGCCTGCACGGCCAGACGCGGCGTGTGCCGATCGGCGTCTGCAGCCTGATCACGCCGTTCAACTTCCCGCTGAACCTGGTCGCGCACAAGGTCGCGCCGGCGATCGCTGCGGGTTGCCCGTTCCTGCTCAAACCGTCCGAGCGCACGCCGCTCGGTGCGCTCGCGATCGGTCGGATCCTCGCCGAGACGGACCTGCCACCCGGGGCGTTTTCCGTGCTGCCCTGCGACGTCGCGGCATCCGCGCCGCTCGTCGAGGATCCACGCATCGCGATGTTGAGCTTCACCGGTGGCCCCGTCGGCTGGCAGCTCAAGGCACGCGCGGGCCGCAAGCGCGTGACGCTCGAGCTCGGCGGCAATGCGGCCTGCATCGTCGACGCCGACCCGGGCGTGCCGATGGATCATCTGGTGCGGCGCCTCGTCTTCGGCGCCTATTACCAGAGCGGGCAAAGCTGCATCAGCGTGCAGCGGATCATCGCGCACCGGGACGTCGCCGATGCGCTCGAAGCGGCGCTCGTCCCGGCGATCGGCGCGTTGCGCACGGGCAATCCGCACGACGAGGCGACGGACGTCGGGCCGCTGATCGATGTGGCGTCGGCCGACCGCCTCGAAGGATGGATCCGCGACGCCGTCGGCGCCGGGGCGCGGGTCCTCGTCGAGGGCCGCCGTCGCGGAACACTGCTCGAGCCATGGCTGCTCGCCGACGTGCCGCGCGACCTCGCGCTGTATCGCGAGGAGGCCTTCGGCCCCGTCGCGATGATCGAACACGTCGACACGTTCGATGCCGCGATCGAGCGCGCGAACGACTCACGCTACGGCCTGCAGGCGGGCGTCTTCACCGCGCGCCACGAGCATGTCCAGCGCGCATGGGCACGGCTCGAGGTCGGCGGCGTGATCGCGGGCGACGTGCCGAGCCTGCGCGTCGACTCGATGCCGTATGGCGGAGTGAAGGATTCGGGCATCGGCCGCGAGGGCGTGCGCAGCACGCTGCTGGAGATGACCGAACCGCGCCTGCTCGTGGTACGCACGCCGGGCTGATCAGCCGGCGACCACTTCCAGGGCAGGAACCTCGTTGACCAGCTCGGGAAGCGGGCGCCCGTAGAGGTAACCCTGCCCCAGCGTGCAGCCGAGCTCGCGCACGACCTGCTGCTGGTGCAGGTTCTCGATGCCTTCCGCCACCGTGTGGATGCCGAGCGAGCCGGCCAGCGCCTGGATCGCTCGCACCACCGCCTCGCTCTCGTTGCGCGTCTCGCTGCTCAGGCCGGCGATGAAGCTCTGGTCGATCTTCAGGCACTCGATCGGGAAGCGGTGCAGGTAGGACAGCGCCGAGAAGCCGGTGCCGAAGTCGTCGAGCTGCGCGAGCACGCCGTGGCCGCGCAGGTGGCGCAGCATGTTGAGCACGCGGGGAGCCTCGTCGAGCAGCGCGACTTCCGTGATCTCGATGCGCAGGCGGCGCGGATCGGCGCCGGCGCGGTCGAGCAGGCGCAGCAGGCGGTCGGCGAAGCCGACGTCGCGGAAGTGGCGCGGCGAGACGTTGACCGAGATGTAGCCTTCGCGCGTGTGCGCGATGCGGTCGGCGACCTGCGCGTAGACCAGCCAGTCGACCTCCTCGATCAGCGAGCTGTTCTCGCCGACGCCGACGAACGCGGCGGGCGTGAGCAGGCCGCCGCTCGAATGGCTCCAGCGCAGCAGCGCCTCGTGGCCGACCACGCTGCGGTCGGCAAGCCGCACGATGGGCTGGTAGAAGGCCACGAAGCCGTCCCCGTTGATCGCGCGGCGCAGGTCGGCCTCGAGGTCGAGGATGCGCATGGCCTCCTCGCGCATGGCCTCGTCGAACGTGGCCCAGCGGCCGCGGCCCATCGCCTTGGCGCGATACATCGCGGCGTCGGCGTCGCGCAGCAGCTCGGAGCCGCTGCGGTAGCGCGGGTGCCAGAGGGCGACGCCGATGCTCGCGGAGGGAAACACCTCGCGTCCCGCCACCCACCACGGGCGGCCGAGCGTCTCCAGCATGCGGGCGGCGAGCTCCTCGACCACCTCGACGCTCTCGAGGTCGCTCACCAGCACGGCGAACTCGTCACCGCCGAGGCGCGCGACGATGTCGCCCTCGCGCACGACGGAGGCGATGCGGCGGCCCGCCTCGATCAGCAACTCGTCGCCCGCCGAGTGCCCCGCGCTGTCGTTGATCAACTTGAAGCGATCGAGGTCGAGGAACAGCACCGCGAACAGGCGGCGCGGCACCGCATGCGTCGACTCGATGGCTTCCGAAAGGCAGTCGACCAGGTGGCTGCGATTGGGCAGGCCCGTCAGCGCGTCGTGGCGCGCCTGGTGCATGAGGCGCTGCTCCGCGCGCAGGCGCTCGGTGATCTGTGCGACCAGCTCGCGATTGGCACGGGCGAGCTCGCGCGTGCGAGCTTCGACGCGGCGCTCGAGGTCGGCATGCGCCTGCACGAGCCGCTCCTGCGAGCGCTTGCGCTCCAGGCCGATGCCGATGTGGTGCGCGACGAACGTGAGCAGCTCCTGGTCGCGCCGGGTGAAGCGGATCTCGGGCGAGTAGCTCTGCACCGCGATCACGCCGACCGCTTGCTCGTCGCGGTAGAGCGGCACGCCGAGCCAGTATTCCGCGAGCGCGCCGCGGCTGGCGAGCAGCCCGTCGCGGGTCAGCCGATCGATCGTCGCGCGGTCGGCGAGCAGCGGCGTCTTCTGCGTGAGCACGTACTCGGTGAGGCCGAAGCCCAGTGGACGCTTGTCGCGCGTCCCGTCGCGCTCATCGACCGAGTACGGGAACTCGAGGTCCTCGCCGTCGTCGGAGATCATCGCGATGTAGAAATTCCGCGCGTAGAGCAGCTCGCCGACGACCGCATGCACTTCGCGGTAGAAGACGTCGAGCGACGGCGCGCTCATTGACAGCTCGGTGATCCGGAACAACGCCGAATGCAGGCGCTCGGCGCGCTCACGCTCGGCAATCTGCGAGTGCAGCCGCTCGTTCATGCGCTGCAAGGCGAACGTCCGCTCGCGCACCCGGCGCTCGAGGTCTTCGCGTGCAAGATGGCGGTCGAGCGCGGTGAGGATGTGCTGGGCGACGAAGGAGAGCAGCGCACGCTCCTCCTCGCCGTAGACGGCCGCGCGATCGTAGCTCTGCACCACGATCGCGCCGCAGACGCGGTCGTCGCGGCACATCGGGACGCCGAGCCAGTCGAGGCTGTCCGGGCCATGGCGGGTGTCGCGATCGACGCCCAGCTGCGTGCGGATCGCTTCCGAGGGCCCGCGAATCGCATCGCCGTGGCGCAGCACCGCGAAAGTCAGGCTGTTGGGCATCTCCTCGGCGGTGAACTCGCGCGCGGGATCGGCCTGCCAGTCGTCGCGCTCGTCGGCGAAGTAGACGAAGCGCAGGCTCTCGCGGGCGTCGTCGTAGAGCACGATGTAGAAATTCGCCGCATACATGAGCCCACCGATGACGTGGTGGACCATCCGCAGCATGTCGTGAAGGTCGTGGTCCGAGCCGGCGAGGTCGGCGATCTCGAACAGCGCCTGCTGCAGCCGCTCGGACTTTTCCAGCGACTCGGCGCGGGCAAGCAGCCGCTCGGCCTCGAGGTGGGTCGTGATGAGCGCCCGCGCCATGTCGGTCCACGCCAAGCGCAGGTCGGCGTCGACCGGCGCGGACAGCCCGACAGCGACCGCGGCGCGGCGACCGCCCGGCAGCGCCCAGCACTCGCCGATCCGCTCGGCGACGGCCTCCGGCCGTGCTTCGCCCGCCAGAAGCGCGCGGCAGCGATCATGCAGGTCGGGAACGGCGTCGTCCGAGGCCGCCTCCCCCGGGGCGACACGGTCGTGCCAGGCGACCACGAGTTGCGCCTCGACCGGCAGCCCCTGCTCCAGCGCGGCGACGAGGTCGCGGCGAAGGGCTCGCAGGGGCGCGCTGTCGGGGGTCTCGGGGCTGGGCACGCCGGCTCCGCTCGGGGTCTGTCCGCAGAATACGTGATGGGTACCGCATTTGAACCCCCGGCGCCAGAGCGACCGTGGGCACAAGGTCGTTAGCGGCAGGGCTGTACCGCGGCCTGAGCAGTCCGTACGCTGCCGCCGATGAACGGCCCGGACGCCACCGACGAATCGCTGATGCAGGCCTGGGTGGCCGGCGACGCGACGGCGTTCGAGCAGCTCTACGGCCGCCACAAGGGGCCGCTCTACCGGCACATCCTGCGGCAGCTGCGCGACCCCGCCCTCACCGACGAGGTGTTCCAGGACGTCTGGCAGCGCGTGATCACCGCGCGTGCCGGCTGGCGCCCCGATGCGGCGTTCAGCACGTGGCTCTACCGCATCGCCCACAATCGCGTGACCGACCACTGGCGCGCAGCACGCCATCGGCCTGCCGCCCCGGCGGACGCCGATGCCCGCATCGAGGCCGTCGCCGACCCCGATACGCCCGAACGGACGTTGAGTGATTTCGAACAGCGTCGGCGCCTGCAGCTGGCGCTCGACGAACTGCCCGACGAGCAGCGCGAGGTCGTGCTGCTGCGGCTCGAGCAGGAGCTCACGCTCGAGCAGATCGGCGAAATCACCGGTGCCGGCCGCGAGACCGTGAAGTCGCGCCTTCGATACGCGATGGACAAGCTGCGCGCGAGACTCAAGCCATGACCGCCCCCACGCCCGACCTGCCGAACGACGCGCTCTCCGCCGAGGAGCGGGCGTTCGCCGCGCAGCTCGCCCGGCTCGACGCCGGCGCGGGGCCCTCGGCGGCGCTCGACGCGCGCATCCTCGCCGCGGCACGGGCGGCGCAGGCGCCGCGCCCTGCGCGCACGCCGCGCCGCTGGCCGGCAATGGCGGGTTCGGCGGCGATCCTGGTCGCCACGCTGGGCCTCGCCTGGCAGCTGAGCCCCATGTTCGAGCTGCCGCCGCCGCGCGCGGAGACCCGCGAGCAGGCCGCGCGCGATGGTGATGGCATGCACGAGGCGGACGTCGTCGTGGCTGTCGAGCCGGTGCAGCCGCGTGCCGCGCCCCCCGTCGACGCCGCGATCGCCGATGCGGCTGCGCCCGCGACTGCCCCCGCGCCGACGGCGCAGCGACAGGCGGCGCCGTCCAGCGTGCCGCGCCTGGCCGTCGCGCCACCGCCCTCGCCCGCCGCGAAGCGCGCCGAGGCGCGCGCGGCCACCGGCAATGCGACCGAGGCGATCGCCGCGGACGCCGCCGCCGCAGCCCCCACTGCCGCCTCGGCCGCGCCACAGGCCGAGGACGCCTCCACGCTCGACCGCGTCTCGGTGACGGGCAGCCGGGTCCGTCGCCCGGGCCCCGTGCCCAGCGACTACGCGATGCTGCCGGCCGAATGGCTCGAGCGCATCCGCGAGCGGCGCAGCGAGGGTGACGTGGAAGGCGCGCGCGAGAGCCTGCGCCGCTTCGTGCTCGAGAACCCCCACGTGGAGGTCCCCGAGGACCTGCGCGACCTGCTCACGCGATGAGCCACATCCGCGCGTGCTGACGCTCGCCGGCCCCGCCCGCGCCGAGCTCGAGGTGAAGCACAGCCGCTTCGTCGCGCAGGCGATACCCGTCGCCACGCCCGAGGAAGCGCTCGCCGGCCTCGCCGCGATCGCGGATCCGGCGGCGACGCACAACTGCTGGGCCTTCCGGACCGGTCAGGCCTATCGCTCGAACGACGATGGCGAGCCGTCCGGCACCGCAGGCCGCCCGATCCTGGCCGCGATCGACGGCCAGGGCCTCGACGGCGTGCTGGTCGTGGTCACGCGCTGGTACGGCGGGGTCAAGCTGGGCGCGGGCGGGCTGATTCGTGCCTACGGCGGCGCTGCGGCGCAGTGCCTGCGCGGCGCCGAGCTCCGTGCGGTCGTGGCGTCCCGGACGCTGCGGCTGCGCTACGGCTTCGAGGACACCGGGGCGGTCCACCTCGCGATGGCCGCCATGGAGGCCGAGCGCCTGACGGAAACGTTCAACGGCGACGGCGTCCTGCTCGAGCTGCGACTACGCGCCGATCGCGTCGACGCCTTGAAAGCGCAGCTGCGCGACGCCACACGCGATCGGATCCGCCTTCACGAGCCCGATGCCGATGCCTGAGCCCACCGGGCCGACCGCCGCCCCCGCCGCGCGCCTGCGCGGCCTGCGCGTCCTCTGGCCGTTCGTGCAGCGGCACCGCGCGCTGTTCGCGGCGTGGCTCCTGGCACTCGGCGCATCGTCGTCGGCGACGCTCGCGATGCCGGTCGCCTTCCGGCGGATGATCGACCAGGGCTTCGCGGTCGGCGGCGGCGACGCGATCGATCGCGCCTTCGTGCCGCTGTTCGTGCTCGCCCTCGCCCTCGCGATCGCGACCGCGGCGCGCTTCTACTTCGTTTCGCTGCTCGGCGAGCGCGTCGTGGCCGACCTGCGCGACAGGCTCTACGGCCACCTCCTTGCGCTCGACGCGGCCTTTCACGATCGCACCCGCTCGGGCGAGCTGGTTTCGCGACTCAGCGCGGACACCGAGCTGCTGCGCAGCCTGGTGGCGACGACGATGTCGGTCGCCCTACGCAGCACGGTGACCTTCGTGGGCGGGCTCGCGATGCTGTTCGCGACCAGCCCGCGGCTCGCGGCCTATGCGCTCGTCGGCATCCCGCTCGCGGTGCTGCCGATCGTGCTCGGCGGCCGGCGGCTGCGGAAGGTCTCGCGCGACAGCCAGGACCGCATCGCCGAGGCGAACGCGGTTGCCGCCGAGGCACTCGGCGCCGCGGCGACGGTGCGCGCGCATGCCCGCGAGCCGTTCGAGCGCGGGCGCTTCGCCGAGGCGCTCGCCCTCGCGGTGCGGACCGCACGTCGGCGCGTCGCGTCGCAGGCGGTGGTCACCGCGATCGCGATCAGCCTGATCTTCGGCGCGATCATCGTCGTGCTGTGGCTCGGCGCGCATGACGTCGTCGCCGGGCGGCTGTCGGCGGGCACGCTCGGGCAGTTCGTGCTCTATGCGCTCATTGCGGGCGGCTCGATCGGCGCGCTCGCCGAGGTCTGGAACGAGCTCCAGCGCGCCACCGGCGGCATGGGCCGCATCGCCGAGCTGTTCGACGAGGCGCCCGGGGTCGTTCCGCCGGCCGAGCCGCGCGCGCTGCCCAAGTCCGTGCGTGGCGAAGTGGCCTTCGACCGCGTCACCTTCGCCTATCCCGGCGAACCCGGGCGCCCCGTGTTGCGCGACTTCGACCTGCGTGTGCGGCCGGGCGAGACGGTGGCGCTGGTCGGGCCCTCCGGCGCCGGCAAGAGCACCGTGTTCTCCCTGCTGCTGCGTTTCCACGACCCGCAGGCCGGTACTGTCAGCGTCGATGGCGTACCGGTGCAGGCGATCGACCCGGCCGCGCTGCGCGGCGCCATCGCACTCGTCGCGCAGCACCCGACCCTGTTCGCGACCAGCGTCCGCGAGAACGTGCGCTACGGCCGGCTCGAGGCCGACGAGGCCGCGATCGCGCACGCGATCCGCTCCGCGCACGCGGCCGATTTCGTCGCGGCGCTGCCGCAGGGCCTGGAGACGCCGCTCGGCGAGCGCGGTGCGCGGCTGTCGGGCGGGCAGCAGCAGCGCATCGCGATCGCGCGCGCGGTACTGCGCGATGCACCGATCCTGCTCCTCGACGAGGCCACCAGCGCGCTCGATGCCCAGAGCGAAGCCGCGGTGCAGGCCGCGCTCGAAGAGCTGATGGAAGGCCGCACGACGCTGGTCGTCGCGCACCGCCTCGCCACCGTGCTGCGCGCCGACCGCATCGTGGTGATGGACGCAGGCCGGATCGTCGCCGAGGGCACCCACGACGAACTCATCGCGCGCGGCGGCCTCTATGCGGAGCTCGCGCGACTGCAGTTCATCGACTGACGACCCGGGCCGAGGAATTCGCGTGGACGCGTTGCCTCGCCTCCGGCCGCTCCCTGCGCCGGTGCGTTCCCGCGCAGCGCCCTACTCCACGGGCGCCGGTTCCACACGGGCGCCGCGCGCGAGCAGCGCTTCGAAGGCCTCCGCCGGCACCGGCCGGCTGTAGTAATAGCCCTGCACCTGGTCGCAGCCGTGCCCGTCGAGCGTGGCCGCCTGCGCCGCGGTCTCGACGCCCTCGGCCACCACTTGTGCCTCGAGCGCATGCGCCATCGCGACGATCGCCTGCACCACCGCGCCCTGCTTGCGGTCGTCGGGCAGCCGCCGCACGAAGGAGCGATCGATCTTGATCGTGTCGAAGCGATGGTCGGTGAGGTAGCCGAGGTTCGAGTAGCCGGTGCCGAAATCGTCGATCGCGATACGCACCTCGAGGCTCCGCAACCCGGCGATGAGCCGGCCCGCACGCTCGGGGTCCGCGAACATCTGGCTCTCGGTGAACTCGACCTCGAGAAGCGGGCCCGGCAGGCCGGAGCCGCGCAGTGCGTTCGACACCATCGCCAGCAGGCGATCGGCGTCGAAGCGCGCGAGCGAGACGTTCACCGACACCGGCCCGTGCAACAGGCCGGCGTCGAGCCATCGCTTCGACTGCCGGCAGGCCGTGAGCATCACCCAGCGATCGATCTCGCCGACGAGCCCGCTCTCCTCCGCGACGGGGATGAAGTCGAGCGGCGGCACGAGCGTGCCGTCCGCGCGGCGCCAGCGCACGAGCGCCTCCATGCCGGTGATGATGCCGTCGGGCCGGTGCACCTTCGGCTGGTAGACGAGGAAGAGGTCGCCGGCCGCCAGCGCATCGCGCAGATCGTGCTCCAGCCGCAGGCGGCGCTCGGCACGCTCGCCCATGCTGCGCGTGAAGTAACTGAAGCGCCCGCGGCCGGCGTGCTTGGCGTGGTACAGCGCGGCATCGGCCTGGCGCATCAGCGAGCGCATGTCCTGGGCATCCTGCGGGTACAGCGCGATGCCGATGCTCGCCGAGACGTGCAGCCGATGCTCCTCGACCTCGACCGGCTCGCGCAGCGCGAGCAGCATCGCCTCGGCGACGCGCGCGGCGTCCTGCGGCTCCGCGCGGCGCTCGAGCAGCACAACGAACTCGTCGCCGCCCTGCCGGCTCACCGTGTCTTCGGCCCCGACGACGCCGAGCAGCCGCCGCGCGACCTCCTGGAGCACGAGGTCGCCGGTCTGGTGCCCGAGCGAATCGTTGATCGTCTTGAAGTGGTCGAGGTCGACGAACAGCAGCGCGCCCGCCAGCCCCAGCGGCACGCCGGCGAGCGCATGCTCGAGCCGGTCCTGCAGCAGCACGCGGTTGGGCAGGTCGGTAAGTGGGTCGTGCTGGGCCTGGTGCGACATCTTGAGCGCCATCGCGCGCGTCTGGCTGATGTCGTGGAAGACCATCACGCCGCCGACCAGCCGGCCTTCGCGGTCACGGATCGGCGCGGCGGTGTCCTCGATCGGCCTGCGCTCGCCGTCGCGACGTTCGAGCAGCATCTCGCGCTGCAGCGCCACGATGCGGTCCTCGCCCAGCGCGATCTGCAGCGGCGACAGCGGCGGCTGCCCGGTCGCCGGATCCACGAGCCGCACCACGTCGCCCACATGCCGCCCGAGCGCATCGCTCTCGGCCCAGCCCGTGAGGTCCTCTGCGACCGGATTGAGCAGCGTGATGCGCATGTCGGTGTCGCAGGCCACCACCGCATCGCCGATCGAGTCGAGCGTGACGCGGAAGCGCTCCTTCTCCGCGGACAGCGCACGCTCCGCGGCCTTGCGCGCGGTGAGGTCGAGCGCGAGCACGAAGATGCCGTCGACCCCGCCCCGCCCGGCATGCGGGATGTAGTGCACCTCGAGGTCGCGATCGCCTACGCGCGTCTCGAACGTACACGGCTCGCCGGCACGCGCGCAGGCGACGTGCGCGGCGACCGAGTCGGCATAGTGATCGCCGAGCACGTCGCGCGGCGTGCGGCCGATCACGCCCGACGCGGGCTGGCCGAGGAACTGCGCATAGCGCCGGTTGACCAGCTCGTAGCGCCCTGACGCATCGATGCGGCCGATGGCTGCGGGCATGTTGTCGGTGACGAGGCGGAACCGCTCGAGCGCATCACGCAGCGCACGGCTCGCCGCGCGGCGTGCCTCGGTCTGCACGGCGACCACGAGTGGCGCGAGCATCGCGAGCGCGGCGTAGGCGGCCACGTCCCGGAACTCGAGGCCGGCCAGCCCGGGTGCGAGATCGTCGGGCATTGCGCGATGCAGCGCCAGAAGCGTGGCGACCACCAGCAGGTGGATGAGCGCGCTGCCCAAGCTGCCCAGGCGCAACGCGGCGAGCACCAGCGGGATCACGATCACGACGAATGCGCCTTCGAAGGCGCGCACGGCGACGACCGTCGTCACCACGCACAGCAGCGCGACGATGCCGAAACGCACGAGCTCGCGTCGGCGAAGCAGGCGCGCGCGCGCCTGCGGCGTGGCGGCGAGCATCGCGGGCAGCAGCGTCAGCATTCCGAAGGCGCCGCCGACGAACCAGTCGCGCCACAGGGTCCAGCCGCCCCGCCCGCCCTCGATCAGCCAGGCCGCGCTCGCCGTCAGCGCCGGCGCGCCGGCAACGGCGATACCCACCACCCAGGCGAGATCCGACACGCTGGCGAGGCCGCGCGGATCGCGCCGCGCCACGACGAACGCCGCATAGGCGAGGCCCGCTTCGAGCACGCGCAGCGCGCTGCGCAGGGTCGCGTCCATGGTCTCGCCGGTGCGCGCACTCGGCGCGGCGCCCGCCGCGAAAACGATGAAGGTGGCGAGCAGCACGCCGATCGCCAGTGCATGCGACGGACGTCGCAGCAGCAGCATGCCGAGCGTCCACGCGCCGGCCAGGCGGATGCCGGCGACGCGTGTGTCCTCGATCCAGCTCAGTGGAATGACCGCATAGGCGAGCAGCACCGCGCCCAGCACGGCAGCAAGCGTCCAGCCCCAGGAGTTCCGGGCGCCGTGTCCCAGCTGCGCTGTCGCGTCCGCCGCCATCCGCCCGCCTCCCCGCATCAGCCCGCGAGCTTAGGCAATAGTCCGGGGCGTGCAAACGACAGGTGAGCGCGCTCACAAAAAAGGCCCCGCTCGCGCGGGGCCTGGAATCCGGTCGAAGGTCCGGTATCAGGCGGGCACGACGCCCGAGGCCTGCATCCCCTTGGGACCCTGCGTCACCTCGTAGGTGACGCGCTGGCCTTCCTGCAGGCTGCGAAAGCCCTTGGAGCTGATGGCCGAGTAGTGCACGAACACGTCCGCAGTGCCGTCCTCTGGCGAGATGAAACCGAAGCCCTTGGCGTCGTTGAACCACTTCACGGTGCCGTACTGCATATCCTTGATGACCTCATGCTGGGAGCGTTGGCGCGCCGCGATGCCGGAGTGGACGCGGCCGCGACCCGAGTATGCAAACGTCTCCCGCGGTTTGACAATCAGGTGTTTGAATCGGCCGCGATGCGATCGAGCAGCGCGCCCAACAGGCCCGGAAGATGCGCCGACGCCGCCGCGACGTTGTCGAGCACGTCCTGGAGCGTGATCACCTCGTCGACCTGCGGACCCGCACCGGCCGCCCAGTTCGCGACGATCGCCAGGCAGGCGTAGTCGAGCCCCAGCTCCCTCGCGAGGCCCGCCTCCGGCATGCCCGTCATGCCGACGAGATCGCAGCCGTCGCGGCGCATGCGTGCGATCTCCGCACGCGTTTCCAGGCGCGGGCCCTGCGTCGCGCCGTAGCAGCCCGCGTCCACGAGCGGCACCGCGGCGGTCGCGGCGGCCTCGACGATCTCCGCGCGCAGCCAGGGCGTGTAGGGCTCGCCGAAGTCGACGTGCAGCACCTCAGTTCCCGGCTCCTCGCAGATCGTGGAGATGCGGCCCCACGTGTAGTCGATCAGCTGGTCCGGGCAGGCGAGCACGCGCGGGCCGAAGCGCTCGGTGATGCCGCCGACGGTATTGAGCGCGAGCACGCGTCGCGCACCGAGCGCCTGCAGCGCAGCGAGGTTGGCGCGGTAGTTCACGAGATGCGGCGGCACCGAATGCCCCTCGCCGTGGCGGGCGAGGAAGGCCACGCGATGGCGACCGAGGCGGCCGACGCGTACCGGCCCGGACGGACGCCCGAAGCGCGTGTCCGGCTCGTGCGCCTGCACGTCCTGCAGGTCCGCGAGGCGGTAGAGGCCGGTGCCGCCGATGACGGCGAGGGCGATGTCGCTCATGGATGTCCTTGCGGATGCGCCGCGATGCGACGCGTGGCGCCGCTCACAGTGCGGCGAGCGCGTCGTCGGTGAGCGCGCGGATGACGGGGAGGTTGCGGCCCTGGTCCTGGAAGTCCATGCCGTAGCCGAAGACGTAGCGATCGGGGACGTCGACGCCGGCGTAGTCGGCGCGCACGCCCTCGACGCAGCGATCATGGCGCTTGACCGCGAGCGCGGCGATGCGCACGTCCGCGGCGCCCTCCTCGCGGCACCAGCGCACGATCGCGTCGAGCGTGTGGCCCTCGTCGACGATATCGTCGACGAGCAGCACGCGGCGGTCTTTAAGCGACGTCGCCGGCCGATGCTTCCAGACGAGTTCGCCGCCGCTCGTCGCGCCGCGGTAGCGGGTGGCGTGCAGGTAATCGAACTCGAGGTCGAGCCCGAGCGCGCCGATCTCCATCGCCAGCCGCGCGGCGAACGGCAGGCCGCCGTGCATCACGGTGAGGAACAGCGGCACGCTCCCGGCGAAGTCGTCGCGGATCACCGGCGCCATGCGCTCGATCGCCCGCTCGAGCGTCGCGCGGTCATGGATGAGGTCGCTGTTCTCGAGCGCCCAGGCGATGTCGCGGCGCATCAGGCGAGCCCTTCGATGCGGCCGCGCGTGGCGGCGTAGCGCTCGTCGGCGAGCAGGCCGTCCCAGGCGAGCGGGCCGCGGCCGATCAGGCCCGCCATCGCCATGGTGTTGAGCGCACGGCCCTCCACGGCCTCGAGCGATTCGGGGACCAGCTCCGGATGGCAGACGAGCACCACGTCGCAGCCTGCATCGAGATGCGCGTCGATGCGCGACTTGATCCCACCGGCCGAGAATGCCGCCGCCATGCCGATGTCATCGGAGAACACCACGCCGCGGAAGCCCATCTCGCCGCGCAGGATCTCCTCGATCCAGCGGCGCGAATAGCCTGCGGGATCGGGGTCGACCGCCGGGTACTTCACGTGCGCCATCATCACCGCGTCCGCGCCGCATTCGATGCCCGCCACGAAGGGAACGAGATCGAGCGCGCGGATCTCCTCGAGCGGACGCGCATCGACGGCGTCGTCGAAGTGCGTGTCCTCCAGCACCGACCCGTGTCCCGGGAAATGCTTGAGCGTCGCGGCCATGTCGGCCCTGTGCATGCCGGCGACATAGGCACGCGTGAACTCGGCGACGACCTGCGGGTCGGCGGAGAACGCGCGATCGCCGATCGCGCGGTTGCCGCGGCCGAGGTCAACCACGGGCGCGAAGCTGAGGTCGACGCCGGTCGCGCGCACTTCGGTCGCCATCAGCCAGGCATGCTCCTCGGCGAGCTTGAGCGCGCCTTCGGGATCACGGCGATAGAGCGCGTCGAACGTCTCGAGCGGCGGGAAGGCGGTGTAGCCCTCGCGGAAGCGCTGCACGCGGCCGCCTTCCTGGTCGACGCAGACCAGCTGCGGCTGGCGCGCGGCCTCGCGGATCGCCTGGCTGAGCTCGGCCACCTGCTGCTTCGAGGCGACGTTGCGGGAGAACAGGATGACGCCGCCGCAGGCATCGTGCTGCAGCCAGTCGCGCTCCTGCGCGGTGAGTTCGGTGCCGGCGATGCCGATGACGAGCATGGACGGGTGCTCCGGGGAGGTCGGGACCGGGCATTGTGCCCCGGACCGCGTGGAGACGGCAGCGGCGTCAGCTGCGCCAGGTCGAATAGGGACGGCTGGCGAGCGCGAGGTTGTAGTAGCGCGCGTCGTCGGTGACCTCCTCGCCGAGCCAATCCGGCCGCTCGTAGGTGGCATCCGCTGCCTCGAGTTCGAGCTCGGCGACCACCAGCCCCGCGTTCTCGCCGAGGAACTCGTCGACCTCGAACGTGCGCCCGCCGACCTCGACGTAATGCCGCCGCTTGTCGATCACGCCGCCCACCGCGAGCTCGAGCAGCGCGCGGGCATCGTCGACCGGGATCGGGTAGTCGAACTCCTGCCGCGTGGTGCCGAGCTCGCGTGACTTCATGTTGAGGTAGGCCGCGTCGCCCTGGATACGCACGCGCACCGAAACGTTCATCGCGCCGGCGTCCAGCGTGGCCAGATCGTTGAGGTAGGCCTGCGCCATGGGCACGACGCGGGTCGCCTGTGTGCGCCAGGCGTCGGAGGTGACGAGGAATTTGCGTTCGATTTCGATGGGCATGGACTTGGGTGATCCGGGTTCGCGGGCTGTGCGGAATGCGGCCTGAAGTTTAGAGAGCGTTTCGGGCGCCACAGCGCACGAAACGCCATCGCCTTACGTCCGACGCGCGCCGGACGCTTCCCACTCAGCCGCCTGCAGACGTAGCCGCGGATCGAAAGCCGTCCAAGCGCGTAAGGGAACGCGTGGCGACGCGTTCTTGATGCGCAGCGCGTGGAGTTAAACCTTGCGCGGCTCGAACACCGCGATCGATTCCACATGCGCCGTATGCGGGAACATGTCCATCACCCCCGCGGCCCTGAGCTTCCATCCCTTCTCATTGACGAGAAAACCCGCATCCCGCGCAAGCGACGCCGGATGGCAACTGACGTAGACGATCCGCTTGAACTGCTTCAGCGGCAGGTGCTGCAGCACGAAGTCCGCCCCGGACCGCGGCGGGTCGAGCAGCAGCTTGTCGAACGACTCGCGCATCCACGGCTCGCCCGAGAGGTCCTTGGCGAGGTCCGCCGCATGGAATTCGACGTTCGAGAAGCCGTTGTGCGCGATGTTCTCCTGCGCGCGCCGCACCAGGCCCGCGTCACCCTCCACGCCGACGACCTCCCGCGCATGCCGCGCGATCGGCAGCGTGAAATTGCCGAGCCCGGCGAACAGGTCGAGCACCCGCTCGTCCGCCTGCGGCTCCAGCAGGTCGAGCGTGGTCTGGATCATCCGCTGGTTGAGCCCGGCGTTGACCTGGATGAAGTCGAGCGGCCGGAACTTGAGTTCGACGTCCCAGGCCGGCAGCCGGAACGCGAGCTTCGGCTCGTCGGGCTCGAGCGGATGCACCGTCTCCAGCCCGCCCGGCTGCAGGTAGATCGAGAAACCGTGCTCGCGACCGAATGCGGCGAGCTTCGCGCGATCGCCGTCGGTGAGCGGCACCAGATGCCGGAACGTCAGCGCGATGGCGTCGTCGCCCGCGATGAATTCGATCTGCGGGATCTCGCGGCGCGTATCCAGCGAGTCGACCAGCGCCGAGATCGCAGCGATGCGCGCGCCGATCGCCGGGATCACGGTGTGGCATTCGGCGATGTCGGCGACGAAGCGCGGATCCGACTCGCGAAAGCCCACGAGCGTCTTGCCCTTCTTTTCGACCCGGCGCACCGATAGGCGGCCCTTGCGACGGTAGCCCCATGCGGCGTCGGTCAGCGGCGGCAAAACCTGCTGGGGCGTGACATGCCCGATGCGCTCGAGATTCTCCATCAGCACGCGCTGCTTGGCGAGGATCTGCTTCGCTTCGTCGTAGTGCTGCAGGGCGCAGCCGCCGCAGGTGCCGAAGTGCCCGCAGCGCGCAGCCACGCGTTCCGGCGCGGCTTCCAGGATTTCCACCGCGCGCGCCTCGTCGAAGCTGCGATGCCGGCCCGTCTGCACGGCCATCACCCGCTCGCCCGGCAGCGCCCCCGCCACGAAGACGGCCTTCCCGTCCGGCCGGCGGGCGACGCCGCGGCCGTCGTGGGTGAGGTCGGTGATGTCAGCGGGGAACGGGGTCAGGTCGAGGCGGGCCACGGCGCGAGAGCTGGAAAAAGGCCGCGCATTGTCGCAGACGCCGCCCCCGCGCCCTGAACCGACCGCCCCAAAAGGCGACGGCCCGCCGAAGCGGGCCGCCGGTCGGCGCCCCGGGGCGCCTCTCCCAAGCCGTTATTTCTGCTTCCAGCTGCCGCCGGACTGGTACCACCAGCCGTCGCGCGCGCTGGCGATCCACTGCTGCGCGAAGACCTCGCGAATGCGCGCCTCCCACTCGGGATGCCCGTTCGCGACGGCGATCTCGCGATACACGGCGTTGCGGTCGCGATTGTCGTCGGCCACCGCCTGGTTGATGGCCACGCGATCCTTGAGGGGCAGCTTGGCCGCGTCGCGCACGGTGATCGTGCCGTCGGCCGCGAAGCCCAGCGCGCCGGCGTCGAAGCCCGCGCGCAGGCGCGCATCGAAGCGCTGCTCCATGCGCGCCTGGATCGCCTGGATGGCGGGCGTCTTGATCGTGATGTCGGGCTGGCCCTGCGCATGCGCCGTGCCGATGCCGACCATCGATGCGAAGTCCACGCGCGCGAGCTGCGCGGCGATGCGCTCGCCCAGCGGCGCCGGCGCCATCGCGCTCTGCCCGCGCGGCTTCTCGCCGGTGGTGGTCCCGCCCTCCTCCGTGATCACCTTCTCGACGAACTCGCGTGCGGCCTCGCGAGCCTCGGCGGCGGGGAAGTAGACGTTGATCGTCACGCAGGCGGTCAGGACGACGGCGGGCAGCGGAAGCATCATCCAGCGGCGCATGGTGGTTCTCCTTTCGGTTGCAGGGATGCTGCCGCCGCCGGCGTGAAGGCCAGCGGAACGGCCGCTTGATCAGTCTACGACGGGCTTCGCGTCGCCCTTGCCTACCGCGACCAACCGCTCGACGAGCGTCGGCCAGTCCACGCGGCGATTGAAGCCGACCACGCGCAGCCACGGGATCCCGCCGCCCTCGACGATGACGAAGCCGGTGCCCGCTGGCCGCAGGCCGTCCATGTCGCAGACCTGGTCGACGAGCCTGCACGAGATACCGATGCGCGAGTAGGCGAAGTCGTCGAACAGCCCGATCACGCGGTTCTGCAGGCTCGAGACGAACGAGGCATCGCCGACGCTCGAAAGGTCCTGGACGGCGCGCTGGGAGATGCGCTGGCGCACGCCGCGGTGGCGGTCCGTGCGCAGGCGCGCGTCGAACGTCGTGGCCTGCCAGTCGACGAGCCGCAGGCCGGCGATGCGCCCGTCGAGCCGGCCGGTGATGGTCCCGAAGCCGAGCGTGCCGGTGAGCATCTCGAGGTCGAGATCGTCGAGTACGATGTCGGCGCTCACGGTCGGCGCGACGCCGAACGGGCGCTCCATCGACAAGGACGAGACCTCGACACGTCCGCGGAAGACGTCCAGCGCGAGGCCGCCATCGAAGTCGAGCCGGTTCCCGCGGTAGCGCGCATTCGGGATCCGCCCGCCGAGCGTACCCCCGAAGGCCGGCAGCCCGAAGGTCTTCGCAAGCTGCGCAAGGTCGAGCCCGGCGACATCGAGCGCGAACTCGGCTTCCGCAGGCCCTGTGGCGGACGGGGGCCGCAGGGCCAGCCGGTCGAAGCGCAGGCGCCCGCCGAGCATCGGCACGTCCACGGCGTCTTCGATCCGCAGCGCGCCGGCCGCGCTTTCGAGCGGAATGCGCGTCGGACCGAAGTCGATGCCGTAGAGGCGACCCGCGGACCAGCCGAGGTCGCTCGTCACGGGAACGTCCGCCGAGAAGCGCACGTCGCCGCCAAGGCCCTGGAACGCGAAACGGCCCGAAGGATCGTCGAGCACGACGTCCCGCAGCGTCGCCTCGGCCTGCGAGAGGCGGCCGCCGGCGAGCCGAAGCCGCGCGTCGAACCCGCCTGCCATGCGCAGGTCGGCGAGGCCCGCGCCGCCGAGCGCGCCGGCCAGGTAGGCATCGCGCGCCGCGGCGAGGTCGTCGCTGCGCAGCGTCACGTCGAGCGCATCGACGGCCCCGCCCGGTCCGAAGCCTATGCTGCCGTTCGCGGCGAGCGCGGCCCCGTCGCGCCAGTCGAAGCGCGGAATTCGCCAGCAGCAGGCGCCGCGCTGCTCGGCCTCGATCGCAAAGGCGGGCCGGCGATCCGGCAGCGCGACATACGCGGTGCCGAACAGCGCCTCGCCGCCCCCGATGCGGCCCGCGAGGCGAACGCGATCGGTGTCGCCGAGCAGCAGGTCCAGGTCGAAGCCGGCGTCCAGCCCTTCGGCGGCGATGCGGCCGTCGGGGGTGTCGAAGCCGACGCCGCGCAGGTCCACCGGCCCCGCGATGTGCAGCCCGCCGCGCGTAGCCCGCACCGCGAGGCGTGCGTCGCCCTGTCCCTCCTTGAGCTGCGCCTCCGGCCAGGCCCGCCCGAGCAGCGTGCGCATCCAGGCGAGCGGGATCGCGGTGAGGTCGATGCGGGTGACGTCCGTGGGCTCGCCACGCCGCGTGACCTCGATGCGGCTCCCGCCGCGCACCAGTCGCGCGCCGAGGCCACGCGCGTCGATGTCGACGTCCAGCTGCATCGCCGCGCCGTTCGCCGCGCGCACGGGCCCGCTGCAGCGCCATGTGGACCAGTCGCGACGACGGAGCGTGCAGCGCCAGTCGAGCGACGCGAACCGGTAGCCGAGGTCCGGCGCATCGACGCGCGACGCGCGCAGGCGCAGCGCGCCCTGCCTCGCACCCTCGGGCCAGTCGAGGTCGACGCGCACGCCGTCCATGGTGCCGACGGGCGATACGATCCGCGCGATGCGCGCCTGCGCCGCGCGCGCGTCGGCGGGCACGGGGGCGAGCACCATGCAGGCCGTGAGCAGGCCCGCCATCGCGCGTAAGATCGGCGGCATCCGCGCGAGGATAACGACAGGACGCCCGAGCCCGATGACGGAACGATCACTCCGCGTGCTGCTGGTCGAGGACGACCCGGTCAGCGCCTCCTTCCTGCAGGCCGCGCTGGAGCGCCTGCCCGCGCGCGTCGACATCGCAAGCTCGTGCACGCGCGCACGGGGCCTGACGCGCACCGGCACCTACGGCCTGCTCGTCTTCGATGCGAACCTGCCGGACGGGCGCGGCGACGCGCTGCTGGGCGAGCTGCGTGGCGCAGGCGTCGAAGCCCCCGCGATCGCACACACCGCATCGCGCGACGGCGCAGAGCACGAGCGCCTGCTGGCCGCGGGCTTCCTCGAAGTGTTGACCAAGCCGCTCTCGACCAGCGAAGTGCTCTCCGCGGCGCGCCACGCGCTCGACCTGCCGCCACCGCCGATCGAGGCGACCCCGGGCGTCGTCGATTCGCCGCTCTGGGACGACGCGTCCGCGCTGCGCGCCCTGGTGGGCGATCGCTCGCACCTCGATGCGCTGCGCCGCCTGTTCGTCGTCGACCTGCGTGCCATGCGCGCGGCCGTCGCGAATGCGGTGCGCAGCGGCGATGCGGCGGTGCTGCAGTCCATCCTGCACCGGCTCCGCGCGAGCTGCGGATTCGTCGGCGCCCCGCGGCTCGCGCAGGCCGCGCGAACGATGTCCGAAGGCGACGCGCGGGCCGAATGGCCGGCGTTCGACGCGGTCGCGGGCGAGACGCTCGAGCAGCTGCCGGTGTCCGATCCGGACTGAGTCTGGCGCGATCACGTCGGCGGGCGCTGTTGCCGCATCGGCATGCACTGACCGCCAGAGGAAGGCGTCCGGTTATCGTCACTGGACGTCGGCACGGAGCATCGCGTTGCCCCGACGCGCGATGGTTAAGCAGCGCGCTGCGATCCGGCGGCACACCCATGGAGGCCGTGGTGCATCACCGATGTCGGTGTCGCACGCCGCGTGCTGAAGGGTTGCTGCGGCACGCGCCTCAATTCCCATCCCCCGTCGACGACGCTGGCGCCAGCCGCGCCAGCTCGCCGAGCATCTGCCACGATGCGAGCCCGCGCGGCCCCAGGTGGTGCTGGAGGACGCGACGCATCGCGCGACGGAGCGCGGCGAGATCCGGCGTCGGCGGCGCCTCGTCGCCGACCAGGGCGAGCAGCGCGCGGCCGCTCGGTGCGTCGCTGCGGTCGGCATGGCCGCGGTCCGACAGCAGGCGTCGCGGGCCGTAGTCGGGATCGAGCCGATAGCGGGCCGCCGGGTCGATCGGCTGGCCGTCGGCGTCGAGCGACCAGTCGAAGCCGAGACCGAGCGCCTGCAGCAGGTCGCGCTCGTAGCGACGCAGGGTCCAGGCGAGGCCGTCGCCCGCACGCAGACGCTCGCGGGCACGCGCATAGGCGGCGAACAGATCGGGCTGCGGATCGTGGCGCGGCGCGAGGCGGAGCGTGAGCTCGTTGAGGTAGAACGCCGCCAGTGCCGCCTCGCCCGGAAGGCGCGGCGCGGCGTCGACCGCCTCGGCGGCGGTGAGCCGCGCGAGCTCGCCGCGCTGCACCGCGTCGAACCGGATCCATTGCAGGGGCTGGAGCGCAGCGCGCAGCACGTGCCGACGCGGGCCCAGCACGCCGCGCGCAAGCAGGCCGACGCGGCCGTGCTGCGCCGTCAGGAGCTCGACGAGCAGGCTCGTCTCGCGCCAGGGCCGCGTGTGCAGGACGAATGCGTTCTCGGCGACGTAGCGCATGGGCCTCCGGAGCCGGCGGGTGTCGGCGCCGTATTACCGCATCCGGCGCGCGGCGGCGTGATCGCCGTGGTCAGTCCGTGTAACCGAACGCCTTCAGCGCGGCTTCGTCGTCGGACCAGCCCTCGCGCACGCGCACCCACGTCTCGAGGAACACCTTCGCGTCGAAGAGCTTCTCCATCTGCTGGCGTGCGCGCGAGCCGATCTCGCGCAGGCGCTCGCCGCCCTTGCCGATCACGATTGCCTTCTGGCCCTGCCGTTCCACCCAGATCACCGCGCCGATGCGCAGCAGTGCGCCGTCGACGACGAAACGCTCGATCTCGACCGTCGTCGCGTACGGCAATTCCTCGCCGAGCTGCCGCATGAGCTGCTCGCGCACCATCTCACCGGCGAGGAAGCGCTGGCTCTTGTCGGTGATCTCGTCCTCGCCGAAGAGCGCGTCCTGCTCGGGTACGAGCGCGAGCACCGTACGTACCAGGTCGTCGAGCCCGATCTTCTTGAGCGCCGACACCGGGTGCACGCCTGCGAAGTCGCGGCCCGCGGAGACCTTGGCGAGGTACGGCAGCAGCGCGGTCTTGTCCTTCAGCCGGTCGACCTGGTTGACCACGAGCACCACCGGCAGGCCCGCGGCCTTCAGCGTCTCGTAGGCCAGCCCGTCCTCGTCGTCCCAGCGGCCGGCCTGCACCACCAGCACCGCGGCGTCGACGCCCTCGAGCGCACCCCGCGCCGCCCGGTTCATCAGCCGGTTCATCGCGCGCCGCTGCTCGCGGTGGATGCCCGGCGTGTCGACGAGGATCAACTGGCCCGCCTCGAACGTGGCGATGCCGAGCAGCCGATGCCGCGTGGTCTGCGGCCGGTTGGAGGTGATGCTGATCTTCGCGCCGACGAGCGCGTTGACGAGCGTGGACTTGCCGACGTTGGGACGCCCGAGGACGGCGACGTGTCCGGCGCGATGGGGAGCGGTCATCCCGCGATTGTACGGCGCCGGTGACGCGATCCCGTCAGCGCGGCGCCGCGAGGCCCGCCAGCGCTGCCTCGGCGGCGACCTGCTCCGCCGCACGGCGCGACGTGCCGATGCCCTCGGTCACCAGCGGCGGCTGCGCGAGGGTGCATGTCACCCGGAAGGTGCGGGCGTGCTCCTCGCCGTCCTCGGAGACGAGCGCATAGACCGGCAGGGGCCTCTGCCGGCCCTGCAGCCATTCCTGCAGGCGGGTCTTGGCGTCCTTGCCGACCTTGTCGGGCGGCGGCAGTGCCGCCATCGCGGGCTCGAACCAGGGCAGCACGGCATCGCGACAGGCTTCGAACCCGGCATCGAGATAGATCGCCGCGACGACCGCCTCGACCGCGTCGGCGAGGATGGAATCGCGGCGATGCCCGCCCGACTTCATCTCGCCCGGCCCCAGCGTGAGGCGCGTGCCGAGCTCGAGCGTCCGCCCGATGGTGGCGAGGGAGGACTCACGCACGAGCTCCGCGCGGGCGCGTGTCAGGGCGCCCTCGTCGACCTTCGGCCAGCGGCGGTAGAGCGCCTCGGCGACCACCAGGTTGACCAGGGCGTCGCCGAGGAACTCCAGACGCTCGTTGTGCGGCGCGCCGGCGCTGCGATGGCGCAGCGCCTGCGCGAGCAGCGAGGGCTCTGCGAAGCGGTGGCGGATCGGGTCAGTCACCGATCCGCTTGAGTTCCTTTTCGGCCTTGAAGTGGCCTACGACGTCGAGGTTCGCGATCAGCGGCTTACGGACCTCGTAATCGACGGTCATCATCCAGCCCGCATCGCGCCGCACGAGCTTGACGTGCTCGGGCTTGATGCTCTCGACATAACTGATATCCATGCGCTTGAAGAAGCGGTCGCGCACAAAGGCTGCATCACTGGTCGCGAGATCCGTGTCCGCTGCCATGCTTTCGAGTGCCTTCTTCACGGAGAAGTACTCCAAGTACATCGGAACCAGCTTCATGCCGACATAGATGAAGAAGCCGACGACCGCGAGCACCACCACGAAACTCGTGAGGGTCATACCACGCTGATTACGCATCATTCCCCATCTCCCCGGGCTCCCCGCCCAACACTATCACTGGATGCCGTTGCCGATGCGGGAGGTGTCGAACGCCTCCTTGCAGAGCAGGCCTTCGCAATTCAGCCACACCAGGAACGCCTTGCCGCGCAGGTTCGCCTCCGGCAGGAAGTTCCAGTATCGGCTGTCCTCGCTGTTGTCGCGATTGTCGCCCATCACGAAATAGTGCCCCGGCGGGACGGTCCACTCGCCCTCCCGGCCGCCGAGCTCCTGGGGGCGGTCGGTGCGCTCCAGAATCCGGTGCGTGCGGCCGGGCAGCAGTTCTTCCAGTTCTTCGGCGCCGGTCATCTCGGCACCGTTGGCGACGCCCCGGTAAACGCCCACCGAGCGGTAGTCGAGCGGCTGGCCGTTCACGAAGACCCTGTCGTCTCGATACGCGATGGTGTCGCCCGGCAGGCCGATGATCCGCTTGATCCAGTCCTGCTCGGGATGGTTCGGCGGCCGGAAGACGACGACGTCGCCACGCTGCGGCGCGCCGAGGGCCACCACCTTCCGGTTCGTCACCGGCAGGCGCAGCCCGTAGCTGAACTTGTTGACGAGGATGAAGTCGCCGGTCAGCAGCGTGGGCATCATCGAGTTCGAGGGGATGCGGAACGGCTCGGCCACGAAGCTGCGCAGGATCAGCACGATCGCGAGCACCGGGAAGAACGAGCGCGAGTAGTCGACGAGGATCGGCTCCTCGCCGTCCTCGAGCAGGCCGTCCCGCGCAGCGCGGCGCTTGGCCAGGAACAGCCGGTCGGCGAGCCAGACGAGGCCGGTCAGCAGGGTCAGCACGACCAGGGCGATTTCGAACCAGCGCATTCGTGTTCCTCGGGGCGGTGTCGCTAGACGGTGGGGTGGTCGCGGCGGATATCGGTCGTGAGCTTACTGGTCGACCTTGAGCACGGCGAGGAAGGCCTCCTGCGGGATCTCGACGCGCCCGACCTGCTTCATGCGCTTCTTGCCTTCCTTCTGTTTCTCGAGGAGCTTCTTCTTGCGCGAGATGTCGCCGCCGTAGCACTTGGCGAGCACGTTCTTGCGCATCGCCTTGACGGTCGTGCGCGCGATGACCTGCGAGCCGATCGCTGCCTGGATCGCGACGTCGAACATCTGGCGCGGGATCAGCTCCTTCATCTTCTCGGTCAGGTCGCGCCCGCGGCGGTCGGCATGGCTGCGGTGCGTGATGATCGAGAGCGCATCGACCTTGTCGCCGTTGATGAGCGTATCGACGCGCACGAACGGGCCGGCCTGGAAATGCAGGAAGTGGTAGTCGAGCGAGGCATAGCCGCGCGAGACGGACTTGAGCTTGTCGAAGAAGTCGAGCACCACCTCGGCCATCGGCAGCTCGTAGCTGATCTGCACCTGCTGGCCCATGTAGGTGATGCCGATCTGCACGCCGCGCTTTTCCTCGCAGAGCTTGATCACGTTGCCGACGTAGTCGGGCGGCGTGAGGATGTTCGCGCGGATGATGGGCTCGCGGATCTCCTCGACCATGTTCACCGGCGGGAGCTTGGCCGGGTTGTCCATGGGGATGACGGAGCCGTCGGTCTTGAGCACCTCGTAGATCACCGTCGGCGCGGTACTGATGAGGTTGAGGTCGTACTCGCGCTCCAGCCGCTCCTGCACGATCTCCATGTGGAGCATGCCCAGGAACCCGCACCGGAAACCAAAGCCCATCGCCTCCGAGCTCTCGGGCTCGAAGCGCAGCGCGGCATCATTCAGGCGCAGCTTCTCGAGCGCCTCGCGCAGGTCCGGGTAGTCCTCCGCATCGACCGGGAACAGGCCGGCGAAAACGCGCGGCTGCATCTCCTGGAAACCCGGCAGCGGGCCGGGCGCGGGGTTCGCGGCGTGCGTCAGCGTGTCGCCGACCGGCGCGCCGTGCACGTCCTTGATCGACGCCGTGATCCAGCCCACCTCGCCGGCGCGCAGCGCGTCGAGCGGCTTGCGCTTCGGCGTGAACACGCCCACGCCTTCGACCTGGTGCGCGCGGCCCGTCGACATCACGAGCAGCTTGTCGCCGGGCTTGATCTCGCCCTGCATGACACGCACGAGCGAGACCACGCCAAGGTAATTGTCGAACCACGAGTCGATGATCAGCGCCTGCAGGCGATCGGTGTCGCGCTGCTTGGGCGGCGGGATGCGGTGCACGATCGCCTCGAGCACGTCGATCACGTTGAGGCCGGTCTTGGCACTGATCGCGACCGCGTCCTCCGCGTCGATGCCGATCACCGCCTCGATCTCGGATTTCGCGCGCTCGATGTCGGCCGTCGGCAGGTCGATCTTGTTGAGCACCGGCACGACTTCCAGGCCCTGCTCGACCGCCGTGTAGCAGTTGGCAACGGACTGGGCCTCGACGCCCTGCGCCGCGTCCACGACCAGCAGCGCGCCTTCGCAGGCGGCGAGCGAGCGCGAGACCTCGTAGCTGAAGTCGACGTGCCCTGGGGTGTCGATGAAGTTCAGGAAGTAGGTCTGCCCGTCCTTCGCCTTGTACGGCAGGGAGACGGACTGCGCCTTGATGGTGATGCCGCGCTCGCGCTCGATCGGGTTGCTGTCGAGCACCTGCGCTTCCATCTCGCGCGCCTCCAGCCCGCCGCAGATCTGGATGATGCGGTCGGCCAGCGTCGACTTGCCGTGGTCGACGTGGGCGATGATGGAAAAGTTGCGGATCTGCTGCATCGGGACGGCGGGGCCAGGCGAAATAACCCGGGATTATCGCATAGGCCCCGGACCATCCCGGCGGCCGCGGTGTCCGCGGCCGCCTGAAGGGCTCAGTCGCGCTCGACGGCGACGAACTGCGTGCCGTTGGCGCGGCGCACCAGCAGCATCACGCTCTGCCCGCGCGGCACCGCGGCGACGGCGCGCGCGAACGCGGCCGGGGAGTCGACCGCCGTGCGGCCGACCTGGAGCACGACGTCACCCGGCTGGAGTCCGGCATCCCGGGCCCCGTTGCCGTCCACGCGCGCGATCCGCACGCCCTCGCCGGCCCGCAGGCCGAGGCGCTGGCGATCGGCCGCGCCGACCTCCTGCACCGCGAGGCCGAGCGCTGCAGGGCCCGTGGCCGCGGCCGGCGCATCGGCAGGCTCGCGCGGCGTGCCGCCCGCGCCGCCGCCCTGCACCGCCAGCTCGTCCAGCACCACCGGCACCTGCACGGTTCGACCGTCGCGCACCACGGTGAGCTGCGCGCGCGTGCCGGGCGTCAGCGCGCCGATCAGCGGCGGCAGGTCGCTCGAGACATTGACGGCACGCCCGTTCACCGCGCGGATCACGTCGCCGCGTTGCAGGCCCGCGCGCGCGGCGGCGCTGCCCTGCGCCACGTCGGTGACCAGCGCGCCGTTCGCGTCCGGCAGACCGAAGCCGCGCGCGGTCTCCGCGGTGAGCGCCTGCACCTGCACGCCCAACTGCCCGCGCTGCACGCGCCCGGTCGTCTTGAGCTGGTTGACCACCGAGACCGCGAGGTCGATCGGGATCGCGAAGCTCACGCCCATGTAGCCGCCCGAGTTCGAGAAGATCTGCGAATTGATGCCGACCACTTCGCCGCGCGTGTTGAGCAGCGGGCCACCCGAATTGCCGCGATTGATCGCGACGTCGGTCTGGATGAAGGGCACGTACTGCTGGTTCGCGTACGGATTCGCGCGGCCGACGGCGCTGACGATGCCGGCGGTGACGGAGCTCTCGAGCCCGAACGGCGAGCCGATCGCCACGACCCACTGGCCTGCCTTGACCGACTGGGTCGCAGTACGCAGCGCGGGCAGGCCGCGGCCTTCGATCTTCAGCAGCGCGACGTCGGACTGCTCGTCGCTGCCGACCACCTTCGCCTGGAATTCGCGACGATCCGACAGGCGCACGGTCACGCGGTCCGCGCCATCGATGACGTGATGGTTCGTCAGCAGGTAGCCGTCGTCCGAGATCAGGAAGCCCGTGCCCTGCGAGACGCCGCGTGGGCCGCCGCCGGGTCCGCCTTCGGGGCCACCGGGGAACGGCATCTCGTCGCCGAAGAAGCGTCGGAAGAATTCGGGGATGCGCTCGTCGTCGGGCAACTGGGCACGCGCCGTGCTGCGCCCGCGCACTTCGGCGCTGATGTTCACCACCGCCGGGCCGACCTGCTGCACGAGGTTGGTGAAGTCCGGCAACCCCGTCACCATCTGCGCGGCCGGCGGCGCGGTGGACGGCACCGGCAGCGGTGCATCGGCGCGCTGCTGCGGCTCCGCCGTGCAGGCGGTGGGCAGCGCCAGCGCGATCGCGCCGACGAGGGTGAGCATGCGGAGGGGTCGGTTCATCGAATCGGCCTCGGGCGGTGTCTGGAAGGGGGATGTGGGCGCTGCAGCCCGTGGCTCAAGGCGTCGGCGACGCCCCGGCGTCCGCGCCGCTCTCGAGGCGCGGCTCGAACGGATAGAACGAAGGCGCGTCGTCGGCACTCTGGCGGCCGTTTCCGTAGCGCGCGGTGAAGCCGCCGGCCGTCGCACCCGTGAGGGAGGCACGTGGCCACGGCTGCGCATCGATGCTGTCGGCCGGCTGCAGGCGGAACGGGTTCGAGGCATCCGCGACCAGCACCGCGGCGGTCGATGCGACAGGCGCGGTGGGCGCACTGCGGTCACGGGCTGACGCGACGACCGTACGTGCCGGGCGCGCGGCGATCGAGCGGCGCGGAGAGGCGCGTTCCGCCGCCGCGGTGTCGACCTCGACCGGCGACGACGACGCGTCATCGGACGCTGCAATGGACGCGCGCGGGATCGCAGGCGACGGCGGGACGGCCGTCGCCACGGGCGCTCGCATGCCGGGGGTCGTCGGCGCGGCGGCGACGGCAGGCTGTCGATCGGGCGTCTCGCCCGGACGCAGCCCGATCACCGCGGCCAGTGCGATCGATGCGGCCAGCGCGCCGCCGGCCCAGCCGTAGATCCGACGCGAGCGCGTGGGCCGATCGCGGCGCGCGATCGAGGCTGCGGGCGTTTGCGCGATCGCAGCGACGTCGGCCGCCACCGCGGCCCGTACACGCCCGGCGAAATCGGCCGGCGCCGCGATCGGCGCCCGCCGGCGCAGCGCGTCGCCGATGAGCTGCCAGCGCCCCGTCGTGCCTTGCCACTCGGAATCGTGCGCGAGCCGGCGCATCGCGAACAGGCGCGCCTCGCCGCCGAGCTCGCCGTCGAACAGCGCGCTCAGGGTCTCGTCGTCGTGCCTGGGGGTGTCATGCGAATTCATCACTGTCGCTCCCGGATGCCGTCGGTATCGAGCAGGGGTTTCAGAAGCGCGTCGATCGCATCGCGCGCGCGGAAGATGCGTGATCGCACGGTGCCGATCGGGCAGCCCATCCGCTCCGCGATCTCGTCGTAGCTCAGCCCCTCGACCTCGCGCAGCGTGATCGCCACGCGCAGCTCCTCGGGCAGGCGATTCACCGCCGTCATCACCGTGGTCTCGACCTCCTGGCGCAGGAGCTCGTGCTCGGGCGTGTCCGTGTCGCGCAGGCGCAGCGACATGTCGAACTGCTCGGCGTCCATGACGTCGATGTCGTCGGTGGGCGGCCTTCGGTGCTGGGCGACGAGATGGTTCTTGGCGGTGTTCACGGCGATCCGGTGCAACCAGGTGGAGAACTGGGCGTCGCCCCGGAAGTTGCCCAGCGCGCGGTAGGCACGCATGAACACCTCCTGGGCGACGTCCTGGCATTCGCTCCAGTCGTGCACGTAGCGCCCGACGAGCCCGATCACCCGATGCTGGTACTTGCGCACCAGGGCATCGAAGGCGGAGCTGTCGCCGCGCTGCACGCGCTCGACCAGTTCCCGATCCAGGGACGCATCGCGTCCCGGGACGGGTTCCATTGCAGACCCTTCCTCTTCGGCCATACCGGGCCGGCACTCCTGTCAGCTCGGCGTGGCCGAGGCTTGGGACAACGGGATCGCGAAAAAGTTCACCGGCGCGTGGCCGGTGCGGGGTCGACGCCCCGTGGACGTCGCGATCGCTATTTGACGTGGATGAAACGAACTCCGGATGATAGCCGGTCGCTCCATACGTAGACGGATGGTGAAAATGGACCGCAGGTCGAACGACCCCCGCTTCGACGGGCTCCCGATGCGCCACTGGCAGGCGCAGACCCGCGACGACGGCGTCGTGGTGCTCGGCTTCGACCGCGAGGGCGCCGCGGTCAACACGTTCTCGCAGGACGTGCTGATCGAACTCGACGGCGTGCTCGAGCGCCTGCGCCTGGAACCGCCGCGCGGGCTCGTGATCTGCTCGGCGAAGGAGAGCGGCTTCATCGCCGGCGCGGACATCAGGGAATTCCAGGTCTTCGACCAGCGCGGCACGGTGGGCGACGCGATCCGTCGGGGCCAGCAGGTCTTCCAGCGCATCGCGGAGCTGCCCTTCGGAACGGTGGCGGCGATCCACGGCTTCTGCATGGGCGGTGGCACGGAACTCGCACTCGCATGCCGGTACCGCGTGGCGTCCGACGATCCGTCCACGCGGATCGGCCTGCCCGAGGTCAAGCTGGGCATCTTTCCGGGTTGGGGCGGGAGCGTGCGCCTGCCGCGCCTGATCGGCGCCCCGGCGGCGTTCGACCTGATGCTCACCGGGCGCTCGGTCACGGGACGCGCGGCGAAGGGCATGGGGCTCGTCGATCGGGTGGTCGAACACGCGAACCTGCTCGATGCGGCCGCGAAGCTCGCGCTGCGCGGCGCGGAGCGCCCGTTCAAGCAGAAGCTGCTCGGCTGGGCCACGAACAGCTGGGCCGCGCGGCAAGCGCTCGCCCCGCAGCTCGCCAAGCAGGTCGCGCGCAAGGCGCGTCGCGAGCACTACCCGGCACCGTACGCATTGATCGACAGCTGGAAGCGCGGCGGCGCGACGACGCAGGCGCAGCTCGAGAGCGAGCGCCGCGCCGTGGTGAAGCTTTCCGCGACGCCGACCGCGCGCAACCTCATTCGCGTGTTCTTCCTGCAGGAGCGGCTCAAGGGCCAGGGCACGAAGGCGCATGGCATCCAGCGCGTACACGTCGTCGGCGCCGGCGTCATGGGCGGCGACATCGCGGCGTGGTCGGCCTACAAGGGCTTCGAGGTCACGCTCGCCGACCGTGAGCAGCGCTTCGTCGACGCCGCGCTCGAGCGCGCGGGCGAGCTGTTCGCCAAGCGCGTCAAGGACGAAAGCAAGCGGCCCGCAGTCGCGGCGCGCCTGCGCGGCGACGTCGCGGGCGCGGGTGTCGCCGATGCCGACCTCGTGATCGAGGCGATCGTCGAGCGGCCTGACGCCAAGCGTGCGCTGTATGCCGACGTCGAGCCGCGCCTGAAGCCCGATGCGCTGCTGACGACGAACACCTCGTCGATCAAGCTCGACCAGCTGCGCGAAGGCCTGGCGCGCCCCGCGCAGTTCGCCGGCCTGCACTACTTCAACCCGGTCGCACTGATGCCGCTGGTGGAGATCATCCGCCACGACGGCATGGACCCGATCACCGAGCAGCGCCTCGCGGGCTTCTGCCGCGCGATCGACAAGTTCCCCGTACCGGTCGCGGGCACGCCGGGCTTCCTCGTCAACCGCGTGCTGTTCCCCTACATGCTCGAGGCGGCGACGGCCTATGCCGAGGGCATCCCGGGGGCCGTCATCGACAAGGCCGCGGTGAAGTTCGGAATGCCGATGGGGCCGATCGAGCTCGTCGACACGGTGGGCCTCGACGTCGCCGCAGGCGTCGGCGCGGAGCTCGCGCCCTTCCTCGGCCTGCCCATCCCGGCCGCGCTCGCGGTGCCGCCCGAGGCCGGGCGTCGCGGCAAGAAGGACCGCCAGGGCCTGTACAAGTG
This sequence comes from Lysobacter humi (ex Lee et al. 2017), assembly GCF_054781815.1. NCBI lineage: Bacteria > Pseudomonadati > Pseudomonadota > Gammaproteobacteria > Lysobacterales > Lysobacteraceae > Lysobacter > Lysobacter humi (ex Lee et al. 2017). The sequence goes on along the minus strand of NZ_BAAGTR010000009.1, from coordinate 224,022 downwards.
GGAGAACGGCAGGCCGGTGAAGCCGCAGGTGCCGGACGGCTACAAGCCGCCGGACGACCTCGAGGATCGCCTGGTCCTCCCGCTGCTCAACGAGGCGGTCGCCTGCCTGCACGACGGGGTCGTCGAGGATGCGGACCTGCTCGATGCCGGCGTGATCTTCGGCACCGGCTTCGCGCCCTTCCGCGGCGGCCCGATCCAGTACATCCGCGAGACCGGCGTCGACATGCTGCTGCAGCGCCTGCGCCAGCTCGAGGCGCGCCATGGCGACCGATTCTCGCCGCGGCCGGGTTGGGACAACCCGGCGCTGCGCGGCTGACCGCGCTCAGTCGGCGTCGAGGGCGACGCCGACCTCGCAGACGATCGCGGGATGCCGCTGAACCACCGGGGTCGACGACATGAACTCGCCGTCGCCGTGCGGGTAGTCGTCGGGACGCGTGTCGGGCGGACACAGCCGCACCGGGCCGGCGAACCGGCCCGGGTCGAGGCGTCCGCCCTTCCAGTCCATCACGAGTCCGCCGTAGTCCCAGTCGAAGCCAGCGAATGCGAACGGGCGGCCGTTGAGACGCTCCAGCTCGCGGGTGTCGATGCCGATACGGACGCCGTCCGCACGGCGCCGGGTCGAACCCTGGCGGACGACGACCAGGGTCGGATGGCGCGCGGCCTCGTCGGGGACGATTTCGACGCGACGGGCCGGATCGTCGGCGAACAGCACCCAGCCCTCGAATGTCTCGCCCTCGGCGCCCGGCAGCGTCTGCCGAACGAGCGAGCCCGCGCCGTGGCGCGCGAGCAACGTCTCGAAGGTGTCGTCGGGCCGGGCGACCGCGTCGAGCGTGTCGACAGGTGCCGCGACGCCACGAGGCGCCGACTGCTCGCCAGCCTGCGCGCTCGCAACCGGTGCGGGCGCGTCAACAACCGGAGCATCCGGCCTCGCAGAGGTCCCCGCACGGGTCGCGGCGGGGGAATGAGGTGCATCGGCGGCAGGGCCGCAGCCGGCGACGAGCGCAGCGGCGCATGCGGCCGCGGCGAGCGCACGCGTCACCGCGGCGCGCGGCGGGATCACATCGTGTGCGTCGGACGGTCGCCCGCGAGCAGGCCGGCGAGCACCGTCTCGATCTTGCCGCGCACCTGGTCGCCTTCGGCCGACTCCGGGAACTGCACGCCGATGCCGGCGGGGTGGCCGCCCTGCGCGCCCACCGGCGTGATCCAGACGACCTTTCCGGCCACCGGCAGGCGCTCGCCCGATTCGGGCAGCGTGATCAGCAGGAAGACCTCGTCGCCGAGCGAGTAGCGCTTGGGCGTGGGCACGAAGATGCCGCCGCCCTTCAGGAAGGGCATGTACGCGTTGTACAGCTGCGTCTTGTCCTTGAGGGCCAGCGACAGGATGCCCTGCCGTGCGCCACCGGGGGTCGAGCTCATCGTTCGCGGGTCTCCGGGCCCGTACGCGCGGTGTCGCGCCAGGCCATCAACAGTTCCATCAGCACGAGGTCGGACCGGACGGTGGTCCGGAGCAGGTCGCGGCTGCGGTTCGCTTTGTCGAACCAGGCCGCCAGACTGCGCGCCGTGCGCGGGTCGGTCAAGCCGGCGGCCTTCTGCGCGACGAGGTCGGCGGCGTGCGCCACGCGCTCGGCGGCCTGGACGTCGGCCCATTGGCCCGTGACCTCCTGCACCGACGCCTCGCCGCGCGCGAGCCGCTGGAGGTCGCGTCCCACTCCGCGCCGCAGCTCCAGCCCGCCGTTGCGCAGCCAGTCGTCCGCGAGTCCGGGATGCCCGCGCGACGCGGTGAGCGCTTCGTCGGCATCGGCGGCCGCGTGGCCCTGCGCGGCGAGCCAGGCGCGTGCTTCGTCCGCGGGCGGCAGCCGGAACTCCACGCGCTGGCAGCGGCTGCGGATCGTCGCAGGCAGCCGCGCGGGCTGGGACGTCACGAGCAGCAGGTAGCGGCCCGGCACCGGCTCCTCGAGCGTCTTGAGCAGCGCGTTCGCCGCGGCGGTGCCGATCGCATCCGCCGGCTCGACGAGCGCGACGCGCGCACGACCGTACTGCGGGGTAATGAGTAGCTGCTGCGTGAGCTCGCGCATCTGGTCGATGACGATCTCGCTGCGCATCTTCTTCGGGCTCGACTTCTCGTTGAGCACGTAGCCGATGAACAGCGCATCGGGATGACCCGGATGCCCGTCGGGATGCGCGAGGCTGCCGTCCGGGCGCGTCTCCTGCGGATCGCGCTGGTGCCGCTGCGCGAACTGCCGGCAGCTGCGGCAGGCGCCGCACGGATCGACGCCGCCCGGCGCGTCACACAGCAGGTAGTTCGCGAAGCGCTCGGCCACCCGGCGCTTGCCCAGGCGCGCCGGGCCGTGGATGAGCTGCGCATGGCCGAGGCGTCCCGCCGAGTGCGCGGCGACGAGGCCTTCGTAGGCGCGCCGCTCCCAGGGTGCGGTCACGGCAGGCGCTCGCGGTAGCGACGCAGTGCGTCGACGGCGGCGGTGGCGACGTCCTCCGCGGGGCGCGTGGCGTCGAGCACGACGAAGCGCGCCGGATCCGCGGTCGCGCGATCGAGGTAGGCCAGGCGCACCCGCTCGAAAAACGCGTCCTGCTCGGCTTCGATGCGATCGGGACCGCCGCGACCGCGCGCCCGCGCGAGGCCGACCTCGACCGGCACGTCGAGCAGCAGCGTGAGTCCCGGTCGCAGGCCGACGACGTCATGCTCCAAGCGGTCGATCAGCGCGGGATCGCAGCCCCGTCCACCGCCCTGGTAGGCATGGCTCGCGTCGGTGAAGCGGTCGCTGAGCACCCAGTCGCCGCGATCGAGCGCCGGTTTCACGACGTCGCGCACGAGCTGCGCGCGCGCGGCGAACATCAGCAACAACTCGGCGAGGTCGCAGGGCGCGTCGGCGGCAGGATCGAGCAGGAGGCCACGGATCTTCTCGCCGAGCGGCGTGCCGCCGGGCTCGCGCGTGCACGTCACGCGCGAGCCGCGCTCGAGCTCGGCGCGCAGGGCGGCGAGCACGGTGGACTTGCCGGCGCCCTCCCCGCCTTCGAGCGTGACCAGCCGCGGTGCGGTGCGCGGCGCGGCGTCGTTCATCGGCGCGCCGCCTGCGCGGCGCGGTAGTTGACGAGGTACTTGCGCACGTTCGCCTGATGCTCGGCGAGGGTCTTCGCGAACAGGTGGCGACCGCTGCCATCGCCGACGGCGACGAAATACAGCGCCTCGCCGGGAGCCGGGTTCGCGACCGCCTGCAGCGCTTCCACGCCCGGCATCGCGATCGGCGTGGGCGGCAGGCCGGCGCGCGTGTAGGTGTTGTACGGCGTGTCGGTCTGCAGGTCGACCTTGCGGATGTTGCCGGCATACGCCGAGCCCATGCCGTAGATCACCGTCGGGTCGGTCTGCAGGAGCATGCCGATCTCGAGCCGGCGCAGGAACAGCCCGGCGATCTGGGGGCGCTCCGAGGCGATGCCGGTTTCCTTCTCGACGATCGACGCGAGCGTCAGCATCTCGTCCGGCGTCTTCAGGAAATGCCCCGGCTTGCGCGAGCGCCATGCGGCGTCGAGCGCCTTCTGCATCGACTCGTGCGCACGCCGGAGGATGTCGAGCTCGGTGTCGCCGCGCGTGTAGACGTAGGTCTCCGGCAGGAAGCGCCCCTCCGGATGCTGCCCGGCATGGCCGAGCTTCGCCATCAGCGTCGCGTCGTCGAGGCTCGTCGCGTCGTGTACCAGAGGTTCCGCCCGCGCGAGGGCGGCACGGACCTCACGCATGTTCCAGCCCGGCACGAGGGTGACGCGGTGCTGGATGACCCGGCCGTCGCGCATCGCGACGAGCAGCTGGCGCGGCGTCATCCCGGGCTCGAGGCGGTACTCGCCGACCTGGATGCGCCCGGCCGCGCCGAGCTGGCGCGCGAGCGCCGTCCATTCGAGTCGATGCCCGCCGATGCCGGCGGCCTCGAGCTTGCGCACCACGGCCGGCAGCGAATCGCCCTGGCGGACCATGATGCTGGTGCCCGGCGCGACGCCCCGCATCGGCGCGTCGGCGAAGCCGGCATACATGTACCAGGTGCCCGCGAGCCCGGCGGCGAGCGCCAGCAGCAGCAGGAGGGTGAAGCATCCAAGGCGGCGCTTGCGCGGGCGACTCACGGCGACTCCGGTCGGAAGGCGGGATGGGCGGCCGCGAGGCGATCGCGGAGCTTGGCGACCCGCGGATGCGGCGTCCAGCTGCGTTCGCCGAGGCGGGCGACTTCGAGGATACCGCGCAGCGCATTGCACAGAAAAACCGCGTCGGCCGATTCGATGTCGTCAGGGCGCAATTCCGCTTCCGAGGCCCCGACCTCCGCGAGCACCCAGTCCCGGCAGACACCGCGCACGCCGCAGCGGTCGAGCACCGGCGTCAGCCAGCGATCCTCGTGCAGCACGAAGACATTTGCCGCGACCGCGCAGACCACCCGCCCGTCGATGTCGCAGAGCAGGCCCTCGTCGGCGTCGTCGTCGGCCGTCCACTCGCGCCGCGCGAGCACCTGCTCCAGGCGGTTGCAGTGCTTCAGCCCGGCGAGCACGGGTTGCGGGGCCAGTCGCGTCGTGCACCAGCGCAGGCTCAGCGTGCCGCCGACGGCGGGTGCCTCGTGCACGGCGAGCGACCACAGCGGCGCCGCATCGGACGGCGCGTAACCGCGCTGCGCCGGGCCGCGCGTCAGCAGCAGCTTGAGTGCCCCACCTCCGCCATCGAGCAGGTCGACCGCCGTGCGACGTGCCAGCGCGGCATCGGGCAATGCGATGCCCAGCCGCACGGCGCCGTGCGCGAGCCGGCGCCAATGCGCGTCCCACCAGGGAACGTCGCCGTCGACGGCGCGCATCGTCTCGAACAGGCCGTCGCCGTAGGCGCGCCCGCGGTCGTCGAAGGGGATCGTGTCGAGCGGCGAGTCGCCGAGGAAGAGACGGCTCACCGCGCGGCACCGCTGCTCGCGTACGACGCGCCGCGCATCCGGTCAGACGCCCAGCGCACGCAGCATCCCGCGGGCCTTCGCGCGCGTCTCCTCGAGCTCGCGCACAGGATCGGAGTCGGCGACGATGCCGGCGCCGGCTCGGAAACGCACTTCGGTGCCCGCCACCTCGGCGCTGCGGATCAGGATATTGAAGTCCATGTCGCCATCGCGCCCCAGCCAGCCCATCGCGCCGGTGTACGCGCCGCGACCGGTCGCCTCGAGCTCCGCGATGATCTGCATGCAGCGCACCTTCGGGCAGCCGGTGATCGTGCCGCCCGGGAACACGGCGCGGAGCACCTCGCCGGGCGTCACGTCGTCGCGCAGGCGACCGCGCACGTTGCTCACGATGTGGTGCACGTGCGCATAGCTCTCCACCGTCATGAGCTCGTCGACCTCGACGGTGCCCGGGCGGCAGACGCGCCCGAGGTCGTTGCGTTCCAGATCGATGAGCATCACATGCTCGGCGCGCTCCTTCGGATGACCGACGAGTTCGCGCACGCGGTCGGCATCGTCATCACCCGGCAGGCGCGGGCGCGTGCCGGCGATCGGGCGGGTCTGCACGAGGTCGCCGCTGACGCTCACCAGCCGTTCGGGGGAGGCGCTCACCACGGCCCAGCCAGGCCCGGTGAACAGGCCCGCGAAGGGCGCGGGATTCGCACGCCGCAGCTGCGCGAAGAGTCCCGCGGCGTCCGCCGGGGCGTCGAAAAGCGCGGTCCAGGTGCGCGAGAGATTGACCTGGAAGACGTCGCCCGCCGCGAGGTAGTCGAGCACCCGCTCGACGCTCCGGGTGAAGCGCGCCGCCCTGTCCTCGGCGACGTCCCGCGGCGCCTGCCATGGCGGCAGCGGCGGGAGCGACGCGGCGTGCGCGAGATCGCGCTCGATCGTCTCGATCCAGGCGCCGTCGTCGGCCTCGGCGACCGCCACCGTGCGACCGGTCCCGCGCTCGCGCAGCACCGCCGCCGGGCAGCGCTGCGCGACGGCGATGGGTAGTGGGCCCTCCGCGCGTGGCAGGCGCAGGACCCGCTCCACCTGCGCGGCGGCCTCATAGGCGAGGAACACGGCCCAGCCGCCAACGAAGGGCGGGCGCGCGGCGGCGTCGACGCGAGGGCTACGCTCGGCCTGCCAGGCCGCGTCCAGCGCGGCGAAGAAGTCCTGCGAATCCGCTTCGCCCGCCTCCACCCGGTCGCGTCGCCATTCGATGCGCGCACCGTCCGCGAGGGGCAGCAGGTCCCAGCGGCCCTGCGGCGTGCCGTGCGCACTGGATTCGAACAGGACGGGGTAGCGCGCGGGGTCGAGCCGGTGCAGCGCGAGCAGGTCGGGCGCCGACGCGATCTCGCGCATGACGATGTCGTCCATCGACGCCCCCGACGCCGTCACCGCCGCGCCGCCGCTTCGCTCAGACGCGGCGGAAGACGAGCGTGCCGTTGGTGCCGCCGAACCCGAAGCCGTTCGACACCACGACGTCCACCTGCGCCTGGCGCGCCGTGTTCGGCACGTAGTCGAGGTCGCAGCCTTCCGACGGATTTTCGAGGTTGATCGTCGGCGGAATGATGCCGGCATGCAGCGCCATCACCGAGAAGATCGCCTCGGCGCCGCCGGCCGCGCCGAGCAGGTGGCCGGTCATCGACTTGGTGGAGCTGACCATCGTGCGGTAGGCCTGGTCGCCGAGCGCGCGCTTGATCGCCATCGTTTCGGCAAGGTCGCCGAGCGGCGTCGAGGTGCCGTGCGCGTTGACGTAGCCCACCTGTTCCGCCGACACGCCGGCATCCTTGAGCGCGGCGACCATGCAGCGCGCGGCGCCTTCGCCGTCCTCGCTGGGCGCGGTCATGTGGAACGCGTCGGACGTGGCGCCGAAGCCGGCAAGCTCGCAGTAGATGCGCGCACCGCGGGCCTTCGCGTACTCGTATTCCTCGAGCACGAGGATGCCGGCACCGTCGCCCAGCACGAAGCCGTCGCGGCCCTCGTCCCACGGGCGCGAGGCGCGCGTGGGATCGTCGTTCCGCGTGCTCATCGCCTTCATCGAGCAGAAGCCGCCGACCGACGTGGGCGAGGAGCCACGCTCCGCGCCGCCGGCGAGCATCACGTCCGCATCGCCGTACTGGATCATGCGCATCGCCATGCCGATCGAATGGTTCGACGTGGCGCAGGCGGACACCGCGGAGAAGTTCGGGCCCTTCATGCCGGTCAGCAGCGAGACCTGCCCCGGCAGCATGTTGATGATCGTGCTCGGCACGTAGAACGGCGAGATCTTGCGCGGGCCGCCCTCGTGGAACTTCACCGACTGCTCCTCGATGCCGAGGATGCCGCCGATGCCGGAGCCGAGGAGCGCGCCGACGCGTTCGGCATTCGTGTCGTCGATCGTGAGGCCCGCATCCTCCAGCGCCATGAGCGAGGCGCCCACGCCGTAATGGATGAACGGATCCATCTTTTTCGCGTCCTTCGGGTTCACCCACCGGGTGACGTCGAAGTCGCGCACCTCGCCCGCGATCTTGGTGGTGAAATTGGTGGCATCGAAGTGCGTGATCGGACCGATGCCCGAGCGCCCGTTGACGATGCCGTCCCACGTCGTCGCCAGGTCGTTACCCAGCGGGGACACGATACCCAGACCCGTCACTACGACACGGCGCTTGGACATGGAACTTCACCTCGGAATTCGATACCGGCGGCGCCGGCAGAGAGTCCATGCGACGACGCGGCGGCGTATGGACGGATTTCAAAAACACGGGGCCGCAATGCGGCCCCGTTGACGACGCGTGGGGACCGGATGCGCCACGGGCATCCGTCCACCGGTGCGGCTTACGACTTGACGTGAGCCTTCACGTAGTCGATCGCCTGCTGCACGGTCGTGATCTTCTCGGCTTCCTCGTCCGGGATCTCGCACTCGAACTCTTCCTCGAGCGCCATCACCAGCTCGACGGTATCGAGGGAGTCGGCGCCCAGGTCATCGACGAACGAGGCATTGGTGGTGACGTCCTCTTCCTTGACGCCCAGCTGTTCGACGACGATCTTCTTGACGCGCTCTTCGATGCTGCTCATTGGATCTCACTCCTCCCGGACGGGATATTCGATGGACAAGTCTAAATGAATCGCGGCGGGCCGGAGTATAGCGGCCGGCCCCGCGTGAAAAAGTCGTTGGGCGTCGCCGCCCGTCGCCTCAGGGCATGTACATGCCGCCGTTGACGTGCAGCGTCTCGCCAGTGATGTAAGCGGCCGACGGCCCCGCCAGGAACGCGACCGCGCGCGCGATGTCGGCGGGTTCGCCGAGGCGGCCGAGGGCGATCTGGTCGAGCATCCCCTTCTTCGCATCCTCGGGCAGGCCGCGTGTCATGTCGGTGTCGATGAAGCCCGGCGCCACGACGTTGACGGTTACGCCGCGCGAGCCGATCTCGCGTGCGAGCGACTTCGAGAACGCGATGATGCCGGCCTTCGCCGCGGCGTAGTTCGACTGCCCCGCATTGCCGGTCACCCCGATCACGGACGCGATGTTGATGATGCGGCCCTTGCGCGCCTTCATCATGCCGCGCATCACCGCCTTGCTCGAGCGGTAGACGCTGGTGAGGTTCGTGTCGAGGATCGCCTGCCAGTCTTCGTCCTTCATGCGCATCAGCAGGTTGTCGCGCGTGATGCCGGCATTGTTGACGAGGATCGAGATTCCCCCGAACTCCTTCGTGACCGCGTCGACCAGCGCTTCGATCGCGCCAGGCTCGGTCACGTTGAGCACGCGCCCGTGGCCGCCGCGCGACGCGAGCCGTTCGCCGATGGAGGTCGCGCCCGAGTCGCTCGTCGCGGTGCCGATGACCGTCGCGCCCTGCGTGGCGAGCTCATCGGCGATGGCGGCGCCGATGCCACGGGTGGCACCCGTCACCAGCGCGATCTCGCCCGCGAGCGGGGCGGTGTTCGTCGTGTCGCTCATGCGCGGCTCCAGTCCTGCAGTGCGGCGTCCAGTTCGGCGGGCGTGCCCAGCGGACGCACGTCGATCGACTTGTCGATGCGCTTCACCAGCCCGGTGAGCACCTTGCCCGGGCCGCATTCGGCGATGCGGCTGACGCCGCGCGCGGCGAGCGCTTCGATGCACTGCGTCCACTGCACGGGCAGGTAGAGCTGGCGCACGAGCGCGTCGCGGATCGACTGCGTGTCCTCGCGGACCTCGCCGTCGACGTTCTGCACGACGGGCAACGTCGGCGTGCTCCAGGCGAGCTCGCCCATCGCCTCGGCGAGGCGGTTGGCGGCTTCGCGCATGAGCGGCGTATGCGAGGGCACGCTCACGGCGAGCTTCACGGCCTTGCGCACGCCGCGCTCCGCGAGCATCGTCAGCGCACGATCCACCGCGTCGGCGTGGCCGCCGATCACGATCTGGCCCGGTGAATTGAAGTTGGCGGGCACGACGACTTCGCGGCCGCTGCTCGCCTCGCAGACCTCGAGCACGAGCGCATCGTCGGCACCGAGGACCGCCGCCATGGCGCCGGTGCCGCTCGGCGCGGCGGCCTGCATGAGCTGGCCGCGCAGGCGCACGAGCTTCGCGCCATCGGCGAGTGAAAGCGCGCCCGCCGCGACCAGCGCGCTGTACTCGCCGAGCGAATGGCCGCCAAGCTGCGTCGGCATCGCGCCGCCGCGCGCCTGCCAGACGCGCCAGACGGCGATGCCCGCCGCGAGCAGCGCGGGCTGGGTGAATTCGGTGGTGTTGAGGTCGGTATCGGGACCGTTCTGGCTCATCGCCCAGAGGTCGACGCCGGCGCCTTCGCTCGCTTCGGCGAACGTGGACTGCACGAGCGGCTCGGCCGCGGCGAGGTCCGCGAGCATGCCCACGGACTGCGAGCCCTGGCCGGGAAAGACGAACGCAAGTTGCGTCGGGGTATCGGTCACGCGCGGGACCCGTGGGTGCGAGCGCGCCATGATACGGATGATCGTCCGCAGCTGTCTGTACCCCGCCGTACGCGTGCCGATCGATGGCGTTGGCGTCACGGGACGATCGCTTCGAGGTCGGCCGCTTGAATCGCCGCTTCCCGGCGGCCGTAAACGACGAAGGCGACGCCGCATCGCCGCGACGTCGCCTCCCGTGCGTCGATACGTGGTGCCGTCAGTAACGGACGAGCGCGCTACCCCAGGTGAAGCCGCCGCCAAACGCCTCGAGCAGCAGCAGTTGGCCACGCTGCACGCGCCCCGAACGCACCGCCTCGTCGAGCGCGAGCGGCACCGAGCCCGACGACGTGTTGCCGTGCCGGTCGACGGTGACGACCACGCGGTCCATCGGCATGTCGAGGCGCTTGGCCGTCGCCTCGATGATGCGCAGGTTGGCCTGGTGCGGGATCAGCCAGTCGATGTCGTGGCGATCGAGCCCGTTCGCCTCGAGCGTTTCCTCGACGACGGAGTCGAGCGCCTTGACCGCGTACTTGAAGACGTCGTTGCCGGTCATCATCACGCGCACGCCGGCGTTCTTCTCGTCCGGCTTGAAGCCCGCGGAGACGCCGACCGGGTTGAACAGAAGCTCCTTCTTGCTGCCGTCGGCGTGCAGGTGCGTGCTGAGGATCCCCGTCTCGGTGTCGGCCTTGAGCACCACCGCGCCGGCACCGTCGCCGAACAGCACGCAGGTCGCACGATCCGACCAGTCGAGCATGCGCGTCAGCGTTTCCGCGCCGACGACGAGCGCCGTCTTCGCAGCGCCCGAGCGGATGAACTTGTCGGCGACGGTGAGCGCGTAGATGAAGCCGGAGCAGGCCGCATTGACGTCGAACGCCGGGCAGCCGATCGCGCCGAGGCGGTTCTGCAGCAGGCAGGCCGTCGACGGGAAGATGATGTCGGGCGTGGTCGTGCCGAGCACGATCAGGTCGATCTCGGCGGCGGTGACGCCGGCGGCCTCCATCGCGCGCGTGGCGGCATGGAAGGCGAGGTCGCAGGTGGTTTCGCCCTCGGCGGCGACGTGCCGCTCGCGGATGCCGGTGCGGGTCGCAATCCATTCGTCACTGGTCTCGACGAACTGCGCGAGATCGGCATTGGTGAGCACCTTCTCCGGCAGGTAGCTGCCGGTGCCCGCGATGCGCGAGAAAACTTGGGTCATCCGTCGTGCCTCGACGATGGGGAGTGCGTGCGGGCGGCGCGCGCACGACGCAGAAACCGAAAACGGATGCGACCCGTGGGATCGCATCCGTGGCATGCGGGTTCGACCCGCGAGGGCCGCGACACGCGCGGCCCGCCTACCGGGCGCCGGGCGCCCGCAGGCTCACTCTTCGTCGGCGATCTTGGTCTTGGTGTCGATGACCTTCTTGCCGCGGTAGTAGCCGTCGGCCGTGACGTGGTGGCGCAGGTGCGCCTCGCCCGTCGTCGGATCGGTCGAGACCTGCTTCGGGCTCAGCGCGTCGTGGGCGCGGCGCATGCCACGGCGGGACGGGGAAACGCGGGACTTCTGGACGGCCATCGGGGTGCTCCGGTGAAACGTGTGGCGGCGTCGGGCATGGAAGCCCGGGCCGAAAGGTGGAAATTATCGCCTATTCGGGGCGTTTCTTCAGCGCGGCGAGGGCGGCGAACGGATTCGGCTTCGCCTCGTCCTCTGCTTCCCCGGCCGTCCATTCGCGCTCGACGGCCTCGGTACCCGGCATGATCGGCACGACCGGCACCGCGAGGATCAGCTCGTCCTCGATGAGATCCAGCGTCCGCAGCTCGCCGCTTTCGTCGACCAGCAGCGCCTCGTAACCCGGCGGCAGGGCCGACTCGTCGGCCTCGTCGCGGATCAGCCCCATGCGCTGGTCGATCTCGACCGGCAGCAGGAAGCGCTCGAGCGTGCGCTGGCAGACCAGCGGGAACGACGTGCTCGCCCTGACTTCGACATAGGCCACGCCGAGCGTGTCGCGATCGAAGTCCAACGAGAACACGACCTCGCCCTCGGGCTCGGCGAGCAGGCTGCCGAGGCGCTTGAGCGATGCGAGCGGGACGCGCCCTTCGAGGCCACGACGGGCCGTCACCTGGCGCCAGGCGTCCAGGGTCTCGGGCACCGGGGTTCGGGACGATTCCACGGACATAAGCCGCGGAATGGTAGGGGCCGGTGAACGGACTGTCAAACCGCGACGCAGGCCCGTCGCGTTGCGGCGTTGACGCCACGCGCGTCAGACTTCGCGGACGCCCCGGGAGACCGTAGTGACCGTTGCTGCCCTGATTCTCGCTGCCGCCGCCGCGGTCACCGCCGTCCTGCTGTTCCGCCGCTCGCACCGCCCGACGCCCCACCAGCGCGCGGTCCGGGACGTGCTCGACGCGGCCGACGCCCTCGAGGACCGCCTGCGCGCCGCGCGCGCGGAGATCGAGGCGGTGGCCGGCGAAACCGGGCCCGACCCCGTCGCCGACGCGATGCGCGAGATGCTCCGCCAGCGGCTGTGGCTGCGCGACCACGGCGAGGACGCCACGCCCGAGCAGCTCGCCGGCGTGCGCGACGCCATCGACGCCGCCCGCGGGCGCATCGAGCACCAGCTCGAGCGCATCGAGGAAGCGCGGCTCCCGCGCGCCTGACATGACGCTGGTCCTCGGCTCCACCTCGCGCTATCGCCGGGAACTGCTCCAGCGCCTCGGCCTGCCCTTCGACTGCGCACGTCCCGACGTCGACGAGACGCCGGTGCCCGGCGAAGCCCCGGGAGCGATCACGCGCCGGCTCGCCGAGGCGAAAGCGCGCGCGGTCGCGTCCGCTTACCCGGCCGCTTGGGTCATCGGGTCCGACCAGCTCGCCGAACTCGACGGCCAGCCGCTCGGCAAGCCGGGGGGCCGCGAGGGCGCCTTGCGGCAGCTCGGTTCGATGTCGGGGCGCGCGGTGGTCTTCCACACCGCCGTCTGCGTGCACGGGCCCGCGGGTACCTGGCTCGAATCGGACCGGACGGTCGTCCGCTTCCGCGCGCTCGCGACGGACGAGATCGAGCGCTACGTCGATGCCGAGCAGCCGTTCGACTGCGCGGGCAGCTTCAAGTCCGAGGGGCGCGGCATCACGCTTTTTGACGCGATCGAGACGCTCGACCCGACCGCGTTGATCGGCCTTCCTCTAATCGCGACGGCGCGCCTGCTGCGGCGTGCGGGCTACGCCCTGCCCTAGCGCGCGACCTCGATCGGCACCTCGGCCCACGGCTCCACGCTGCCGTCCCGGCCATGCAGGCGCAGGCCGAGCCAGTGGCGACCGGGCGCCAGGCCGCTGACGTCGACGCTGCCTTCGTAGCCTAGGCGCGGCCTGCCGGGATCGCTGAGGCCGGGCCAGGATTTGTCGAGCCCTTCGAACGGCTGTCCGTAGTCGAGCGTCGCGACGGGGCGGCCGTCGAGCGTCGCCTCGACGCGCTCGATGCCCACGCCGTTCTTGAACGCCCAGCCGCGCACGGCGACCCGGCCGCTCACGCGCGCGCCCGCGGCGGGACTGTCGATCCATGCCATCGCGGGCGTCGTGCACGGGCCCTCGCGCAGACCGTCGAGCCGGAACAGCGCGAGCCGCTGGCGCCCGTGATCGACGTTGAGGATGCGCGGCGGCGGCAAGGGACCAATGCGCCTGCACAGCTCGAGGTAGCGCGCGTGCAGGTGCTTGAACTCGACCTCGCTGACACCTACCGCGAGCAGCACGGGGCCCTTGCGCAGCATCGCGCGGGGATCGGCGTCGAGCCCCCACAGATCCAGCTGCGGCGCGCGACCGTGCTTTCGGTTGAGTGGATGATCCAGCACGGGGATACGCGGATCGCCGAGCGCGAAGCCGAGCTCGGCACCCAGCTTGAAGTTGTCGGCGAGCACGCGGCTGCCCGGCGGCATCGCGGCGAGCTCCTTGCGCACGGCCCAGGCGACCTCGTCCCAGCCGGCGAAGTTCGCCGGGTACCACTTCTCCGCTGCAGTACGCGCGCGCACGTCCGGGATCGATACCGCGACGTAGTAGCCCAGCACACTCGCGAGGCCAAGCGCGGCGGTCACTACGGTCGCGATGCGCGCGCTGCGCGACCAGCGCTCGAGATACCGGGGCAGCAGCGGCAGCAGCGCAAGGAAGCCCGGCACCGGCCAGTGGAAGCTCACCCGCTCGGTGTCGGCGAAGAAGCCGAGCAGGAAGAAGCCGCCGACCATCAACAGACCGAGAGACGCGAAATAGCGTGCCGACATGAGCGGGCTGTGGCGCGCGTCGCGGCCGGCCTGGAGCAGCGCGACGAACAGCAGCGGCGTGACCAGCAGCGCCTGGATGGCGATGAACCAGATCCCGTCGGAGTGGAACGCCCACGGATGCCGATCGACGAGCTGGAAGCGCAGGCCCGCGTCGGCATTGTCGTAGTTCCAGGCGACGAGCGGCGCCCACGCCGCGGCGCCGACCGCGATCGCGATCAGTACGCGCGGATCGCGAAGGATGCGGCGGCCCTCCGCCATCAGCGCCAGCGCGACGAAGCCGACGGCGATCACCGCGATGAAGCGGTAATGGCTCAGCGCGCCCAACGCGAGACCGAACGCGAGCTCGAGCGCGTGCGCGGCATCGACGCGACGCAGCAGCGCCGCGCCGGCGTCGATGCACAGCAGCGTCGCCAGCGCCATCACCGGATCGGGAACCGCGAGCAGGCCGAGCGTCCCGGCGAGCGGCAGCAGCAGCGCGAAGCTGCCCGCGATCCAGCCTTCCAGTGCGCCGAATGCGCGCCGCGTGATGCGCACGACGAGGATCGGCACCAGTGCCGCGAGCGCGAGGAACGGCAGGCGCACCGCGAGCGGATGCGGGCCTGCGATCTCCACCCCGAGCCGGGTCAGCCAGGCGGTCAGGCCCGGCAGGTCGGAATAGGCCGGCGCGAGGTGCTGGCCCTCCTGCCAGTAGAACGCCTCGTCGACGAACAGGGGCAGGTGCGCGGCAACGACCAGCTTGACCGCCAGCACCACGCACCAAAGCGCCCAGAACACGCCCCGCGCGTGTCCCGCCGCGGGCTCCGACTGCATACTCATCCGACCTCGCTACACTCGGTGCGGGCCCGTCGTCGGGCGCGCAGGGCGGCCACGCGGCCGCGTCGAATCCACTCCGCGGAGACACAGATGGCGTCAGGCACGGCGGCGGGCATGCTAACCCAGGCCCTGCGCGATGCCCTTGACCGGGCACAGACGCAGGTCAACTCGCTCGTGCTCGGCAAGGCGCACGAGGTGCGGCTCGCACTCGTCGCGCTGCTGTCGGACGGGCACATCCTGATCGAGGACCTCCCCGGCCTCGGCAAGACCACGCTCGCGCATGCGCTCGCGGCCACCGCGGGCCTGCAGTTCCAGCGCGTGCAGTTCACCTCGGACCTGCTGCCGGCCGACATCCTCGGCGTGTCGATCTACGACACGTCGCGACAGGCGTTCGAGTTCCATCCGGGCCCCGTCTTCAGCCAGGTGCTGCTCGCCGACGAGATCAATCGCGCGCCGCCGCGCACGCAGAGCGCGCTGCTCGAGGCGATGGCCGAGCATCAGGTCACGATCGACGGCGTGACGCGCCCGCTGCCCGAGCCCTTCTTCGTGATCGCCACGCAGAACCCGGTGGACCTGTCCGGCACGTATCCCCTGCCCGACTCGCAGCTCGACCGCTTCCTGCTGCGCCTCACCCTCGGCTACCCCGGCGAGGACGCCGAGCGCGCGCTGCTCGCCGGCACGGACCGTCGCGAGCTGATCGCCCGCATCGCGCCGCAGTTCGAGGGCGACCAGTTCGCGCAGGCGCGCGCTGCCGCCGCGCAGGTGCACGCGAGCGACGCACTGATCGCCTATGTGCAGGCGCTGCTCGCGCGCAGTCGCCGGCACCCCGGCGTTCGCGTCGGCCTGTCGCCCCGCGCGGGCCTCGCCCTGCTGCGCGCGGCACGCGCGCATGCCCTGCTGCTCAGGCGCGGCCATGTGGTGCCGGAGGACGTGCAGGCGCTGTTCTGCCACGTCGCCTCGCACCGGCTCGTGGTCGACACCGATGCCGGCAGCGACACCGCCGCCGCGAAGGCCATCCTGCACGCGGTGCCGGTCGACTGATGGCCTCGCGCGGCACGCTCGCGCAGCGGCTCGTGGCGCTGGCGCGGCCGCGCCAGCCCGAGGCGCTGCCCGTGCGTTTCGACCGGCGCCGAATCTACGTGCTGCCCACCCGGTTCGGCCTGTTCTTCGCGGCGCTCGTCGCCGTGATGGCGCTCGGGGCGCTGAACTACAACAACAATCCCGCGCTTCTGATGGCGCTGCTCCTCGCAGGCGCGGCGATGGCGGGCCTGGTGGCGGCGCAGTTGCAGCTCAGCGGCCTGGAGGTCACCGCGGTCGAGGCCGAGCCGGTCTATGCCGGCAAGCCGCTGCGCGTGCACGTGCATGCGCGGGCCGCCGATGCACGCCTGCGCACCGGGTTGCGGGTCGATGCGCCGGGCGTCGCTGGCGTGCCGCTGGTGCTGCGCGACGGCGCCGGTGTCTCGGTGCTCGAGGTCGAGACGCACGAGCGGGGCTGGATCGACGTGCCGCGCCTGCGGATCGCGACGACCTGGCCGCTCGGACTGGCGCGCGCGTGGTCGCACGTCTGGCCGGAGCGCCCGCTCCTGGTCTATCCGCAGCCGGAGCCGATGGGGCCGCCGTTGCCGACGGGTTCCGGCGATCCGGCCGCGCGCCGCGTGCATCCGGCGGGCGACGACGTGCACCACCTGCGCCCGTATCGCCCGGGCGATCCGCCGCGCACCATCGCCTGGAAGCCGTCCGCACGCCGCGGCACCCTGCTCGTGCGCGAATACGAGCAGCCGGCGGGGGTGGACATCGAGCTCGACTGGCTTGCACTCACCGCGTTGCCGACGGAGCCGCGCATCGCGCGCCTCGCGCGCTGGGTCGAGGAAGCCGAGCGCGACGGTCGTCGTTATCGCCTGCGGCTGCCCTCACAGCCGGCGCTCGGTCCGGACCAGGGCCCCGCGCATCGCCATGCCTGCCTGCGCGCCCTCGCGCTGCTGCCCCATGGCTGAGGCACGCTCGCCCGCACTGGATCCCGGCAGCCGGGCGTGGGCGCTGGCCGTGACGGTGGCCTGCCTGGCGCCGCTGCTGCTGCAACTCCCCGGCGCGACCGCCCTCGCCATCGGGGGCACCGGGCTCGTGATCGGCGCGATCTCCTGGCGTCGTGCCCTTCCGTTCGCCGCGCGTGCGCTGCTCGCGGCCGCGATCATCGCCGCGGTGGTGGCGCAGTTCGGCATGCAGTTCGGTCGCGACACCGGGTGCGCGCTTCTCGGCGCGATGCTCGCGCTCAAGCCCGCAGAGACCATGAGCCTGCGCGACGCGCGCAGCCTCGTCGGCTTCGCGCTGTTCGCGCCGTTCTCCACGTTCCTCCTCGACCAAGGCCCGACGACGCTCATTCTCGGGCTCGTCGCGAGCCTGCTCGCGCTCGGTGCACTCCAGCGGCTCACCGCACTCGAGAGCGGCATCGCGCCCCCACCGCTGGCGCGACCCGTGGTGCATGCACTCCGCCTCGTCGCCTACGGCCTGCCGCTCGCGATGGCGGTGTTCTGGCTGTTCCCCCGCATCGGCACACCACTCTGGGGCGTCCCCGACCGTGCGAGCGCACGCTCGGGATTGTCGGACGAGATGTCACCCGGCGACTGGGTCTCGCTTCTGGCCGACGACTCGATCGCGGTGCGCGCGCGTTTCGACGGGGCGATGCCGCCCCGGTCGGCGCTGTACTGGCGCGGCCCGGTCCTCTGGGATTTCGACGGGCGCAGCTGGCGTCGCCCCGCCGGGCTGGGCCGCATCGACATGCCCGATCCGGTCCCGGGCGCGACGACCTGGACCTATACGCTCGAGGTCGAGCCGACCGACCGCAGCCAGCTCGTCGCCCTCGACATGCCGCTCGCCGCCCCCGGCGGCGCCCGGATGCGCGAGGACAGCAGCCTCGTCGCGGAGCGACCGCTCGCGAGCCTCACGCGCTGGCGCATGACCTCGGCGCTTCCGTCCGCGTATCGAGGTGCCCTGCCGGACGACGCCAGGCGCCGTGCGCTCGCGCTGCCGGCCGGCTTCAATCCGCGCGCCGTCGCGCTGGGCCGCGACCTGAAACGGCGCCTGCGCGACGATGAGGCAGTGATCGATCACGTGCTCGGCTGGATCCGCAAGGATTTCGCCTATTCGATCGCCGCGCCGCCGCTCGGGCGCGATACGGTCGACGAGTTCCTCTTCGGCACGCGCCTCGGCTACTGCGAGCACTTCGCCGGCGCGTTCACCGTGCTGATGCGCTCGGCCGGCATTCCGACGCGCGTCGTGACCGGTTACGTCGGTGGGCAGCGCAACCGCATCGGTGGCTACTGGATGATCCGCCGCATGGATGCGCATGCGTGGACGGAAGTCTGGCTCGAGGGGCGCGGCTGGGCCCGTGTCGATCCGACTGCGGCGGTCGCACCCGAGAACATCTACGACACCCTCGAGGACCAGCTTCCTGCCGATGGACTGATCGGCGCGATCCAGGGTGGCGACGGCATCGTGCAGGTCGGCGACTGGCTGCGACAGAACTGGAACGACCTGGTGCTCGGCTTCGATGCGAACCGGCAGGCGCGGATGTTCCGGCCCCTGGGCCTGGAGCGCGTCGGCCCCGAGCAGCTCGCGATCCTCTTCGCGGTCGCCACGTCTCTCGCACTCGGCCTGATGGTCGCGCTCAGCCTGCGCGGCCCGCGCGAGCGCGATCCGGTGCTGCGGGCCTGGCATCGGCTCGGCGCACGCTATGCGCGCCGTGGCCTCGGACGCGCGGCGCATGAACCGTCGACGACATGGGCTGAACGGATCGGTAAATCGGGCGCGGCTTCGGCCGGGGAACTCGTCGATCTCGCCGCCCGCTTCACACGCTGGCGGTACGCTGGATCCATCGCGGACGGCGAGTCCGCCCGGCGACTGGCGCGCGACCTGCGCGCGCATCGTCCCCGGTGAACGGCGCTGGACGCGCTCCAACGGAGTAGCCCATGAACATCGCACGCCCCCTGCTGGTGTCCGCCCTCGCCCTCGGCCTCGCCGCGTGCGTCACGCAGCCCCGACCGCTGCAGGGCGAGTTCACGCAGATCACACCGCGCGAAGCCGTCGACCGCGACAGCACTGGTGCCGTGGTGCGCTGGGGCGGTCGCATCGTCGAGGTCGAGCCGCAGGCGAACCGCACCTGCTTCCACATGATCTCCACCCGCCTCGACACGTACGGACGCCCGTACTGGGCCAGTGACGACGTCGGCGGGCGCTTCGTCGCCTGCCGCAACGGCTTCTACGACCCGGCGGTCTTCGAGCGCAATCGCGAGGTGACCTTCACCGGCCGCGTCGACGGTTACGACAACCGCCGCATCGGCCAGTACGACTACCGCCTGCCGCGCATCGCGGCGGACGTGGTCTACCTCTGGCCCGTGCGCGAGCGGGTGAACGTGGTGACGCGCCCGGCGCCCTGGCCCTGGTGGGGCTGGTGGTGAGTGGTCCTGACCGAAAAAGCCCGGCGATGCCGGGCTTTTTCATGGCGCGCCTGCAGGGCCAACAAAACGCGCGCCGCCCCGATACGACGCCACGGCACGTCCGCGCAGCCCCATACATCGATCCGGACATGACCGGGCGTCGCTCACACCGGGGGACGCCCGCGAACACCCGAGAGGCGCAACGCCGATAGCGGATGCAACGTCCTCGGCGCCGGCGCGGCGAGGTCTGTGCCCAATGACAGGGAGACAACGCCGCCCACGCCGGGACGCCTCGTGGCTTACGACGTTCCGATCCCCGCGCTCAGCGCGACATGCCGAACCCGCCCAGCGGCGCGCCGGCCAGCAGGTGCAGATGCACCTGGAAAACGGTCTGTCCGCCGTGCCCGTTGCAGTTCATCACCACGCGATAGCCGTCGTCCGCGAAACCCTGCTCGCGCGCATGGCGCGCGGCCGCCAGCATCAGCCTGCCCAGCAGCGCGGCATGCTCCGGCTTCGCGTCGTCGAGCGTCGCGATGGGCACCTTCGGCACGAACAGCACGTGTACCGGGGCCGACGGCGCGATGTCGCGGAAGGCGATGAGGTCATCGTCCTCGTAGACGATGTCGGCGGGGATCTCGCGGCGGATGATCTTGCCGAAAATCGTGGTGTCGGTGGTCATTCGCTGATCTCCGTGCGGCTGCCGAAGGCATGCGAGAGCGTGCCGCGGTCGACGTATTCCAGCTCGCCGCCGAGCGGCACGCCGTAAGCGAGGCGGCTGGGGCGCACGCCCTGCTGGCGCGCGAGCTGCGCGAGGTAGTGCGCGGTCGCCTCGCCTTCCACGGTCGGATTCGTCGCGATGATGAGCTCGCGCACTTCGCCCTCGCCGAGCCGCTTGGCGAGGCGATCAAGGCCGAGTTCGCGCGGGCCGATGCCATCGAGCGGCGAAAGCCGGCCCTGCAGCACGTAGTAGAGGCCCCGATAGCCGGTGGCCTGCTCGATCGCGAGTCGGTCGGCGGGTGTCTCGACCACGCACAGCTGGTCGGCATCACGCGAGCCGCTCGCGCAGACCGCGCACACCGGCGTCTCGCTGAAATCGCGGCAGCGCTCGCAGTGGCCGATGCGGTCCACCGCCTCGGCGAGCACCTGCGCAAGGTGCTGCCCGCCCGAGCGCTCGCGCTCGAGCACGTGGTAGGCCATGCGCTGCGCGGACTTCGCGCCCACGCCCGGCAGGATGCGGAACGCGTCGATCAGCTGTTCGAGCAGTGAACTCATTCGGAGCCTCCCGCCACCGCGCACCGGCCGGTGGTCCGTGCCCCGCAGCAGAACGCAGGGCGCATGCAGGGCATGTGCAACGGGCTCAGAACATCCCCGGCAGCTTCATGCCCGGCGGCAGCGGCATCCCGGCGGTGGCGGCGGACATACGCGCCTGCGACTCGGCATTGGCCTTGTTGACGGCGTCGTTGAACGCGGCGGCGACGAGGTCCTCGGCCATCTCCGGATCCGACAGCACGCTCGGGTCGATGCGCACCTTGCGGCACTCCATGCGACCGGTGATCGTGACGCTCACCATGCCGGCACCGGCATTGCCGGTCACCTCGATCTTGGCCAGATCCTCCTGCGCGCGTGCAAGGTTCTCCTGCATTTTCTGCGCCTGCTGCATCAGCTGTCCGATGTTTCCACGCATTGCGGTGTCCTCTGGCCGGTCGGCCTTGGGGAAAGGGTCAGTTCTCGAGCGGACGCACCGACTCGGGGACGATGCGGCCGCCCTGCGCCATCAGGCGGCGCACGTCGGGATGCTGCTCGAACTCACGCTCGGCCTCGGCCTGACGCGCATCGCGCGCGCGATCGATGTGCACGCGCAGGGAGTCCACGGGCTGCTCGGGCGTCTCGAAGCGGATTTCCGGCGGCGCGCCGAAGCGCGGCGCCAGGGCCTCGGCGAGCATCTTCACCATCGCCGTGCCGCGCAGGTGCTCGTCCGACGGCTCGATCGACAGGCGCACGGCGCCGTCGGAGCAGCCGAGGAAGCCGGCGTGTTCGGCGAGCAGCCGCGCCGGGCCGCGCAGGTCGCAGTCGGCCACCCAGTCGCGCCAGGCATGCGCGTCGACGAGGCCTCCGTCGGCGGCCGCGCGCATCCCGGTGGTCGATGGCGAGGGAACACTTGCCGACACGGGGGATGAAGCCGGGCGGCTGTCGGTCGCTACCGGTGCGGGCGCGGCGCCATGACCGGGAGGAGCGCTCGCGACGGGCGCAGGCACGCCCACTGGAGTCGATGAAGCTCGCGTAGGCGCGGGCGCCGGCCCGCCCGACGTTTCGAGCGCAGCCGCGGCCTGCGGCGCGGCGTCACGACCGGCGGACGCGGATGCGCGGCCGGGGGCCGCCGGCCCACCCGCCAGCTCGCGGCGTGCGGCATCCGCGCCTCCCGGCGTCGATTCGCGCGCGCCGCCGGAGGCCGGACGGAACGCCAGCATCCGCAGCATCACCATCTCGAACCCCGCGCGCGGGCTCGGCGCGAGCGGGAGGTCGCGCCGTCCCGCGAGCGCCATCTGGTACCAGAGCTGCACGAGCTCGGGGGCGAGCGATGCACCGAGTCCGTCGAGGTCCACGCCGTCGCCCGCGATCTCGGCACCGGGCACGAGCTGCCGCACCTGCACGCGATGCAGCGCCTCGGCGACAGACTCGAGCACGTCGTCCCAGTCGGGCGAGAACTCGCCGAGCCGCGCGACTTCCGCCAGCAGCGCGGCGCCGTCGGCATCCGCGAGCGCCTGCAGCAGCGCGCCGACACGGCCGCGATCCACCGTGCCGAGCATCCCGGCGACCAGATCGGTCTCCAGGCGCGAGCCCGTGTAGGCGATCGCCTGGTCCAGCAGCGAAAGGCCGTCGCGCAGCGATCCGTCGGCGGCATGTGCGAGCTGGCGGATCGCGCCGTCCTCGGCCGGGATGCCTTCGGCCTCGAGGATGCGGTGCATCTGCCCACCGATCTGCTGCTCGTCGAGGCGCTTGAGGTTGAACTGCAGGCAGCGCGACAGCACGGTGACCGGCAGCTTCTGCGGGTCGGTGGTTGCGAGCAGGAACTTGACGTGCCCCGGCGGCTCCTCGAGCGTCTTCAGCAGCGCATTGAACGCGGATTTGGACAGCATGTGCACCTCGTCGATGAGGTACACCTTCACCCGGCCGCGGCTGGGCATGTACTGCGCGTTGTCGATCACTTCGCGCACGTCGTCGACGCCCGTGTTGCTCGCGGCATCGATCTCGAGAAGGTCGATGAAGCGGCCGGCGTCGATGTCGCGGCAGGAATTGCACTCGCCGCACGGGTCAGCGGACGTACCGCGCTCGCAGTTCAGACTTTTCGCGAAGATGCGCGCGATCGTCGTCTTGCCCACGCCGCGCGTGCCGGTGAACAGGAAGGCGTGGTGCACGCGGCCGCTGTCGAGCGCATTCGTGAGCGCGCGCACGACGTGCTCCTGCCCGACCAGTTCGGCGAAGCGCTTCGGGCGCCATTTGCGGGCGAGGACCAGGTAGGACATCGGGACCAACGGCAGCGGATCGCGCGCGGCGCGCGAGGGACGGCGATTGTGCCAGAGGCCCGTCGCAGCCCGCGCGCGCCTTGTGGGGGGCTCCCGGCGACGCGTACAATCGCGGGTTCCGGGAGCGGCAGGACGCGGCGCCCGGGCCAGGTGCGGAGAGGTGTCCGAGTGGTTGAAGGAGCACGCCTGGAAAGTGTGTAGGCGGCTAAACCCCGCCTCGGGGGTTCGAATCCCCCTCTCTCCGCCATATCACCGCCGCGAACGCGGCAAGCTCCATCCAGTACGTCTCTATGGTGGCCCCGTCGGCCCCTCGCGACGCTAGGTCGAAAACCCCGCCAGGGCCGGAAGGCAGCAACGGTATCGACTGATGCGGGTGCCGAGGCCAGCCGGCGGGGTCATCGCCATTTCGGTAGTCCGTGAGCGGCGTTCGGGTCGCGCGGCGCGCTGGAGCGCACTCGTCATGGCGCTTGATATCCGGAGGTACCGACCGACATGGATCGCGCGGCCGACGTCATCGCAGCCTGACGACCGCCACACGCAGCCGTTGCGGCTTGTAGCGCCCCGGCGCGCTGCAAGGACGACGCGCCACCGGCACCCTATCCCATCCGGCAAGCGCCCTCATCGTCGGCATATCCGCGAACGCTCGCCGTCACCGCGTACGGCGACGCATCGCCTGGATCCTTACTCCGCGTACAGGCCCGCGAAGGCCGACGGATCGGAGACTTCCAGAACCGCGGCCACGAAGTGATGCGGCACGTGCAGGCGCACGTCGACGCTGTTCTCGTCGTCCTGCTCGAGCCCGAGCGTGAGCTCGACGTATTCGCCTTCGAGGTCGACCCGGCGGCACTCGACGTAGGCGCCGAACGAGGCGCCGACGCGCAGCCAGGGCGTGAGCAGCGTGGCGAGCTCGAGACGACCGGGCTCGGTCAGGAACACACTCACGTTGCGGCGGCGCTTGGACATAGGGACTCTCCAGGTCTTTCGAAAAGATTAGGTACCGCGTCGTTGCGGCCACGCGACGGTGCGGTGACGGATCAGCCGCTGCCGTGCCAGGGCGTCGCGACCGGCGCGGTCGGCGGCGCGAGTGCGATGCGCTCGCCGGGGCGACCCACGCGATGGCCGCGCGCGGCGAGTGCCTCGCCGTCCGCCCGGCTCGCGTAGTGGTAGAGCACGCAACGCGCGAGCAGCTCGGGTGGATACTCGCGCTCCAGGTCGTCGATGCCGCTGTGCGACGGATTGCCGTGCAGCGCGCAGTCGTGCGCGACGAGCTCGCCCGCTGCGGCGTAGCGCGCCAGCATCTCGGGGATCGGGCGCGTGTCCCCGCTCCAGACCATGCTTCCCTCCAGCCGCAGGCCGAAGGCGGTGTCCGGCCAGTGATGCCGCACCGGAAATACCTCAAGGCGTACGCCGTCGTGCCAGAACGCATCGCCGACGGGGATCAGCCGGAACGCGTCCCAGAAATTCGCCCCACCCTCGGCAAGCACGTTCGGATAGGCCGCGACACGCTGGTGCAGGAGCGGCACGAGGGCGGCCGGCACGTAGACGACGACCTCACCGCGGCGCGCCGGATCGAAATACGCGTCGACGAAGAGGCGCTCGAAACCGCCCACGTGGTCGAGGTGCACGTGCGTCACGAACAGCGTGCGCGGCGCATGGCCGTACTGCGCGAGGAAGGCGGTAAGCCCTTCCCCGCCGCAGTCGATCGTAAGCCACGGTGCGCCATCGCGCTCGATGGTCGCCATCGCCGAGCCGAGCTCGACCGCCGCCGCGTTGCCGACCCCATGCAGCCGCAGGGCCCAGTCAGGCGTCATCCGAATCCTCCAGCGCGGCGTCGTAGGCCGCACGCAGGCGCGCGAAATCCCGCTCGACGATGTCCGGATCACGCGCGCCGCGGCGCTTGTGCAGCGAGCGCAGCAGGCGCGCGAGGTTCGCTTCGCGCCATGTACGCACACCCGTCCGTAGCGCACCGCGGTCGAGGTCGATCACCCAGCCGCGGCCGCCATCATCGAACAGCAGGTTGTCGGCATTGAGGTCCGCATGGTCGAGCCCGACGCGATGCATCCGCGCCACGAGCCGGCCCGCGGCCTCCCATGGCGCGTCGCCAGCAAGTGCGGCGTCGGCGAGCGTCCGGGTATCGGGCAGGCGCGCCATCAGCAGCGCTGCGCGGTAGTGCAGACCGGAGCGGACGTACCAGGCCGCGATCGGCACCGGGACGTCGAGCCCGCGCGCGAGCACCTCGCGCGTCAGGCGGAACTCGGCGACGCTGCGCACGCGCGCTTCGCCGTGCCAGACGTAACCCGCACGGCTCAGTCGCGCGGCGAGGCCGCCGCGACGGTAGTGCCGGAGCACGCAGGCGCCGAACGGCGCGTCGACGAACCATGCGCTGCCGCGGCCGCCGCTGCCGACCGGGCGTGCCGCAGAACCCCACCAGTCCGGATCGAACCACGCGGCCTGCGCTTGTCCCAGGCGAGAGCGGTCGAACACAATCGCGCCACGTCCGCCCGGGCCGTCGACTTCGATGCGTCCTTCGTCGGCCCGTTCGCGCGCCATCCGCCGGAGTCTAGCAGTCACGTGACACGCCCCGTCCCGCTTCGACCCGATGCGCGCATCTGCCTGCTGCGGCTCTCCGCGCTCGGTGACGTGACCCATGTGCTTCCCCTCGTGCACACGCTCCGCGACGCGATGCCGCAGGTCGACCTGACCTGGGTGATCGGTCGCGGCGAGCATCGGCTGCTGCAGGGGCTGCCGGGCGTGCGGTTCGTGGAATACGACAAGAAGTCGGGCATCGCGGGAATGCGCGAGGTGCGGCGCCAGCTGGGCACGCGCTTCGATGCACTCCTGCAGATGCAGGTCGCCGCACGTGCGAACCTGCTGTCGGCGTTCATCCCGTCGCGCCGTCGGATCGGCTACGACCGCAGCCGCTCCAAGGACCTGCATGGCCTGTTCGTGCGCGAGCGCATCGCCGACCGCCCGGGCATCCACGTGCTCGACGCGATCGGCAGCTTCGCCGAGCCGCTGGGCATCACGCGCAGGGAGGTCCGCTGGGACATGCCCGTGCCGGCCGAGGCCCATGCCTGGGCAGCCGCCCAGTGGCCGGAGGACGGCCGGCCGGTCCTCATGATTTCGCCCTGCTCGAGCCACGTGCTGCGAAACTGGCGCGCCGAGCGCTACGCGGCACTCGCGGACCATGCGGTGGAACGCGGTTGGCGCGTGGTGCTCTGCGGTGGCCGCAGTGAGCTGGAGCGCGCGACCGGCGATGCGATCCTGGCCGCGATGCGGCACCACGCGCTCGACCTGATCGGCAAGGACACGCTCAAGCAGCTGCCGGCGCTGCTCGCGCGCGCGGATCTGCTGGTCACCCCGGACTCCGGCCCCATGCACATCGCCAACGCGATGGGAACGAAGGTCTTGGGCCTGCACGCCGCGAGCAACCCGGCGCGCAGCGGCCCGTACACCGACCGCCGCTACTGTGTCGACCGGTATGACGACGCCGCGCGCCGGCATCGCGGTCGACCGGCCGCGGAACTGCCCTGGGGCACGAAGATCGAGCACGAAGGCGTCATGGACCTCGTCACCGTCGACGACGCGATCGCCGCCTTCGAGCGCTATCGTGCCGATAGCGGCAGGTAGGGCGCGCCCTCAGCCGGCCGGCTGGCGGTAGTCCTCGTACGACTTCTCCTCGACGTAGGACGAGCCCAGGGCCAGGTTGATGTCCTTCTTGATGCGCGCGCGCTCGTCGTTCTCGAAATAGACGGCGCGGGCAAGGCGGATGAACTCGGCATCGAACTCCTGCCGCTTCTCCTTCACCCGGATGTCGTCCTCGATCTCCCACAGCCGCTCGTTGACGGCCTTGAGCTCGGCCCGGAGGCGGACGATGTCGTGGCCGGCGGCGGGGTGCGCCATCCAGGTCTTCTCGAGCGCGGCGAGTTCCTTGCGGACGTTGGCGAGCTTCGCCTCGTCCTTCATGCGCTCGGACTTGATCTGCAGGATGGCGATCTTGTCGAGCAGCTCGCCGAACGACACCGGCACCTGGATCTCGGACATGGGCAGCCTCGGATTCGCGGGGGCGACAGTGTACCCGCCCGTTTCCCGCCCTTGTCGCAGGGCCGCCGGCCGCCGTATCATTCGCGGCCCCGCTGCGCGTCGGCGGGGCCACCGGAGAGGTGGCAGAGTGGTTGAATGTACCTGACTCGAAATCAGGCGTACGTTTATAGCGTACCGAGGGTTCGAATCCCTCCCTCTCCGCCAGATCTGGAAAAGGCTCCCGAAAGGGAGCCTTTTTCTTTTGCGGCGGCATGCCAGCGGCTGTCCTGGTCCACAGGCGGCCCCCGACGGAACGCCGCGTCGCGCGTCCCGATCCGTGGCGAGGCCCCGCCAACCGCGCGGACCTGAGCGAGCGGCAGGCGACTACACCCGCCTGCCGGTCGACGGGTGCACCCTGAGGGATTGCCCGCCTTGCCCTCCGCCCCGCCGGCGCCGATCATGCGACGGGCCAGCCGGCCGGCGTGCGAGCACATGATCGAATACGGACATCTCACCCACGCAGGGCTGCGTCGCGAGCTCAACGAGGACACCTACTACGCCGACGGCGAGCTCGGTCTGTTCCTCGTCGCCGACGGCATGGGCGGCCACGAATACGGCGAGGTCGCCAGTGCGCTCGCACGCGACACGATCGTGCGCGAGGTCCGTGACGGCACACCGCTCGCGCAGGCGATCCGCATCGCCGACGAGGAGATCATCGCGACCTCCCGCCGCCGCAACGATGCACTGCCGATGGGCACCACGGTCGTCGCGCTGCGCACGCGGGGGGATCGCTTCGAGGTCGCGTGGGTCGGCGACAGTCGCGTGTATCTGTGGCGCGACGGCCAGATGCTGCAGCTCTCGCAGGACCACAGCTATGTGCAGGAGCTGATCGCCAACGGTGCCCTTACGCACGAGCAGGCGCGCAGCCATCCGCATCGTAATGTGGTGACCCAGGCCCTCGGCGTCACCGATCCGCGCATGCTCAACGTCGAAACGATGACCGGCGAGCTGCGCCCCGGGATGCAGCTGCTGCTGTGCAGTGACGGCCTCACCGAAGAAGTCGACGATCGCGCGATCGCCGGCGTGCTCTCGCGCCAGGACTGCAGTGCGCAGGAATGCGCGGAGACGCTCGTCGCCGCGGCGCTCGACGGCGGCGGTTCCGACAACATCACCGTGGTGCTCGTGCGCCGGGCCTGAGGTTCACGCGGTGGCGAGTTCGCCGTCCGCGGCGACGTCGACGTAGCGATCCCATACCGCCGCGCCGGCCTTCTTGCGCAGCACCGCGAGGCGCGCCTCGTGCGCGGCGAGCTCCTCGCCCGATACGAGCACGCGCGGCCTCGGCCGGCCCAGGTCGATGTCGAACGGCAGCGCGTCGAGGCCCTGCTCGTCCGTCACCTCGCCGAAGCCGAGGTCGGTCTGGCCGGACGTCAGCCCGATGTAGACCTCCGCGAGCAGCTGGGCGTCCAGCAGTGCGCCATGCAACTGGCGATGCGAATTGTCGACGCCGAGCCGGCGGCACAGCGCGTCGAGCGAATTGCGCTGGCCCGGAAAGCGCTGGCGCGCGAGGAGTAGCGTGTCCTCGATGCGGCAGCGGGCCGCCAGCTTGCCGTGGTGGCCGCCGCACAGGCGCAGCTCGTTGTCGAGGAAGCCGACGTCGAAGTCGGCGTTGTGGATGATCAGCTCGGCGCCGTCGATGAAGGCGATGAAGTCCTCGACGATCTCCTCGAAGCGCGGCTTGTCGGCGAGGAAGTCGCGCGTGAGGCCGGTGACTTCCGACGCGCCGGGCTCGAAGTCGCAGTCTGGATTGATGTAGCAGTGGAACGTGCGCCCGGTCGGGCGGCGCTCCACGAACTCGACGCAGCCGATTTCGACCACGCGGCAGCCGCGCTCCCAGCTGAGCCCGGTGGTTTCGGTGTCGAGGATGACCTGTCGCATGCGGGGGGATTCTGCCATCACCGTGCGAGCGCCGGTGCGCGCACGGTCTCGGCCTGCGCGCGCGCGAGGCGATCGACGCGCTCGTTGTCGGGATCGCCTGAATGCCCCTTCACCCAGTGCCAGTCGATGCGGTGGCGATGCGTGGCCTCGTGCAGGCGCTCCCACAGGTCGCGGTTCTTGACCGCCTCGCCGCCCGCGGTACGCCAGTTGCGGCGGATCCAGTTCGGCATCCACTCGGTGATGCCCTGACGCACGTACTGCGAGTCGGTGAACAGGTCGACGTGGCAACCCTCGGTCAGCGCCTCGAGGGCCCGGATGGCGGCCATCAGCTCCATACGGTTGTTGGTCGTCGCAGGCTCGGCACCGGAGAGCTCGCGCTCGCGGGTGCCATAACGCAGGAGCGCGGCCCAGCCGCCGGGGCCCGGATTGCCCAGGCAGGCGCCGTCGGTGTGGACGTGGACGGATTTCAGGGTCGAGGGGGCGGCGTTCGGCATCCGGGCATTGTGCAGCTGCGCGGGCATCGACCGCTCGTCGGATTCGCTACATACGCCGCGGTACGGATGCGAGCTCTAATGGCATCAAGGCTTTACGCACGGTTCCGCATAGTCAGCCTGCAGTGAAAGGAACGGCCCGCGGTCACCGCGGGTTGACGCGGCCACCGGTGGCGGGCAAGGTCGCCCCTTCTTCGGGACCAGCACCCAGCCGTTCAGCGAGTTCAGGAATGCCTGACAGCTGAGGTGGCACTAACCGATGGAGGTATTGCCCATGCGTCTGCAGTGTGTCCCTGCGCGCGTCGACAATTACATCTGGATCCTGCGCGACACGCAGGGCCGCGCTCTGGTGGTCGATCCCAGTGAGGCGGGCCCCGTGCTTGACGCCGCGAACGCCGAGTCGTTCGAGCCCGCCGCGATCCTCCTCACGCACCACCATGCCGATCACGTCGCGGGCGCCGCGCCCCTGCTCGAGCGCTGGCCCCTCGTGCCCGTCTACGGTCCGGACGACGACCGCGTCGACCTGCCCATGCAGCGCGTCGCCGACGACGCGCGCTTCGCGGTCGCCGGCTGGTCGATCCGCGTGCTTCACGTGCCGGGCCACACGCGCACGCACATTGCTTTCTACGTCGAGACCGCCGGCGACGCGCCGGTGCTGTTCTGCGGCGACACCCTCTTCAGCCTGGGCTGCGGCCGCCTGTTCGAAGGCGACGCGGCGCAGATGGAGGCCTCGTTGGGGAGGCTCGCGGCTCTACCTCCGGACACCCGGATCTGCTGCGGGCACGAGTACACGCTGGCCAATGCCGCATTCGCGGCGGTGGTTGAACCTGACAACACGGCGCTCCGGCGCCGACTGAAGGAGGCCCAGACCATGCGCGACGCCCATCGTCCCACGCTCCCCAGCACCCTGGCCGAAGAACTGGCCTGCAACCCGTTCCTGCGCTGCGACCAGCCGCAGGTGATCGACGCCGCGGCCCGCCGCCTCGGGCGTCGCCCCGCCGATCGCGTCGAGACCTTCGCTGCGCTGCGCGGCTGGAAGGACGGGTTCGCCGCATGAAGACGACCGCCCTCCTTCGCCGCGGCCTCGCCGCCGCGGCCGTCGTGCTGTGCCCGCTCGCCGCCAGCGCTGCCGATACCGCCGGTGCATCGGCCGTGACCGGCCGCCACGTCTACGAGACCTTCCGCGCCGGGCTCGCCGAGCCGTCCTGCCCCGCGACGCCGAGCCGCTGGATGCGCCAGTACGCGCATGCGCCGCAGAAGCTCGCGAGCCGCGGCGACGCCACGCTGTCCACCTTCGCCCACGTGGTGGAATCGCTGCGAGCGGCGAACCTGCCGACCGAATACGCGCTCATCCCGTTCGTCGAAAGCGGCTACAACCCCGCCGCGCGCAGCCCCGCCGGGCCCGCCGGCCTGTGGCAGATGATCGGCTCGACCGCGCGTAACCATAAGGTGCCGATGCGTGCCGGCTACGATGGGCGCATGTCGCCGGTCGACTCCACCCGGGCGGCGGTGCGCTATCTCAAGACGCTGCACGGCATGTTCGGCGGCAACTGGCGGCTCGCGGTGATGGCGTACAACGTCGGCGAGTACCGGGTGATCGGTGCGCTGCGCCGCTCCGGCCAGAGTCCGCGCACCGCCCGTGCCGAGCTGCTTGAAGGCCTGCCGGAGATCACCCGCGTCTACGACGACAAGCTGCATGCCATCTCCTGCGTGTTCGCGCAGGCCGATGCCAAGCCGCAGTGGCTCGCCGCGATCGACCGCCCGGTGCAGCGACTCGCGCCGGTCGCCGGCCCGACGACCTGGGTCGCGATGGAGACGCGCGCGACGCAGCCCAAGGCGCTGCGCAGCGTGCAGGAAGCGCCCGCCGTCCCAGCGCCGTCCGTCGTCGCGGCGGGCTCGGCGATTGCTGCGCTCGGGCAGGCGACGGAATCGCCTGCCTCGAGCGCAGCCGCGGTCACGCCGCTCACGGCGGTGTCTGCCGTCGCGACGACGCCTGCAGCCGCCGTGGCGAGCACTGCCTCGGCCGAGCCCGCGTCGGCCCGGCGCCACACCGTCGTCGCCGGGGAGAGCCTCTGGCGCATCGCCCGGCGCTACGGCGTCAGCGTTTCGCAGCTCCTGAGCCTCAACAGCCTCGACGGCGGTCGCCTGCTCGCGCCGGGCATGGTCCTCGCGATCGACTCGGCGCTCGCGGCGCGCAAGTAGCCCGGCGACCGCACAGCGGGCACACTAGCGCCCCTCGCCCGCCAGCCGGGGGCGCCATTCGTTGGAGAGCACATGGGTTTCCTGCAGGGCAAGCGCGCACTGATCACCGGTATCGCGAGCCAGCGTTCCATCGCGACCGGCATCGCCGAGGCAATGCGCCGCGAGGGCGCGGAGCTGGCCTTCACCTACCAGACCGAGAAGCTCAAGTCGCGCGTGGAGTCCGCCGCCGCCGAGCACGGCAGCGACATCGTGATCCCCCTCGACGTCGCGTCCGACGAGCAGATCGCGCAGTGCTTCGAGCAGCTCGGCCAGCGCTGGGACGGTTTCGACATCCTCGTCCACTGCATCGCCTATGCGCCGCGCGAAGCGATCGAGGGCGAGTTCCTCGATGGCCTGACCCGCGAGAACTTCGCGATCGCGCATGACATCTCTGCGTATTCGCTCGCCGCGATGGCGAAGGCCGCACGCCCGCTCATGAGGGGTCGCAACGGCTCGATCGTGACGCTGAGCTACCTCGGCGCCGAGCGCGCGCTGCAGAACTACAACGTGATGGGCGTGGCGAAGGCATCGCTCGAAGCGACGGTGCGCTACCTCGCGCTCAACCTCGGCCCGGAGGGCACGCGCGTCAACGCGATCTCCGCCGGTCCGATCAAGACGCTCGCCGCGGCCGGCATCGCGAACTTCCGCAAGATGCTCCACCACTTCGAGTCGTACGCACCACTGCGCCGTAGTGTCACGATCGAGGACGTCGGCAACACGGCCGCCTTCCTGTGCTCGGATCTGGCCGCGGGTATCACGGGCGAGGTGACCTACGTCGACTCCGGCTACAACATCCTCGGCATGACCGGCATCGGCGACGACGACTGAACGCCGCTCCGTGTCGACGCAAAAGCCCGGCCTAGGCCGGGCTTTTGTTTTGGGCGATCGACATCGATAGCCATGGATCCGCGTCCGCAAACGCGCGAGGCCCGGCATCGGCCGGGCCTCGCGGGTGCCTGCAGCATCGGCACCGGACTCAGAGCATCGATTCCTGCACCTCGATGCGCATGCGGCGACGCAGCGCTTTCGTCATCGCCTCGACGTCCGTCATGCCGTTGAGCTCCGCGATCTGGCGACGGATCGCCTCGCCCTGGCCGGGCGGCAGCTCGGCGGTCGTGCCCGGCTGCACGCGGTCGACCGTGAACACGATCGCGCGCGCATCGGGCAGCACGTGCGAGCTGGCCGCGACACGGCCCTTCTGCGGAACCACGCCGAACAGCATGTCCGACGAGCCCTCGCCGAAGACATCGGTACCGCGCGGCAGCCCGACCAGCGGGCGCGGCGCGGCCAAGCCCTGCGCTGCCGCGACCTGCGCGAGCGGCTGGCCACCACGCACCTGCGCGAGGACCGCCGCGGCACGTCGTTCGGCCGCCTTGCGCATGCGGTCGGCGCGGACGTCGGCGACCACGCGGTCGCGCGCCTCGGAGAGCGTCAGCTGGCGTGCGGGCCGATGCGCCACCACGCGCAGCAGCACCACGTGGTCGTCGCCGACCTCGAGGGCATCGCTCACCATGCCGTCCTGGATCGCCGACTCGGCGAACGCGGCGCGCTGCACGGCCGGATGCGCGAGCACGCCGGCACCCTGCCCGCGGGCGATCGGCCCGACGCGCTGCGCCTGCAGCCCCGCCGCGCGCGCGGCGGCCGCCAGCGCATTCGGATCGTCGAGCGATGCATCGACGATCTTCGAGGTGAGTGCATTGAAGCGCTTCTCGCGCTCGGTCTTCACGTAATCGGCCGCGAGCGACTCGCGCACCTGCTCGAACGCCTGCTGGCGCCCGGCCTGGACCTCGCGCAACTGGATGACGTGCCAGCCGAAATCCGTCTTGACGGGTGCGCTCACCTGCCCCGCCTGCATCGCGAACAGCGCCTTCTCGAATTCGGCCGCCATGACGCCACGGCCGACCCAGCCCAGGTCGCCACCGTTCGCCTTGGAGCCCGTGTCGTCGCTGTTCGCACGTGCGAGCGCGGCGAAGTCCGCACCCGGCGCTCGCGCTTGTGCGGCAATGCGCTGCGCCTTGTCGCGCGCGGCGGTCGCGGCCGCGGCACCGCCGGCGGCATCCACCCGGATCAGGATGTGCGACGCGAGGCGCCGCTCCTCGGCCGTGTAGCGTGCGCGATCCTTCTCGTACTGCTGGCGCAGGACCGCATCGTCGACGACCGGCATCGGCAGGGCCGCGCCGTTGACGTCGACATACTCCACGGTGACGGCTTCCGGCGCGCGGTATCGGTCGCGCCGCTCGCGGTACCAGCGTTCCATCTCCGCGGGCCCCACCGGTGCGGTGTCGATCGCCGGTGCCGGCAGCTCGAGCAGAGTGAAATCGCGGCGCTCGCCGATGATCGCGACGAGCCGCTCGAACTCGCGTCCCGTCACGAAGCTGCTGCCGGCGATCGCCGTCGGTACCGCGCTCTGCACGAGCGAGTCGCGGATCGTCTCCTCGAACTGCGCTTCCGACTGCGGACGGTCCAGCCCGGTGGCGAGGACGCGGCGGTACTGCTGGATGTCGAAGCGCCCGTTCGCCTGGAATGCCGGGATCGAAGCGATCTCCTTGCGCACCATCGTGTCGCTCGCGACGACGCCATGCGTCTCGGCCCACAGCTTCTGCACGCGCTGGTCGACGAGCCGCTCGAGGATCTGGCGCTTGTTGTCGACCGCGTCGAAGGCGCGCAGGTCGAACGCCTCGCCCTGTTCCTGCCGCGCCTGGCGGCGGCGGTTCTCGAGCTCGCTCCGGTACTCGTCCTGGGTGACCTCCGCCTTTGTCCAGACGAAAGGCATCCACGCCGGCGCCGATTCCCACCACGACGGCGGTACCGCGATCGTGGCGACCGCCTGGCTGTTCGACCGCTGGACGTAGTCCGTGATGCCGACGAAGGCGAAAGGCACGATCAGCAGGCCGAGGATGACGGTCGCGAACCAGCCGGAAGTCTTGTCGCGCAGGGTCTGGAGCATGGGAGGACGCGGTCGGGGCGGAGCCGCACAGTGTAGCCGCTCCACGTGCCGTCAACGCCGCGTGAGCCCGGATCACGGGCAACAAAAAAGCGCCGTTTCCGGCGCTTTTCGTAGATGGCGGAGTGGACGGGACTCGAACCCGCGACCTCCGGCGTGACAGGCCAGCATTCTAACCGACTGAACTACCACTCCGCTGTTGCATTGCCTGCGGTGTCTCCACCGCCGAAGACTTCGCGGACGAACCGCCCGGGATCTTCGACCCGGAACACGAAGGCGCCGTTGCCGGCGCCTCGGTAAGAGTGGCGGAGCGGACGGGACTCGAACCCGCGACCTCCGGCGTGACAGGCCAGCATTCTAACCGACTGAACTACCGCTCCACTTTCTTTCCGCCTACCGGGCCGCCGTGGTGGGTGCTGAGGGTTTCGAACCCCCGACCCTCTCCGTGTAAAGGAGACGCTCTACCACTGAGCTAAGCACCCGGCCGTACCGCTGGGCGGTGCCACCAACCCGAACCGGCGCTGGCGTGCGAGTTCGCTAGTTTACAGCGTCCTTGAGGGCCTTGCCAGCCTTGAACGACGGATTCTTCGAGGCCTTGATCTTGATCGTCTCGCCGGTCTTGGGATTTCGGCCCTGGCGCGCCGCGCGCTTGCGAACCTGGAAGGTGCCGAAGCCCACGAGGGTGACGGTGTCGCCCTTCTTCAGCGTCTTGGTGATCACGCTCACCATCGCGTCGACGGCGTTGGCGGCTTCCGTGCGTGACAGCTCGGCGGCGTCGGCGACGGCCGCAACAAATTCGGCCTTGTTCATGCGTAATGCTCCATGGGCGGCGGCTGCCGCACTGTGACGAGCCGGGTCGTCCCGACCTGCGATGCCACCTCCACGCAACGTGCGCGCGGACGGGGTTCCGTTTATACCAGCGCGCGAAACCGGTCGACAAGCCTGAAACCCAGCGCCCACGCGGGTTTCAGGCCGTCGTCGAAATCGGTCAGTGCGTGATCTCGACCGGCGGGGTCGTCGACACCGGCGCCTCGTGGACGGGCATCTCCTCGGGCACCGGGACCGGCGCGGCAGCCGGCGTCACCGGACGCTCGAGCGCGATGTCGAGCACCTCGTCCACCCACTTCACCGGAATGATCTTCAGGCCCTTGGTGACCGACTTCGGCATGTCGACGAGGTCCTTCTTGTTCTCGTCCGGGATGATCACCGTCTTGATGCCGCCGCGCAGTGCGGCGAGCAGCTTCTCGCGCAGTCCACCGATCGCGAGGACGCGGCCGCGCAGTGTGACCTCGCCCGTCATGGCGACATCCGCCTTGATCGGATTCCGGCTGAGCAGCGAGACGAGCGCAGTCACCATCGCGATGCCCGCCGACGGCCCGTCCTTCGGCACGGCGCCCTCGGGCACGTGCACGTGCAGGTCGTGCTTGGTCAGGAAGTCGATGTCGATGCCGAGCCGCTCGGCGCGTCCACGCACGACCGACAAGGCCGCCGACGCCGACTCCTTCATCACGTCGCCGAGCTGGCCGGTGAGCAGCATCGCGCCCTTGCCGGGTGCGAGCGCCGCCTCGATCTGCATCAGGTCGCCGCCGACCTGCGTCCACGCGAGGCCCGTGACGAGCCCGACCTCGTTCTGCTCTTCCGCGCGACCGAAGTCGAACTGCTGCACCCCGAGATACTTCTCGAGATTCTTCGGGTTCACGACGACCGGGTTCTTCCGCACCTTGGCGCCCGCGAGCGCGAGTTCCTTCACTACCTTTCGGCAGATTTTCGCGACCTGGCGCTCGAGGTTGCGCACGCCCGATTCGCGCGTGTAATAGCGGATCGTGTCACGCAGCGCGTCGTCGGTAACGCGGATCTCGTCCTCGCGCAGGCCATTCGCCTTGATCTGCTTGGGCAGCAGGTAGCGCTCGGCGATGTTGAGCTTCTCCTCTTCCGTGTAGCCCGGAATGCGGATGACTTCCATGCGGTCGAGCAGCGGACCGGGGATGTTCAGTGAATTCGACGTCGCGACGAACATCACTTCCGACAGGTCGAGGTCGACTTCCAGGTAATGATCGTTGAACGCGCTGTTCTGCTCGGGATCGAGCACCTCGAGCAGCGCGGACGACGGGTCGCCCCGGAAGTCCATCGCCATCTTGTCGATCTCGTCGAGCACGAAGAGCGCGTTCTTGCTGCCGACCTTGTTGAGGTTCTGCACGATGCGCCCGGGCATCGAGCCGACATAGGTGCGGCGATGCCCGCGGATCTCGGCCTCGTCGCGCACGCCGCCCAGCGACATGCGCACGAACTTGCGGTTGGTCGCCTTTGCGATCGACTGGCCGAGCGACGTCTTGCCCACGCCCGGCGGACCGACGAGGCACAGGATCGGCCCGCGCATCTTCTGCACGCGCGTCTGCACCGCGAGGTATTCGAGGATGCGCTCCTTGACCTTCTCGAGGCCGAAGTGGTCGGCATCGAGCACGTCCTGCGCCACCTTGAGGTCCTTGCGGACCTTGGTCTTCTTCTTCCATGGCACGCCGAGCAGCCAGTCGAGGTAGTTGCGCACCACCGCGGACTCGGCCGACATCGGCGACATCTGCTTGAGCTTGTTCAGCTCGGACTTCGCCTTGGCCTCCACCGCCTTCGGCATGCCCGCCTCGGCGATCTTGCGCGCGTACTCGTCGATGTCGTTCGGCGCATCGTCGAGTTCGCCCAGCTCCTTCTGGATCGCCTTCATCTGCTCGTTGAGGTAGTACTCGCGCTGGCTGCGCTCCATCTGCGACTTCACGCGGCCGCGGATCCGCTTCTCCAGCTGCTGCACGTCGATCTCGCCGTCGACGAAGCCGACCAGCATCTCCAGGCGCGCACCGATGCCGTGTGTCTCGAGCAGCCGCTGCTTCTCTGAGATGCGCACGGACAGGTGGGCGGCGATGGTGTCGGCCAGGCGGCCGGGCTCGTCGATGCCCGAAAGCGTCTGCATCAGCTCCGGCGGCAGCTTGCGGTTGGATTTCACGTACTGCTCGAACAGGCCGAGCAGCGTGCGGGTGATGGCCTCGAGTTCGCGCTCGTCGCGATCGCCGTCCTGGTCGATGACCTTCGCCCGACCGACCAGCGCGCCGTTCTTCTCGACGACCTTGTCCACCTTCGCGCGCGAGACGCCCTCGACCAGCACCTTGATCGTGCCGTCGGGCAGCTTCAGCAGCTGAAGCACGTGCGCGAGGGTGCCCACCGAGTACAGGTCGCTGCCGGCCGGGTCGTCCACGTCGGCCGACTTCTGCGCCACCAGCAGGATTCGCTTGTCGGCTTCCATCGCGGCGTCGAGCGCGCGGATGGACTTGTCACGGCCCACGAACAGCGGGATGACCATGTGGGGGAAAACCACGACGTCGCGGAGCGGCAGGACCGCCAGGTCCAGGGTCTCGCGGGCGGTGGATTCGGTCATTGAGGTGCTCCCGGGATCATGGCTGCAGTCCAGCATGGCGCTGCGGCCGAAAAAGGTGCGTGGAGACGCGTGTTCCCGCCCTAAATGGGGCTCGGCCGGGATGTTGCAAGCGTCGTACCACCCCTGCCGACGTCGCCAAGTGACTGAATCATCGGGCCAACGATGCAAGCGGCCGCGGAATTCCGTCGCGGGTGCCGGGCCCATGCGGCATCACTGCGACGAGGCCTGTGATGCGGCTTACGACCCTACCGCATGGCCGGATGCGTGGGGGCGTATCCCATCGGCCGGCCAAACGACAGCGGGCGGCCGAAGCCGCCCGCCGGGGTTCACGCGAGGGATTACCCTTACTCGCCCGATGCGGCCTTGGCCTGCGGCGCGGGCGGGTTCTGGTAGATCAGGTACGGCTCGGCCCTGTGCTCGATCACCGTCTCGTCCACCACCACCTTGCTGACGTTCTCGACGGACGGCAGGTCGTACATGGTGTCCAGCAGCACCTGCTCGACGATGGTGCGCAGGCCACGCGCGCCGGTCTTGCGCTTGAGCGCCTTCTTGGCGATGGCCGAGAGCGCGTCGGGGCGGAACTCGAGCTCCACGCCCTCCATCTCGAACAGCTTCTTGAACTGCTTGGTGATCGCGTTCTTGGGCTCGGTGAGGATCTTCACCAGCGCCGGCTCGTCGAGCTCCTCGAGCGTCGCGATGACCGGCAGGCGGCCCACGAACTCCGGGATCAGGCCGAACTTGATCAGATCCTCCGGCTCGACTTCCGCCAGCACCTTGCCGATGTCGGCCTTGCGCTCGGAGCTCTTGACCTTCGCGCCGAAGCCGATGCCGCCGGAGTCCGTGCTGCGCTGCTGGATGATCTTGTCGAGGCCGGCAAACGCGCCACCGACGATGAACAGGATGTTGCGCGTGTCCACCTGCAGGAATTCCTGCTGCGGATGCTTGCGCCCGCCCTGCGGCGGCACCGAGGCGACCGTGCCCTCGATCAGCTTGAGCAGCGCCTGCTGCACGCCCTCGCCCGAGACGTCGCGGGTGATCGACGGGTTGTCGGACTTGCGCGAGATCTTGTCGATCTCGTCGATGTAGACGATGCCCTGCTGCGCCTTCTCGACGTCGTAGTCGCACTTCTGCAGCAGCTTCTGGATGATGTTCTCGACGTCCTCGCCGACGTAGCCGGCCTCGGTGAGGGTCGTCGCGTCCGCCATCGTGAACGGCACGTTGAGCAGGCGCGCCAGCGTCTCCGCGAGCAGCGTCTTGCCGGAGCCCGTCGGGCCGACCAGCAGGATGTTCGACTTGGCCAGCTCGACGTCGTCGTTGCGCTGGCGGCTCTCGATCCGCTTGTAATGGTTGTAGACGGCCACGGCGAGCGTCCGCTTGGCGCGCTGCTGGCCGATCACGTACTGGTCGAGGACCTCGAGGATCTCCTTGGGCTTCGGGAGGTGGCTGCGCGTGGACTGCGCCTTCTCCTGGAGTTCCTCGCGGATGATGTCGTTGCAAAGCTCCACGCATTCATCGCAGATGAATACGCTCGGGCCGGCGATGAGCTTGCGCACCTCGTGCTGGCTCTTCCCGCAGAACGAGCAGTAGAGGATCTTGCTGCTTTCGCCCGTGCGGCCCTGTCGGTCGTCGCTCATGTTCTGCCTGGCTGATACGGATAGCGCGGCATGCAGGGCATGCCGCTGAATGGCGGCCCGAGGATAGCACAGGCCTCCCGGCGCCCTTCCGGGGCCGGAGGCCATGGATCCGGGGTTCTGTGAAGGCGGTCCGGCCGCTCGCCGGAACCGCCGTCAGCTGGCCTGGATGGAGTCTTCGGGACGGCGCTCGAGCACCTGGTCCACGAGGCCGTATTCCTTCGACGCCTGCGCGCTCTTGAAGTTGTCGCGCTCGGTGTCGCGGGCGATGGTCTCGATCGCCTGGCCGGTATGCTTGGCGAGGATCTCGTTCAGCTTGTGGCGCAGCGTCAGGATCTCGCGGGCATGGATGTCGATGTCCGATGCCTGGCCCTGGAACCCGCCGAGCGGCTGGTGGATCATCACGCGCGCATTCGGCAGCGCATAGCGCTTGCCGGCCGCACCCGATGCCAGCAGCAACGCGCCCATCGAGGCCGCCTGGCCGACGCAGATCGTGCTCACGTCCGGCTTGATGTACTGCATGGTGTCGTAGATCGCCATGCCGGCCGTGACCACGCCACCGGGCGAGTTGATGTAGAGGTTGATGTCCTTCTCAGGGTTCTCTGCCTCGAGGAAGAGCATCTGGGCGACGATCACGTTCGCCATGTGGTCGTCGATCGGACCGACCAGGAAGATCACCCTCTCCTTCAGGAGGCGCGAATAGATGTCGTACGCGCGCTCGCCGCGGCTGGTCTGTTCGACCACCATCGGCACGAGGTTCAGGGCTTGGGTGCGGTTGTCCATGTAATCGGTGAATCCGTGGGGAAGTGCGGTCCGGTCAAAGGTGAGGCCGACCGGACCGCAACGCAAGCCCCGGGCCCCGCTTACTGGCGGATCGCCTCGGCGAAGCTCAGCCGCTCTTCAGTGTGCTCGGCGCGCTCGGCGATCCAGTCGATCACCTGCTCCTCCATCACGCGGTTCTGCAGTCCCTGCATGAGGTTCTGGTCGTTGCGGTAGAGCTCGATGACCTGCTGCGGCTCCTCGTACGTGGAGGCGATCAGGCGCATCGTCTCGTTCACGCGACGCGGGTCGAGCTTGAGGTCGTTCCGGCGGGCCACCTCGCCCACGAGCAAGCCGACCAGCACGCGCTTGCGCGCCGGCTCCATCATCTGCTCGAGCAGGCCTTCGGGCAGGTCGCCCTGATGGCCCTGGCGACGGGCATTCTCGAGCGCCTGCTGGGCGAGCGAGCGGGCTTCGTTCTCGACCAGGCGACGCGGCAGCTCGACATGCTCGTAGGCCGCGACCAGCTGCTCGCCGACTTCCTTGCGGAGGCGATTCATCAGCGCACCCTTGAGCTCGCGCTCGAGGTTCAGGCGGATGTCGGCGCGGAACTGCTCGGCATCGCCGCTCTTCACGCCGAAGCTGCGAATGAATTCCGCGTCGACCTCGGGCATCACCGGCTCGGCGATGCGGGTCGCGGTGATGTTCACCTGCACGTTGCGGCCCGCGAACTCCTGCACGCGCCAGTCGGCCGGGAAGTCGACGTCGAACTGCTTGCTTTCGCCGGCGGTCATGCCGACCAGCGCCTGCTCGATCGCCTCGAGCATCATGCCCGAGCCGATCACGTCGGCACCGCGCTCCACGCCCTCGGCGGGCACGCGCTGCTCGCCGGCCTGCGACCACGTTTCGAACTCGACCATATCGCCCGCCTGCGCGCCACGCTCGGCGGTCTGCCAGCTGCGGCGCTGCATGCGCAGGTTCTCGATCATCGTGTCGATGTCGGCGTCGGTCACGTCCGCGACGTGGCGGACGACCTTGAGCTTGGCGACGTCGATGTCGCCGAAGTCCGGCACGACCTCGAAGTCGGCAACGAACGCGATCTTGCCGTCGTCGCCCTGCGTCGGCTGGATCTGCGGATTGCCCGCGATCTGCAGCGAGTTCTCGCGCACCGCCGTGCGGAAGCTGTCGCCGAGCATGCGGTCGAGGATCTCGGAGCGAACCTGCTGGCCGTAGCGCTGCTCGATGACCTTCGTCGGCACCTTGCCCGGACGGAAGCCCTTGATCTTGGCGCCGCGCGCGATCTCCCGCAGGCGCGCCGAGACGGCCGTCTCGAGCTCGTCGGCCGGGAGGCTCAGGGTCATGCGGCGCTCGAGATTGCCGACGGATTCGACCGAAACTTGCATATCCACTCCTGCGACCGCGGCCATGCCACGGCTCGTATCTGTCTGACGGGTCGGGGCGGACTGCCGGTCGGCGCCGCCGCGTTAAAGGAACGCGATAGTTTGGCGGATCGGGCGGTGTGGCGCCACCGGGGCCGTGTGCGGTGCCGGGCTGTCGCCGTCGAGCCGCCACCCCGGGTCGCGGGCTGTGCCGACAAGGGCGGCTGGTGTTCAGCGGTGGGCGGCACATATCGCCGGGCATTGGCGGTGTCAGGGGACGGTGTAGCCGGGGCGCGGCGATCCGCGTCGGTTCTGTCCGTCCGCGCCCGGCAGTCCGCAAGCGGGTGACGCAGGGCGTGACGACGCCTTGTCCGTGCGCAGCGGCGTGCGGATCAACCTGGCGTGGTGCGAAAGGCGGGACTCGAACCCGCACGCCTTGCGGCGCTGGAACCTAAATCCAGTGCGTCTACCAGTTCCGCCACTTTCGCGATCGAGCTACAGGGAACCCCAAACAAAAAAGCACCCGGCGGACCGGGTGCTTCGGAGGTGGTGGGCCGTCAAGGATTCGAACCTTGGACCTATTGATTAAGAGTCAACTGCTCTACCAACTGAGCTAACGGCCCGTACTGCGAAGTTTACCAGCAATCCCGCGCGAAACAAGCGCGAAAGAGCAAATTGGGGTGGCTGAGGGGACTCGAACCCCCGACATCTGGAATCACAATCCAGTACTCTAACCAGCTGAGCTACAGCCACCATAAAGCGTTGTGGCGACGGCCAAGAAGCGGCAGTACACCGTTACCCGGTAAAACGACGCGCTGCGCGCGTCCTCGTTCGCTGGCGCCTTCGACCCGACCCGACCCGACGGAGCGCGCCCGGCAGGAATCGAACCTGCAACCACCGGCTTAGAAGGCCGGTGCTCTATCCGGTTGAGCTACGGGCGCAAGGCTGAGCCGAACCGTAACGACAACTGCCGGGATGGTCGGGGCAGAGGGATTCGAACCCCCGACCCTCTGGTCCCAAACCAGATGCGCTACCAGACTGCGCTATGCCCCGGCCGGTACTTCCGTGGCGCGCCAGCGCTGCGAAAGGTCCGTCATTCTCGTAGGCGGTGCGCATGGTGTCAATGCGGACGCCGGCACCATGGCCGGCTATCCTCGCGCCAGCCTCTTTCGACAAGGAATCGCCATGCGCAGCGGCAACCCCGCCCTGAAGGAATCCACCTTCCTCGACCTTGGGACCGGCACGGTCGTCCAGGGGTCGAGCGGAGCGATGAGCCTCAACGGCACGGTCAACAAGACCGCCTTCCTGCTGGTCCTCACCCTCGCCGCGGCGCTGTACCCGTGGAGCCGCTACTTCGCCAACCCCGCGGACGCCGGCGTCATGGGTCTGGCGATGGTGGGTGCGATCGGCGGGCTCGTCGTGGCCATCGCCACGGTCTTCAAGAAGACCTGGGCGCCGGTCACAGCACCGCTCTACGCGCTGCTGGAAGGCCTCTTCATCGGTGCGATCTCCGCCGTGTTCGAGGCGAAGTTCCCGGGCATCGTGATGCAGGCGGTCACCCTCACGTTCGGCACGCTCGGCGCGCTCCTGCTCGCCTACCGCAGCGGCCTGATCCGTGCGACGGAGAACTTCAAGCTCGGCGTCTTCGCCGCGACGGGAGGCATCGCGCTGCTCTACCTGATCAACATGGGCATGCGCCTGTTCGGCTTCGAGGGGATGGCCTTCATCCACGAGAGCGGGACGATGGGCATCCTGTTCTCGCTTTTCGTGGTCGTGATCGCCGCGCTGAACTTGGTGCTCGACTTCGACTTCATCGAGAGTGGCGTGGAAGCGCGCGCACCGAAGTACATGGAGTGGTACGCCGCGTTCGGCCTGCTGGTAACGCTGGTGTGGCTGTACCTCGAGATCCTGCGCCTGCTCTCGAAGCTCCAGTCGCGCGACTGACCTCGGCGCCGCGCAACGAAAAAGGCCGCCCGAGGGCGGCCTTTTTCCTGGCAGACGTGCGCCTCAGATGCGGCGTGCGATCGCCT
Source organism: Lysobacter humi (ex Lee et al. 2017) (assembly GCF_054781815.1). Classification (NCBI taxonomy): domain Bacteria; kingdom Pseudomonadati; phylum Pseudomonadota; class Gammaproteobacteria; order Lysobacterales; family Lysobacteraceae; genus Lysobacter; species Lysobacter humi (ex Lee et al. 2017). Next base: position 180,335 of record NZ_BAAGTR010000009.1, on the reverse strand, counting down.
GCGCGAACGACATCGTGTTGCCGGTGCCGCCGAGGTCGGGCGTGAGCGAGTCCTTTTCCTCGAGCGTCTGCACGATCGCCTTGCGCAGGCGTTCGGCCTCCTCGCACTTGCAGAGGTGGTCGAGCATCTGCGCTGCGCCGAGCAGCAGCGCGCATGGATTCGCCTTGCCCTGGCCGGCGATGTCCGGCGCCGTGCCGTGCACGGCCTCGAAGATCGCCGCGTCGGTGCCGATGTTGGCGCCCGGGGCGAGGCCGAGGCCGCCGACGAGACCGGCGCAGAGGTCGGAGATGATGTCGCCGAAGAGGTTCGTGGTCACGATGACGTCGAACTGCTCGGGCTTCATGACCAGCTGCATGCAGCAGTTGTCCACGATCATCTCGTTGCACTCGATGTCGGGGTATTCCTGCGCCACGAGGCGGGCCGTCTTCAGGAAGAGGCCCGACGTCGACTTCAGGATGTTCGCCTTGTGGACGACGGTGACCTTCTTGCGGCCGGTGCGGCGCGCGAGGTCGAAGGCGTAGCGCACGATGCGCTCCGAGCCGCGGCGGGTGACCTTCTGCTGCAGCACGGCCGTCTCGCCATCCTCGGACACCGACTGGCCCTCGCCGATGTAGGCGCCCTCGGTGTTCTCGCGCACGGTGACGAGGTCGACGCCGGTCGGAAACCGCGACTTCGTGTTCGGGAACGACTTCGCGGGCCGGACGTTCGCATACAGGTCGAAGCGCTTGCGCAGCTCGACATTGATCGAGCTGAAGCCCTCGCCGACCGGCGTGGTCAGCGGGCTCTTGAGCGCGATGCGCGTGCGGCGGATCGAGTCCATCGTGGACGCGGGCAGCAGCTCGCCATGCTTCTCGAGCGCGACGATGCCGGCGTCGGCGTACTCGTACTGCAGGCCCAGGTTCATCGAATCCAGGACGTGCAGGGTGGCGTCCATGATTTCCGGGCCGATGCCGTCGCCGCGGATGACCGTGATGGTTTGCGTCATGAGAATTTCCGGCTGGTGGGCGCCGGCCGCTTGACCGTACGGCGCCGGATGAACAGCCGGGCATTATGCCGGAAGGGCCTGCGGGACGCCCTTGGACGGACGTCCCGGTTTCCGGATGCGGCCGCTTCAGCCGTGGTCGTGGGCCGCGGGCGCCGCCTCGCCCTGTTCCAGTCGGTCGAGGAAGTCCACCGCGCGGCGCATGTGCGGGATCACGATCGAGCCGCCGACGACGAGCCCCACCGAGAAGGCCTCGAACATCTCGTCGCGGTTCACGCCGGCCTCCTTGCACTGCGCGACGTGGTAGGCGATGCAATCGTCGCAGCGCAGGACCATCGACGCCACGAGGCCGAGCAGTTCCTTGGTCTTCACGTCGAGCGCGCCGGCCTGGTAGGTCTGCGTGTCGAGCGCGAAGAAGCGGCGTACGACCTGGTTCGGCTCGGCGAGGATCCGCTCGTTCATGCGCTTGCGGAAGGCGGTGAACTCGGCGACGCGGTCCTTCTCGGTGCCCGACCCGCTCATGCCCGGCCCTCCAGCAGGGGCTCGAGGCCACCGGCGCGGTGCAGCGCGATCATGTCGTCGTAGCCACCGACATGCGTGTCGTTGATGAAGATCTGCGGGACGCTGGTCCGTCCGGTGGCCTCCGTCATCTTCCTGCGCTGCTCGGGCTCCAGGTCGACACGGACTTCCGACCAGGTCTGCCCCTTGCTGTGCAGGAAGTTCTTTGCCGCCACGCAGTAGGGGCAGACGGCCGTGGTGTAGATCACGATGTTCGCGGGGGTGGTCAAAACGGGGCTCCGGCTGGGATCGCCGGGACTATGGCGGCCGCACTGCCGCATTTCCAGCCCCGCGCGCGGAACACTGCGAGATCCGCGCGGTCGAAGGTTCACTTAACCGGCGATTCACGCCTGCGGGCCCATGAACGGGCATGCTCGCGGCGCCGTCCGCGGCCGCTCTACGGGGACTTCCGTGCTTCGAACCCAACTGCTGACCGCCCTCCTCGTCGCCCTCGCCGGCCTGCCGCTGGCCGCTGCGCAGGAGACGCGCCTGCCGGAGATCGGCTCGTCGGCCGCGCGCCTGATCACGCCGGCGGAGGAGGCCGAGTACGGCCGGATGCTGATCGCGCAGCTTCGGCACTACGACTACCTGCTCGAGGATCCGCTGCTCGACAGCTGGCTCGACACGCTCGGCCACCGGCTCGCGGGCGCGAGCGACGATGCGCGTCGCAGCTATCGCTTCTTCATGCTGCGCGAGCGGCAGATCAACGCGTTCGCGACGCTCGGCGGGCACGTCGGCGTCAATGCCGGGCTGGTCCTCGCGGCCGATCGCGAGGACGAGGTCGCCGGCGTGCTCGCGCACGAGGTCGCGCACGTCACGCAGGAGCACGTGCTGCGCAGCGTGGAACGCGCGCAGCGCGACCAGCTGCCCATGCTGCTCGCGATGCTCGGCGCGATCGCGGTCTCGCAGCGCACCGGCGGCAATTCGGGCGACGACGCGGGCAATGCGGTGATCGCCGCGGCGGTCGGCATCGCGCAGCAGCGCCAGATCAACTACACGCGCTCGAACGAGTCCGAGGCCGACCGCATCGGCATGCAGACGCTCGTGCGCAGCCGCTTCGACCCGACCGGCATGGCGGACTTCTTCGCCAAGCTGCAGGCCCGCTCGCGCAGCAATGCCGCGAGCCTGTACGGGGAGACGCCGGACTACCTGCGCAGCCATCCGGTGACCACCACGCGAATCACCGAAGCCAAGGAACGCGCGGAGCGCATCGCCCGCTCGCCGCAGCCGGCGTTCGAGACGCGTGCCGCGGACAATCCGCTGCTGCCGGGCGGCCTCGTGTTCGGCGCCACGGCACCCAACGGCGGCGCGACCGGCCTGTTCGACGTGGCCCGCGAGCGGCTCCGGGTGATGAGCGCGCTCACGCCGGCGGCGGCCGTCAAGGAATACGAGGACATCAAGCGTGCGCGGGCACTGAAGCCGGCCGAGCGATACGGCCTGGCTGTCGCCCACCTTCAGGCCGGACAGGCACGGCAGGCGCGACCGCTGCTCGAGGCGCTCGTCGGCGAGCGGCCGCAGGACACCTGGCTACAGCTCGGGCTCGCGGAGGCCGAAGCCGCATCCGGCGACGGCGCGGCCGCGGACGCCCGCCTGGAACGGCTCCTGCGCCAAGCCCCGACGAGCCGGCCCATCGTGCTGACCTATGCGCGGATCCTCGGCGAGCGCAGCGGCGCGAACGCCGGCAAGCGTGCGCAGGCGATCCTGCGGCCACTGCTGCCCGTCTCGGGCGACGACGCCGTCTTCCAGAAGCTCTTCGCCCGGGCGAGCGAGATGGCGGGCGACACGGTGCGCGCCGGCGAGGCCCATGCCGAGGCCGCCTACCTGAGCGGCCGCCCGGAGATGGCGCTCGTCCAGCTCAATACGCTCAAGCGACGCGAGGACGTCGACTACTACGCCCGCGCCCGGATCGACGCGCGCATCGCGGCGATCACGCCGACCGTGCTCGAGCTCAAGCGCCAGGGCATCCGCGATCCGGACGTCGAGCGCTGACCGGCTGTCACGGACCTGTAACCGAACGGTAGTGTAGTGCCGGCTGACTGGACTCCCTGCCCCGCGGTGACCGCGTGCACAAGCGCATCCTGATCGTCGAGGACGAACCCGCGATCCGCGACATGGTCGCCTTCGCCCTGCGCAAGGGCGAGTTCGACCCCGTGCACGCCGGCGACGCCCGGCAGGCGCAGGAGGCCATCGCCGACCGCGTGCCCGACCTGATCCTGCTCGACTGGATGCTGCCCGGCACGAGCGGGCTGGAGCTCGCGCGGCGCTGGCGGCGCGACGCGCTCACCCGCGAGGTGCCGATCATCATGCTGACGGCGCGCGGCGAGGAGAACGATCGCGTCGGTGGGCTCGAGGCGGGCGTCGACGACTACGTGGTCAAGCCGTTCTCTGCGCGCGAGCTGCTCGCCCGAATCCGCGCGGTCCTGCGGCGCTCGCGCGAGGACGACGAGGACGGCAGCATCGCCGTCGGCCCGCTGCGCATCGACGGTGCGGCGCATCGCGTGCACGCCCGCTCCGACGCCGGCGAGCAGCCGGTGCAGATCGGTCCGACCGAATACCGCCTGCTGCACTTCTTCATGACCCACCCCGACCGCGTCTATTCGCGCACGCAGTTGCTCGACCATGTCTGGGGCGGCAGCGTCTACGTCGAGGAACGCACCATCGACGTGCACATCCGGCGCCTGCGCAAGACGCTCGAGCCGCACGCGCTCGACGGCATGGTGCAGACCGTGCGTGGCGCCGGCTACCGCTTCTCGGCATCGGCGGACGCCTGAGCCGGTCGCGGTCGCGGCAGCGGCCGCCCTACACTGCCGCCATGCTCGCGCCCCACGACCGCATCTGGCTGCGCACCCTGGGCCAGCTCCTGCTGCTCGGGGGCCTCGGGCTGCTCGCCGGTGCCCTCGCTCGCGCGCCGTGGGCGGGCCTCGCGCTCGGCGCGATCGGCGGGCTGGCGCTGCAGCTGTGGCAGCTGCGCCGGCTGATGGCCCGCCTCGCCTCGCACCGGCGCACGCCGTCCACGCAGGTGACCGGCGCGTGGGCCGAGGTCGACCGCCTGCTCGACCGCCGCCATGCCGATGCACGTCGCCGTCGGCGGCGGCTGGTCGAAATGCTGCGCGCCTATCGCGCCGCGGCCGCGGTGTTGCCCGACGCCGTCGTCATCGTCGACCGGCTGAGCCAGCGCATCGTCTGGTTCAACCCGGCGGGCACGCGGCTGCTCGGGCTGCGCCATCCCGACGACCTCGGCCAGCCACTGGTCGAGCGCCTGCAGCCGCTGCCCATGGCGCGCTGGCTCGCGCAGGGGCGCAATGCCGAGCCGCTAGAGGTCGACTCGCCGCTGCAGCCGGGCACGACGCTCAGCCTCAAGCTGCTGCCCTACTCGGACGACCTGTGGCTGCTGCTCGCGCGCGACGTCACCCGCCTGCTGCAGCTCGAGCAGATGCGCCGTGATTTCGTCGCCAACGTCTCGCACGAACTGCGCACGCCGCTGACCGTCCTTCACGGCTACCTCGACATGCTCGATCCGGACGACCAGCCGGAATGGGCCCCGATGATCGAGGAGATGCAGCGCCAGTCGCAGCGGATGACGCGCCTCGTCGAGGACCTGCTCGCGCTGTCGCGCCTGGAGGCGCGCGATGAATTGCCGTCGGAGGAGGTCGTGCCGATGGCCGGCATGCTCGCGGCGCTGCGGCGCGAGGCCGTGGCACTGAGCCAGGGGCGGCACGAGGTGCTGGTCGAGGACGAGGCCGGCGTCGACCTGTGCGGTTCGCCGCCCGAGCTGCACAGCGCGTTCTCGAACCTCGTCGCCAATGCGGTGCGCTACACGCCGGAGGGTGGCGCCGTGCGTATCCGTTTCCTGTGCGAGCGAGATGCCGACGGCGGCCCCGGCGTGGCGCTCGCCGTCAGCGACACCGGCTTCGGCATCCCCGCCGCGCATCTGCCGCGCATCACCGAGCGCTTCTACCGCGTGTCCAACAGCCGCTCGCGCGAGAGTGGCGGCACCGGGCTCGGGCTGTCGATCGTCAAGCACGTGCTGCACCTGCACCAGGCCCGGCTGGAGATCACCAGCGAGGTCGGCGCGGGCAGCACGTTCTCCTGTCATTTCGCCGCCGCGCGGGTCCGTCCGCGGCAGGCCGTGGAGCACATCGCATGAGCAACGAAGCCGCGGGCGAGGACCTGCTGCGCGATCCGTCGCTGTACTTCAACCGCGAGCTGTCGCAGCTCGATTTCAACTTCCGCGTGCTCGCGCAGGCGCAGGATCCTTCCGTCCCCCTGCTCGAACGCCTGCGCTACCTGTGCATCAGCTGCACGAACCTCGACGAGTTCTTCGAGATCCGTGCCGGCACGCTGCAGCACGCCGAGGAACTCGGCCTCGCGGCGGGACCGGACGGGCTGGTCCCCGCGGCCACGCTCGCGCGTATCCACGACCGCGCGGCCGAGCTCGTCGCGCAGCAGTACGAATGCTGGAACGACGTGCTGCGGCCGGCGCTCGGCGAGGCCGGCGTCCGCGTGCTGCATCGCGATGCCTGGAGCACCGCGCAGGCCGACTGGCTGCGTGGCTATTTCCGCGACGAGATCCTGCCGGTGCTGTCGCCGCTGGGGCTCGACCCGGCGCATCCGTTCCCGAAGATCCTCAACAAGTCGCTCAACATCGTGGTCGTGCTCGAGGGCCGCGATGCCTTCGGGCGCGCCGGGCACCTGGCGATCGTGCGCGCGCCACGCTCGCTCTCGCGCATCATCCAGCTGCCCGAGGCGGTCTCGGGCGGGCCGAACGACTTCGTCTTCCTCTCCGCGGTGCTGTCGGCCTTCGTCGACGAGCTCTTCCCCGGCATGACGGTCAAGGGCGCCTACCAGTTCCGCGTGACGCGCAATTCGGAGCTCCTCGTCGACGAGGAGGAGGTCGAGAACCTCGCGCTCGCCCTGAAGGACGAGCTCCTCGGCCGCGGCTACATGCGCGCCGTCCGGCTGGAAATCGCCGAGCAGTGCCCGCCCGAGATCGTGACGACGCTGCTGCAGAACTTCGGATTGCCGCAGTCGGCGGTGTACCGGATCAACGGGCCGGTCAACCTCAACCGCGTCATCCAGATCTACGACCTCGTGCGGCGACCGGACCTCAAGTTCCCGCCGTTCACCCCACGCATCCCCGCCGGCCTCGACACGATCTTCGAGACCGTCGCCTCGCGCGACATGGTGCTGCACCACCCGTTCGACTCGTTCTCCCCGGTGCTGGAGCTGATCCGGCAGGCCGCGGAAGACCCGAACGTGCTCGCGATCAAGCAGACGCTCTACCGCGCCGGCAAGGACTCGCCGATCGTCGAGCACCTGATCCAGGCCGCGCGCAACGGCAAGGACGTGACCGTGGTGGTCGAATTGCGCGCCCGCTTCGACGAGGAGGCGAACCTCGGCCTCGCCGACCGCCTGCAGGCCGCGGGCGTGCAGGTGGTCTACGGCGTGGTGGGCTACAAGACGCACGCGAAGATGCTCCTCATCGTGCGGCGCGAAGGGAGCAGGCTCTGCCGCTACGTGCACCTCGCCACCGGCAACTACCACTCGGGTACGGCGCGTGCCTACACGGACATCGGGCTGATCACGGCCGACGCCGACATCGGCCACGACGTGCACCTGATCTTCCAGCAGATCTCAGGGCTCGCGCCGTCGCTCGAGCTGCGCCGCATGCTGCAGGCCCCGTTCACCCTGCACAGCGGCATCCTGATGCGCATCGAGCGCGAGGCCCGCAATGCGAAGGCGGGACTGCCGGCGCGCATCATCGCCAAGATGAACGCGCTCAACGAGCCCCAGGTGATCCGTGCGCTGTACCGTGCCTCGCAGGCGGGCGTGCGGATCGACCTTATCGTGCGCGGCGCCTGCTCGCTGCGGCCCGGAGTGCCGGGCATCTCCGAGAACATCCGCGTGCGCTCGATCGTCGGGCGCTTCCTCGAGCACAGCCGCGTGTACTGGTTCTGCAACGGCGGCGAGGGGGAGCTGATGTGCGGCAGCGCGGACTGGCTCGAGCGCAACCTGCTGCGTCGCGTGGAGACCGGCTTCTCGATCATCGATCCGCGCGTGGCGCGGCGCATCTTCGAGGAAGCGCTTGAGAACTACGTCGACGACAACTGCAATGCCTGGGAACTGCGGGCCGACGGGCAGTACGCGCGCGTCGAGCGCGGGCCCGACGAGCGCGCCCATTCGGCGCAGTTGCGCCTGCTCGGCAAGATCTGCGGATGAATGGTCTCCTGCACACCGCGCGGTTGCCGCTGAAGGACGGCGACCTGCTGGCCGCGGTCGATCTCGGCTCCAACAGCTTCCACATGGTCGTGGCGAGCTACGTGCTCGGGCAGCTGCGCGTCGTCGACCGCATCAAGGAGACGGTGCGCCTCGCCGAAGGCCTGGATGCGAAGGGCGGGCTGAGCGCGCCGGTGCGCGACCGCGCCTTCGAGTGCCTTGCGCGCTTCGGGCAGCGGCTTCGCGACATCCCACCGCAGCAGGTTCGCGCGATCGCGACCAACACCGTACGCCGGCTCGCGATGCCCCAGAGCTTCCTGATGCCGGCGGAGAGCGCGCTCGGGCACCCGATCGAGGTCGTTGCCGGCCGCGAGGAAGCGCGCCTGGTCTACCTCGGCGTGGCGCACGAGCAACCGCCCAAGCCCGGTCAGCTGCGGCTGGTCATCGACATCGGGGGCGGCTCGACGGAATTCATCATCGGCAGCGGCTTCGAGGCGATCGAGCGCGAGAGCGTGCAGGCCGGCGCGATCGCCACCACGCGTCGCTTCTTCGCCGATGGCGAGCTCAGTCGCAAGCGCTGGAAGGCCGCGGTTGCGGAAGTCAGCGCGGAGTTCCAGCAGTTCGGGGGGACGTATCGGGCGCTGGGCTGGGACGAGGCGCTCGGCTCGTCGGGCACGGCGAAGGCGATCGGCGAGATCTGCGCCGAGATGAAGCTCACCAAGGGCGCGATCACCGCCGAAGCGCTGCCGGTGGTGCGCGATCGCCTGCTGCAGGCCGACCGGATTGCCGACATCGACCTGCCCGGCCTGTCCGGCGAGCGCCGACCGATCATCGCCGGCGGCCTCGTGGTGATGGAAGCCGCCTTCGAGGCGCTCGGCCTGCAGCGCGTCGCGGTCAGCAAGGCGGCCATGCGCGAAGGCGTGCTCTACGACATGCTCGGCCGCGGCGGCGAGTTCGATCCGCGCGACGCCTCGGTGACCGCGCTGGTGGAGCGTTACGGCATCGACCGCGGCCAGGCCGAGCGCGTCGAGACCACGGCGCTGCGCCTTTTCGACCAGGTCGCCACGGCGTGGTCGCTCGATGCCGACGACCGGCTGATGCTCATGCGTGCGGCACGCCTGCACGAGCTGGGGCTGGCAATCGCGCACAGCCAGTACCATGTGCACGGCGCTTACGTGATCGAGCATTCCGACATCGCCGGTTTCTCGCGGCAGCAGCAGCAGTTCCTCGCGGCGCTGGTTCGCACGCATCGCCGGCGCATCCCGAAGTCGGCCTTCGATGCCCTGCCCGACCGCCTGCTCGCCTCTGCGCGGCGCCTCGCGGCGTTGCTGCGCGTGGCCGTGCTGCTGCATCGGGGCCACGACCCCGAGCCGATCCCGCAGCTGGGTGCGCGGGGTGAGCCCCAGCGACTTGTGGTGACGCTCTCGCGCCGCTGGTACGAGGCCCGTCCGCTCCTGCGGGCGGACCTCGGCGGCGAGACGCCCTACATGGAGGCCCTCGGCATCGAACTGCAGGTCGAGGCCGAGTAGCCCGACGCGGAAGGCGCGTCCGCCTGGACGCGCCTTCCGGGAATACGACGTTACGCGGTGCGCGAGGCCGCGAGCTGCGCCGAGACGCGGTACCAGTCGAGCTTGCGCGTCACCACCATGATCGCGGCGAGGATCACGAACAGCAGGCCTGAGCCCAGAACGAGGGCATTGTCCTCGGAGATCAGCAGGCCGTAGAGCGCGCCGTAGAGCAACGCCAGCATCGCCGCGAATCCGATGCCGTTCGCGACGCTGCGCAGCACCGCGCTCAGGTAGAAGCCGATGAGCCCGATGCAGGCGATGCTCGCCGCCACGTAGGCCACGCCGAAGCGCAGGTGTTCGCTCAGGCTCACCAGCAGCAGGAAGAAGATCGCGAGCGCAAGGCCGACGAGGCCGTACTGGATCGGGTGGATGGGCGTGCCGCGGATCATCTCGAACATGAAGAAGCCCACGAACGTGAGCACCACGAACAGCACGCCGTACTTCGTCGCGCGGTCGGCCTGGGTGTAGGCGTCGACGGGGTTGGCGAGCACCACGCCCAGTGCTTCGAGCGCAGCGGACGGCCGCACGGAACCGTCGAACCCGCGGGCCGGCGCAGCTTCGCGGGAGAGCGGCTGGACCATGCCGCCGCCGAGGTACTGGCGCTGCACATCGGTCGCCACCGACGCCACGCGCCACTGCGCCTCGAAGCCGCGGCCGTCGATACGGCTGCTGAACGGCGAGATGCCCTGGAAATTCGGATGCGGCCAGGCGGATTTCACGTCGATGCGATTGTTCTTGCCAAGCGGCACGATGCCGAACGATTCCGAACCGGCGAGATCGAGCCGCAACTGTGTGGCGAGGCGCAGGCGCTGACCGGCCGCGGGCGCTTCGAGGCGGACGTGCAGGCCGTTCGCCTCGCGCGCGCCGTGGCCCTCGCGCAGCTCGAGCTCGCGACCACCCACCTGCAACCTCGGCGTGCCGCGGATGCCGCGCACGTCGGCGATGCCGTAGCTCAGCCACGGCTGCAGCACCACGCGCTCCGCGCCGGGCGCGGTCTCGGCGGGAATGACCACGTCGAACTCCGCGCGCACGTCGCCGCGCCAGTCGTACAGGCGCACGTCGTAGATGCCGCGGCGCCGGACGGTGGGGGTCAGCGGGCCGGCGATGTCCACGGCCGTCGGAAAGAAGACCCACTGCCCTGCCTGCCGCTTGCGCACGGTACGCGCGACGCCGGCACGATCGACTTCCTCGACGCTCACCCACTCGGTGTACGGCACCGTGAGCACCGGACCGGCGATGGCCTGCGGGCCGGCGAACGAGCGCTCCACGCTCGCCACGGCCTCGGCCCGGTAGCGCTCGCGCTCGCCGATCACGCCGCGCACCATCCCGAGCGCGATCAGGATGGCGAGCGTCATCGCGCCCACCATCAGCAGTTTCAGCCAGATCCTCATTGCCGCGACATCCTCGTTGGAGAGGACGCCAGCCTCGCGGCCGCCGGTGCATGCACGATGGCGCGCCGGTGAAGCGGGCATGAAGCGTCAACCCGCGGGCAGGCTCAGCGTGGCCACGGCGCCGCCGCCCTCGCGATTGGCGAGCGCGACGCTCCCCCCGTGGAGGTCGGCCACCTCGGCGACAAAGCACAGCCCGAGCCCGCTGCTGCGGCCTTGGCCGCTGGGCCGGGGCAGTGAATAGAAGCGCTCGAACACGCGCGCCTCGGCGTAGGCGGGCAGACCGGTACCGCGGTCGAGCACGCGCACCACGACGGCGCCCGGCGCGCGCGCCGCCTCGATGCGGATGGGCGCGCCGTCCGGCGAGAAGTCCGCTGCGTTCTCGACCAGATTGCCGACGGCCTGTCGCAGCAGGAACGCATCGCCCGTCACCCGCAGCCCCGACGGCTCGCGCTGGAGCCGTTGTCCGCGCGACTGCAGGCGCTCGCGCGTATCGGCCTCGACCTCGTCGAGCAGCGCGTCGAGCTCGATCGCGACCGGCGCCTCGAGCGCCTGGCGATGCTCGACCGCCGCGAGCGCGAGCAGCTTGTCGATCATCTGCGCCAGGCGATCGGCCTGCGCGTGGATTGCCGCGACGAAGCCGGCGCGGTCGGCGTCGGGCATCGGCCGCTCCAGCAGCTCGGCGCTCGCGCGGATCGCCGTGATCGGGCTTTTCATCTCGTGGGTGAGCGCATGCACGTATTCCTCGACGTACTGCTTGCCCTCCAGCCGCGTGCGCATCGTCTCCAGCGCACGACCGAGCTCGGCGAACTCGCCGGCGCTGCGCGGCAGTGCGGCACGCTCGCCGGCCGTTACCGCCTGCGCATAGCGCCGCAGGTGGGCAAGCTGGCGCGACAGCCATGCCGCGGCAGCGATGCCCACCAGCAGCGCGACGCCCAGCAGCACCACGCCCCACTTCGTCACGATGCGCTGGCTGCGCTCGATGAACGGGTCGATCAGGCGATTGGGCTTTGCCACCGTGAGCACGCCGATGATCCGGCCCCGCGCGTCGCGGATCGGCGCCGCCACGTGCATCACGGTCGACTTCGGGTCGTACGGGCTCTCCGGCGATGAGCGCGCGCCGTACTGTCCGCGCAGCGTGAGGTGGACATCGCGCCAGCGCGAGTAATCGGCGCCGACGTCGCGCCCCGTGCTGTCGAACCGCACGATGCCCTTCGCATCGGTCACGTAGACACGATAGCCGGCGCTGCGCTTGGCGAAACCCCAGATCTCGGCCCCGGGATCCCGGCCGCGCAAGGCGCGCACGCGATCGGCGAAGCGGCCTTCGGCAATGCGGCCGGCCACCATGTCGTCGGCCGCGAGCTCGGCCAGCACGTTCGCCGTGTCGACGAGCGTGTCCTCCATCGCCTGCCGCACGCCGGGCTTCACCTGTGCCACGAAGACTTGGCTCAGCAGCAGCCCGGCCAGCGCGACGATCGCGAAGTAGCCGAGGAAGATCCGCAGGCCGATCCGCACGGTCAGTCCACGTGCAGCGAGTAGCCGAGCCCGCGCTGCGTGCGGATCGGGTCGGCCTCCGGCGCCACGGCGCGCAGCTTGGCACGTAGTGTCTTGATGTGGGTGTCGACCGTGCGATCCGTGCTATCGCTGTCGCCGCCCCAGACGCGGTCCATCAGCTGCGCGCGCGTGAGGATCGCGCCCGGCCGCTGCAGCAGCGCGGCCAGCAGGCCGTATTCGTAACGTGTGAGGTCGAGCAGCCGCCCGTGGTAGAGCACGCGATGGCCTTCCGCATCGTGCATGAACGCGCCGGCGCCGTTGCCCGTCGGCTGGCTGCGCCGGAGCACCGCGCGGACCCGGGCGACAAGCTCACGTGGCGAAAAGGGCTTGGCGACGTAGTCGTCGGCGCCGATCTCCAAGCCCAGCACGCGGTCGGCCTCGGCGTCCCGGGCGGTCAGGAAGATCACCGGCAGCGCGCGATCGCGCCGCAACTCGCGGCACAGCGCGAAGCCGCCGACGTCCGGCAACCCCACGTCGAGCACGGCGAGGTCGAACGGCGTGGCTGCCGCCGCGCGCAGCGCATCGCCGCCCGTGAGCGCATGCACGACCTCGAAACCCTCGCCACGCAGGGCGAACTCGACGGTGCGGGCGATCGCGTGCTCGTCCTCGACCAGCAGGATTCGGGGCATGGGTCCTCCTCGTTGGGCGGCAGCATAGTGCAGCCGCCCCGCGTCCGGCCGCCGCGGCGGTTAGGCTTGTCGCATGAACTATCGCCATGCCTTCCACGCCGGCAACCATGCCGACGTCCTCAAGCACGTCGTCCTGCTCGGCCTCTGCGACGCGCTCACGGCCAAGCCGGCGCCCGTCTTCGCGCTCGACACCCACGCCGGGCGCGGGCTCTACCGCCTCGACGATGCCGCCGCGCGCCGCACCGGCGAATCGGACGAAGGCATCGGCCGGCTCGACGTCGGCGGTCGCGGCATGCATCCGCTGCTCAAGCGCTACCTCGGCGCGGTGAACGCCTGCCGCGCGCGCCACGGCGGCCAGGCCTATCCGGGCTCGCCCTGGCTGCTCGCCCACGCGCTGCGCGACCAGGACCGGATCGCGGCCTGCGAGCTGCAGCCGGAGGAGGCCGAGGCCCTGCGCGCGAACTTCGCGGACGACCGCCGCGTGGCCGTGCATGCGCGCGACGGCTACGGCGGGATGCGCGGCCTGCTGCCGCCCCGCGCGGGCAACGAGCGCCTCGCGCGCGGCCTGGTGCTGATCGATCCGCCCTACGAAAAGCAGCTCGAGGAGTTCGACGACGCGATCGGCGCGGTGCGCGACGCACTGGCGCGCTGGCCGCAGGGCACGTACGCGCTGTGGTACCCGATCAAGCTGCGGCGCGCGCTGCAGCAGTCCTACCGGCGCTTCGCGACGCTGCCCGGCAAGTCGGTGCTCGTCGCCGAGTTGCTGGTACGCCCCGACGACTCGCCGCTGCGCATGAACGGCAGCGGCATGCTGCTCGTCAACGCGCCCTGGCAGTTCGATGCGACGCTGCGCGAGGTGCTGCCGGCCCTCGCCGGCCTGCTCGCCGACGGCGGCGCGTCCGCGCGCGTGGAGTGGCTGCGCGCGCCGGACTGACAGCTCCACCGCGCGCGGGCGGACGAGCCGCCGTCACGGCTGTGCGAGCCGTGCGCGAGCGGCGGTATGCGAAACTCCGGCGCCTCGCCCCACGCCGGATGACCAATGCCCGCCGCCAGCCTCCTCGCCCTGATCGACGACATCGCGACGATCCTCGACGACGTCGCGGCCATGACCAAGGTCGCCACCAAGAAGACGGCGGGCGTACTCGGTGACGACCTCGCGCTCAATGCGCAGCAGGTCACCGGCGTGCAGGCCGACCGCGAGCTGCCGGTGGTCTGGGCCGTGGCGAAGGGCTCGCTCGTCAACAAGGCGATCCTGGTGCCGGCGGCGCTCGCGATCAGCGCCCTCGAGGCCTGGCTGCGCAGCCGCGGCCTGAACATCCCGATCGTGATCCCGCTGATGATGATCGGTGGTGCATTCCTGTGCTTCGAGGGCGTCGAGAAGCTCGCGCACAAGTGGCTTCACAGCGCGGAGGAGGACGCGGCCGACCACAAGGCCCACCTCGACGCGGTGCTCGATCCGAACGCGGACGTGGTCGCCGTGGAGAAGGAAAAGATCAAGGGCGCGATCCGCACCGACTTCATCCTGTCCGCCGAGATCATCGTGATCAGCCTCGGCGCGGCGGCAGGCAAGCCGTTCCTGACGCAGGTCGGCACGCTGGTCGCGATCGCGCTGATCATGACGGTCGGCGTCTACGGCCTGGTCGGCGGCATCGTGAAGCTCGACGACGCCGGCCTGGCGCTCAGCCGTCGCCCGGGCGCGGGCGCGCGCGCCTTCGGCGCCGCGCTGCTGGCGTCCGCGCCGAAGCTCATGAAGGTCCTCTCCATTGCCGGCACCGCGGCGATGTTCCTGGTCGGCGGCGGCATCCTTGTACACGGCATCCCGGCGCTCGAGCACTTCATCGAGCCGTACAAGCAGGGCGTGACCGGTACGCTGCTGTCGATGGCCTTCGATGCGGTGGTCGGCATCGCGGTCGGCATCGTCGTGCTGCTGGTGGTGAAGGCGATCGCGCGGCTGCGCGGCAAGAAGCACTGACGCCGCTCACGCCGCGACGGGCATCACCTGCTGCAACAGCACGCCGGCGAGCGTGGCCGCCGGCACCACGGCGGCGACCGGCCATTTCCATTTCGACAGGCCGACCGCGACGAGCCCCGCGATCGCGAGCGCGGCAACGCCCGCCGCCGGCACCTGCCGGCCGACCAGCGCCATGCCGAACCAGAGCGCGAGCTGGACGATCACGCCGACCACCGCCGAGGTGATCGCCGCGAGCGCGGCACCGGCGCGCTCCGAGCGGCCGATACCCTCGATCCACGGCGCGAGCGTGAGCACGAAGAGGAAGCTCGGCAGGAACGTCGCCCAGACCGCGACCCCTGCGCCCAGCAGCGCCGAGGCGAGCGGCGATGCGAGGTCCGGATGCTGCCAGCCGCCCACGAAGCCGACGAATTCGAGCACGAGCACGAGGGGGCCGGGCGTGGTCTCGGCGAGCCCGAGCCCGGCCATCATCTGGCCCGCGTCGAGCCAGCCGTGCGTCTCCACCGCCTGCGTCGCCACGTAGGGCAGCACGGCGTATGCGCCACCGAAGGTGACCAGCGCGGCCTTGCTGAAGAACAGGCCCATCGAGGCAGCGGTGCTCTCCGGCCCCAGCCAGCCGCGCAGCGCCAGCAGCGGGATCCACCACGCGGCGAGCAGGATCAGGCCGACGCCGGCGGCATGCGCCACGCCCCCGACGCCGCCGTGCATGGCGACCGCCGGCGCATCGCCGTGCCCGCCGGGCGGCGGCAGCCAGGCCGGGCGCCAGCGGTGTACCGCGATGCCGACGAGCGCCGCGCCGAGCAGCAGCAGGGGAAACGGCAGCTGCAGGGCCGCGACCAGCAGCAGCGCGACCACCGCGAGCACGAGCGCGAACGGCGTGCGCAGGATCCGCGCGCCGATGCGGATCGCCGCATGCACCACGATGCCGAGCACCGCCGCCTGCAGGCCGAACACGATCCCAACGGCGATGGTCGAGGTGCCGAAGCGCATGTAGAGCCAGGCGAGCGCCGCGAGCAGCAACGCGGCCGGCAGCACGAACAGGCTGCCCGCCACGAGCCCGCCGCGCAGGCCATGCAGGCGCCAGCCGAGCCACGCGGCGAGCTGCATGGCCTCCGGGCCGGGCAGCAGCATGCAGAAGTTCAGCCCCCGCAGGAACGTCGCCTCGTCGACCCAGCGCCGCTTGTCGACCAGCTCGGTGTGCATGATCGCGATCTGCCCGGCCGGTCCCCCGAAGCTGATGCAGCCCAGCAGCGCCCAGAAGCGCAGCGCCTCGCCGAAGCGCGGGCGCTCAGTCGGCGAATTCACGCTGCAGCTTCTTCGGTAGCTTGGCGCGCACGAGCTCGTAGCTGGTGCGCAGCATCGCGGCGAGGACCTCGCCGGGCACGCGGTCTGGCCGGGCGAGCACCCAGCTCGCGCGCGCCAGGTAGGGCGCGGGCTCGAAGGCCGGCTGTGCGGTCAGCTCGAGGAAGCGCTCCGGCTGCACCTTGAAGCTGAGCGGTGCCTCGGGCCCGGCGGCCTCCGCGCGCGCGCAGAACATCTTGCCGCCGACCGACCAGACGCGGTCATGCTCCCATTTGATATCGGACGTCACGCCCGGCCAGGCCTCGAGCAGGCGTCCCAGCGCCTCGTTGTCCATGATGGCTCCGCACGACGATCTGATAACGCGCATTCTGGAAGCATCGCGGCATGGCTGCACGTGATCGACTTCCCCCATGGCACGAGCGACACCGGCTTCCGAACGGCCGGGAACTGCTCGTGCGGCCCGTCCGACCCGAGGACGCGGGCCCGCTGGCGGCGGGCTTCGAGCTGCTGGAACCGGCGGCGGTGCGCACGCGCCTGTTCGGTGCCGCAGCCCTCGAGGGCACGGCCGCGCAACGCTTCGTACGCCCGAATCCCAAGACCGAGTTCGTGCTGGTGGCCACCGACGAGTCGCCACCGGGCGAAGCCGTGATCGCCGCGCTCGGCCACGTCCGCAATGATCCCGTCGGGCATCTCGGCACCCTCCACATCCTCAGCGGCCGGTTCGTCACCGGCCAGGGCGTCGCGCGCTACCTCCTCACGCGACTGGTGAAGTGGGCGCGCGGACGCGGTCTCGGTGTCCTCGAAGGCGTGGTGCCGGCCGACAATGCACCGCTGCTCGAACAGGCCGCCGCGCTGGGCTTCGTTCCGACGCCGCCGGCGCTCGATGCGGATCCGGCGCTGGTGACCCTGCGGCTCGACCTGCCCGCACGGTGAGGCACGCGTGCCGGCGCAGGCGCTGCGACGGCGTCCGCTAGAATTGCGCGCCTGATGGTCTCCCCCACCTTTCCGACCCCGCCGCTGCCCCGCGCCGGCCAGCAGCGCGCCTGGTGGCGTGCGCCCGCCTCCGCCTCGGCCCTCGCATTCCACGTTGCCGGTGCCGCGCAGGCCCATGCCGGCCCCGTGCTCGCGATCACCCGCGACGTGCAGGCCGCCCACCAGCTCGAGGGCGACCTGCGCACGCTGCTCGGTGCGGCCGCCGCGACCGACGGCGCGCTGCCGGTGCTCGCGTTTCCCGACTGGGAGACGCTGCCCTACGACGCCTTCAGCCCGCATCCCGACATCGTCAGCCAGCGCCTGGCGACGCTGCACCGGCTGTCGACGCTCACACGCGGCGTCGTGGTGCTGCCCATGCATTCGCTCATGCAGCGGCTCGCGCCGCCCCGGCACGTCGTCGGCGGCAGCTTCGACGTGCGCGTCGCCCAGCAGCTCGATCTCGATGCCGAGAAGCGCCGCCTCGAAGCGGCCGGCTACCGGCACGTGCCCCAGGTGCTCGACCCGGGCGACTTCGCGGTACGCGGCGGCCTGCTCGACGTCTATCCGATGGGCGCCGACCAGCCGTTCCGCATCGAACTGCTCGACGACGAGATCGACACGATCCGGCTGTTCGACCCGGAGAGCCAGCGCTCGCTCGACAAAGTCGAGCGCATCCACCTGCTCCCCGGCCGCGAGATCCCGCTCGACGAGGCCGCGCTCAAGCGCGTGCTCGAGCGCCTGCGCGAGCGCTTCGACGTCGATACCCGCCGCAGTGCGCTCTACCAGGACCTCAAGGCCGGCCACGCGCCGAGCGGCATCGAGTACTACCTGCCGCTGTTCTTCGACGTGACCGCGTCGCTGTTCGACTACCTGGGCGAGAAGGTGCTGCCGGTCGTCGCCGAGGGCAGCTTCGAGGCCGGCGAGCATTTCTGGGCGCAGACGGGCGATCGCTACGAGCAGCGCCGGCACGATGTCGAGCGCCCGGTGCTGCCGCCGTCGGAGATCTACTTCGCACCCGACGCATTGCGCGGCCTGCTGAATGAGACCTCGCGCGTCGAGGTCTGCGGCAGCGGCCATGCACAGCACGATCGAGCGCAGCACCTTGGCGACCAGCCGGCGATGCCGCTGCCGCTCGCACCGCGCGATCCCGCGGCCGCGGACTCGCTGAAGTCCTTCCTCGGCGCTTTTCCCGGCGACGTACTGATCGCCGCCGACAGCGCCGGCCGGCGCGAGGCGCTCCTGGAACTGCTCGACGCCGTCGGCCTGAAGCCCACGGTGTTGTCGGACTGGTCGACGTTCTACGCACGCGGCCCGGCGACACGCGAGGGCGCCGGCGCGCCCGAGGCCAAGCTGTTCGCCATCGCGGTCGCGCCGCTCGACGACGGCTTCGCGATCGCGATGCCGACGTTCACCGTCCTCACCGAGCGCCAGCTCTTCCCGGAGCGTGCGAGCCAGCCGCGCCGCCGCAAGCGCGTGGGTCGCGAGCCCGAGGCGATCATCCGCGACCTCGGCGAGCTCACCGAGGGCGCGCCGATCGTGCACGAGGACCACGGCGTGGGCCGCTACCGCGGGCTTGTCACGCTCGACGTGGGCGGCACCCCGGGCGAATTCCTCGACATCGAATATGCCAAGGGCGACCGACTCTACGTCCCGGTCGCGCAGCTTCACCTGATCAACCGTTATTCCGGCGCGTCCGAAGAGACCGCCCCGCTGCATTCGCTGGGCGGCGAGCAGTGGACGAAGGCGAAGAAGAAGGCGGCCGAGAAGGTCCGTGACGTGGCCGCCGAGCTGCTGGAGATCCAGGCCAAGCGCCGGGCGCGCGCAGGGCTCGCGATCGACGTCGACCGCAGCATGTACGAGCCGTTCGCCGCGACCTTCCCGTTCGAGGAGACGCCCGACCAGGCCGCGGCGATCACGTCCGTGGTCGTCGACCTGCAGTCGAGCCAGCCGATGGACCGCGTGGTCTGCGGCGACGTGGGCTTCGGCAAGACCGAAGTCGCCGTGCGCGCGGCCTTCGTCGCCGCGGCCGGCGGCAAGCAGGTCGCGCTGCTCGTGCCGACCACGCTGCTCGCCGAACAGCACTACCGCAACTTCCGCGACCGCTTCGCCGACTGGCCGATCCGCGTCGAGGTGTTGAGCCGCTTCAAGTCGAAGAAGGAGATCGCGGCGGAGCTCGAGAAGGTGGCCGAGGGCAAGATCGACGTCATCGTCGGCACGCACCGCCTGCTGCAGCCGGACGTGAAGTTCAAGGACCTCGGGCTCGTCATCGTCGACGAGGAGCAGCGCTTCGGCGTGCGCCAGAAGGAGGCGCTGAAGGCGCTGCGCGCGAACGTACACCTGCTCACCCTCACCGCCACGCCGATCCCGCGCACGCTCAACATGGCCATGGCGGGCCTGCGCGACCTCTCGATCATCGCCACGCCCCCGGCGCACCGCCTCGCGGTGCAGACCTTCGTCGTGCCCTGGGACGATGCGCAGCTGCGCGAGGCCTTCCAGCGCGAGCTCTCGCGTGGCGGCCAGGTCTACTTCCTTCACAACGACGTCGAGAGCATCCAGCGCATGCAGCGCCAGCTGCAGGAGCTCGTGCCCGATGCACGCATCGGCGTCGCCCATGGCCAGATGCCCGAGCGCGAGCTTGAGCGCGTCATGCTCGACTTCCACAAGCAGCGCTTTAACGTGCTGCTCTCGACCACGATCATCGAGTCAGGCATCGACATCCCGAACGCGAACACGATCATCATCAACCGCGCCGACAAGTTCGGCCTCGCGCAGCTGCACCAGCTGCGCGGGCGCGTCGGCCGCTCGCATCACCGCGCGTATGCGTATCTCGTGATCCCGGATCGCAAGGCGATCACCGAGGACGCACGCAAGCGACTCGACGCGATCGCCTCGATGGACGAGCTCGGCGCCGGCTTCATGCTCGCCACGCACGACCTCGAGATCCGCGGCGCCGGCGAGCTGCTCGGCGAGGACCAGAGCGGGCAGATGGCGGAAGTCGGCTTCAGCCTGTACACCGAGCTGCTGGAGCGTGCGGTGCGATCGATCCGGCAGGGCAAGTTGCCCGACGTCGACATGACCGAGGCGCGAGGCGCCGACGTCGAGTTGCATGTGCCGGCGTTGATCCCGGATGACTACCTGCCCGACGTGCATACGCGCCTGACGCTCTACAAGCGCATCAGCAGCGCGCGCAATTCGGATGACCTGCGCGACCTGCAAGTGGAGATGATCGACCGCTTCGGCCTGCTGCCCGAACCCGCCAAGAACCTGTTCGCGATCGCCGAGCTCAAGCTGCAGGCGACGGAGCTGGGCATCCGAAAGCTCGACCTCGGCGAGGCCGGCGGGCGCGTGCAGTTCACCGACAAGCCGAAGGTGGACCCGATGGCGGTCATCAAGCTCATCCAGGGCCAGCCGAAGCACTACCAGATGGAAGGCCCGGACAAGCTTCGGATCAGGCTCGACCTCGCCGAGCCGGGGGCGCGGATGGCGATGGCCCGCGGGCTGCTGCTCACGCTCGCCGCGCGGGCGTGACCTGCGGCCCATGCGCACCCGGGCGGAACGCGGTGAGATGGCCGCACTCTGGGGAGAGTCCGCCATGCGCATCGCCGTCCTGCTCCTGACCCTGCTGGTCGCCAGCTGTGCGAGTACGCCGGACGCGTCGCAGGGCGCGACCTTCGTACTCGTCCGCCACGCCGAGAAGGCCAGCGACGACCCGCGCGACCCGACGCTGACCGAAGCCGGCCAGCGCCGCGCCGAGCGCCTGGCCTGGTCGCTCCGGCAGCGACCGGTGACCGCCGTCTACGCGACGCCACTGCGGCGCGCGCAGCAGACCGCCGCGCCGGTGGCGCGCGAGCATGGCCTGCCGGTGACGACTTACGAGGCGGCGGCTTCGCCGGTCGAGACCGCACAGGCATTGCGCGCGGCGCATGCGAGCGGCACGGTGCTCGTCGTCGGCCACAGCAATACCGTCCCGGCGATCGCCGCGGCGCTCTGCGGCTGCGCCATCGGCCCGATTGCCGAGACCGAGTACGGCCGACGCATCACGCTCACCGTGCTGCCGGATGGCCGCGTCACCGTCGACGACCGTCGCGAGCCCTGAGGCACCGGCCGTAACCCGCCGCCCACGCCGCCGCGGCTAGGGTCGGGCCACCTTCCACGGAGCCCGCCGATGCGCGACCTCGCGATTCGCCTCGCCCTGCCCCTCGTCCTGCTCGGCTCGGGCTGCGCCACCGCGGTCACCGGCGTCGGCATCACGCCGGGCCAGCCGATCCGGATCGCGCCGCCCGGCATGGTCACCCTGCCGGACCGCTCGACGCTGCGATACATCGGTATCGAGAACGATTCGCGCTGCCCGCCCAAGGTCTTCTGCGTGCATGCCGGGAGTGCGGACATCGTCTTCGAGCACCGTCCGACGAACGGCGATCCGCGCCGCCTGACCGTGAATTCCGCGACGCCCGGCACGGTTTCGCTCGGTGCATGGACGCTCAGCGTGCTCGAACTCGTTCCCGGACGCAGTCCACCGGTCGAGATCCGCGTCGATCGTTCACCCTGAACGCACGAAGCGGATCGGCAACCGTTTGTCAAGCCATCGCGACTGGACTATGTTCGAAGCGTGACCGCGGCGGGGCCCGCGGTACGGGGGAGAACATGAGGAATCGATTCCACGCACTGGCGGGCATCGTCCTGCTGGGTGTCGCCACGACCGCATCGGCGCAGGCCGCGGATCCTTGTCCCGCCCTGCCGGCCGACAGCGGACTGACCTGGGAGCACAAGGTCACCGCGGGCATGCAGTTCTGCACCGCGATCCGTGCGGACGGCAGCGAGGCCTTCGGCCTCTACATGGCCAAGGACACCGCATTCGAGCCGTCGCGCTCGGCGCGCGCCGAAGCTTCCGAGATCGACGGCCGCCCGGTGCACTGGTACCGCAGCGAGATCGCGGGCAAGCCCGACGTGCAGGCGCGCGAGACGCTGCTGCGCCTCGCCGACGGGCGCGTGGCGCACGTCTGGATCCAGGCGCGCTCGAAGGACGAGCTGGGCGAGGTGATCGCACGCACCCGCTCGCTGCGCTTCGGCGCGAACGCGCAGCTCAGCACCGCCGATTGATCCGCACGCGGGCGAGGGAGCGCCCGCCGCGTCAGAAGCGCCCGGCCTGGTAGTCGGCGAATGCCTGCTGCAGTTCCTCGCGCGTGTTCATCACGAACGGGCCATAGCGCGCGACCGGCTCGCGCAGTGGCCGGCCGGCGATCAACAGCGCACGCGCGCCCGATGCACCCGCGCGCAGCCCGACCGCGGGCCCTCCGGCGAGAACGCCGAGTTGCCCGGCCCGCAGCGTCGCATCGCCCATGCGCGCCTCGCCGTCGAACACGTAGACAAAGCCGGCGTGGCCTTCGGGCAGGCGGTGCGTCCACCCGGTGTCCGCATCGAGCGCGATGTCGAGATAGACGGGCGCGGTCGCGGGCTGATCGATCGGTCCGATCGCGTCGTCGACCTGTCCCGCGATCACCTTGACCTCTACGCCGGCGACGGGCCGGGCTACCGGGATGCGCTCCGGCGCGAACTCCTGGTAGCGCGGCGCGCACAGCTTGTCGCGCGCGGGCAGGTTCACCCACAGCTGGAAGCCGCGCATGCGGCCTTCCTGCTGCTCGGGCATTTCCGAGTGCACTAGACCGCGGCCGGCGGTCATCCACTGCACGCTCCCGGGCACCAGCACGCCCTCGTTGCCGTGGTTGTCGCGATGGCGCATGCGCCCGTCGAGCATGTAGGTGACGGTCTCGAAGCCGCGGTGCGGGTGATCGGGAAAGCCGGCGAGGTAGTCCTGCGGGCGATCCGTCCCGAATTCGTCGAGCATCAGGAACGGATCGAGGGCGTCGAGCTGCGGCGTGCCGATCACGCGGCTCAGGCGCACGCCGGCGCCGTCGGTGGCCGGCATGCCGGTGACGACGCGGCTGATTCGGGCGGACTCGGTCTCGTTCGACATGGCGTGCTCCTCGGGGACTCCAGCGACATACGGCCGCCCCGGCGTCACCCCATGCGCCGGCCCGGAACGGGTCGTTGCAGCGCCGGGACGATCGCGCGGCCGACCCGGTGCGAGGCGCCAGGCGTCACGCCAGCGCAGGCACCGCGGGCGGCGCGGCGCCGTCGTGGATGTAGCGTTCGAAGATCGCCGAGAAGTCGCGGGTGAGGTGGCGCTGCAGCGTGGCCGCATTGAGCGCGGCCAGGATCGCGTCGTAGTGCGCAACGATGGCACCCTCACCCGCCACGCTGCCCAGCTTGAACATGCCGGCGATTGCATCGAGCGCACGCACCGCGTTCTCGCGCGCGAAGGCGTCGGTGGACTGCTGGCGGCCGATCGCGATCAGCGCCTTGTAGATGTCCTTGACCTGGTCGATGAATGACTTGCGTACGTCGATGCTGAGCACGACGTCGCCGATCGCGAACTTGAGCTCGACGTCCATGTCGATGGTGCCGGCCGTCTCGATCGAGGCCCAGTGCACGCGCTGGTTCGCGTACTCGTAGCGCCGGATGGTGCGCTTGCTCGACACCGCGCTGTCGCCGTCGACGTGGATCAGCGCGAGGTTGGTGAAGCAGTACTCGTCCTTCTTCGACTTGATCAGGAAGAAGATGCGCTCGCCGTCCTCGTGGAAGAGATAGTCGTCGGCATCCACCTTTCCGTAGTCGGCGGGCGAGACGATGATGCCGATGTCGCTGACGCCGAGTGCTTCCGCTGCGAGCTTCTTGAACATGGCCGCTGGCCTCCCTGAATGGTGCGGCGATGCTAGCCCGAAGTGCGGGCGCGCAGGCGCCAACAGCGATGGATGCGCGCGTCGCGCTCGAAGTCGGGCGGGATGGTGCGTGGGCTGATGTCCTCGATCTCGGCGAACGCGCCGACCTGTGCTTCGTCGAGCCTGAAGCGCCGGTAGTTGTTCGAGAAGTAGAGGACGCCCCCCGGCGCCAGGCGCGCGATCGCCGCGCGCAGCAGGCGCACGTGCGAGGCCTGCACGTCGAAGTCGCCGGCGCGCTTGGAGTTCGAGAATGTGGGTGGATCGCAGAAGACGAGGTCGTACTGGCCGGCGTCGGCCTCGAGCCAGGCGATCGCATCGGCCTGGACGAGCCGATGGCGCGCCCCGCCCTGGCCGTTTTCCGCGAGGTTGTCGGCGCACCATTGCAGGTAGGTGCCCGAGAGGTCGACCGTGGTGGTGGCGCGCGCGCCGCCGAGCGCGGCGTGCACGGTGGCCGCGCCGGTGTAGGCGAACAGGTTGAGGAAGCGCGCGTCGCGGGCTTCCTCCGCGAGGCGCAGGCGCATCGGGCGATGGTCGAGGAACAGGCCCGTGTCGAGGTAGTCGAACAGGTTCACGCGCAGGCGCGCGTCGCCCTCGCGTACGGTGATGAACTCGCCGCGCCGGTCGAAGTGGCCGTACTTGCTGCCGCCCTTGCCGCGCTCCCGCGTCTTGACCGCGACGTTCTCGCGGGCCACGCCGAAAACCTCGCGGGCAGCCGCCAGCAGCTCGCCGCGCCGGCCGCGGGCGACCGCCTCCGGGATGTCCGCGGGCGGTGCATATTCCTGGACGTGCAGGAACGTGCGCGGCGCGGGCTCGTCGGTCGCGTAGACGTCGATCGCGGCGGCGTATTCCGGCAGGTCGGCGTCGTAGGCTCGGAAGCAGGTGACGCCGTCGCGCTCGCGCCAGGCCTTGAGCTTGCGCAGGTTCTTGCGCAGGCGGTTGGCGACCATCTCCGCACCGGGCGAGAGCGCGACAGGTTCCGCACGGACCGGCGCGGTGGCCGGGCCGATCGGGTCGACGACGAGCAGGGACGTCTCGATCGCACCGTTGAACATCGGATAGACCTTCTTCGCGCGCAGGCCGGTGGCGCGGGCGAGCGTCTCGTCGCCGCAGAGCAGGCTCGCGCGCCAGTCGGGCACGGCGCGACGCAGCGCATCGCCGAGGCTGCGGTACAGCGCGGGATCGGCCGCGAGGCGCGCGTCGTACGGCGGATTGCTGGCGACGAGGCCCGGGGCCGCCACGCCACCCTCCACCGGCTCGACCTTGCGTCCGCCGACCAGCCAGGGCGATGCATCGAGCGTCGCGACGTCGCCAGCTTCGAAGCCGATCACGTCGACGAGGCCGGCATCGAGCGCGTTCTCCCGCGCCGCGCGCACGGCCTGCGGATCGATGTCGCGGGCGAGGAAGACAGGTCGTAACGCCGCGCGGCCCGCGGCCTCGCGCGCGATGGCGTCGACGCGCAGGTCGGTCCAGCCATCGGCATCGAAGCCGAGCCAGCGGGTCGGCAGGTCGTCGCCATGGCGCAGCAGGCCGGGCGCGACGTCGGCGGCCATCAGTGCGCCCTCGATCACCAGCGTGCCGCTGCCGCACATCGGGTCGATCAGCGCGCCGCCGTCGCGATAGACCTCCGGCCAGCGCCCACGCAGCAGCACGGCCGCCGCGAGCACCTCCTTCAGCGGCGCCTCGACCTGCTTGCGACGCCAGCCGCGGCGATGCATCGGGCGGCCCGACAGGTCGATGGACAACGTGGCGCGGCCCTTGCGCACGACGAGGTTGAGGCGGACGTCGGGCGATTCGAGGTCGACGTCGGGCCGCGCACCGGTGCGCGCGCGGAGCTGGTCGACGACTGCGTCCTTCACGCGCTGCGCGGCGTACTGCGCGTGCTTGAGCGCGCTGCCGCCGACGTGGGCGTCGACCGCGAGGGTCGCGCCCGGCGGCAGGTGTTCGGTCCACTCCACGCGCCCGGCGCCGGCGTAGAGCGCGTGCTCGTCGGGGCAGTCGAAGTCGGCGATCGGCCAGAGCACGCGGCTTGCGAGGCGGGACCACAGCACGGCGCGCTGCGCATCGCGCAGGCTGCCGGTCACGTTCGCGCCGGCCGTCGTCGCGGTCGCGGCCTCGCAACCGAGCGCGAGCAGCTCGTCGACGAGGAGGTATTCGAGGCCCTTGCCGCAACTGGCGAAAAAGCGCATGGCTCAGAGCTCCCGCAGCAGGTCGGCGAAGGCGTGCGCACTGGCGTCGACATGCCTCGACAGCCGGTGGCCATCGTCGACGAGCAGCAGCCGGGCGCGCTGCGCGCGTGCCCAGGCGACGACGTCATCCGCGGGAATCAGCTCGTCGTCCCAGCCGTGAACGATCGACGTCGGCACGTTCGCGGCTTCGAGCGGATGCGCCGCGTTGAGGCGCACGGGCGGCGCCATCAGGAACAGCCCGGTCACCGGCAGTTCGAGCGAGACGCGCCCGCTGATCCAGGCACCGAGGCTGGAGCCGGCGAGCACCACCGGCCCGCGCGTGGCGGCCTCGCCCGCGCGCTCGCGCAGGCGCTCGAGGCGGCGGGCCACGTCGCCGAGCGGGCTGACGTCACGCAGTGCATCGAGATCGGTGTAATCCGGGCGCTCGTGGCTGTAGCCGAAGCGCTCGGCGACTTCGGCGAGCGCCGTCACCTTGGTGGCGTCGGGGCCGCTCTCGAAGCCATGGGAGAGGATGCAGTGTCCGCGCATGCGGGGCGTGGCCGGTCGGGGAAGTCGGCCATTGTCGCCCGGCCACGCGGCCGGCGCGTCACGACTGGATGCGCACGGCGTCGCCGAGCCGGATCCAGCCGCCCTCCACCACGCGCGCGCAGAGCCCGCCGTGGCCGCGCATGGCGTTGTAGCCGCCTTCGCCGAGCACCTCCTCCATCTTCGAGCAGGGATCGCACGGGCCGGTGCCTTCGAGCAGCACCTCCCCGACGCGGAAGAGGCGGCCCTTCAGCGCGATCAGCGGAATGCCGGAGACCACGACGTTGCGGCGCAGCCCGGACGGGTCGACCGCGCCGCGTCCGGCGAGCGCGGCGATCACCGGCAGGTGCTCGGCCTGCAGCAGGGTGACGCCGCGCTTGCCGTTGCTGCCGGCATAGCGATCACCCACCAGCCCGCCGCTTTCCTGCGCCTCGACCGCCTCGCGCATTTGCATGGGCGCGCCGCGCGCGGGCCGCACGCCGAGCCAGTCGACACGCCCGTCGCGCGGGAAGCGGCCGGTGAGCTGGCCGAGCAGGGAACGATCGGGAAATCGGGCCATCCGGGAAGGTTAACCACCGGCGGTCGCCGCGTCGTCTCGGCCGCGGGTAGCATCGCGACATGCTGCCCGATCTTCCGCCCCTGCCCGTGCACGTCGACCCCCTGCCCTACGCGTCGCGGCTCGATCCGCGTCCGGCCGCGCAGGTGGATCTCGTGATCGTCCACTGCACCGAAGTGCCGGACCTCGCAATGGCGCGCAGCTACGGCGAAAAGGTGCTCTACGCCGGCAGCGGCACCGGCAACAGCGGGCACTTCTACATCGACCGCGACGGTAGCCTGCACCAGTACGTCCCTGTCGAACGGGTGGCGAACCACACGCGCGGGTACAACCCGCGGTCGATCGGCATCGAACTGGTCAACACCGGGCGCTACCCGCACTGGTACGACAGCCGCCACCAGGCGATGGACGAGCCCTACACCCCCGCGCAGATCGACACGCTGATCGCGCTGCTGCGGCGGCTGGCAGCGGAGTACCCCTCCCTGCACTGGGTGACCGGGCACGAGGACCTCGACACGACGATGGTCGAGGCGAGCGACGATCCGGCGCGCCAGGTGCATCGCAAGCGCGACCCCGGCCCACTGTTCCCGTGGGACCACGTGCTGGCGAACGTGCCGCTGCAGCGCCTGAACGCCGCGCCCGCGGCACCCTGAGGCCGCCGGCCGTGCCGGGCCGGCCGCTTATAATTCCGCCCCACTCCGCCCGGATTCCCCGCGCATGACCTCCCCGGTATCCGAGCTGATCGAGCTGCTCCGGCTCGAACGGCTGGAAGACAACATCTTCCGCGGCCAGAGCCGCGACATCGGCACCAAGTACGTCTTCGGCGGGCAGGTGCTCGGCCAGGCCCTCTCGGCCGCGCAGTGCACGATGGATTCCGCGAAGGACGCCCGCGCCGCGCACTCGCTGCATGCCTACTTCCTGCGCGCCGGCGACGTCGAGGCGCCGATCCTCTACATGGTCGACCGCACCCGCGACGGCGGCAGCTTCTCGGTGCGCCGCGTGACCGCGATCCAGCACGGCCAGCCGATCCTGTTCCTGGCCGCGTCGTTCCAGCACGAGGAAGCCGGCAGCGAACACCAGCTGACCATGCCCGAGCTGCCGCAGCCCGACGACATCGACCCGGCCGACGCGGTGCCGGCGGAAGTCTTCGAGAAGCTGCCGATCAAGGTGCAACGCTGGCTCTCGCGCCGCGGCCCGTTCGAGTTCCGCCACGTCTATCCGCGCGACGAGCTGCGTCCGCCCAAGCGCCCGCCCTACCAGCAGGTCTGGTTCCGGCTGAGCGAGAAGGTCGGCGACGAGCCGGAGCTTCACCGCGCGTTGCTGACGTATGCGTCGGACTTCCACCTGCTCGGCACCGCGACGTTCCCGCACGGCATCAGCTACTACCAGCCGAACGTGCAGATGGCCTCGCTCGACCATGCGCTGTGGTTCCACCGCCCGTTCCGTGCCGACGACTGGCTGCTGTATTCCATCGACAGCCCGAGCGCTCAGGGCGCACGGGGCCTGGCCCGCGGCATGATCTACGACCGCGAAGGCCGCCTCGTGGCCAGCACCGCGCAGGAAGGCATGATCCGCGTGCTTCCCGACAAGGCGGGCCGCGGCCCGGTGGTGGGCTGAGATGCGGCAGGTCTTCGCCAGCGCGCGGCTCGAGAACGTCGAAGGCGTCGCGCAACTGCTGCGCGATGCGGGCATCGAGGTCCGCATCACGGAGGGTCGCTCGTACAAGGGAAACCGTCGCCGCACCGCGAGCTACGGCGAGCGCGAGGCGGCCCGGCCTGCCGTCTGGGTCGTGAAGTCCGAGGACCAGGCGCGCGCGCGCGAGCTGCTGCGCGAGGCGGGCCTGATCGACTCCACGCGCGGCGGCGGCTCGAAGCTGCGCTTCCGCTCCGAGTTCGGCGACGAGTCCACCCGCACGCCCGCGCAGCGTCGCGCCACGCGCATCAAGCTCGCCCTGCTCGCCGGCATCGTGATCGTGGTGGTGATGGCGTTCGTGCGCGGCGGCCGCACGCCCCCGGTCGTCGATACCGCCCGCGGCCCGTTCGACGGCCGCACTGCGGCGATGCTCGTACCCGTGGCCACCGCCGTGCTGCAGAGCGAGCTCGCGCGCGTCGACACGCCGGTCGCCTGCCTGTCGGTGGATGGCGTGGATGCGCCGCGCGAGGTGCGCGACGCGCTGCGTCCGCGCGAGCGGCAGACGCTCGTTCCCGCCTCGCACTGCACGCGCATCGCCGACGAGGACACGGGCAGCGTGCATCCGCAATCGAAGCAGCCGGCGACGCTGGTGGAGGTCGCGCGGTTCAAGCCGACGGCCGCGGATGCAGGCACCGTCGAGTTCACCGCCTACCACCACCGCATGTGGGCGCGCTACAAGACGCTCGAAGTGCGCCGCGTGCAGGGCCGCTGGCAGGTGGTGCGCGTCGTGAAGCACGTGGCGACCTGAACGAGGCTGGCGACGGACCGCCATGCAGTACGACCTCGCGATCTTCGACCTCGACGGCACCCTCGCCGATTCGTTCCCGTTCTTCATCGAGGCGCAGGCGGACGTGGCGCGGCGCCACGGCTTCGCGGCGATCGCGCCCCACGAGGTCGAGACGATGCGCGCGCTCGGGCCGCGCGGTGTGATGCGGCACGTGGGCATGCCGCGCTGGAAGCTGCCCTTCGTCATCCGCACCTACATGCGGCTGATGCGCGAGCGCACGTCCCCGATCCCGCTGTTCGACGGCATCGGGGACGCGCTCGCGCACCTCCAGGCGCGTGGCATGGCCCTCGCGGTGGTGACGTCGAACTCGCGCGAGAACGTCGACCGCCTGCTCGGCACGGACCACTGCAGCCGCATGCGGCATTTCGAGTGCGGCGCATCGATGTTCGGAAAATGCCGTCGCCTGCGGCGCGTGCTGCGCCTGGCGGGCGTCCCCGCGTCGCGCGCGATCTACATCGGCGACCAGCTCCCCGACGGGGAGGCCGCGCACGCCGCCGGGATGGACTTCGGGGCGGTCGGCTGGGGCTACGCCACGCTCGAATCGCTGCGGGCCTGTGGCCCGGCACGCGTCTTCCACCATCCGCGGGAACTGGCGTCGCTGGCCGACTGAGGCGCTACCGTGCGGCCGGCGGCATCCGGCGTGACGCGACCGCACCTGCCGGCGGCGCGTGACGAGTCCGATGCGCGATAGCGTCGAATGCCCCGTGCCGCGCATCGGGCCTGCGGGACATCGCGGCGGGCGTGAGACCGACGCGGATGTCTGCCACGGCTTCGCGAATGCACGCGCACGCGACCTGCCGCGTGCTCCCGGCACCGCTCAGGGCCGCCGCGCATCGTGGGGCCGCCGTGGTGTCACACCGTCGGCGCTCGTGCATCGAGAGCACGTTCGAACGCCTGGGAAAACGAAACGGCCGGGCAGTCGCCTGCCGGCCGTTTCGTGGTGCGGCGTCGATGCGATCAGCGACGCGAGCCGCCCGGGCGGATCTCCGCCTGCGACAGGAAGCCGTCGCGGTTCTCGTCCAGGAACGCGAACGCCTGCGCCATCCGCGGCATCGCCTGCTGCACCTCGTCGCGCGTCAGGCGGCCGTCGCGATTGCGGTCGGCCTGCTGGAAGCGCTCGGTGGCTTTCTGCTGGCGCGTGCGCTGGTGCTCGGCGCGCATGCGCTCGTGGCCCGCGCGCAGCTCGCTGTGCACGATATAGCCGTCGCGGTTGCTGTCGAAGCGATCGAAGTTCTGGGCGAGACGCGACTGGCCGACCTCGGTGCGCGCGATGCGACCGTCCTGGTTGGCATCGAGCTTCACGATGCGCTCGAGGTGCCCGCCACCGCGGCCGTGCTTGCCGCCCTTGCCGTGCTTCGGGCGCTCGGTGCGGTCGAGGCGGCCGTCGCGATTGGCGTCGAGCTGGTCGAAGCGCTGAGCCAGTCGCGGATGCGCGGCGGCCTCGGTGCGATCGATCGCGCCGTCGCCGTTCGCGTCGATACGGGCGCGGCCGCCCGCAGCCTGCGGGGCGGCGACGGCGACGCCGGTGGCGGCCACCGCGAGCGCCAGGAAGGTGGCTTGGATGTGCTTCATGGGATCTCCGTGGTCCGGCGTGAGTGCCGACACGGTGGGAAACGCGCCGCCACCGCTGGCGTTGACGCAGGCGTGCGCTTCATTCAGCCGGGGGCCAGCCGCAGTGGGCGGTATGCTGCGTACATGGGCGACACCCCGGCCCGCGACGACCACGACCTCCGCCTCTTCCACACCGGGCTGCATCCCTGCGGCTACTGGCCGGAACGACAGGCGCGCGACCTCGTGCTCGATCCCCGCGATCCGCGTCTCGCCGACTGGTACGCGCTCGCGCTCGGCTGGGGCTTCCGCCGCTCGGGCGACATCGTCTACCGCCCGCATTGCGGCGCCTGCCGCGCCTGCACGCCGGTCCGTATCCCGGTGGCGCCGTTCGTACCCGATCGCACGCAGCGCAAGTGCCTGCGCCGCAATGCCGACGTCGTGATGCGCATCTGCCCCGCCGAGCGCACCGACGAGCACCTCGCGCTGTATCGACGCTACCTCGCCGCGCGCCACGCCGGCGGCGGGATGGACGACCACGGCGCGACCGAGTTCGACCAGTTCCTGACCGGACGCTGGAGCCGCACGCGCTTCCTCGAGTTCCGCCTGGCGCCGGTCGATGGCGCGCCCGGGCGGCTTATCGCCGTCGCCGTCACCGACGTGACGGCCGACGCGCTATCCGCCGTCTACACCTTCTACGACCCCGACGCGGCGGCGCGCGGCCTCGGCACGTATGCGATCCTCCGCCAGCTCCAATGGGCGGCCGAGGACGGTCGCCACCACCTGTATCTCGGCTACTGGATCGCAGGCCATCCCAAGATGGACTACAAGCGCCGCTTCCGCCCGCTCGAGGCGTTCGACGGCCGCCAGTGGCGCCCCTTCGCTCCGGAGACCGAATGACCCGTACCGCCGCGCTCGTCGCCCTGCTAATCCTCGCCACGCTCGTGCTGGTGGCCTGCGTCCGCACGCGCGTACATGGCGACCGCGACGCCTGGGCCCGCGACGTCGGCGCAAACGGCCCGGCCGCGCTCCGCGTGGCCACGTACAACACGTCGCTCTACGACGAGAAGGCCGGGGGCCTGATCGCGCGCCTGGAGGCCGACGATGCCCCCGCGCGCAAGATCGCCGCGGTGCTGCAGCGCGTGCGGCCGGACATCGTGCTGCTCAACGAGTTCGACTACGACCCGCAGGGCCGTGCGGCGGACCTGTTCCAGCGCAGGTATCTGGAGGCCGCGCAGGCCGGCGGCGGCGCGGCGCTGCGCTATCCGTACCGCTATTTCGCACCGGTCAACACGGGCGTGCCGAGCGGGCTCGACATCGACCGCAATGGCACGATCGGCGGCGAAGGCCGCGGGCGCGGCAACGACGCCTGGGGCTACGGCCTGCATCCCGGCCAGTACGGCATGCTCGTGCTCTCGCGCCACCCGATCGACGCCGCCGCCGTACGCACCTTCCGGCTGCTGCGCTGGGGCGACATGCCCGGTGCGCGCCAGCCGATCGACCCGAAGACCGGCCAGCCGTGGTGGCCGCGGGAGACGTGGTCGCAACTGCGCCTGTCTTCGAAGACCCATATGGACGTGCCGGTGCGCACGCCGCTCGGCCGCGTGCACGTGCTCGCCGCGCATCCCACGCCGCCGGTGTTCGACGGCCCGGAGAACCGCAACGGCCTGCGCAACTTCGACGAGATCCGGCTCTGGGCCGAATACCTCACGCCCGGTGACAAGCCCTGGCTCCGTGACGACCGCGGCCGCGTCGGCGGCCTGCCGGAGGGCGAGCAGTTCGTGATCGTCGGCGACTACAACGCCGACCCTACCGATGGCGACGGCGAGCCCGGTGCGATCCTGCAGCTGGTCGGGCACCCGCGCGTGAATGCCTCGGTCGTGCCGCGCAGCGAAGGCGCGGTCGACCGCGCCCGCGAGCGCGGCATCACGCGGAAGGGCGATACGTCGGTGCACACCGGCGACTTCGGCCCCAACGCCGGCACGCTCCGGCTCGACTACGTGCTGCCGTCGACCGGCCTGCCCGTGCGCGGAAGCGGTGTGTTCTGGCCGCGTGCCGGCGAGGCGGGCGCGGACATCGCCGAGGCGAGCGACCACCATCTCGTCTGGGTGGATTTCGGGCCGCGTTGAACGACGGTCGGGTGGCTCTGTCCACCTGTGTCGAGGGCGCGGCGCGCGAGATAGCGGCGAGTGGCACGTGGCAACACCACGATACGGTCCGCGCAACGCACGTCACCGCAAAGCGTGCTCGAGGCGTGACACCGCACCGCCTCGACCCTACTGGTTGAGCCGCTCTCAGCCCTCCGGCGGGCGGCGCCGATCGTCGAGCGCGGAATGCGGCATCGCTGCAGGCGGTTCGAGTGCGGACGGCGCCGCCGGCCCCACGACGGGAAGCGCACGCGGCGCGGTGGTGGCCGTCGGGGCGAAGCCGAACGTGTCGTCGCCATGGCTGGAGACGATCATCCGGACCATGCCGAGCGGGATGAGCAGTTCGACCTCCGCCGGCGCCCCATTCTGGTCGACGCCATCGAGCGTCATCTCGAGGAACGCGCCGCCCGTATCGACGGTGCGGCAGCAGATCTGCGCACCGCCCGGCCCTTCGACCACGAAAGGCTTCACCGCATCGCCGAGCACCTCGAGCGCATTGTCGAACAGGAAGACGGCATAGCCGCATCGGTTCTCGGACATCTCAGTCTCCGTCGCGAAGGTCGACCGCGAGCGCGGCGGCGGCCCGGCGTGCGCGGGCGCGGGCATCGTCCACGTCGCTGCCGAGCGCGAGCGTGACGGCCACGCGGCGCTGGCCCGCCACGCGCGGCTTGCCGAACAGGCGCAGGTGCGTGTCGGGCTCGGCGAGCGCGGCGTCGACGCCGGAGAACACGGGAACACCGTGGCCCTCGGCGAGCACCGCGCACGAGGCGGCAGGCCCGAAGTCGCGAATGGCCGGGATCGGCAGGCCGAGGATCGCGCGCGCGTGCAGCGCGAACTCGCTCAGGTCCTGCGAGGCGAGCGTGACCAGGCCGGTGTCGTGAGGGCGTGGCGAGACCTCGCTGAACCAGACCTCGTCGCCGGCGACGAAGAGCTCAACGCCGAACAGGCCCCAGCCGCCGAGCTCGTCGGTGATCGCGCGCGCCACCTGCTGCGCGCGGTCCAGCGCGAGCGGGCTCATCGGCTGCGGCTGCCAGCTCTCGCGGTAGTCGCCGTCGCGCTGCAGGTGGCCGACCGGCGCGCAGAACGTGGTGCCCCCGACGTGCCGCACGATCAGCAGGGTGATCTCGTAGTCGAAGCGCACGAAGCCCTCGACGATCACCCGGCCCGCGCCGGCGCGGCCGCCGGTCTGCGCGTACTCCCACGCCGCTTCGACGTCACCGGGCTCGCGCACCGTCGACTGGCCCTTGCCCGACGACGACATCACCGGCTTCACCACGCACGGCAGGCCGATTTCGGCGATCGCCTGGCGGTATTCGTCGAACGTGTCGACGAAGCGATAGGGCGAGGTCGGCAGGCCGAGCGTCTCGGCGGCGAGGCGGCGGATGCCCTCGCGGTCCATCGTGAGCCAGGCCGCGCGTGCGGTCGGCACGAAGCGCCTGGTGCTTCCCGCCTGCGCGGCACGGGCTTCGAGCTCGACGAGCGTCGGCGTATGGATCGCCTCGATTTCCGGCACGACGAGGTGGGGCTGCTCGCGTTCGATCAGCGCGCGCAGGGCGTCGCCGTCGAGCATGTCCAGTACGTGGCTGCGATGGGCGACCTGCATCGCCGGCGCGTCGGCGTAGCGATCGGCGGCGATGACCTCGCAGCCCAGGCGTTGCAGCTCGATGGCCACCTCCTTGCCGAGTTCGCCCGAACCGAGCAGGAGCACGCGCGTGGCATGCGGGGAGAGGGGCGTGCCGATCTGCATGGCGGGCGTCGAAGGGGGCCAGCGCACAGTCTAGCGGGCACTTCCATCATCGAATCCTGCGCGTCGCCCGTGCGATGCTTGGCGCATGGGATCCCGCAGCCTGACCGCGCCGATGCTCTTCTGCGTGGCGAGCGCCCTCGCGCTCGCCGTGGCGGGCTGCGAGCGTGGGCCCGCACGCGGGGCCGACGCGCACGTCAGCGGGCTGATGCTCGATGCGCAGCTCGGCGAGATCAGCGGCATCGCCGTCTCGCCCCGTCATCCCGAAACGCTGTGGATGCACGACGACGGCGGCAATCCGCCACGGCTGTTTGCGATCGACCGCAAGGGCGACCGCGTCGCGACGTTCCGCATCGAGGACGTGCCCAAGACCGATTGGGAGGATCTCGGCGGCTTCCGCCGCGACGGCCGCAACTACCTCCTGCTCGCCGACACGGGTGACAACGGCGGCCTGCGGCGGACGCTGCAGCTGCACGTCATTCCGGAGCCCGAGCGGCTCGTCAACGAGCGCCTGCGGCCGAGCTGGTCGATCGTCTTCCGCTGGCCCGATGGCCCGCGCGACTGCGAGGCGATCGCCGTCGACGAGCGCGCCGGCGAGGTCCTGCTGATCTCCAAGCGCCGCCAGCCGCCGGAGGTCTTCCGGCTGCCGCTCGAGCCCGCGATGGAGCACCCGGTGACGGCGAGCCGTGTGGGACGGCTGCGCATGCCTGCCGCGCTCGCGCCGCAGGGCGGCACCAACCAGCGCGCCCCGCTCGCCGCGCAGGTGACCGGGGCGGACATTTCGCCCGACGGGCGCCGCCTGGCGGTGCTGACCTACCGCTACCTGCTCGTCTACAGCCGGCGCAGCCGCGAGGACTGGGCGACGGCGATCGCCCGCCCGCCGCGGATGATCGCCCTGCCCTGGCTGCCGCAGGCCGAGGCGGTCAGCTGGGATGCGAACGGCCGCCATGCCTATGTCACCGGGGAATTCGTCCCGGCGCCGCTGTACCGGATCGACCTCGATGCCGACGGACGGCCTTGATGGGCTGATATCGTTTTGATATCACTTGTGCATCCATCAGGGGTGCCCCATGAAAGAGATCACCGCGCGTTCCCTCCCCGGCCTTCCGGTTCTGTTCGCCCTGCTCCTGGCCGGTGCTGCCGACGGCTGGTTCTTCGCCACGTCGGTCGCCACCTCGCCCGGCGCGGCGGGGCTCGCTGCGCTCGTCGGGGCGCTGCTGTTCTTCGGCCTCTTCGGCCTGTACATGCTCGAGCCGAACCAGGCGGCGGTTCTGAGCCTGTTCGGCAAGTACGTGGGCACCGACCGCACCGACGGCCTGCGCTGGAACAATCCCTTCTACTCGAAGAAGAAGGTCTCGCTGCGCGTGCGCAACTTCGAGAGCGGCAAGCTCAAGGTCAACGAACTCGACGGCTCGCCGATCGAGATCGCGTCGGTGATCGTCTGGCAGGTCAACGACTCGGCGGAAGCCGTGTTCAACGTCGACGACTACGAGAGCTTCGTGCAGATCCAGGCCGAGTCCGCGCTGCGCGCGATGGCCACCAGCTACCCCTACGACCAGCACGAGGACGGCCAGCTCGCGCTGCGCAGCCACGCCGCCGAGATCAGCCAGCACCTGGCGCAGGAACTGGCCGAGCGCCTCGCGGACGCCGGCGTGCACGTGCTCGACGCGCGCATCTCCCACCTTGCCTACGCACCGGAGATCGCCCACGCGATGCTGCAGCGCCAGCAGGCGAACGCCGTCATCGCCGCGCGTACGCGCATCGTCTCCGGCGCCGTCGGCATGGTCGAGATGGCGCTCGCGGAGCTGCAGAAGAACGGCGTCGTGCAGCTCGACGAGGAACGCAAGGCACAGATGGTCAGCAACCTGCTGGTGGTGCTGTGCGGCGATCGCGGCACGCAGCCGGTCGTCAACGCGGGCTCGCTCTACTGATGGACGGCTACGGCATTGCACTCGCCTTCGCGCTCACCAGCGTGCCGGCCTTTCTCGTCGCACGCTCGCTCGCGCGCAGCCACGCACGCGACCTGCAGGCCGGGGGCGGCATCGCCGGCGCCTCCGGCCGCCTGGCCCGCCTCATGAACAGCGTCGGGATCGCGCTGCTCATCGGTGCCGGTGGCATGGCGTGGGCCGCCGGCGACACGCGACGCACGCTGCTCGTGGCGAGCGCGCTCGCATTGATCGTGAACGGCCTCGCGCTCGCCATGCTCGTCGCCGTGCTGCGTGGCCGCAGGTCCGGCCGGTGAGCGAGAAGAAGGCCTACCCCCTGCGCATCAATGCCGAGGTCCTCGCGGCGGCGCAGCGCTGGGCCGACGACGAGCTGCGCAGCCTCAACGCCCAGATCGAGTACGTGCTGCGCGACGCCCTGCGCAGGGCCGGCCGGCTGCCGGGCGGAAGCCCGCCGCCGGGCGATGGTGACGGCGCGGAGTGAACGGGCGCGCGGTGCGCGACATGGCGTCGCGGGCGCCGTGTGGAGCGGGCTCCTGCCGGCGATGCTGGAAAAGATGCTCGCCATCAGCGCGTCGACGATGCCAGGAAACGACATTGACCACGTCCGGAGACCGCCCGAGGCGATCGATACGACACGCCGGCCGGCTCGAACCCGGTGCACCTGTGTTGTTCGGGATCCTGGCAACCGTTGCGTCGCATCCACGTCCGCGGCATGAGGAACGCCCGACGCCTGCATCGTCGTTGCCCGCACGGCGTCGGGATTGCGCCCGGCGATCGCGGCCACCGCGCCAGCCCCGCCCTGACCGCTCCGAACCGCTTCCACGCGCATCGCATGGCGGAGCCCCGCCCCGCCCGTTAACCTGCGCCGCATGCATCCCGGATCCGCCCTGCTGATCAATACGCCCCACGTCGAGGTGTGGCCCGCGCGCCTGCTTCGGGCCCGATCGAACGCGCATGCGCGCCTGCTGGCGCAGGCCCAGCACGTGCTGCGCCGCAAGCGCGACGGGCGCTATCTCGCGGCCCTGCGGGACGGCGTCGCCGTCGCCATGGACGCGCGCTGGCGGCGCGAGCCCGGCGTCGAGGTGGCGCAGCGCGTGCTCGGGCGCGGCCCGCCCGCGACCTCGACGGACCTGCCGCTGGCACGCATCGAGCGCCGCCTGGACGCACTGGGCCTCGACGCCGAAGCCTATGCGGCGCGGAGCGGCCTTGCGCTCGTTGCCGAACCCGCCGTTCTCGCCTTCGCCGGATTCGATCGCTACCGGCGCCCGCTTTTCCTGCGTGCGCCGGCTGCACGCGCCTGGCAGTCGATGCAGGCGACCGCGCGACGCGACGGGGTCGTGCTCGAAGCGATCTCGGGCTACCGCAGCCACGACTACCAGCTCGGCATCTTCGAGCGGAAGCTCGCGCGTGGCCAGAGCGTGGAGCAGATCCTCACGGTGAACGCCGCGCCCGGCTACAGCGAGCACCATTCGGGGCGTGCGCTCGACATCGGCACGCCGGGCGAGCCCCCGGCCGAGGAGAGCTTCGAAGCGACGCCTGCGTTCGACTGGCTGCGCCGGCATGGCGCGGCCCATGGGTTCCGCATGAGCTACCCGCGCGACAATCCGCACGGCATCGTCTACGAGCCATGGCACTGGGCCTGGACCGGCGCTGCATGACGCGCACCATCGACGCGGCCTGGTCGAACGGCGCCAACCACTTCAACCTGATCCGCCTCGTCGCGGCGTGGCTGGTGATCTACAGCCATGCGTGGGCGATCACGGGCACGGTGGGCAACGACCACGTCGCGTGGCTGACCGGCTTCCGCTCCGCTGGCGCGCTCGCGGTGGACGTGTTCTTCCTGGTCAGCGGCTTCCTCGTCGCCGCAAGCTTCGAACGAAACGGCGCGAAGGCGTTCCTGGTGGCGCGCGTGCTGCGGATCTTTCCGGCGCTTGCCGTCTGCGTCGCGGCGACCGTGCTCCTCGGCGCGGCGCTCAGCGCGGATCCCGGCTACTGGCAGGATGCGCGCACCTGGCGATACCTCTGGAGCAACGTGAGTCTGTGGCGCGCGGAGTTCTGGCTGCCCGGCGTCTTCGAGGCGCTGCCGCGCACGGCGGTCAACGGCTCGTTGTGGACGCTTCCGATCGAGGGCCGGTTGTACCTGGCGCTTCTGCTGGCGGGCATCGCCGGTATGCTGCGGCCGACGCGCTATGTGTCCGCCTGGTCGATCGCCCTCATCGGCGCCGCGGCCTACGCCTGGCGCTCGGCGCCACTGCCCGAGCACATCGCCTACCTGCTGTGGGTGACCGCATTCTTCATCACCGGCACGTTGTTCTGGGTGCTGCGCACGCGGATCGTCTTGAGCGGCTGGGCGACGCTCATCCTCCTCGCCGTCGCAATCATCCTGCGCGGGGAGAGTTCCGTTGGTATCGCCGCCTACTTCGCGCTCGTGGCCTACGGCGGGCTGTGGCTCGCATTTTCGGCGCGACGCAATCTGCTTCGGCATACCGACGTGTCCTACGGGCTCTATCTCTACGGCTGGCCGTCGCAGCAGGTCGCGCTGCTGCTCGGGGCAACGAGCGTGGCCGCGAACATCGCGATCGCCTCGCTGATCGCGCTGGCGTGCGCCTTTGCGTCCTGGCACCTCGTCGAGCGACCGGCCCTCCGTCTCAAGAATCGCTTCGCCGTGCGGCTGCCCGCGATGGAACCGGCCTAGTCGAGGCGCGTCGCGGGACGGTTTCGATCAGGCGCTCCCTCGGCCCGGCCCCGCGGGGATCCGGCAGTCGACTCGACGATCCCGCCCGCGATGCCGCCGTCGGCTGAAATCTCAGGATCCAATCACGATGCCCGACGACCTGCTTCCCTGGATTCAGCGGCTGCCTGCGCACGGCCTCCGAGATGCGGCGTCCCGCGCCGCACGGCCGCCCGCGGCACCGGATCCGGATCGCCGGCGCATGCTGGCTGCGGGGCTCGGCGCCGCGGCCGGCGGAATGCTCGCATCCTGCTCGTCCGCGGACGCGCCGCTCGACGTCGACGACGTCGCGGGCATCAAGCAGGTACGTGTCTCGCGCGTGCTACGTCCCCGGAGCACCACGGCGGTGGCCCGGATCCTGGCCGAGACCCGGGGCGGCGTCTCCATCGGCGGCGCGCGCTACAGCATGGGCGGGCAGGTCGCCGCACCCGGATCCCTGCACCTCGACATGCGCGCGCTCGGCCGCGTGCTCGTCGTCGATCCGGCCCGGCGGATCGCACGCGTGCAGGCCGGCGTGCGATGGCGCGACCTGCAGGAGCATCTCGATCCGCACGACCTCGCCGTGCGCATCATGCAGAGCTACAGCAACTTCAGCGTAGGCGGATCGCTGTCGGTCAACTGCCACGGGCGCTACGTCGGGGCGGGCCCGCTGGTGAACAGCGTGCGCGCCATTCGCCTGGTGACCGCGGACGGCGACGTTCGCGAGCTGACCCGGCAGCAGGATGCGGAGCTCTTCGGCGCCGTCTGCGGCGGCTACGGCGGGCTCGGCGTCATCACCGAGGTCGAGGTCGACCTGGCAGCGAACACGCGGCTCGAACGCCGTGTCGAGGCGGTGGCGCTGGAGGACTACCCGGCCTATGTCCGCGAACGGATCGCCGGACGCAGCGACGTCGTGCTCCACAATGCGGACCTGTATCCACCGGCCTTCGACCGGCCGGTCGCGATCAGCTGGCATCGCACCGATGCACCCGTGACGGAGCACCGACGGCTGGTCCCGCGGGGCCTCGACTACACGCGGGAGAAGAACCTGATCTGGGCGGTGTCGGAACTCCCGGGCGGCGCAGCACTGCGCGAGAAGCTCGCCGCGCGCGAGCTCGACGAGCCTGTCGTGCAGTGGCGCAACTTCCAGGCGAGCCTCGATGCGGCCGCGCTGGAGCCCCGCACGCGGCGGATGTCCACCTACCTGCTGCAGGAGTATTTCGTGCCGGTCGCGGCATTCACCGCGTTCGCGCGCTCGATGGCCTCGATCCTGCAGGCGTCGGACGCGCAGGTCCTGAACGTCTCGCTTCGCCACTCGCCGCGCGACCCGACGAGCTTGCTGGCCTGGGCCCGCGACGATGTCTTCTCGTTCGTGCTCTACCACAAGCAGCGCAGGGTCCCGGGTGCCGACGCGGCGACGGCGGCTTGGACACGGCGCCTGGTCGACGCCAGCCTCGACGTCGGAGGACGGCATTACCTGCCTTACCGGCGGCATGCGACCCTAGCGCAATTCGAGCGCGGCTATCCCGCGATCGATGCCTTCGCTGCGATCAAGGCCCGGATCGATCCGGCGTACCGCTTTCGCAACCTGCTGTGGGACCGCTATCTGCGCTAGCGCAACGTCCGCGGTCCACCGCGCCCTGCGTACCGGAAAGGTCGCCGGGCTAGTCCTGCGACCGCTTCACGGCCGCACGCGCAGGCCCCGCGAAATCCGCGATCCGCCAGAGGTAGAAGCTCGCGTAGGTGCGGTACGGCCCCCAGGCCTCGCCGCGCTCGGCGAGCGCGCGGGGCGTAGGCATCGCGTCGAGCCCGTCGACGAGCTGCACGCCCTTGCGGATGCCGAGGTCGTCGACCGGCAGCACGTCCGGCCGGCCGAGACGGAACATCAGCATCATCTCCACCGTCCAGCGGCCGATGCCACGGATGGGGACGAGCGCCGCGATGATCGCGGCCTCGTCCATCACCGACATCTGCCGCACGGTCGGGATCTCGCCGAGCGCCTCGCGGCGTGCGAGGTCGCGCAGGGCGAGCAGCTTGTTGCCGGAGACGCCGCAGGCGCGCAGCGCGACGTCGTCGATCCGGGCCAGCGTGTCGGCATGCAGGCGGTCGCTGCCGATCGCCGCCTCCACGCGCCCGACGATCGTCGCGGCGGCCTTTCCGGAGAGCTGCTGGTAGAGGATCGCGCGGGCGAGCGCATCGACCGGGTCGAAGCTCTTCCGCCAGCGCGGCTCCGGCGCGATCGGCCCGATGCGTCGCATCCAAGGCGCGAGTGCACGATCGACGCGGCGCAGGTGGCGCGCCGCCGCATCCGTGTCGAAGCCCCGGCGCCAGCGCGGCACGTCAGCCCCGAGCCCGAGCGAATGCGATCAGCAGCCAGCCTGCGATCAGGGCGAGCCCGCCGGCAGGCGCGACCGACGTCCCCGTGCCGATGAGCGCGGCGCCTGCGAGGCTACCGGCGAATGCGAGCGTGCCTGTAGCGATGGCGTAGAGGCCGAGCCGCTCCGGCGTGCGTGTTGCGCCGGGCGCCAGTGCCACCAGCGCGAGTCCATGCCCGAATGCGAATGCGGCCGCGATGCCGAGCCGGCGCGCGGCGTCGGGCGATGCCGCATGCGAGGCATAGGCGCCGAGTGCGACCGACATCGCGGCGAGCGATGCGCCGGTCGCGCCGAGCAGGCGGGCATGCAGTGCCGTCGATCGCATCGGTATCTCCTCCGACCCCAAAACGAAAAACGCGCCGGCGAGCGGCGCGTTTTCCGGAGCTCCGAGGCTTACTTCACGGCCCAGAAGACCGTGAACTGGCCTTCCTCGGTGAAGCCGGCCGGGATACCGCCGGTCCAGGCCTCGTACGGGCGGTCGACCGTCTCGTAGCCGCGGGCGAGCGCCCACGCACGCAGTGCATCGCGCAGGTTCTGCAGGTTGCCCATGTCGCCCTTGAACGTGGTGCTGACCACGCGGCCGGCGTCGTTGTGCGCGACCTTGACCGGGCCCTCGAGCTTGATGCCCTCGATCTTGCCCGCGACGCCCGCCTTGCGAACCGGCTGCGCGACATCGAACGAGTAGGTCTGCGAGCCCTGCTCGTTGGTGATGATGCGCACCGGGCCGGCGGCCTCGAGACCGTTCGACGCCATCACCTTGCGGATCCATTCCTGGTTCGCGCTCATCTGGTTCTGGATCTTCTCGCGATCGACCGGTATCGCGGCGGTCACGAACAGCACCGTCTCGGCCGCGCGCGGCTGGATCGTCGGCACCGGCGCCTTGTACTGCTGCTGCAGCAGGCCGTAGTCGACGTTCGGGATCGTCGCGAGCGCATTGTTCAGGCGCTGCAGGCCGAGCTTGATGTCCTCGCCGACGCTGCTGCTCACGTACAGGCCGGCGTAGCGCGCGATCGGATTGAAGCCGTACTGCACGTCGTAGGTCTGCGTGACCTCGACGTTGCGGCCGCGGTTGCCCACGCGCTTGAAGGTGAACTCGCTCTGCTTGCCCGAGCCCGGGGTGTCGCTCTCGATGGCCCACTTGATGCGCTTGCCCGGCTCGGCCTCGACGATCTTCCACGAGGCGTTCGGCACGCCGCGCGCGTCGGAGGTCCAGCCGATCTGCGCACCGACGCCCGAATCCGGGCCCGAGCGCGTGATGTTCGCCTTCGGGTCGTGGAGCAGCACCGGGTTCCAGTCGGTGAAGCGGCGCACGCTGCTCAGCAGGTCGTACACGATCGTCAGCTTGCGGTTCGTCTCCACCTTCTCGACGAGGTGGCGGCTGGACGGCAGGAAGACGCC
Organism: Lysobacter humi (ex Lee et al. 2017); assembly: GCF_054781815.1. NCBI lineage: Bacteria > Pseudomonadati > Pseudomonadota > Gammaproteobacteria > Lysobacterales > Lysobacteraceae > Lysobacter > Lysobacter humi (ex Lee et al. 2017). The sequence goes on along the minus strand of NZ_BAAGTR010000009.1, from coordinate 136,804 downwards.
GATCAGCAGGAACAGCACGAACACGATCGCGAAGGAAATCAGGATCTCGATCAAACGGGTCATTCAGGAGTTCTCCGGGGCCTGGCCCGCGCCACCCGTCGCGGGCTCTGGGCGCAGACCGGCAATCCTAACAAGAGTGAGCGGCGGCTGCGAACACGCGGAACCGCGGCTTTCACCGAACAGTGCGGCAGGTCGCGCCCGCCGTGCGCCACGGCGACGACGGAAAAACCGGCCGTGGCCGGCCAACGCGCCGACGGTTCACGTGCCGCCAGCGATTTCTCTCTAAAGCACCGCCGTCTCCCGGTCAGCGCCGCGGCCCGCCACGACACTTCAGCGGGTCGGGCCCGAGGCGCCGGCGTGCGTCGCGGCCACCGGGCGCCACGAGGCCCGATCAGACGAGCTGCAGCTCGAAGGCCTTGAGGACCGCCCGCGTGCGATCGCGCACGCCGAGCTTCGACAGGATGTTCGAGACGTGGTTCTTGATCGTCCCCTCCGCCACGCCCAGCGAGTTGGCGATCTCTTTGTTCGAGAACCCGCCCGCCATCAGCCGCAGGATCTCGGTCTCGCGGTCGGTGAGCGGATCCGGACGGTCGAGGCTCACGAAGTCGTTGCGCATGTGCTCAAGGCCCGAGAGCAGGCGCTGGGTCACCGCAGGCTGCACGAGCGAGCCGCCGTCGGCCACGGTCTGGATCGCCCCGACGAGCTGGTCGAGCGAGACGTCCTTGAGCAGGTAGCCCTTCGCGCCCGCCTTGATCCCGGCGAGCACCAGCTGGTCGTCGTCGAACGTGGTGAGGATGATCGTAGGCGGCAGCTGCTGCGTGCGAGCGAGCATCTGCAGGGCCTCCAGGCCCGACATCACCGGCATCCGCATGTCCATCAGGACGACGTCGGGCTGCACCTGCGGGATCATCTCCACGGCCTGCTTGCCGTCGGCGGCCTCGGCGACGACCTCGATACCCGAGGCGAGCCCGAGCAGCGAGCGGACGCCCTGCCGGACGAGGTTCTGGTCGTCGACCAGCATCACGCGGATGCGGCGTTCGGCGGGGGCATTCATACGGCGACTCCTTCTCGGACCGCACTGGCGGCGGCGATGGGCAGGACGAGCCGGAGGCGGAATCCCTCCCCCGGGCGTGTATCGATCTCGAGGTCGCCGCCGTGCTGGGCGAGCCGCTCGCGCATGCCGCGCAGCCCGTTGCCGGCCACGAGCAGGTCGGCGCCGCGGCCGTCGTCGCGCGCGGTCATCACGATCCGCCCGGCGTCGCGCCCGGCCGCGATCCACAGGTTGCGCGCGCCCGCATGGCGCACGGCATTGGTGATGATTTCCTGCGTGCTACGCAGGAGCACGTGCGCGCGCTCGGGGTCGTCGAGCGTGAGGGGCGACTCGATGTCCATGTGGATGTCGAGCGAGGGCACGTTCTCGGCCAGCGGGCGCAGGGCGACGGAGAGGTCCATCGCCCCGCCCTCGCGCAGCTGGCTCACGGCCTCGCGCACGTCGGTGAGCAGCAGGCGCGCGAGCGTGTGGGCCTGGCTCACGTGCTCCTTGACGCGCCCGTCCGACAGGTGCCCCGCCACTTCGAGGTTCAGGCTCAGCGCGGTCAGGTGATGGCCGAGCAGGTCGTGCAGCTCGCGAGAGATGCGCGTGCGCTCGTTGACGCGCGCGCTCTCGGCGAGCAGCAGGCGCGTGGCGCGCAGCTCGGCATTGAGCCGACGCTGCTCCTCGCGCGCCTCGGCCTGCTGCCGCGCGACGAGGCTGGTGACGAAGACGAAGACGCAGAAGCCGACGTAGAGCATCGACTGCAGCGCCGCCTCGAAGAGCGGGAAGTTGAACCCGCGCACGAACACCGGGATCACTGCGAGCTGGCTGATCACCAGCCAGACGATGCCGGCCCGCAGCGGCAGCAGCCACGGCAGCACGCACGCCGTCGTCATGAGCAATACGCTGCCCAGCCCGCTCAGGCTGAAGTAGCTCACCATGATCGCGCTGACGGTGAGGGCGAGGAGCAGCACCAGGTCGACGGGACGCGTGCGCCGGCTGCCGAGCCCGCTGGTGAGCACCAGGTAGCTCAGGCCGAACATCGCGTAGGCGATCCAGCCGCCGACGGGCATAGGCTGCAGGCCGAGGGCCTCGTCGGGCACCGCCGGATCGGAGGCGCCCGGCGCGATCCACGTGTAGAGCAGCGGCAAGCCGACGACGGCCCAGGTGAACAGGCCCGCATAGCGGAGCAGTCGGGTGTGGTTCAGGCGGGCCAGCATGGACCCATCGTACGCGGTCGTTCCGCGCCCTCGCCCCGCCGGAAGTCATGCCAAGCGGCGCTGGCCCGCGCCCGGGGGCGTGCGATAATCCCGCGCCGCGCCGGACGGGCGCGGCGCACCACCGGGAGCCGCAAGAGAATGTCGATCGTCGTCCGCGACGTGCGCGAGCACGAGCTGGATTCCGTCCTAGCCCTGAACAACGCCGCCGGACCCGCGATCCTCCCGCTGGACTCCAACCGCCTGAAGTATTTCTTCGAGCGCGCCGAGTACTTCCGCGTGGCCGAGCGCGACGGTTCGCTGGCGGGCTTCCTGATCGGCATGGGCGATGCCTCGGGCCACGACAGCTCGAACTTCCGCTGGTTCAGCGAACGGCATTCGGAGTTCTTCTACATCGACCGCATCGTGGTGGCGAGCCGCCGTCGCGGCGGTGGCGTCGGCCGCGCGTTCTATGCCGACGCGCAGAGCTATGCCGAGCTGCGCTATCCGCGCATGGCCTGCGAGATCCTCCTGCAGGGCGGCATCGACCCGGTGATGCTCTTCCATGGCACGTTCGGCTTCCAGGAAGTCGGCCAGCAGGTGATGGAAGAGACGGGCCTACGCGCCTCGATGCTGATGAAGGAGCTCTGCAGCTATCCGTGGGTCGCCGAGACCTACGGCCGCGCGCTGCCCGCCGAGCCATGGATCCACACGCCGCGCACGCTCGACGTGACGCGCGCCACAGGGACGAACGCATGAATGCCGCGATGGATTTCGAGCCCGCGGGCGAGCTGAAGATCGGCCAGGTCGGCATCGCCAACCTGCGCGTGCGCACGCTCGACGTGGAAAAGCTCGCCGAGGAGATGCGCTCTCGCGTGCAGCGCGCGCCGAACCTGTTCGCGCGTGCCGCCGTGGTGCTCGACTTCGGCGGCCTGACGCGCACGCCCGACGTCGAGACCGCGCGCGCGCTGGTCGATGCGCTGCGCGATGCCGGCGTGCTGCCCGTCGCGCTCGCCTACGGCACGACCGAGATCGAGCGCCTGTCGGAACAGCTCGGCCTGCCCCTGCTCGCCAAGTTCCGGGCGCAGTACGAGCGTGCCGCCGGCGAGGCGCCGGAGCCGACCCCTGCGCCTGCGCCGCGGCGTGAGCCGGAACCCGTGCGCGAGCCGGCCGTCGCCGCGCCGTCCGCACCGGGCGGGCAGCCGGGCATGATCCAGGCGGCGCCGATCCGTTCCGGCCAGCAGGTGTACGCCGACGGCCGCGACCTCACGGTCCTCTCCGCGGTGGGTGCCGGCGCCGAAGTCATCTCCGACGGGTCGATCCACATCTACGGCGCGCTGCGCGGCCGCGCGCTCGCCGGCGCGCAGGGCTTCGAGCAGGCCCGCATCTTCTGCCGCGAGTTCCATGCCGAGCTCGTGGCCATCGCCGGGCACTACACGGTGTCGGAGGACATCCCCGCGCACCTGCTCGGCAAGCCCGTGCAGGTCTGGCTGGAGACGGGCCGGATCCGCATCGAGGCGCTCGAACACTAATCCAACACACGGCCGCATGCTTTCGGGCATGCTGTCGCCCGCGCCGGCCAAGCCGTGCGGGCTATCACGGAATACGGAGGAACCTCAGTTGGCCGAAATCATCGTAGTCACCTCGGGCAAGGGCGGCGTCGGCAAGACCACGACGAGCGCGAGCCTCGCCTGCGGCCTCGCGCGCCGCGGCCACAAGGTCGCCGTCATCGACTTCGACGTCGGCCTGCGCAACCTCGACCTGATCATGGGTTGCGAGCGCCGCGTGGTGTACGACTTCGTCAACGTGGTCAACGGCGAGGCCTCGCTCAAGCAGGCGCTGATCAAGGACAAGCGCTTCGACAACCTGTATGTGCTCGCCGCGTCGCAGACGCGCGACAAGGATGCGCTCACCAAGGAAGGCGTGCAGAAGGTGCTCGACGACCTCGCCGCCGACGGCTTCGACTACATCGTCTGCGACTCCCCGGCCGGCATCGAGAAGGGTGCGTTCCTCGCGATGTACTTCGCGGACCAGGCCGTCGTCGTGGTCAACCCGGAAGTGTCCTCGGTGCGCGACTCCGACCGCATCCTGGGCCTGCTCGCCTCCAAGACGCGCAAGGCCGAGCAGGGCGGGCGCATCAAGGAGCACCTGCTGCTCACGCGCTACAGCCCCAAGCGCGTGGAAACCGGCGAGATGCTCTCCATCGGCGACGTCGAGGAGATCCTCGGCCTGAAGGCGGTGGGCGTGATCCCGGAATCGGGCGACGTGCTCAATGCCTCGAACAAGGGCGAGCCCGTCATCCTCGAGACGCAGTCCGACGCCGCGCAGGCCTACGACGACGCGGTCGCACGCCTGCTCGGCGAAACCCGCACGCTGCGCTTCACCCAGGTCGAGAAGAAGGGCTTCCTCAGCAAGCTCTTCGGAGGCTGAGCCATGGGCATCTTCGACTTCCTCACGGCCAAGAAGCAGACCGCGAACGTCGCGAAGGACCGCCTGCGCATTATCGTGGCGCACGAGCGTGCCGGCCGCGGCGGGCCGGACTACCTGCCGATGCTGCAGCGCGAGCTGCTCGAGGTGATCCGCAAGTACGTGAACGTCGACGCCGAGTCGGTCAAGGTCGACCTGATCGGCGAAGGCGACAACAAGGTGCTCGACATCTCCGTCGCGCTGCCCGAGAACCAGCAGCAAGCCACGCTCTGAGGCGTCGACGCTGCACCGGATGCCCTCGCCCTGCGGGGGCATTTCCGTTTCCGGCCATCCAATGCTGACCCTGTCCGACATCGACGCCTCGCACGTCACCGCCCTGCTCGCGCGCTACGGGCTGCGGCTGGAGCACGTCGCCGACGGCGATGAAATTCCCGGCAGCTACTGGGGTGACTGCGAGGCGGGCCTGATCGGCGCGACCGTGTACGCGCGCGGTGACACGCCCGTGCACTCGCTGCTGCACGAGGCGGCGCATCTGATCGTGCTGCCGCCCGAGCGTCGCGCCGCGGTGCACACCGATGCGACCGATTCGGTCGAGGAGGAGGACGCGGTCTGCGTGCTGCAGGCGCTGCTCGGGGACGCGCTGCCCGGCGTCGGCGCCGGGCGCGTGCTGGCCGACATGGATGCCTGGGGTTACACGTTCCGGCTCGGCTCGGCGCGTGCCTACGTCGAACAGGATGCGGCGGAGGCCTGGGCGTGGCTGGCGCGGGCGGGGCTCGTCGACGCCGCGACCCGACGCCTCGTCGAACCCCCATGCGACGGCGCCCGCTTCGGCTGACGCCTGCGCGCGCCCGGTGCGGCCGGCTTGCGCGGCCCCGGTGGCCCCTCTAGCCTGCGGGCACCGCGCTCTCCGCGCCCTGCCCCACCGGAGTTTCCATGAAGCCCGCACGCGCCCTGCTCGCGCTGAGCATCCTTGCCGCCATCGGCCTGTCCGGCTGTGACCGCCAGGCGAGTCCGACCGCGACCGGCGCCGCCACGTCCGCCTCGTCGGCACCCGCGAACGAGACCGCCGACCAGTTCGTCGCGCGCGTCAACGAGGAATACCGCCGGATCTATCCGGAACTCACCGCGGCGCAGTGGCTCTCGTCGACGTACATCAACGACGACAGCCAGATGCTGTCGGCCAAGGCGAACGAGCGCTACCTGGCGCAGCTCAACAGCTGGATCGAGCAGTCTCGGCGCTTCGAGGGCCAGAAGATGTCGCCCGAGTCGGCGCGCGCGATTCGGCTCCTCAAGCTGTCGGCCGCGATGCCGCCGCCGAAGGATCCGGCCAAGCTCGCCGAGCTCACCCAGATCGCCACGCGCATGGAAGGCATGTACGGCGCGGGCGAGTTCTGTACCGGCGAAGGCCCGGCGCGCAGCTGCCGCCAGCTCGGCGAGCTCGAGGACGTGCTGCGCAGCAACCGCGATTACGACCAGCAGCTGCAGGCCTGGCAGGGCTGGCACACGATCAGCCAGCCGATGCGCAAGGACTACACGCGCTTCGTCTCGCTGGTGAACGAAGGCGCGCGCGACCTCGGCTTCGCCGACGCCGGCGAGCTGTGGCGCTCGGGCTACGACATGACGCCGGCGGAGATCGCCGCCGAGACCGATCGCCTCTGGGGCCAGGTCAAGCCGCTCTACGAGCAGTTGCACTGCTACGCGGGCTCGCGCCTCGATGCCAAGTACGGCAGCGACAAGGGCCACGTCGCCGGTGGCATGCTGCCCGCGCACCTGATGGGCAACATGTGGCAGCAGGACTGGGGGAACATCTGGGACCTGCTCGCCCCGTATCCGGGCGCCGGCAGCCTCGACATCAACGCCGCGCTGCAGGCGCAGTACCAGCGCAACCTCGCCGCCGAGACGGGCAAGCTCACCGGCGAGCGCACGCCGTCGGCGCTGGCGCAGGCCGAACAGGCCGCGGCACTCGCCACCGCGCGCCAGATGACCGAGCGCGCGCAGGAGTTCTACACGTCGCTCGGCATGCCCAAGCTGCCCGCGAGCTACTGGGACAAGACGCAGTTCATCAAGCCGCGGGATCGCGACGTGGTCTGTCATGCCTCGGCCTGGGACATGAACATGGCCGGCGACGTGCGCACGAAGATGTGCATCAAGCCCAACGAGGAAGACTTCACCACGATCTACCACGAGCTGGGCCACGTCTATTACTACCTGGCCTACAACAAGCTGCCGCCGATCTTCCAGGCGGGCGCGCATGACGGCTTCCACGAGGCGATCGGCGACACGATGGTGCTGGCGATGACGCCGAAGTACCTGCAGTCGATCGGGCTCGTCGACGCGCAGCAGCAGAGCAACGAGGCACTGATCAACGCGCAGATGCGCATGGCGCTGGCGAAGGTCTCGTTCCTGCCGTTCGGCCTGATGATCGACCGCTGGCGCTGGGGCGTCTTCGACGGCTCGATCAAGCCCGACCAGTACAACAAGGCCTGGTGGGACCTGAAGGCCAAGTACCAGGGCGTGGCGCCGGTTACGGCGCGCGGCGAGGAGTTCTTCGACGCCGGCGCGAAGTACCACGTGCCGGGCAATACGCCGTACACGCGCTACTTCCTCTCGCACGTGCTGCAGTTCCAGTTCTACAAGTCGCTGTGCACGGCGTCGGGGCATACCGGCCCGCTGTACGAATGCAGCTTCGCGGGGAACCCGGCGGCCGGCCAGAAGTTCTGGGCGATGCTCAACAAGGGCGCGAGCCAGCCGTGGCAGGCGACGATGAAGGAGCTGACCGGCGGCGAGAAGATGGACGCTTCCGCGATCCTCGAATACTTCGCACCGCTGCAGACATGGCTCAAGCAGCAGAACGAGGGGCGCACGTGCGGCTGGCAGGCGAATGCCGCGTCCGGCGCACCTGCGTCCCCGCCGGGCGCGCGACCGGCGGCGCCCGCCGCAGCGCCGACTGCGCAGGCCGGCACGACGCCGCGGACCTGATCGCGACGATGGCCGGGAAAGGGCCGGCGAAAGCCGGCCTTTTCTTTTGCGCGGAATTTCGGCGGCGTGCTACAGCGATCCTCGACCACCGCGGACACGGCGTATCGGTCAGACGCCCTCGCCGGGCAGGTCGCCTCCCGCCGCCGGGCATGCGGCATGGCGCGATACCCGCGCCTCCCACCGCCAGAACAGCCAGCCACCCAACACCATTGCCGCCGCCGCGATCGCGAGCCACAGCGGATCGTGCGTGAGCCACGGCGACACCACGCCCGCGATCAGGGCATTCATCACCAGGCTGATGAACGCCTGCAGCGACGACGCCGAGCCGCGCTGCCGCGGATACATGTCGAGGATGGCGAGCGTGATCACCGGGAACACGAGCGCGATGCCGAAGGCGTGGATCGCCATGGGCACGAGCGCCCAGGGCACGTCGGGCACACGGTCGACGAGGTTGTAGGCAAGCCCGTAGATCATCGCGACCGCGGCGGCGGCGAAGCCGATCTGCACGAGGCGGTCGCCGCCGAGGCGCCCCGCCGCGCGCCCCGAGGTGAACGAGCCCAGCACCATGCCGCCGATCGTGGGGATGAAGAACCAGCCGAACTGCGTCTCGGTGAGGTGGCGACCGTCGAGCCGCAGCATTTCGAGCACGAAGGCCGGCGCCGACGCGATGTAGAGGAACAGCGCCCCGAAGTTCAGCGCCGACGCGGCCGAGAGCCGCTGGAACCGCGGGTTGAGGAAAATCGCCGCGTAGTCGCGCAGCAACTGCCGCGGCGCCAGGCGCAGGCGCGCGGCGGGCGGATGCGTCTCCGGCAGCACGGCCCACGTCGCGGCGAGCAGCACGACGGCGAACGCCACGAGGAACCAGAAGATCATCGGCCAGCGCTGCCAGCCGAGGATCCAGCCGCCGATCACCGGCGCGATGGCCGGCGCGATGCCGAAGATCATCGAGACCTGGCTCATCAGCCGCTGCGCATCGGGGCCCTGGAAGACATCGCGGATCACGGCGCGGCCGACGATGAGCCCGACGCCCGAGGACAGACCCTGCAGCGCGCGGTACGCGAGCAGCGTGGGCAGGTCGGTGGCCAGCGCGCAGCCCACGGACGCGAAGGCGAAGACCACGAGCCCGCCGAGGATCACGCGCCGACGCCCGATCGCGTCCGACAGCGGCCCGTGCACGATCGACATCACCGCGTAGGCGATCAGGTAGACGCTGATGGTCTGCTGCATCGCGACGCCGTTCGCGGCGAACTGGCGGCCGATCGCGGGGAACGCCGGGAAAATCGTGTCGATCGAGAACGGCCCGAACATGGCGAGCCCGCCCAGCAGCAGGGCGAGGCGTCGCGTGGAGGGCCGGGTCGCGGGCTCGGTCATCGGGCGCGGGCGAAGGTGGGGCGACTAGGGTACGGGCTGCGATGCGCACGCGGCGTCGCCCTCGCGCAACAGCGCGGCGTGCCCGCATGCGGAACGCGCCGTCACCCCCGGCGGGGTTGCCCGGGCCGGCCCACGCCCCTAGGTTGGGACGATGGACTCCACCCCTCTCCTCGTCCGCCGTCGCGGCACCGAGCGCAGCGACTTCGGCATCGTGCGCTCGCTGCTGCCCTACCTGCGGCCGCACGTGGCGCGCATCGTCATCGCGATCACCTTCCTGCTGGCCGCGAAGCTGCTCGGGCTCACCGTGCCGATGCTGCTCAAGCGGATCGTCGACTCGCTCGATACCGCGCCGGACCTGCGCGTGCTGCCGGTGCTCCTGCTCGCCGCCTACGGCGCGGCGCGCGTGGGCTCCAATCTCTTCACCGAGTTGCGGCAGGTGGTGTTCGCGCGCGTGATGGCGCGCACCGCACGCGAGGTCACGCTCCAGGTCTTCCGCCACCTGCATGCGCTCAGCCTGCGCTTCCACCTGCAACGGCGCACCGGTGGCGTCTCGCGTGACGTCGAGCGCGGCGGCACCGCGATCACCGACCTGCTCGACTGGACGATCTACACGATCATCCCGACCGCGATCGAGGTCACGCTGGTCACCGCCTTCCTCGTCTGGGCCTACGACTGGACCTTCGGCGCGATCACGCTCGCCACGCTGCTCGGCTACATCGGCTGGACGTTCGCCGTCACCGAATGGCGCACGCGCTACTACCGCGCGAAGGTGGAGGCCGATACCCGGGCGAACGCGCGCGCGATCGACTCGCTGCTCAACTACGAGACGGTGAAGTACTTCGGCAACGAGGAGCACGAGGCCCGCCGCTACGACGCGAACCTCAAGGGCGTCGAGGAGGCCACCGTCATGAGCCTGAAGTCGCTCGCCGTGCTCAACGTGGGGCAGACGGTGATCGTTTCGCTCGGCGTCACGGCGCTCATGTGGCGCGCGGCGAGCGGCGTGGTAGCGGGCGAGTTCACGCTCGGCGACCTGGTGCTGGTCAATGCCTACCTGCTGCAGCTCGCGGCGCCGCTCAACTACCTCGGCATGATGTACCGCGAGATCAAGCAGGCGCTCACGAACATGGAGCGGCTGTTCGGCCTGCTCGACGAGAAGCTCGACGTGCAGGACCGCCCGGACGCGACGCCGCTGCAGACCCGCCAGGCGCACGTGCGCTTCGAGGACGTGCGCTTCGCCTACGACCCGCGCCGCGAGATCCTCAAGGGCATCAGCTTCGACATCCGGCCCGGCCAGACCGTCGCCGTCGTGGGCCATTCCGGCTCGGGCAAGTCGACGCTCGCGCGCCTGCTCTACCGCTTCTACGACCCGGACCACGGGCGCATCACGATCGACGGCATGGACCTGCGCGACCTCACGCAGGCGTCGGTACGCGCCGCGATCGCGACCGTGCCGCAGGACACCGTCCTGTTCAACGACACGATCTTCTACAACATCCACTACGGCCGGCCGGACGCGAGCCGCGAGGAGGTCGAGGCCGCCGCGCGCGCCGCCCACATCCACGACTTCATCCTCGCCATGCCCGATGCCTACGAGACCGAGGTCGGCGAGCGTGGCCTCAAGCTCTCCGGCGGCGAGAAGCAGCGCGTCGCGATCGCGCGGGCGCTGCTCAAGAACCCAGCCATCATGATCTTCGACGAGGCCACGTCGGCGCTGGACTCGCGTTCGGAGAAGGCCATCCAGGCGGAGCTCGAGCGCATCGCGCAGGGGCGCACCACGCTCGTGATCGCGCACCGGCTGTCGACCGTGATGAATGCCGACCGGATCCTGGTGATGGACGCGGGCCGCATCGTGGAGGCTGGCACGCACGAGGAGCTGATCGCGCGGCCCGGGCACTATGCCCAGCTCTGGCAATTGCAGCTTCAGGCCGAGGCGGAAGCGACCGGGTAGAACCGCGGCGTATCGTTCAGGCGCGGCGACTGGTCGATGTGCTGGCCGTCTGCGGTGTGTCGGGGCCTGACGCGAGGCCGACCGGCCGCGCCGACCCGGAACAGGACCGTCGGACCGGACCGTGCCCGCGGCTATAATCGGCACGACACATCCGGTGGGAGAAGCGGGCCCGACCCGCTGCCGAAGGCGCAATCGCCCGGAATCGCTCAGGCCCCGTACCGCCGGTTGTACACACTCTGGAGAGATCGGCCGGCCCTCGGGTCCGCGCCGGCGCCGAAGGGGCAAGACACGCCGCCTCCCCCGCGTGTCCAAACTCTCAGGCAAAAGGACAGAGGGGGCGAGCGGGGCTTTCGAGCAGCGCGAGCTGCGAGCCCGCGAGCGCCCGTCGGCCGCGAGGCCGGCGGGCGGGTCTTCACGTGCGACGCAGGTCGCATCGCGAGGCCCGATACCCCTCCCGCGGCCCGCCCGCGCCTAGATGCCCGCCATGACCCAGCCCGCTACCCTCCGCGCCCTCGAGCACCACGACGGCTTCCTCGAGCGCCACATCGGCCCCAACGCGGCCGAGATCGCGCACATGCTGCGCACCGTCGGCTTCGACTCGATCGACGCACTGACCGACGCGATCGTGCCCGGCTCGATCCGCTCCCCGAACCCGCTCGCACTGCCCGAGCCGATCAGCGAGGTCGAGGCGCTCGCCAAGATCCGCGGCATCGCGAAGAAGAACACGGTCTTCCGCTCGTTCATCGGCCAGGGGTACTACGGCACGCAGACGCCGAACGTCATCCTGCGCAACATCCTCGAGAACCCGGCGTGGTACACGGCCTACACGCCGTACCAGGCGGAGATCTCGCAGGGCCGCATGGAAGCGCTGATCAACTTCCAGACGATGGTCGCCGAGCTCACCGGCATGGAGATCGCGAACGCGTCGCTGCTCGACGAGGCCACCGCGGCCGCCGAGGCGATGACGCTCGCCAAGCGCTCGGCCAAGTCGAAGTCGAACGTGTTCTTCGTCTCCAATGGCGTGCATCCGCAGACGCTCGCCGTGCTGCGCACGCGCGCCGAGCCGCTCGACATCGAGCTCGTGATCGGCGACGACGTGCAGGCGGTCGACACCGACGCCTTCGGCGTGCTGCTGCAGTACCCGACGACGTTCGGCGAAGTGCGCGACTACCGCGCGCTCGCCGAAGCGGTGCACGCGCGCGGCGGCCTGGTGTCGGTCGCCACCGACCTGCTGGCGCTGACGCTGATCGCCGCGCCCGGTGAATGGGGTGCGGACATCGTGGTGGGCAACAGCCAGCGCTTCGGCGTGCCGTTCGGCTTCGGGGGCCCGCATGCGGCCTTCATGGCCTGCCGCGACGCCTTCAAGCGCTCGATGCCGGGCCGCCTGATCGGCGTCTCGATCGATGCCGAGGGCAAGCCCGCCTACCGCCTGACCCTGCAGACGCGCGAGCAGCACATCCGCCGCGAGAAGGCGACGAGCAACATCTGCACCGCCCAGGTCCTGCTGGCGGTCATGGCCAGCATGTATGCGGTCTACCACGGGCCCGAAGGGCTCACGCGCATCGCCCGGCGCGTGCATCGCCTCGCCGTGATCCTCGGCGGCGCGCTCGGCAAGGCCGGGGTGGCGGTCGGCGCGAACTACTTCGACACGCTGCACGTCACCGGCGTGGACGCCGCGGCGGTCCACGCGAAGGCGCGCGAGGCCGGCATCAACCTGCGCGCGATCGACGGCGCATCGGTGGGCATCAGCCTCGACGAGACGACCACGCGCGACGACATCGCCGCCCTCGCCCGAGTCTTCGGCGCGGACATCGGCGACATCGACGCGCTGGACAGCGAGACCGCCGACGCGCTGCCGCAGGCCCTGCTGCGCAGCTCGCCCTTCCTCACGCACCCGGTGTTCAACACGCATCACAGCGAGCACGAGCTCCTGCGCTACATGCGCATGCTGGCCGACAAGGACCTCGCGCTCGATCGCACGATGATCCCGCTGGGCTCGTGCACGATGAAGCTCAATGCCACCGCGGAGATGATCCCGGTGACGTGGCCGGAGTTCGCGAACATCCATCCGCTCGCACCGGCCGACCAGGCCGAAGGCTATCGCCAGCTCATCACCGAGCTGGAGCAGATGCTGGTCGAGTGCACGGGCTACGACGCGGTCAGCCTGCAGCCCAATTCCGGCGCGCAGGGCGAATACGCGGGCCTGCTCGCGATCCGTGCCTACCACCGCGCGCGCGGCGAGGGCCACCGCGACATCTGCCTGATCCCCGAGTCCGCGCACGGCACGAACCCGGCGTCGGCGCAGATGTGCGGCATGTCGGTCGTGGTGACCAAGTGCGATGCCAACGGCAACGTCGACGTGGCCGACATCCGCGCGAAGGCCGAGAAGTACAGCGACCGCCTCGCCGCGATCATGATGACCTACCCCTCCACGCATGGCGTGTTCGAGGAGGATGTGGTCGAGATCTGCGAGATCGTCCACGAGCACGGCGGCCAGGTGTACACCGACGGCGCGAACATGAATGCGCTCGTGGGCGTGGCCAAGCCCGGCAAGTGGGGCTCGGACGTGAGCCACCTCAACCTGCACAAGACGTTCTGCATCCCGCACGGCGGCGGCGGCCCGGGCGTGGGCCCATGCGCGGTGAAGGCGCACCTCGCGCCGTTCCTGCCGGGCGCGCTGCACCGCGATGGCCTGCGCACCGAAGGCGTGGGCACTGGCGACGTGGGCATGGTGTCGGCAGCCAGCTTCGGCTCGGCCTCGATCCTGCCGATCAGCTGGATGTACGTGACGATGATGGGCGCCGAAGGCCTGCGCCGCGCGACGCAGGTGGCCCTGCTCAATGCCAACTACATCGCCAAGCGCCTCGAGCCGCACTATGCGACGCTCTATTCGGGCCGCAACGACCTCGTCGCGCACGAGTGCATCCTCGACCTGCGGCCGATCAAGGACGCCACCGGCATCTCCGCCGAGGACGTCGCCAAGCGCCTGATCGACTTCGGCTTCCATGCGCCGACGCTCAGCTTCCCCGTGGCCGGCACGCTGATGGTCGAGCCGACGGAGAGCGAGTCGCTGCACGAGCTCGACCGCTTCGTCGACGCGATGATCCAGATCCGCGACGAGATCCGCGCGATCGAGGACGGCCGGCTCGACCGCGAGGACAATCCGCTCAAGAACGCGCCGCACACCGCGACGATGGTGGCGGGCAGCGAGTGGACGCATGCTTATCCACGCGAGCTCGCCGCGTTCCCGCTGCCGGTGCTGAAGCAGCACAAGTACTGGCCGCCGGTGGGCCGCGTGGATAACGTCTACGGCGACAAGAACGTCTTCTGCTCGTGCGTGCCGGTCGAGGCGTTCGCGGACGAGCCCGAGGCCTTCAGCGAGCCCAACGTGATGTGACGCACCCGGCGCCGCGCGGACGACGGTCCCGCGGCGCCGGGCCGCCGCGCTCGGAGCCGCCCGTCGGCTGTGTGCGCTGGCGTACATACGCTGTCCCCCCCGGCGTCCGACAATCCTTCGCTGAATAGGGAGGTGGCCGAGGGGAATGAACACCACGACGACGCGCTGGCTGGCACGCAACGGGTTGCTCGAGACGCTGTCCGAGGAAGAGTGCGACCGCCTGCGCGACGACCTGCAGGTCGTGGAGCTCCCCGCGGGCAAGGTGCTCTATGCCAGCGGCGCGACCCAGCCGTGCATGTACTTCCCGCGCTCGGGCGTGGTGTCGATGACGTACACCACGGAGAGCGGCGACAGCACCGAGTTCGCGATGATCGGACGCGAGGGGCTGGTGGGGATCGCCACGCTGATGGACAGCCGGTCGACGCCGTCCAGCGCGGTGGTGCAGGTGGCGGGCGAGGCGCTGGCGCTGCGCGCCGACGTGGCGGACCGCGAGTTCCGCCGCGGCGGGCAGTTCCAGTTCATGGCCACGCGCTACATGCAGGTGCTGCTGGCGCAGATGGCGCAGACCGCGGTCTGCAACCGCCACCATTCCGTCGAGAAGCAGCTCTGCCGCTGGCTGCTGCTGTGCCACGACCGCATCGGCAGCGACGAGCTGCAGCTCACCCAGGAGACCATCGCGGCGCGCCTGGGCGTGCGGCGCGAAGGCGTCACCGAAGCCGCGCGGCGCCTGCAGGACCTCGGCCTGATCCGCTACTCGCGCGGTCGCATCTCGATCGTCGATCGTGCCGGCCTGGAGCGCCAGTCCTGCGAGTGCTACGCCGTGGTGCGCGCCGAATACGACCGCCTGCTGCCGCCCGCGCTGGCGACGGCCTGATGGAGCTCTGCGTCTACAGCGGCGCCGGCGGCGTGCTCGTCTTTGTGCCCGAGCCCTGCCGGCCGCCGCTCGAGGCGGAACAGTCGTTCGGCCCGCTGCATGAGCAGGGGCGCATGCGCGCTGAAACCACGAGCGCGTGGGCCGGCATTCTGGAGCAGATCGACCGGCACCTGTTCGCCGTGGTGTCGCCCGACGCCGTCGAAGGCCTGCTCCACGGATCGCGGGATCCCGCGACCTAGGCCACGCGCCGCGGCTCGCGCCGCGATCCGCGCGATATCCAGCGAATCAATGCACCGTGCGCGCCGCGGCATGCACGCGGTTGCGTCCGTGCTGCTTGGCCGCGTACATCGCCTGGTCGGCGCGCAGCACGAGGCTGGAGACGTCGTCGTCGGGCTGGAGGGCGGCGACACCGGCCGAGAAGGTCAGCGGCCGCGACGCCGCATCGATGCCGCGCGTGGCCTGGAGCAGGGATTCGACGCGCGTGACCGCCTGCGGCAGCGTCAGCCCGAGCATCACGATGAGGAACTCCTCGCCGCCCCAGCGCCCCATCAGGTCGGTGTCGCGCAGGTGCATCCGCGCGTGGTCGGCGAAGGTCCACAGCACCGCATCGCCCTGCGCATGGCCGAGCGAGTCGTTGATCTGCTTGAAGTGGTCGATGTCGATCACGGCGACGCAGAAGCCCGTGCCGCAGGCCCCGGCCGAGCCGCGCAGGCCTTCGAGGCGTTGCATCATCGAGCGGCGGTTCGGCAGGCCCGTCAGTTCATCGGTGGTGGCGAGGCGCTGGACCTCCGCGAGCGCCTGCCGCAGCCGCTCCCCCTTGTCACGCAGCGAAGACCGCAGCGCGGACAGGCGCGCGGCGACGACCGCGAACGCCGAGAGCAGCACCACGGACATCACCAGGTTGATGACGTCGAGCGGAAGGCTCGCGGCCGGCGGCTCGTCGCCGGAGGGCGCGAGGCCGAGGATGTGCGCGCCCGTCACCGCGACGAGGCTCAGCGAGGCGAACAGCGCGAGCCCGACGATCCTCCGCCGCGGCAGCGCGAACGCTCCGAACGCGAAGATCAGCAGCAACGGAAAGAGCGTCACGGTCCGGATCGGGCCGCAGATCAGGTAGCCCCAGCAGACCGCGACGATCGCCATCGCGATCTGCCATTCGGTGAGCGCCGGGTCGCGCAGGCGCTCGCTCCAGCCACTGCGCAGCGCGACGTAGGCGGTGACGATGCCGCTCGCCACGAAGGCCGCCCACGGCACGAGATGCGCGGCGCGCATCCAGCCGTGGTCGATGCCCCAGACCATCAGCGCGGCGGCCGCGGCGTACACGCCGCCGGCGGTCACCCATTGCAGCAGGCGGATGCGGCGTCGCGGATCACGCCCGGCGACGAGCGCGAGCACGCGCTCGCGCCCGCCGGGGCCGCGCGGGCGACCGGGCGCCGGGGTCTCGGCGATGCTGCGGCTCGTAATCACGGGGCTCCGGGCCGACCCGGTCGGGTCACGCGCCATTATCGGCAGGCGCCGACCCGATCTTGAGACGGGCGTCGCAGGTCGCGAGGCGCGTACCCGCAGGGCCCCCTACGCTGCGGATCCGCGGGACGGCCCGGGGCACCCTTCACGTTCCGAGTGCGCGCGCCAGATAGGGCGCCGTACGGCTGTCGCTCGCACGCGCGATGTCCCCGGGCGTTCCGCAGGCCACCAGTCGCCCGCCCTGCTCGCCCGCACCCGGCCCGACGTCGATCACCCAGTCAGCCTGCGCCACCACCCGCATCTCGTGCTCGACGAGCACCACGGTGCCGCCGGCGTCGACCAGCCCGTGCAGCTGCGTCATCAGGCGATCGACATCGGCGGGGTGCAGGCCGGTCGTCGGCTCGTCGAGCACGTAGAGTGCGCGGCCGCGCTGGCTGCGCTGCAGCTCGGTGGCGAGCTTGATGCGCTGCGCCTCGCCGCCGGAGAGTTCCGTGGCGGGCTGTCCGAGGCGCAGGTAACCGAGGCCAATGTCGCGCAAGAGCTCGAGCGGGCGCCGGATGGCGGGCTCATCGGCGAAGAACTCCGCAGCTTCCTCGACGCTCATCGCGAGGACGTCCGCGATCGAGCGCTCGCGCCATCTCACCTTGAGCGTGGCCTCGTTGTAGCGCGCGCCGTGGCACGTCGGGCACGGCGCGTACACGCTGGGCATGAAGAGCAGCTCGACGCTGACGAAGCCCTCGCCCTCGCACGTCTCGCAACGGCCCTTGGCGACATTGAACGAGAAGCGCCCGGCATCGAAGCGCCGGCGGCGCGCCTCGGGCGTGGCCGCGAACAGCTTGCGGACGTGGTCGAAGAGCCCGGTGTAGGTCGCGAGGTTCGAGCGCGGCGTGCGGCCGATGGGCTTCTGGTCCACACGAACGAGGCGGCGCACAAGCTCGAGATCGCCGTCGAGATGGCCCTGCGTGCGCGTCTCCACGACCGGGCCCGCGGCCTCGTCGGCCGCATCGTGCTCGTCCTCCGGCTCGTGGCCGAGATGCCCGCAGACGAGCTCGACGAGCGCCTGGCTCACCAGGCTCGACTTCCCCGAGCCCGATACGCCCGTCACCGCGGTAAGCACGCCGAGCGGAATGCGCGCATCGAGGCCATGCAGGTTGTTGCGATGGATGCCGCGCAGCTCGAGCCAGCCGGTCGGCCTGCGCGGCGTGCGCATGGGCACCGTGTCCCCGGCGAACAGGTAGCGCGCGGTGCTCGACTCGGCCACGTTGCGCAGCCCGTCGGGCACGCCGCTGTAGAGGATGCGGCCGCCGCGCTCGCCGGCACCGGGGCCGACGTCGACCAGCCAGTCCGCGCGCCGCATGGTCTCGAGATCGTGCTCGACGACGAACAGCGAATTGCCTGCACGACGCAGCGCGTCGAGCGCATCGAGCAGCGCTTCGCCGTCGGCAGGATGCAGGCCTGCGGTCGGCTCGTCGAGCACATAGACGACGCCGAACAGGTTCGAGCGGATCTGCGTGGCCAGGCGCAGGCGCTGCAGTTCGCCGGGCGAGAGCGTGGGCGTGCTCCGGTCCATCGAGAGGTAGCCGAGCCCGAGGCCCTGCAAGGTGCCGATACGCGCGATGAGATCGGCGGCGATCCGCTGCGCGGCAAGGCGCTTTTCCTCCGACAGCTCGGGCGTGCGATGCACGTCGGGCGCCGCGGCGTGCGTCGCGTGGCCGGCGGCGCCGCGGCGCGCGCGATCGCGTTTCGTCGCCTCGCGCCCTCGCGCGCTCTCGCCTGCACCGGCGACGGGTGCCGTCTCGAAGCGTCCGTCGGCGATCGGCTGCAGCAACGCGGCGACGCGGTCGAACGACATCCGGGACAGCGTGCCGATGTCGACGCCGGCGAACGTCACGCCCAGCGCCTCGCGGCGCAGGCGCTTGCCGTCGCAGACCGGGCACAGGCTGCCGACCATGTAGCGCGAGACGCGGCGCTTCATGAGCGCACTCTGCGTGGTGGCGAACGTATGCAGTACGTACCGGCGCGCGCCCATGAAGGTGCCCATGTAGGCGGGCTCCAGCTTCTTCTTCAGAGCAGCGCGCGTCTCGGCGGGCGTGAAGCCGGGGTAGACCGGCGCGGTGGGCTGTTCCTCGGTGAAGAGGATCCAGTCGCGCTCCGTCTTCGGCAGGTCCTTCCACGGGCGGTCGACGTCATAGCCGAGCGTGACCAGGATGTCGCGCAGGTTCTGGCCATGCCAGGCCGGCGGCCACGCCGCGATCGCCTTCTCGCGGATGCTCAGCGACGGGTCGGGCACCATCGAGGCCTCGGTCACCTCGTACACGTGCCCCAGGCCGTGGCAGTGCGGGCAGGCGCCCTGCGGCGTGTTCGGCGAGAAGTCCTCGGCATAGAGCATCGCCTGCCCGGGCGGATAGTGGCCGGCGCGCGAATACATCATGCGCACCAAGCTCGACAGCGTGGTCACGCTGCCGACCGTCGAGCGCGTGCTCGTCGCGCCGCGCTGCTGCTGGAGCGCGACCGCGGGGGGCAGGCCCTCGATCGAGTCGACGTCCGGGACGCCTGCCTGGTCGATCAGCCGGCGCGCATAGGGTGCGACCGATTCGAGGTAGCGACGCTGCGCCTCGGCGAAGAGCGTGCCGAAGGCGAGCGACGACTTGCCGGAGCCGGAAATGCCGGAGAAGACGACGAGTGCGTCGCGCGGGATGTCGACGTCGACGTCCTTGAGGTTGTGCTCGCGCGCGCCGCGCACGCGGACGTGGGCGTCGGGGGCGCGCGGCGGTGCGTGGGTAGGTCGGTTCATGGGCGGGATCGTCGCAGAGTCGGATGGTTCGGGCCGCCGGAACGCGAGCGGCGGTGAGGAACGCTAGGACCGCCGCATGCGGGCGATGACGAAACCGACGACTGCCGCGACGAGCAGCAGGATCGCGCCGATGCGCAGCACGCGCTCTTCATAGAGCGACGCGAGCATGGAGCAGCCGCCCAGCGACAGGGCCAAGCCCGCGGCGGCCAGGTTGCGGATCGCGATAGGCATGCTGGCGTTTCCGTCCGCCGTCGGGCTGGAGCGGGAGCCTGGCATCCGCCGGGTTAGCTGCGGGTCAGCGTCGCGCCATGCCGCTGCATCCGTCCACGCAACGCTCGCCCGGCGCTAACGCGGGACACGGCAGCCTGCGCGTGTCCACACCAACCGGAGGCACGCCATGTCGAACAAGAATCGGCCGCAGAGCGAGGACCCGATCCTCACGAAGGCGACCAACGACGGCCGCATCAATACGCAGACCCAGCGCGACAGCCTGCTGATGCACGACGACAACCAGGCCGACCAGTCCGAAGGCGCGCAGGCCGAGGGCCAACCGACCGCGATGCACGGCCGCGGGGCGGGCTTCAGCCGCAATACGCACTGAGCCGTTTTCCGTACGCGATCTGAGCGGCCCGGGCGCTGGGCAGCGTCCGGGCCTTTCGCGCGTCCGGTACGCGGACTAGGCTTGCGGCCTCTCTCGCGAACCGTCGCCATGAACCCCATCCTGACCGCACCGCTCCTGCTCACGGGCCTGCTGGCCGTCGCGCCCACGGCCGCCGTCGCCGCCGGGCCCGGCGTGAAGGCATCGAGCCCGGACGAAGCCCGCGCGACGGCGGGCGACAGCCGTGGCGCGCGCCCCGCGGTCATCGTCCACCGCGACGCCGGCTGCGGCTGCTGCCTGAAGTGGGTCGACCACCTGCGCAAGGCGGGCTACACCGTCGACGTGCGCGTGTCGGACGACATGCAGGCGATCAAGCAGCGGCTCGGCGTGCCCGCCGCCGCGCGCTCGTGCCACACCGCCGAGGTCGCCGGCTATTTCGTCGAGGGCCACGTGCCCGTCGCCGACGTCGACCGGCTGCTCGCCGAGCGCCCCGAGGGCCGCGGCATCGCCACGCCGGGCATGCCGATCGGCTCGCCGGGCATGGAAGTGCCGGGCATGGCGGCGCAGCCGTTCTCCGTGGCCCTCGTCGATGCGCGCGGCCGGATGCGGGTGTTCGCAACGCACTGAAGTGGCGGCCGCGCCGGACGCAGCGAACGCCGCTGCGCGCGACCTGTCATTTTCCGACGCGATGGTCCGCCGCCGATCCGCGAACGAAGGACTACGCTGACCTGGGGGCCGTCAGCGCCAGCCCGCATCCCGCGATGAACGCTCCTGCGCGGCGTCGAAGACGTCGCCGTCGAGCCGCGCGTCGACCGCCGCCTGCACTTCCGGCGCGAGCGCCGTGGAGGCCTGTCGCACTTCGCCCTCCGCCTGGCCGCGTCGCGCGACGACCTCGAGGCGCCAGGCATCGTTCTCGCGGCAGGCGAGCCCGCTCATGCGCGGCTCGGCGAACGTGCGACAGATGCGCCCGTCCGCGTCTCGGAACGTGAGCCCGATCGCCGTCCCTGCGAGCGGCTCGCTCGCGAGCCCGCGCTCGAGCGCCTGCGCGAGCGGGCCGCGTGCGACGAGTCCGGCGGTGTCCATCGAGACGGGCCCCGTGCCCGTGCGGAGCCACGCCGCGGCCGCGAGCACCGCCACCGATGCCGCGATCGCGAACGCCGGCACGCGCCAGCGCGACGGCGCCTTCGCCTCGCGCCGCGTGCGCAGTTCGACCACGTCCGCCGTGTTGGATGCCGTCGGCGCGCGCAGTGCGTCCACCAGCCGCTGCGGCACGGGCTCGGCGAGCACGCCGTCGAACGCGCCCCGCACCTGCGCGCGCAGGCGGCGCTCACGCTCCACGCGCGCGGCCACCAGCACGTCGGCCGCGACGGCCGCCTCGATGCGCGCGGCGTCTGCGCCGGCGAGCTCGCCGTCCACGTAGGCCTGGATGTCTTCGTCGCGGATGTTCATGGTGCCTCGCCGAGATGGTTCTGCAGGGCGGCGCGCGCACGCGCGAGCCGGCTGGTGACGGTGCCGACCGGGACGCCGAGCACGTCGGCGGTCTCGCGGTACGACAGGCCCTCCACCAGCACGAGGGCCACCACTTCGCGCTGCTCCTCCGGCAGCCGCGCCATCGCGCTGGCGACCGACATCGCATCCGACTGGCGCTCCACCGCCAGCTCGCCGACCGACTCGCCCGCCTCCTCCGGCGCGAACACCGCTGCGCGCCGCGTGCGAGCGCGCAGCTCGTCGGTCCAGGCATTGCGGACGATGCCGAACACCCAGGCGTCGAGGCGTGCGTCGGGCCGGTACTGGTCCGCACGCGCGAGCGCACGCTCCAGCGCGACCTGCACCAGGTCGTCGGCATCGAAGGCATTGCCGGTCAGCACCCGCGCCAGGCGGCGCAGGCGCGGGAGCAGCTCGATCAGGCCCTGCTGGATATCGACGGTCCGGTTCACGCGTTCGATGGCTCTACGTGCGGGAGGGCCGATTTCTTCCATCGCGCGCGAATTGCGGTCAGCGGGCGTGGGGCGGGCCGATGCTAGCATCCGGGCCGCTTCGCTCCGGACCCTGCCCATGCACCGTCTCCGCGTGCTGCTCACCGCCTTCCTCGCCGTCGCTACCGTCGCCGGCGCGGCATCGGCGCAGGTGCTCGGCGTGCCGGGGCTGCCGTCGCTGCCGGACCTCGCACGGCCGGTCGCGGGCGTGGTCGAGGGCGCTGCGAACGCGCCGCTGATCCGTGCCCCCCTCGACAGCCTGCGCCACGCGCAAGTGCGCGAGCTGCTGCGTCGCGAGCCGCTGCGCATCGCGCTCGATCCGCTCGGCGAGCCGGTCCTTCGCGGCGAGTTCCTCGCGACAGGCGCGGACGACGCTGCGCTCGATGCGATCCGCGCGGCGGGTTTCGACGTGCTGCGGGCGGCCGACGAGGGCGCCGCGCTCGGCATCGACCTCCACGTACTGCGCGACACGCGTCGTCGCGACCCGGGCCGGGCGATGCGCGCGCTGCAGCAGGCCGCGCCGGCCGTCGAGTTCGCCTACCAGCACGTCTTCCTGCCCGCCGGAACGCCGTCCGCACAGCCGGCCGCACCGCAGTCCGCGGTCGAGCTGCGCATCGGCCTCGTCGACGGTGGCGTCGACGCGCGCAGCGTGCCCGGCATGCGCGTCGAGCGCTTCGGCTGCGACGGTCGCGCGGTCCCGCAGCCGCATGGCACGTCCGTGGCCGCGCGCCTCGGCGCCCAGGCACGCGGCACGCTGTTTGCCGCCGACCTGTGGTGCGGCGAGCGCGTCGGCCGCGCCACGCTCGGCCTCGTCGAGGCGCTGGGCTGGATGGCGCGCGAGCGCGTCGCGGTCGTCAACGTGAGCCTGGTCGGCCCCCACAATCCGGTGCTCGCGCGCGCGGTGCAGGCGATGGTCGAGCGCGGACATGTGATCGTCGCGGCGGTCGGCAACGACGGACCCGCCGCGCCGCCGCTCTATCCCGCGGCGTATCCCGGCGTGGTCGGCGTGAGCGGCGTCGACGCGAAGCTGCGCGTGCTGCCGGAGGCGGCGAGCGGGCCGCAGGTGGACTTCAGTGCGCCCGGCGTCGTCGGCCCTCGCCAGCGCGGCACGTCGTTCGCCGCGCCGGTCGTCGCACGGGCGATCGCCGCGCGCCTGCGCGAGCCCTCGCCCGTGCGGGCGCGCGACGTGCAACGCGAGCTCGCCGCGCAGGCACGAGACCTCGGCGCACCGGGCCGCGATGCGCGCTACGGCGAAGGCCTCATCGCGACGGCTTTCTGAACGGATCCCGACTCGATCCCGAAGGCCGGGAAGAAGCGCCATGCGACGTTCGTAGAGCACTCCAGACACCGCGGATGGTCCGCGGAACCGGAGACACGACATGCGCAAGACGACTCTTCTCGCCTCGATCCTCGCCACCGCCGTAGCCGTCGCCCTGCCCGCGCAGGCGCAGCTGCTCGGCGGCGGCGGCTCCATCGGCGGCGGCCTGACCGGCGGGCTCGGCGGCAGCGTGAATTCGACCGTCGGCCGCGTGGGTGGCGACCTCGGTGGTGCCGTGCGCGGCCAGGCGTCCGGCACGCTCGACGCCGCCGGCCGCATCGAATCCGTCCGGCAGCGCGCGGCCGAGCGGGCCGAGCGCACCCGTGCCCGTGCGGAGCAGGCCGCCAACGGTGCGATCGACACCGCGGGCCGCACCGCGGGCTCGGCGAGCGCCGCAGCCAACGGCAGCGCGTCCGGCGAAGGCAGCGTCGACGTGACGCGTGATGGCGTGGCGCTCGGCGGCCGCGGTCAGGGCAACGGCGCGGCAAACGGTTCGCTCGATGCGTCGGGCGTCACCCGCGGCCTCGACAACGCCCGCGAGCGTGCCGCCGACGCGGGCCAGCGCGGCCTCGATGTCGCCACCGGCGTGACCGCCAATGCCCGCGCGACCGCGACGGGCACGGCTTCCGCGGCTCGCTCCACCGCACGCAACGCGGCGGCGAACGCGCAGGGTTCGGCGCAGGGCGCCGCGGACGCCGCGCTGTCGGCCGATTCCGACCTGCTGCGCGGCCGCGGCGACGGCTCGCTGAATGCCGGCGGGGAGGCGAGCGGATCGGCCGACGGCGATGCGCGCAGCGGCGGCGGCTCGGCCAATGCCGCGGCGAACGGCAGCGGCCGCGCCGACGCGCGGGCCTCGCGCCGCGGCGCCTCGGCGGACGCGTCGGCCAATGGCGACGCCGGCGCACGCGGCTCGCGTCGCTGATCGCCGTCGGCGCCGAACGTCTGGTTGCCTCGTACGACACCGGGCCCCGGGAACACCGGGGCCCAGCACGTCGCCTTCGGGGCGAGCCCTCCCCCACCGCACGACGAGCCCCCATGCGCCCCCTCCTGCTCCTACCCCTGATCGCCTCCATCGGCGCCGCGCAGGCCGCCGACGGCGCACGCGTCGGCATCGGCGTCGAGACGTCGAGCGGCCGCTACGGCACCGCATCGAAGACCCGTGTCGATTCCATTCCCCTTTCGGCCAGTGCCACGCGCGGTCGCTGGACGGTGCGTGCGAGCGTGCCCTGGCTGCGCGTCGAGGGCGATTCCAACGTGGTCCCCGGCCTCGGCACCGTCCCCAACGGCAATCCACAGGGTCGCGGCCGCACCGGCCTGCCGATCGTCGATCCCGCGCTCGGCGGAGCGCAGCCCGGCGCGCAGCCCGCGCCTCCGCAACGCGGCACCGCATCGGGTGTCGGTGATGCACGACTCGGCGCGACCTACCTCGTGGCCGGCAAGAGCGCGGGAATCGGCTTCACCGGTAACGCCAAGATCGCGACGGCCGACGAGGACAAGGGCCTCGGCACCGGCGCGAACGACTATGGCGCCGCGGTCGACGTCTACCGCAACGTCGGCACCGCAACGCTCTACGGCGGCGTGGGCTACACCCGGTTCGGGCGCTCGCGCTACATCGATGTCGACGCCGCGACGAATGCGAACGCGGGTGCGAGCGTCGCAGCGGGCCGCGGTCGCGTTGGCATGCAGGTCGACTGGCGCGAGGCGGTGACGCGCACCACCGGGGCACGCCGCGAGGCCACGGGCTTCTACTCGCGGCCGGTCGGCAAGAAGAGCGACGTGCAGGTCTTCGCGAGCAAGGGCATGGGTGATGGCAGTCCCGACTGGGGCGCGGGCGTCGGCGTCAACATCGGCTTCTGACGGACCGCCGCATCGCGCGGCCCACCCGGCCCTGCAACGGGCCCACCAGAGAAAAAGCCCCGCGATGCGGGGCTTTTTCGTGGGCTCGCGGTGCCACTCAGGCGAACGGATCCTCCAGCACGATGGTCGCGTCGCGATCCGGGCCGGTCGACACGATCGCGAGCGGGCAGCCGGCCAGTTCCTCGAGTGCGCGCAGGTAGGCGCGTGCCGCCGCCGGCAGCTTCTCCCACTCGGTGATGCCGGCGGTGCTCTCCTGCCAACCCGGGAACTCGAGGTACACCGGCGTGCATTCCTCCCAGCCGGCGGCGTCCAGCGGCGCGTACTCGGTGCGCTTGCCGCGGTATTCGTAGGCGATCGCGATCTTGAGCTTCTCCATCCCGTCGAGGATGTCGAGCTTGGTGATGCACAGGCCGGTGATGCCGTTGATCGCGACCGCACGCTTGAGCGCCACGATGTCCATCCAGCCGCAGCGGCGCGGGCGGCCGGTGGTCGCACCGTATTCCTGGCCGCGGTCGCGGATGCCCTGTCCCACTTCGTCGTCGAGCTCGGTAGGGAACGGTCCGCCGCCCACGCGCGTGGCGTAGGCCTTCGCGATGCCGAGCACGTAGTCGATCGCGTCCGCGCCGACGCCCGTGCCGGCCATGGCGCCGCCCACCGTCGTGTTCGACGAGGTGACGTACGGATACGTGCCGTGGTCGATGTCGAGGAGCGAGCCCTGCGCGCCTTCGAACATCACGCGCTTGCCCTGCTTGCGCAGGTCATGGAGGATGCCGGCCACGTCGGCCTTCATCGGCTCGACGTACTCGCCGAACGCGAGCGCGTCGTCGAGCGTCGTCTGGAAGTCCACGCCCTCGACGCCCAGGTACTTCGTCAGCACGAAGTTGTGGTAGTCGAGCGCGCTGCGCAGCTTCTCGGCGAGCTCGGTCGGGTAATGAAGGTCCGCCACGCGGATGCCACGACGCGCGACCTTGTCCTCGTACGCAGGCCCGATGCCGCGGCCCGTGGTGCCGATCGCCTTGCCGCCCGCGGCCTTCTCGCGCGCCTGATCGAGCGCGATGTGGTACGGCATGATGAGCGGCGTCGCTGGCGAGATCTTCAGGCGCGAGCGCACTTCCACCCCGTTGCCCTCGAGCTCCGCGATTTCCTTCTGCAGCGCACCCGGGTGCAGCACCACGCCGTTGCCGATCAGGCACAGCGCGTCGGGACGCAGGATGCCCGACGGGATCAGGTGGAGCACCGTCTTCTTGCCGCCGATGACGAGCGTGTGGCCCGCATTGTGGCCGCCCTGGAAACGCACGACCGCGCCGATCTCCTCGGTCAGCAGGTCGACGATCTTGCCCTTGCCCTCGTCGCCCCACTGCGCGCCCAACACCACGACTGACTGACCCATCTCGCTCGCTCCTGTCGCGCCGACGGCGACCTGCCGCCCGACCGCTGAAGTGTCGCCGACGCCTTGCGGCCCCGGACAAGGAAAAAGCCGGCGGGGAAGTCCCCGTCCGGCTTTTGTGCATTATCCGGGTTTTGCACCGCGGGGGCCACCGCCGGCGGCGGGGCCCTCAGACAAGCCGGCGCACGATCCACAGCGCCACCAGCCCGGCGCCCACGATCACCGCGCCGAAGAGCCGCAATTGCCGGCTCGGGATCGCGTAGAGCCGCTCCGCCGCGCGCTTCCAGCCGTCGGGCGCGATGAAGAGGAACAGACCCTCGAGTACCGCCACCAGGCAGATCGCCGACAGCAGCGGCTCGAGCATCAACGATCGGACTTCATGTACTGCAGGAACGGATCGTCGCGGTCGAGCACGATGACGGTCCTACCGCCCTCGAACGCCTTGCGGTAGGCATCGAGCGAGCGCTGGAACGCGAAGAACGACGGATCACGCTGCGCCGCGTCGGCGTACAGGCGCGTGGCCTCGGCATCGCCTTCGCCGCGCATGCGCTGCGCATCGCGCTCGGCCTCGGCCACGATCACCGAGCGGTCGCGGTCGGCATTCGCCTTGATGAGCTGCGCCTGCTCCTCGCCTTCCGCACGCAACTGGCTCGCCACCTGCTGGCGCTGCGCGCGCATGCGGCTGTAGACGTCGTCGATCACGCGGCTGTCGGTCGGGAGGTCGATCTTCTTGATACGCAGGTCCGCGATGCGCACGCCGAGCGTCGAAGCGCCGCGATTGATGATCGCGAGCTGCTGGCCGACGATCCGCGTGCGGTCACCGGAGACCACTTCCGACAGCGTGCGGCTGTTGATCTCGTTGCGCAGCGCGTCCTTGATGATCGGCGCCAGACGCTCGATCGCGACCTTCTCGTCGCCGCCGGTGGCGCGGTAGAAGGCACGCAGGTCCTCGATGCGGCCGATCGCGAAGAAGTCGACGCTGACGTCCTTGCGCTCGGAGGTGAGGTAGCGCTCGGACTCGGCCGGCAGCACCAGCAGGCGGCGATCGAAGACGCGCGCGCTCTCCACCAGCGGCACCTTGAAGTGCAGGCCCGGCCCGAGGTCGGTGCGCACCACGCGCCCGAGGTTCAGCACGATCGCGCTGTGGCCCTCGCGCACGATGAAGACGGAACTCATCAGCGCCACCAGCACGATCACCGCGGTGACGATCCACATCGGCATTTTCATCGGCCGGTCTCCTCGCCGCGCGGCTGGCGCGGCGTACGTCCCCGCGACTCAGCCTCGGTCGCGGTGACCGACGGCAGCATCTCGGGCGTGATCAGGGGGGCGCCCGCACCCGACGGCGCGGCCTGCGCGGCGCCGGCCTGCGGGGCCATCGGGACGTAGATCAGCTGGCGCGAGTCGCCGCCGACGATCGTGCGGTTCTGCGCGAGCACGTCCTGCACGGTCTCGAGCCACAGGCGCTTGCGGGTGACGTCCGGTGCGTTCTTGTATTGCTCGACCAGCAGCGTGAACCGCTGCGCATCGCCGGTCGCACTCGCGACCTTCGCGGTCTTGTAGCCTTCAGCGGTCGCGCGGATGCCCGCCGCGGCGCCGCGCGCCTCGGGCACGATCTTCGCCGCATACGCGCGGGCCTCGCTGATCACCCGGTCCTTGTCCTGCTGCGCGCTGTTGACGTCGTCGAACGCCGGCTTGACGGCTTCCGGCGGGCGCGCGTTCGGCAGGTTGAGCTCGGTCACCGCGAGCCCGGTGCGGTAGGCATCGAGCGAGCGCTGCAGGCGATCGCGCGCGGCCACGGCGATCGCATTGCGCGAACCGAGCACGTTGTCGAGCTTGGAGCGGCCGACCAGTTCGCGCACCGCGGACAGCGAGGCCTGCTCGAGCACGGCGACGGCGTCGCGCGTGCCGAAGCGGTAGAGCACGGGGTCGGAGATCCGGTACTGCACGTTGATCTCGACCTGCACGATGTTCTCGTCGGCGGTCAGCACCGGCACGTTGTCGGTGAACGTCTCGATGCGGGTCGCGTTGACCTTCTCGACCTTCTCGATCGGCCACGGCGCCTTCAGGTGCGGACCCGGGTTCAGCGTGCGCGCATAGGCACCGAGGCGCAGCACCACCGCGCGCTCCTGTTCGGCGACCAGCACGAACGAGCTGAAGACGAGCCACAGGCCGATGACGATCGGAATCCAGCGCGCCGGCCCACCGCTGCCGTCGACGAGGCCCCGCAGGCGGTCGAAGACGTCCTGCGGGCCGAAGCCGCGTCGCCTGGGGGTGCGACCGCGGTCGCCGTTGTCACTGCCGGGGGTGTTCCAGGCCATGCCTGCTCCTGAGGGGGACGCGCCGGACCGCCGTCACCGGCGGCCGCCGGGTGGGCGGACCATCGCCGGGGCGGCTCGAAGGGCCGGCGCGCAGGGATTTCCGATTCTAGGTGGGGGGTCCAGCGGCCTCAAGCAAGACCCGGATCCTGCGGCGGTTCCGGAATCAGCGGGGCGAGCAGGTGCCCGCCGGCCGAATCGGCCAGGCGTCGCGCCTCCGCCTGCGGGAGATCGAGGTCCAGCTCCCAGCCGGCTTCGTCGCCGCGCTCGGCACGGACCGCGCCGATCTCGTAGAGCCGCCCGCGCAGGCGCGCCGCCTCCGTGGGCAGGTGGATGCGCCCCGTCACGCGTTCCAGCCCCAGCAGCTCGCCCAGCGCATCGCGCAGAAGGTCGAGCCCTGCGCCGTCGCGTGCCGACAGCCAGACGCGCGGGCGCTCCTCGACGAAACGGTCGTAGCGTGCGGCGGTGTCCTCGAGCCGGTCGATCTTGTTGTAGACGAGCAGCTGGCGGATGTCCGCCGCACCGATTTCCTTCAGCACGGCGTCGACCTGCGCGATCCGCTCGCTGCGCAACGGATCGGCGGCGTCGACGACATGCAGGAGCAGATCGGCCTCGCGCGCTTCGGATAGCGTGGAGCGGAAGGCCGCGACGAGCTCATGCGGCAGGTCACGGACAAAGCCGACCGTGTCGGCGAGCACCACGCCGCCGCCCGGCAGCTCGATGCGGCGAACGGTCGGATCGAGCGTGGCGAATAGCTGGTCGGCGGCGTAGGCATCGGCGCCACTGAGCGCGTTGAACAGCGTCGACTTGCCCGCGTTCGTATAACCGACCAGCGCGACGCGCGGCATGCCGCTGCGCACGCGGGCTCGGCGCATCTGCGTGCGCTGCACCTCGACCTTGTCGAGCTTGGCGGAGAGCTGTTCGAGGCGCTTCTGCAGCAGGCGGCGGTCGGTCTCGAGCTGGGTCTCGCCGGGGCCGCGCAGGCCGATCGCACCGCCGCGCTGGCGCTCGAGATGTGTCCAGCCCCGCACCAGGCGCGTGGCCATGTGCCGGAGCTGCGCGAGCTCGACCTGCAGCTTGCCGTCGTGGCTGCGCGCGCGCTGCGCGAAGATATCGAGGATCAGCCCGGTGCGGTCGACCACGCGGCGCTTGAGCGCGCGCTCGAGGTTGCGCTCCTGGCCGGGGCTGAGCGGATGGTTGACGAGGATCAGGTCCGCGCCGCTCGCCTCCGCGGCGGCAAGCACTTCCTCGAGCTTGCCGCTGCCGATGAGCGTGGCCGCATTGGGGCGATCGATGCGCGCGGTGAGCACGGTGGCCACCGTCGCGCCGGCCGAGCGGGCGAGCTCGGCGAATTCCTCCAGCACCGACTCGTCGAGCGGGCCGGCATGCGGCTGGATCAGCAGCGCGTGTTCGCCCTTGCGCGAACGCTCAAACACGCCGCACCTCCGGCCGCAGGATCGTCATTCGGGCGCGGGCTCCGCGCCGGGCTCGCCATCGCTCGGCTGCACGTAGCCGCCACCCGGGCCCACGCGCACGTTGCGCGCCGGCACCACCGTGGAGATCGCGTGCTTGTAGACCATCTGGCTCACGGTATTGCGCAGCAGCACGACGAACTGGTCGAAGGATTCGATGGTCCCCTGGAGCTTGATGCCGTTCACCAAGTAGACCGAAACCGGCACGCGCTCGCGCCGCAAAGCGTTCAGGAACGGGTCCTGCAAGGATTGCCCCTTCGACATCTCTATCCCACCTTTCTTCTCGTTATATGGGCGGCCGGGCGCAGGGCGCGGACCGTGTCGCCGCGGTCGTCCCCACGGCAGCGACCGCCCGATGGTAGCGCAAAGTGACTGATTTCCCGTGGGGATGGTGTGGATGCGCGTCCCGGAACGGCCCTAGTGGCGCGACGGGAGGAAGCCCCTGGCGAGGCTGTCGAGGCGTGTCCGCTCGCGCGCCGGATCCGCCCACAGCGCATCGAGCTGCCCACGCAGCCAGGTGATCTGTCGCTTGGCGAGCTGCCGCGTGGCCTGGATGCCGCGCTCGCGGAACGTGGGGGCATCGCACGCGCCGTCAAGGTGCTCCCAGGCCTGGCGATAGCCGACGGCGCGCAGGGCGGGCAGGTCGAGCGGGCGCGGATGGGATGCGAGCGTGGGATTTGCGCGCAGCCGGCGCACTTCGTCGAGGAAGCCCGCCTTTAGCATCGCGTCGAAGCGTCGCCCGATGCGCTCGTGGAGCACCGCGCGGTCCGCGGGCGCGACGACCAGCTTCAGGACGCGACAGGGAAACGGATCGCGCAGCCGCTCGCGCTGCCAGTCACTGATCGCACGCCCCGTCAGGCGCCAGACCTCCAGCGCACGCTGGATCCGCTGGGCGTCCGTCGCGTGGATGCGCCGCGCGGCGTCGGGGTCGACACGTGCGAGGTCGGCATGCAGCGCCGCCCAGCCGCGCTCGGCGGCCTCGCCCTCGATCGCCGCACGCGTGTCGGGGTCGGCTTGCGGCATCGGCGCGAGCCCTTGGAGCAGCGCCTGGAAGTAGAGCCCGGTGCCGCCGGCGAGGATCGGCAGCCGGCCGCGCGCGAGGATCGCCTCGACGGCGGCGCGCGCGTCCTGCGCGAACTCGGCGGCGGAATACGGTTCCCACGGCTCGCGCACGTCGACCATGTGGTGCGGCACGCCGGCGCGCTCGTCCATCGACGGCTTCGCCGCGCCGATGTCGAGCCCGCGGTAGACCAGCGCGGAATCGACGCTCACCACCTCGCCGCCGAAATGCTGCGCCCACTCGACGGCGAGCGCGGTCTTGCCCGACGCCGTCGGCCCCATCAGGGCGATCGCCGGCGGGCGATCGCGATGCGCCGATGCGGTCATCGGCGATGCGGGCTCAGGCGCTGCGGCGAGCGAGCACGCTGCCGCGGCGACCGTAGGCGAGGTAGACGACGATGCCGACCGCGTTCCAGGCGAGGAACCACAGCTGCGTGCGCTGCGGCAGGCTCCAGAACAGGTAGAGGCAACCGACGATCGCGATCGGCCCGACGATCCACGCGGCCGGCGTGCGGAACACGCGCGGTCGTGCCGGATCGCGGCGGCGCAGTACGAGCAGGCAGGCGGCGACGGCGACGAAGGCGGCGAGCGTGCCCGCGTTCGCGAGCGCGGCGATCTCGTCCAGGCGCGCCACGCCGGCGAGCGCGGCGACCAGCACCGCGGTGAAGAGCGTGATCGCGACCGGCGTGCCACGCGCGCTCACCTTCGACAGACCGCGCGGCAACAGGCCGTCGCGCGACATCACGAAGAAGATGCGGCTTTGGCCGTAGAAGAACGCCAGCAGCACGGTCGGCAGCGCGACCACCGCCGCACCGGAGACGATCCCCGCGGCGCCGCCGTGGCCGAGCTCGCGCATGATCAGCGCGAGCGGCGCCGGGCTCGAGGCGAAGGCGGTGTACGTGAGCGCGCCCACTGCCGCGAGGGCCACGAGCACGTAGATCAGCGTGCAGCCGACCATCGAGCCGATGATGCCGATCGATAGGTCGCGCCCGGGGTTCTTGGCCTCCTCGGCCGCCGTCGAGATCGCGTCGAAGCCGTAGAACGCGAAGAAGATGATCGCAGCGGCCGCCATCACGCCGCGCTCCACGCCGTCCGGCCCCATCGACTTCGCGAAGCCGTGCGGCATGAACGGCTGCAGGTTCGCCGAGTCGAAGCTCGGCAGCGCGATCGCGACGAACACCGCCAACGCGACGACCTTCACCGCCACGAGCGCGGCGTTGAGCGTCGCGCTCTCGCGGGTGCCGACCATCAGCAGGCCGGCGACCGCGAACACGATCAGCACCGCGGGCAGGTTGACGATGCCACCGGCATGCGGTCCTGCCACGAGTGCCTGCGGCAGCGCCACGCCCAGGCCCTGCAGGAACTCGACCGCCGACCCCGACCAGCCCACCGCGACCGCGCTCACCACCAGCGAGTACTCGAGAATCAGGCTCCAGCCCACCACCCAGGCGATGCCCTCGCCGAGCACCGCATAGCTGTAGGTGTAGGCGCTGCCGGCCGCCGGCATCATCGTCGACATCTCCGCATACGCGAGCGCCGCGCAGGCGCAGACGATGCCGGCCACGAGGAAGGACAGCAGCACCGCCGGCCCGGCGAGGCCCGCGCCGACGCCGATCAGCGTGTAGATGCCGGTGCCGACGATCGCACCGATGCCGAGGGCGACGAGATGCGGCCAGCCGAGCGTGCGGGCGAGGCGGCGACCCTCCTCATGCACGGTGATCTGGTCGATGTCCTTGCGACGGAGCCATGACGTCATGCGAGCCTCGGGGCGAGCGGCGGTGCGCGGAGTGTGCGGCAAGCGGCGGCCCAATGCGACGCGCCCGCGGTGGCGACTTTTTCGCCAATGCGGCGCACATGCCCGCCGCGACGCACCTGTCGTCCGCTTATCCAGAACCCGCTCCCGCGGCTTATCCACAGGCGGTGTGGGTAAGCGACGGCCGGCCCGGCTGCCACCGGGCCGGCAGGCTAGAGTCGCGTGATGCCGCTCTGGAAACGCCTCGGCTTCCTCCTCGTCTTCGTGGTGCCGGCGCTCATGCCGGCGGCCGCGTGGCTGGGCGCCGCCTCGGGCCGGCCGGACCTCGCGGCCTGGTTCCCGCTCGTCTTCCTGTTCGTGCTCCTGCCGGTCGTCGACTACGCCCTCGGCCACGATCCGGTCAATCCGGCGCCTGCGGGCCGCCTCGACGACGACCGCTGGTTCCGCATCCCCACGCTGCTCGCGGTGCCGGTGCAGCTCGCACTGCTCGCGTGGTCGACGCGATTCGTCGCGAATGCGGAGTTCGGCCCCGGGGGCATCGCGGGCTGGGTGCTGTCGCAGGGCGTCGTCAGCGGCGTGCTCGCGATCAATACGGCGCACGAGCTGATCCATCGCGACACGCGCCTCGAGCGCGTCGGCGGCGGCGTCCTCCTTGCGAGCGTCGGCTACCACGGCTTCAAGATCGAGCATGTGCGGGGGCACCACGTGCATGTCGCCACGCCCGAGGACGCCTCCAGCGCGCGATACGGCGAGTCGCTCTGGCGCTTCCTGCCGCGTGCGCTGTGGCGCAACACGCGCAATGCCTGGCGACTGGAGGCCGCGCGCCTGCGTCGCGCCGGCCGGCCCGTGGCGTCGCCCGCGAACGAGATGATCGGCTGGACGCTGCTCTGGCTCGGCTTCGGCGCATGCGCGGCGGCCCTCGAAGGCGCGATGGGGCTCGCGTTCTTCCTCGCGCAGGGCCTCGGCGCCGCGGCCTCGCTCGAGATCATCAACTATGTCGAGCACTACGGGCTGGAACGTCGGCGCGGGCCCGACGGCCGCTACGAGCGTTGCACGCACGTGCATTCGTGGAACTCCGACTACGCGCTGTCGAACCTGCTGCTGTTCCACCTGCAGCGCCATTCCGACCACCACGAGACGCCGCGCCGCCGCTACCAGTCGCTGTTGCACCATCCCGACAGCCCGCAGCTGCCCGGCGGCTACGCGGCGATGTTCGTGCTCGCGCTGTGCCCGCCCGCGTGGTTCCGCATCGTGCATCCTGCGCTGGAGCGCTGGCGCGACGGGATGCACTGAGTCGTCACTCGTCGTCGGGCCAACGGATCGCCGGTGATGCGGAGTCGCGGCGTGGCGCCGCCACGGCATCGACGGCCGACCACACGCGCAGCGCATCGACCGTCGTCGCCACGTCGTGCACGCGCACGATGCGGGCGCCGCGCTGCACTGCGATCAGGTGCGCCGCCACCGAACCCGCGGCGCGCGCCTGGGGCGCGTCGCGCCCGGTCAGCTCGCCGATCGTGCGCTTGCGCGACAGGCCGGCGAGCACCGGAACGCCGAGGTCGACGAACCGGTCCAGGCGTGCGAGCAACTCGAGGTTGTGCGCGCTCGTCTTGCCGAAGCCGAAACCCGGATCGACCACGATGCGCTTCTTGTCGATGCCCGCCATCTCGCAGGCAAAGATGCGCTCGGCGAGGAAGCGGTGCACCTCGGCCACGACGTCGTCGTAGCGCGGATCGGCCTGCATGCCGCGCGGTTCGCCGAGCATGTGCATCAGCACGACCGGCACGCCGAGCGCGGCCGCGGCGTCGAGTGCGCCGTCGCTGCGCAGCGCGCGGACGTCGTTGATCATCCCGGCGCCTGCAGCGACCGCCGCGCGCATCACCTCGGGCTTCGACGTGTCGATGCTGATCGGCACGCCGGCCTCCCGGGCGAGCCGCTCGATCACCGGGAGCACGCGGCGCAGCTCCTCGTCGGCGTCGACGGCCGTGGCGCCCGGACGGGTGGACTCGCCCCCGACGTCGAGCAGGTCGGCGCCCTCCTCCACCAGCCGCAGTCCATGCGCCACGGCGGCGCCGACGTCGGCATGCTGGCCGCCGTCGGAAAACGAATCGGGCGTCACGTTGACGATGCCCATCACCTGCGGGCGGTCGAGGACGAGGCGGTGCCCTGCACAGTCCAGCGTCGGCGAGAGGTCGAACATCGGTGGGCGCTCCTCGGGGTATCGGGATCAACGCGGGTTCGTCGGCCCTGCAAGTCGCATCGCTCGTCGGTGCACGTGCGGGCGCACACACAGCAACGCTGCGATGGCGGGCCAATCGATCGAAGCAGGCTTGCGACCCCACGACACGATCGGCGCGCGGCAAATGCCGGGCGATTGGTGGCCGCCGCCAACGAAAAAGGCCAGAGCGGACTCTGGCCTTTTCGTGTTTCGCTGGCAACGCTCGATCAGGTGCCGCTGGGCTGCACGCCACCAAGCGTGAGGCGCTTGGGCTCCTCGGTCGCCGGCCCCCCGCGGGTCCACCCGCTCGGCGGCGGCGGCTCGCGGCCTTCCATGATCGCGTCGATCTGCGTCGCGTCGATGGTCTCGTACTCGAGCAGCGCCTTCGCCATCGCGTGCAGCTTGTCGACGTTGTCCGTAAGGATCTTCACCGAGCGTGCGTAGGCATTGTCGAGGATGCCGCGCACGACCTCGTCGATCTTGCGCGCCGTCTCGTCCGACACGTTCTTGTGCTGCGTGACGGAGCGGCCCAGGAAGACCTCGTCCTCTTCCTCGCCGAACGTGATCGGGCCGAGTTCGGACAGGCCCCACTTGGTGACCATGTTGCGGGCCATCTTGGTCGCGCGTTCGATGTCGTTCGATGCGCCGGTGGTGACCTTCCCCGGCCCGAAGATCAGCTCCTCGGCGACGCGGCCGCCGTACAGCGAGCACAGCTGCGACTCGATGATCGTGCGGTTGTAGCTGTAGCGGTCGCCCTCCGGCAGGTACATGGTCACGCCCAACGCGCGGCCGCGCGGGATGATCGTGACCTTGTAGACCGGATCATGCTCGGGCACGAGGCGGCCGACGATCGCATGGCCGGCTTCGTGGTAAGCCGTATTGGTCTTCTCCTCGAGGCTCATCGCCATCGAGCGGCGCTCGGCGCCCATCAGGATCTTGTCGCGCGCCTTGTCGAACTGCTCCATGTGGACCTGCTTGGCGTTGTCGCGCGCGGCGAACAACGCGGCCTCGTTGCAGAGGTTCGCGAGGTCCGCGCCCGAGAAGCCCGGCGTGCCGCGCGCGATCGTCATGGCCTCGACGTCGTCGCCCAGCGGCAGCTTGCGCATATGCACCTTGAGGATCTGCTCGCGGCCACGCACGTCCGGCAGGCCGACGGTGACCTGGCGGTCGAAGCGGCCCGGGCGCAGGAGCGCCGGGTCGAGCACGTCGGGGCGATTCGTCGCGGCGATCACGATGACGCCCTCGCCGCCCTCGAAGCCGTCCATCTCGACCAGCAGCTGGTTGAGGGTCTGCTCGCGCTCGTCATGGCCGCCACCGAGGCCCGCGCCGCGATGGCGGCCGACCGCGTCGATCTCGTCGATGAAGATGATGCAGGGCGCATGCTTCTTGGCCTGGTCGAACATGTCGCGCACGCGGCTCGCGCCGACGCCCACGAACATCTCGACGAAGTCCGAGCCGGAGATCGAGAAGAACGGCACCTTCGCCTCGCCGGCGATGGCACGTGCAAGCAGCGTCTTGCCCGTACCGGGCGGGCCGACCATCAGCACGCCGCGCGGAATCTTGCCGCCGAGCTTCTGGAAACGCGTCGGATCGCGCAGGAACTCGACGAGCTCGCCGACCTCCTGCTTGGCCTCGTCGCAGCCGGCCACGTCCGCGAGAGTCACCTTGACCTCGTTCTCGCCCTGCATCTTGGCGCGCGACTTGCCGAAGCTCATCGCACCCTTGCTGCCGCCCTGCTGCATCTGGCGCATGAAATAGACCCAGATGCCGATGAACAGCAGCCAGGGGAGCACGTTGAGCAGGATGCCGAGCAGCGACGGCCCGGACGGCGGCGGCTCCTGCTTCACCAGCACGTCGTGCTTGAGCAGGTCGTACATCAGGCCCGCGTCCTGCGGTGCATGCGTGACGAACTCGGTATTGTCGGTGCGCGTGCCGTTGATCGTGGTGCGATCGGAATCGATCACGACGGTCTTGACCCGGTCGTTCTGCACCTGCTCGATGAACTGGTTGTAGGCCAGCGTCTCCGGCGGCGTGCTGCGCGGGCCGAAGGCCTGGAAGACCACCATCAGCACGACGGCGACCACCACCCACAGCAACAGATTCTTGGCCAAATCGTTCATCTTCCTACCCATAGGCCTTGCGGCCGGTTCACTGCGTCATCGTCCCGTTAACGGCAACGACCCGTCTTACTTCATGGCCGCTCGGCGGCCCTGCGCGAGCGCATAGACCTCCGGCGACCGCTTGCGCGAGGCGGCCGGCTTGCGGATGACGACCTTGTCGTACCGCCGGCGCAGCTCACGCACGTAATCATCGAACCCGACGCCCTGGAACAGCTTGATCAGGAAGTCGCCGCCGACCCGCAGGTGGCGGTCGGCGAAATCCATCGCCAGCTCCGCGAGGTGCATCGAGCGGGGCAGGTCGACCGAGTCCACCCCACTCATGTTGGGGGCCATGTCCGACAGCACAAGATCTACGGGCTGACCGGCCAGTGCGGATTCAAGTGCGGATAGGACGTCATCCTCCCTGAAATCGCCATGAAGGAACTCGACGCCGGCGAGCGGTGGCATCTCGAGGATGTCGAGCGCGATGACGCGGCCCTTGTCGCCGAGCGACTGCCGCACCCACTGCGACCATCCGCCCGGCGCCGCGCCGAGGTCCACCACCACCATGCCGGGCTTGAGAAGGCGATCGCGCTCGACGAGTTCCTCGAGCTTGTAGGCGGCGCGCGAGCGCAGGCCTTCGGCCTTCGCCTTCTTCACGTAGGGGTCGGAAAAGTGTTCCTTGAGCCAGCGATGGCTGCTCTTGCTGCGCGTCGGCATGGGGCTCCCCGCGCCGGGGGAGGCGCAGGCCCGCATGATACCCTGCGCCCCTCCCCGCTCCCGGAACGATCGCTTGACGACGCTCAGCCTCACCGCCGCCCAGACCCGCTTCCTCCGTGGCCAGGCGCATGGCCTCAAGGCGATGCTGCAGGTCGGCGGCAAGGGCGTGACGCCGGCGGTGGTCGCGGAGATCGGCCAGGCGCTCGAAGACCACGAGCTAATCAAGGTGAAGGTCGCTGGCGAGGACCGCGAGGCACGCGCCGCGCTGATCGATGCGCTCGTCGAGGGCACGGGCGCGGCGCTCGTGCAGCGCATCGGCCATACCGCGGTGCTCTACCGCCCGAGCAAGGACAAGCGGCAGATCGTCCTGCCCCGCGCCTGATACTCACGCGGCCTGCGCGATCGCCGGCCGAAGATCGGCCCATGCGGAGCGATCGATGCAGCTGACTCTCGAACAGCCGGATCATGCCTATGTATTGCGGGGCGCCGACGGCCGCTCCGCGCTGGTCAACGATCAGCGTTTGACGAGCAGCTTCGTTCTCGCACCCGATGCCCTGCTCGAGGACTGGCCCGCCGCGGCCGTCGGACTGCTCACCCCGGAACTGATGCGGCCGCTGCTCGACCTGCGCCCCGAGGTGATCCTGCTCGGCAGCGGCGAACGCCAGGCCTTCGCGCCCGCGATCACCCAGGCGGCCTGCCTGCAGGCGGGCGTGGGCTTCGAGGTCATGAACAATGCCGCGGCCGCGCGGACCTTCAATGTGCTCGCCGGCGAAGGCCGGCGCGTGGTCGCCGGCTTCATCATCGGCTGAGGCCGGGCCTCAGCGCGGCGGCAGGTAAAGCATCGGGTCGATCGGCCGGCCGTTGTAGCGGATCTCGAAGTGCAGCATGTCGCGCGGCGCGCCGCTGCGGCCCATCTCGGCGATCTGGTCACCGGCCTTCACCAGCTGACCCTCGTTGACCAGCCGGCGGCGGTTGTGGCCGTAGGCCGACAGCCAGTTGCCGGCGTGCTTGATGATCACCAGCTCCCCGTAGCCCACCAGCCCCGCGCCCGAATACACGACCGTGCCGTCGGCCGCCGCACGCACGGACGCACCCGCCGCACCGGCGATGTCGATGCCCTGCTTCGTGGGGTCGCCACCGATGAACCGACCGACGAGGGCGCCATCGGCCGGCCAGCGCCAGGCGAAGCCGCTGCTGGGCGGCGGGGGCACCGGCGCCGGCGTCGCAGGGCGCGGTGCCGCCGTGCCGGTCGCGGGCGGGCGCGCCGTTCCCGCCGCCGGGCGTGACGACCGCGCATCGCGACGCGGTGCCGAGGGCGTGCCGACGCCGCCGCGGCCGGGATAGAGCCGCAGCCGCTGTCCGGGATAGATCGTGTAGGGCTCGGCGATGCCGTTCCACCGTGCCAGGTCCTGCAGGGCGATGCCGTTGCGCGACGCGATCGAGAAGAGCGTGTCGCCACGCTGCACGGTGACCGTGGCACCCGGCTTGCCGGTCGCCGGCTGCACGACCGGCGCGCGCGACGCCGACGGCGACGGGGTGCGCACCACGGCGCTCGAGCAGCCAGCGAGCACGAGCACCGCGGCGACCGCGATCGAGGGGCGAAGGGGCATCGGGGATGTCATGCGCCGGATCAGGACCTCAGCACCAGCCAGGCGACCAGCCCCGCCACGAGGGCGATCGCGATCCAGCCGAGGGGTTCAATGTAGCGCCGCAGCGCGGCCGCCGCGCGTTCGCCGCCGAGGCGGATGACCAGTGCGAGCAGGTAGACGCGCTTGCCGCGCCCGACCGCCATGCTGAGCATGTACGGCAGCATCGGCACGCCGACGATGCCCGAGGCCCAGGTGAACACCTTCATCGGGATCGGCATGAAGCCGCCGAGCACGAGGAACCAGAACACGGCCCACGGCGATTCCTCCATCTTCGCCTGCACCGTCGCGATGCCGCTCTCGATCGCATCGAGCATGCCGAGCGCGGCGAACATCGGCTTCAGCGCCTCGTATGCGAAATGCCCGAGCGCGTAGCCGACGAGCGCGCCGAGCAACGAGCCGACCAGGCTCACGGTCGCGAACCAGAATGCGCGCCGCGGCTGCGCCACGCACATCGGCGCGAGCATCACCTCCGGGGGCACCGGGAAGACGATCGCTTCGACGAAGCTCAGCAGCCCCAGGTAGCGGGTGGCGTGGCGATGGCGCGCCCAGCCGATCGCGCGGTCGTACAGCGGTCCGAACAGCTTCAAGCGCGATTCCTCAGTCGACGGTGCCCGACAGCAGCGGCACGAAGACGACGGGCGCGAGCACGTCCTCGTCGAAGCCGCCGTCGGGACGATGGGTGAGCTGCAGCAGCGACTGCTGGCTCGACGGGCCGACCGGCGCGATCAGCACGCCGCCGGGAACCAGCTGCGCCTTCAATGCGTCCACCAGCGAGGCCGCCGCGGCGGTGACCAGGATCGCGTCGAACGGGCCGTTCTCCGCCCAGCCGATACGGCCGTCGTCGTGCTTGCTGCGGACCGTCATGCCGAGCGTGCGGAAGCGCTTGCGCGCGGTGCGCAGCAGCTCGCCGATGCGCTCGACCGTATGGACCTCGAGCCCGAGCGCGGCGAGCACCGCGGCCTGGTAGCCCGAGCCGGTGCCGATCTCCAGCACCTTCCGCGGATTCGCGGCGAGCAGCGCCTCGGTCATGCGCGCGACCACCCACGGCTGCGAAATCGTCTGCCCGTGGCCGATCGGCAGCGCGGTGTCCTCGTAGGCGCGCGTGGCGAGCGCCTCGTCGACGAACAGGTGCCGCGGCACGGTCGCGATCGCGGTGAGCACGCGCTCGTCGCGGATGCCGTTCGCGCGCAGCCGCTCGACCAGCCGGTCGCGCACGCGCTGCGAGGTGAGCCCGGTGCCGGCCGCATCGGGGCGACGCTGCATCGCCATCCTCAGCTCCCCGCGCGCGGCAGTTCGAGCGCGCTGGCGAGCCCGCCCACCCAGCTCGCGACCTGCTCGAGCGCCTGGTAGCGCGTCAGGTCGACCTGGATCGGGGTGATCGAGATGCAGCCGCGGCGAACCGCATGGAAATCGGTGCCCGGGCCGGCGTCCTGCTCGGCGCCCGCGGGGCCGATCCAGTACCACTGCCGGCCGCGCGGGTCCGTCTGCTGCACGCACGACTCGGCGCGATGCCGATTGCCGAGCCGGCCCACTTCGAAGCCTGCGACGGCGTCCCACGCCACGTCGGGCACGTTGACGTTGAGGATCGTGTCCGCCGGGAGCGGATCGACGAGCAGCCGCGCGATGATCTCGACCGCCGCGCGCGCCGCGGTTTCGTAATGCCGGCCCACGCCATCGGCCGTCGCGAGCGAGACCGCGACCGCGGGATACCCGAGGAACCGGCCCTCGACGGCGGCGGCGACGGTGCCGGAATAGATCACGTCGTCGCCGAGGTTGCCGACGTTGTTGATGCCCGAGACGACGATGTCGGGCTGCTCCTCGAGCAGGCCGGTCAGGGCGACGTGCACGCAGTCGGTGGGGGTCCCGGAGACGCGCCAGGTTG
The DNA here is from genome assembly GCF_054781815.1 of Lysobacter humi (ex Lee et al. 2017). NCBI lineage: Bacteria > Pseudomonadati > Pseudomonadota > Gammaproteobacteria > Lysobacterales > Lysobacteraceae > Lysobacter > Lysobacter humi (ex Lee et al. 2017). Next base: position 95,024 of record NZ_BAAGTR010000009.1, on the reverse strand, counting down.
CGTTGTCGACCTGCGCCACGCGCACCGGCATGTCGAGCGTGAGCGAATTGCTCGCGCCGGAGCGGTCGCGATCGGGCGCGACGGTGATGACGTGGTGGCCGGCGGCGCGCAGGCCGTCCGCGAGGATGCGGATGCCGGGCGCGTCGACGCCGTCGTCGTTGCTGACTAGGACTCGCATGGGGGATGTCGCGCCGCGAAGAGGACACTGCCGGCGTCGGCGGGCGGCCATGATAGCCGATGCCCCCGCGCCTGCTTTCGCGTCATGAAGACGCCGTCGTGCGCGCGCGACCACGGACCGGCTAGGCTGCCGCGATGACGCCGAGCGACGACGATGCCGAGCTGTTCCGCCAGGCGGTGGGTCCCGTGCGCCCGGCCGGGCCGGCGCCCGAGCGTCCGGCGCCGCCCAAGCCCAAGCCACGTGCGCGGATGGCGGAGCGCGACGAGGCGGCGGCGGTCAGCGAGTTCCGGCTCGCGATGGATGCGGCGCTGCTCGGCGCCGGCGACGTGATCAGCCACCGCACCGACGCACTGCCGGCGACCACGTTCGCGCGGCTCAAGCGCGGCGAGCTGTCGGCGCAGGAGGAGCTCGACCTGCACGGCGCAACGGTCGCCCAGGCCGAGCAGCTGCTCAAGGCCTTCCTCTCGGACGCGCGACGCCATGGTGTCGGCTGCGTCCGCATCGTGCACGGCAAGGGGCGCGGCGCGGACGAGCTGGATGCCAGCGGCGCGCCGCTGCTCAAGAACCTCGTCGACCGCGTGCTGCGTCACCGCGCCGACGTGCTCGCGTTCCACTCCGCGCCGCCCGCGCAGGGCGGCACCGGCGCGGTCGTCGTGCTGCTGGCGAAGCGCTGAGGCCGCCGCCGGTCCGCAGGCGTTACGGGATACGGGCTACGTCCTTCGCCGCTTCGACCATCGAACAGTTGACTCGGCCCACCGGGGACGGGAGGGGCAAACCGGGCAGGCGCACGCGCCGTGCGGCGACAGCCCGCGGTACCGCTGCGGACGACGGCTGACGCATGCGTGGTAGCGGACGCGCGTGATCCTGCCGCGCGCATGCCTTGCCGCACCGGCGCACGTCCCCGGCGCCGGCGAACGCGCCGCTATTGTGTGGCGAGCGTCTTCTTCGTCGGCGGGTTGACCCAGATCACGCCGATCCCGCGTCGCTGCGCGATGGCCTGGACACGCTGCATGTAGGCCTGCGCGGGATCCACCGGCCCGTCGGGCTGGACCTGTGCGGTGTGGGGTTCGGACGTGGTGGCGCAGCCTGCGAGCAGGCCCGCGGCGAGTGCACTGGCGATGATCATCGAACGGGACATGGCGACCTCCTGGAGGAGACGGCGCCCGCCACTTCGGGCGTCGATCCGGTTATACGCCCGTCCCTGCCGGCGGGCGCGGGGTCGCCGCGACGCGGCGACGGACGGTCAGTTCCCGGCCGCGCCGACGACGTCGCCGAGCTCGGCGAGCACGGTCGTCGCGTAGCAGCCCGCGGGTAGCGCGAAGCCCAGCTCGAGCGTTCCCGCGCCCTGCGTCCAGCGCAGATCCGCGGGGCGCAGCCGCAGTGCGCGGCGCTCCTGGTCGAGGCCTGCGCGCTCGAGGCCGGCGCGCAGCGCCTGGGCTTCCTCGCCTTCCAGGGCTGCCGTCTCGATTGCGGCGCAGTCGCCGGTCGTGCGCAGCGCGCCGCGGCCCCAGAGTGGACCCGTCGGATGGATATCGAACGCGGCCAGCCGCGCCGCCAGCGCGTCGTCGAACGGCTCGGGGCCGAAGATGCTGCGCCTGCCGTCGAGCATCCAGACCTCGCCGTCGAGCGGCGCGTCCCACCGGTCGAGACGCACGCGCTCGGCGAGCACGCGGTTGAACAGCTCCGATCGTGCCGCCGAAAGCAGCAGGCTGCGCTCCTCGCGCCGCACGCGGCGGCCCGCGAACATGGCGAGCGCCTGCTGGACGTTGTCGCCCGCGCGGCCGAAGCGCTGCTCGCCGAAGTAGTTGGGTACGCCACGCGCCGCGATCGCGTGCAGGCGCGCGTCGATGTCGCCCGATGCCTCCACATCGCGAAGCACCAGCGTGAAGCGGTTCCCGGCCAGCGCGCCCCGCGGGAGCTTGCGTGCATGGCGCGTGTGTGAGAGTACGCGCAGCTCGTTGCTCTCCAGGCCCGCGACGTCCGGCGTCTCGCGTCCGGGCAGGTGCACGGTGAACCACTGGCGCGTCACCGCATGGCGGTCCTTGAGCCCCGCATAGCCGATCGCCACCTCGCCAACGCCCGCCCACTCGGCAATGCGCCGCGCCGCGAATGCGGTGTTCATGCCGCGCTTCTCGATGGCGAGCAGGACGTGCTCGCCCTGCCCCGTGGGCTCGAAGCCCGGCAGCTCCTCGACAATGAAGTCCTCGATCCTTGCCCGCATGCGTGCGCGAAGAACCGGTGCGCCGTGCGCGCGCGGCAGTCCGCTCATGCGCGCTCGAGCAGGCAGACGGCCATCGCCGCGATGCCTTCCTCGCGACCGGTGAAGCCGAGCCGTTCAGTGGTCGTCGCCTTGATGCTCACCGCATCGCGCGTCACACCGAGGTCCTGCGCGATGCGGTCGCGCATCGCCTCCGCGTGCGAGCCGACTTTCGGACGCTCGGCGAGCACGGTCGCATCGACGTTGACGACGCGATAGCCGCGCTGGGCGGCGAGCGCCGCGCAGTGACGCACGAACGCCCGGCTGTCGGCGTCGCGCCAGCGTGCATCCGAGGGCGGGAAATGCCGGCCGATGTCACCGAGCGCGAGCGCGCCGAGGATCGCGTCGCACAATGCATGCAGCACGACATCGCCGTCGGAGTGCGCGACCACGCCGCGCTCATGCGGGATGCGCACGCCGCCGAGCATCACGTGGTCGCCGTCGCCGAACGCATGGACGTCGAAGCCCTGGCCGATGCGCAGGCTCATGGGCTCGCAAGGGCCTTGCCGAGCTTCAGCATGTCGACATGCCGCAGCAGTCCTCCGACGCCCGCCTGCACGTCGCGCTGCTCGACGACCTCGGTCATCGCGAGCTCGCCCAGGGTCTGGAACGCCGCGCCGAAGCTGTCGGCGCCCTCCACCGCGATCGCGCCGCGTGCGGCGTGTGCGCAGTCGACCGCGACGAGCCGCTCGAAGGTGGTGGCGGCGGCGCGCTCGGCAGCGTCGCGCTGCGCCGTATCGATGACGACCAGCCCGTCGAGGTCCGGATGGACCGCAAGCGCGCTCACCATCCAGCGCACCAACGCGGTGCGGTCCGCAGGCTTCGCGGCATCGACGAGGCACCGGCCGAGCCGGTCGCCGGCCTCGCCTGCGGAGGCTTCGCCCGCGGCCAGCAGGGCCGCGGCGAAAACGATGGAGTGGAGTCGATTCATCGCGGCATGTTCCCCTGTCTGCGGGCGATCAGGATGTCCACCAGCGCCAGATCGGCCGGCGTGGTGACCTTGAGATTGTCCTCGCGGCCCTCGACGAGGCGCGGCCGCGCGCCGGTTCGCTCCATCGCCATCGCCTCGTCGGTCGGCTGCGCGCCGGCACGGCGGGCGGCGCGCAGTGCGTCAGCGAGCCGCGCGCGATCGAAAGCCTGCGGCGTCAGCGCGCGCCAGAGGCCGTCGCGCGGCTCGGTCGTCGCGATCCGCCCGTCGGGATCCGCGCGCTTGAGCGTGTCGCGCACGGGCGCGGCGAGGATCGCGCCGTCGCCGTGCGCGCACGCGGCGGCGATCAGGCGGTCGACGTCGTCGGTGGCGAGATTCGGCCGGGCGGCGTCGTGCACCAGCACGAGCGCATCGACGATCCCCCGCGCCGCCAGCGCATCGAGCGCGGCGAGCACGGACTCGCTTCGTTCGGCGCCACCGACGCAGGTGTGCACGGGCTTGCCTGCACGGGTCGCCCAGCCCGGCCAGTCGCGGTCGTCAGCGGCAATGGCGACCATCGCGCCGACGACTCGTGGGTGGGCGAGCAAGGCATCGAGCGCGTGGGCGATCAGCGACGCGCCCGCCGCTTCGAGGTACTGCTTCGGGCGCGCACCGCCGAACCGCCGGCCGACGCCCGCCGCCGGCACGACGGCCCAGACCGGGATCACGGCGCGGTGTCTCCCGCGACTGGCGCGGCAGGGCCCGTGTTCTCGACGACGCGGTAGAACACCTCGCCCGGCCGGATCATGCCGAGCTCGCTGCGCGCGCGCTCCTCGACCGCCGCCTCGCCGGACTTGAGGTCCTGCACTTCGGCGGCGAGCGCGGCATTGCGCTGCTGCAGGCCGCCGTTCTCGCGCGTAAGCTCGGCGACCCGCTTTTCCAGCACGCCCACGGCCTCGCGTCCGCCTTCGCCGCCCCACAGGCGCAGCTGCAGGCCGGCGAGCATCACCGCCAGCACGATCAGCAGCGCGAGCAGCGCGAACGGCGGACGCGGCATCGGTCAGCGCGCGAGCGAGACGAACGCGTCGCGACCGGCGTAGCGCGCGGCATTGCCGAGCTGCTCCTCGATGCGCAGCAGCTGGTTGTACTTGGCCACGCGATCGCTGCGGCACAGCGAGCCGGTCTTGATCTGCGTCGCCGTGGTGGCGACAGCGATATCGGCGATCGTCGTGTCCTCTGTCTCGCCCGAGCGGTGCGAGACGATGGCGGCATAGCGGTTCGCATCCGCCATCGCGATGGCTTCGAGCGTCTCGGTGAGCGTGCCGATCTGGTTGACCTTGATCAGGATCGCGTTCGCCACCTGCTGATCGATGCCCTCGCGGAAGATCTTCGGGTTCGTCACGAAAAGGTCGTCGCCGACCAGCTGCACCTTCGAGCCGATGCGCTCGGTCAGCAGCTTCCAGCCGGCCCAGTCGTGCTCGGCCATGCCGTCCTCGATCGTCACGATCGGATAGCGCTGCGTCCAGTCGGCGAGGAAGTCGACGAACTGCTCCGGCGTGAGACGCTTGCCCTCGCCCTGCAGGTTGTACTTGCCGTTCTCGAAGAACTCGCTCGACGCGACGTCCAGCCCGAGCAGCACGTCCTCGCCCGCGCGGTAGCCGGCCTTGCCGATCGCCTCGAGGATCGTCTCGAGCGCTTCCTCGTTGGAGCGCAGGTCCGGCGCGAAGCCGCCCTCGTCGCCCACGGCGGTCGACAGGCCACGGCCCTTCAGCACGCTCTTGAGCGCGTGGAAGATCTCGGTGCCCGCGCGCAGCGCCTCGCTGAAGCGGTCGAAGCCCACGGGGAGCACCATGAATTCCTGCAGGTCGACGTTGTTGTCGGCATGCGCGCCGCCGTTGATGATGTTCATCATCGGCACCGGCAGCACGGCCTCGCGGCCGTTCGCGAGGTGCTGCCACAGCGGCATGCGCTTGGACATCGCCACCGCGTGCGCGTTCGCCATCGAGACGCCGAGCAGCGCGTTCGCGCCGAGGCGGCCCTTGTTCTCGGTGCCGTCGAGGTCGATCAGGCGACGGTCGAGCCCGGCCTGGTCGGCGGCATCGAAGCCGGCGAGCGCCTGCGCGATCGTCGTGTTGACGTTCTTCACCGCCTGCGAGACGCCCTTGCCGAGGTAGCGCGTCTTGTCGCCGTCGCGAAGCTCCACCGCTTCCTTCGTGCCGGTCGACGCGCCGGACGGCACCATCGCACGGCCGAAGCTGCCGTCGGCGAGGGTCACTTCCGCTTCGAGCGTGGGATTGCCGCGGCTGTCGAGGATCTCGCGGGCGTGGATGCGTTCAATCTGCACGGGCGGGGGCTCCGGTAAAGGTGAGGATGTCGGGGCTGGGGCGGCACGGGCCACCCAGCGCGCGGTCGAGGTAGACGGCGGTGATGCCGAGCGCGCGGGCGACCACGGGGAAATCGAACGTGCCCGCGCCGCGCAGGGCATAGGCCAGCAGCGGCGCGCGGACTCCGGCGCTCGCGGCGACCTTTTCGCGGCCGGCCGCATCGTGGGAGAGGTCCTGCGCGTAGAGCCGTAGCACGTTCTCGCGCAGGGCCGGTGCCTCCGGCAGCGCATCGAGCTGCGCAAGTGCGGACTCCAGGTCCAGGCCGCGGCGCGCCATCTCGGGTTTCGCGCAGTCCTGGATGCGCTGGGCCTCCTCGACCATCGGCCGCAGCGCCTCGATCTCCGCCGCAATCTCCGGCGGCAGGGCGTTGTCCTCCGCGCAGGGTGCGGGCATCGAGAGCGCGAGCAGACAGCCCGCGGCGATGCAGCGGAGCGCACGCGACATCACGCGGCGTATTCCGACTCGAGGAAGCCGTTGCGCTTGGTCACCTCGTCGAGCGCCTTGAGCGTCTCGAGCAGCGCGCGCATCTTCGGGAGCGGCCAGGCGTTCGGGCCGTCGGAGAGCGCCTTCTCCGGCTCGGGATGGGTTTCCATGAAGAGGCCGTCCACGCCGACCGCGACCGCCGCGCGTGCGAGCACCGGCACGTGCTGGCGCTGGCCGCCGCTCGAGCTGCCCTGCCCGCCGGGCAGCTGCACGGAATGCGTGGCGTCGAACACGACCGGGCAGCCGGTCTCGCGCATCACGGCGAGCGAGCGCATGTCGCTGACCAGGTTGTTGTAGCCGAAGCTCGCGCCGCGCTCGCAGACCATGATCTGCGTGTTGCCGGTCGACTTCGCCTTCTCGACCACAGGCTTCATGTCCCACGGTGCGAGGAACTGACCCTTCTTGATGTTCACCGGCTTGCCAGCGCTGCAGACCTTGGTGATGAAGTCGGTCTGGCGGACGAGGAACGCCGGCGTCTGCAGCACGTCGACGACGCTCGCCACCTCGTCGATCGGGGTGTACTCGTGCACGTCCGTCAGCACCGGCACGCCGAGCTGGCGCTTCACCTCGGCGAGCACCTTGAGCCCACCCTCCACGCCCGGGCCGCGGAAGCCGTTGAGCGAGGTGCGGTTGGCCTTGTCGAAGCTCGACTTGAAGATGAAGGGGATGCCGAGCTCGGAGGTGATCTCCTTGAGCTTTCCGGCCGTCTCCATCTGCAGCTCCATCGACTCGATGACGCAGGGGCCGGCGATCAGGAAGAACGGCTTGTCGAGGCCGATCTCGAATCCGCAGAGGTTCATTGGATACTCCGGTGCGTCGCAGCGCCGATGCGCGGCTGTGCGTGGGGTGATGGGGACGGCGCACCCGGCATCAGGCGCGCGCTTCCTTCAGCAGTCGGCCACCGGCCTGCGCCTTGTGCTCGCGCGCGGCGCGGATGAAGCCGATGAAGAGCGGATGGCCGTCGCGCGGGGTCGAGAGGAACTCCGGATGCGCCTGGCAGGCCAGGAACCAGGGATGTGCGCTCCGCGGCAGCTCGACCATCTCGACGAGCAGGTCGTCCATCGACTTCGCCGAGATGACCAGGCCCGCGTCCTCGAGCTGCGTGCGGTAGCGGTTGTTGAACTCGTAGCGGTGGCGATGGCGCTCGCCGACGACGGCGCTGCCGTACATCTCGTGCGCGAGCGTGCCGGGCTTCACGCGCTGGTCCTGAAGTCCCAGGCGCATCGTGCCACCGAGGTCGCTGTCCTCGCTGCGGCGCTCGACATCGCCGCTCGAGGTGCGCCATTCGGTGATGAGTCCGATGACCGGATGCGGCGAATGCTTGTCGTTCTCGGTGCTGTTGGCGCCCTCGAGCCCGCAGACATGGCGCGCGTAGTCGACGACCGCCGCCTGCATGCCGTAGCAGATGCCGAAATAAGGCACGCGGGATTCACGCGCATGCCGCGCGGTGAGCACCTTGCCCTCGAAGCCACGGTCGCCGAATCCGCCGGGCACGAGGATGCCGTCGACGCCGTCGAGCGCGGCGATGCCCTGCTTCTCGACGTCGCTCGACTCGATCCACTTCAGCGCGACGCGCGTGCGCTGGCGGATGCCGCCGTGCTTGAGCGCCTCGGCGACCGACTTGTAGGCGTCCTGGTGGTCGACGTACTTGCCGACGACGCCGATCGTGACCTCGTCGACCGGGTGCTGGCTCGCGTCGAGCACGGCGTCCCATTCGGACAGGTCCGCGGGGCCGGCCTGCAGGCCCAGGCGGCGGATCACGATCTCGTCGAGCCCCTGCTCGTGGAAGAAGCGCGGCAGCTTGTAGATGTCGTCGAGGTCGACGGCCGAGATCACGGCCCGCTCGGAGACGTTGGTGAACAGCGCGATCTTGCGGCGATCGGAGTCCGGCAGCGGCTGCTCGCTGCGGCACAGGAGCACGTCGGGCTGGATGCCGATCGAGCGCAGCTCCTTGACGGAGTGCTGCGTCGGCTTGGTCTTGAGCTCGCCCGCCGCGGCGATCCACGGCACGAGCGTGAGGTGCATGAACAGCGTCGACTCCGGGCCGCGCTCGCTGCGCAGCTGGCGGATGGCTTCCAGGAACGGGAGCGATTCGATGTCGCCCACCGTGCCGCCGATCTCGACCAGGCCGATATCGAAGCCGTTGGTGGCCTCGACGATCGCGCGCTTGATCTCGTCGGTGATGTGCGGGATGACCTGCACGGTGCCGCCGAGGTAGTCGCCGCGGCGCTCCTTGCGGATCACGGCCTCGTAGATGCGGCCGGTGGTGATCGAGTTCTTCCGCGACAGCCGCGTGCGTACGTAGCGCTCGTAATGGCCGAGGTCGAGGTCGGTCTCGGCGCCGTCGTCGGTGACGTAGACCTCGCCGTGCTGGAACGGGCTCATCGTGCCCGGATCGACGTTGATGTACGGGTCCAGCTTCATCATCGTCACGCGCAGGCCGCGCGATTCGAGGATGGCGGCGAGCGAGGCCGCCGCGATGCCCTTGCCGAGCGAGGACACCACGCCGCCGGTCACGAACACGAGCGGCGTTACATGGCTTGGGGAAGTCATGGTCACGGGTGCGCAGGAAACCCGTAGTTTACAGGTCGCGCCGCCCGGCCGCGATGTTCGCGTGCAGGGCCGCACAAAAAACGCCCCGATCCGAAGACCGGGGCGCATCGTGCGGGGCAGGGTTACTTGCGCTTGGCGTCGCGCGTCTTCGACTTCGCCTTGGTCTCGGTCGGCTGCGTGGTGGTCTGCGCGGCGCCGTCGGCACCCGCCGTCACCGCCGAGTTCGCCGCGGCCGTCGGCGTACCGGAGACCGCCTCGACCGCCTTTTCGGCTGCGTTCGCGCCGCCCTGGGCGTTTTCACGGGCGTCGACGCGCACCGCGGCGCCGGCGTTCGTGTCGACGGCGGTACCGGAGAGCGCATCGGCGCTGAGCGTGGCACCCGTGGTGGTCGACGCACCGGCCGCGGCCGGCGGGGTCGTTGCGGTCACTGCCGAGTTCGCGGCGGCCGTGGCATTGCCGGAGACGGCGGTGGTGGCGCGGTCGGCGGCCTTCGTCGCGGCCTGCGCGCCGCTGCGGGCGGCATCGCGCGCCGTCGTGGCGGCCTGGGCGGCCGGCGCCGTCGGCACCGCGACACCGGCCTTGGCGCCTGCTGCGACCTGGGCGAAGGCGAGCGGGCTCACGAGGGCGGCGGCGAGGGCGGTCACGGCGAGGATCTGATTCTTCATCGACAACTCCTGAGGGGGATGGGCCGGCGGCCGTCCGGGCCGCGGTCGGGGCGCACCGTACGGGCCGAATCCGTTGCCCATGCGTGAATAACGGCGTTTTGACGCCAGCGGGCGTTCAGCTTCGTGGCCGGCTTCGTCACCGTCCCAGCCGGTGCGACGCCGTCTGTTAGCATTTCCGCTAATGAACAAGCGATACAACGCCGCCGACATCGAGGTGCTGTCCGGGCTGGACCCGGTCAAGCGCCGCCCGGGCATGTACACGGACACCGCCCGCCCGAACCACCTGGCGCAGGAGGTCATCGACAACTCCGTCGACGAGGCGCTCGGCGGCCATGCCCGCTGCATCGAGGTCACGCTGCACGCCGACGGCTCCTGCTCCGTGCAGGACGACGGCCGCGGCATGCCGGTCGACATCCACCCCGAGGAGAAGATCCCGGGCGTCGAGCTGATCCTCACCCGCCTGCATGCGGGCGGCAAGTTCAGCGGCAACAACTACACGTTCTCCGGCGGCCTGCACGGCGTGGGCGTGAGCGTGGTCAATGCCCTGTCGACGAAGGTTGACGTGCGTATCAAGCGCGATGGCAACGAATACCGGATGACGTTCAAGGACGGCTTCCGCGACTCGAAGCTCGAGGTGATCGGCACGGTGGGCAAGAAGAACACCGGCACCCGCGTGCACTTCTGGCCGGACGCGAAGTATTTCGACACGCCCAAGTTCAACCCGCGTGCGCTGCGCCACCTGCTGCGCGCGAAGGCCGTGCTGTGCCCGGGCCTGACCGTGCGCCTGGTCGACGAGGCGACTGGCGAGCGCGACGAGTGGTACTACGAGAACGGCCTGCGCGACTATCTCGCCGGCGAGCTCGGTGAGCGCGAGCTGCTGCCGCAGCAGCTGTTCGTGGGGCATCTGGCCAAGGAGACCGAAGTGGTCGACTGGGCCGCCGCCTGGGTGCCCGAGGGCGAGCTCGTGCAGGAGAGCTACGTCAACCTGATCCCGACCGCGCAGCACGGCACGCACGTCAACGGCCTGCGCACCGGCTTCACGGATGCGTTGCGCGAGTTCTGCGACTTCCGCAACCTGCTGCCGCGCGGCGTGAAGCTCGCGCCGGAGGACGTCTGGGACCGCGTCGCCTTTGTGCTGTCCATCAAGATGACCGACCCGCAGTTCTCCGGCCAGACCAAGGAGCGGCTGTCGTCGCGCCAGGCCGCGGGCTTCGTGGAATCGGCCGCGCACGATGCGTTCTCGCTCTGGCTCAACCAGCATGTCGAGCTCGGCATGCGCATCGCGCAGCTGGCGATCGAGCGTGCCGCCGCGCGCCTGAAGACCGAGAAGCTCGTGGTGCGCAAGAAGGTCGTGCAGGGCCCCGCCCTGCCCGGCAAGCTCGCCGACTGCGCCTCGCAGGACCTATCACGCACCGAACTGTTCCTCGTGGAGGGCGACTCGGCGGGCGGCAGCGCGCGCCAGGCGCGCGAGAAGGACTTCCAGGCGATCCTTCCGCTGCGGGGCAAGATCCTCAATACATGGGAAGTCGCTTCGGGGAGCGTGCTCGCCTCGCAGGAAGTGCACGACCTCGCCGTCGCCATCGGCTGCGACCCGGGCAAGGACGACATCTCCGGCCTGCGCTACGGCAAGGTGATCATCCTCGCCGACGCGGACTCCGACGGCCTGCACATCGCCACGTTGCTGTCGGCGCTGTTCCTCAAGCATTTCCCCGCGCTGGTCGCGTCCGGCCATGTCTTCGTCGCGATGCCGCCACTGTTCCGCATCGATATCGGCAAGCAGGTGTTCTACGCGCTCGACGAGGAGGAGAAACGCATCCTGCTCGACCGCATCGAACGCGACCGCGCCGCGAAGAAGAAGGGCACGCCCATGGGCGCGATCTCGGTCACCCGCTTCAAGGGCCTGGGCGAGATGAATCCGGAGCAGCTGCGCGAGTCGGCGATGCATCCGGACACGCGTCGCCTGGTGCAGCTCACTGTGGACGACCAGGACGCGACGGCCGCGCTGATGGACATGCTGCTCGCCAAGAAGCGCGCACCGGACCGGAAGGCCTGGCTGGAGAGCAAGGGCGACCTGGCGACGCTCGAGGTCTGAGGCGGCGGCCGCTGTATCACCTCTGCCCGAAGAAGGGCCCGCGTTCCGCGGGCCCTTTTCGTTGGCGCGATTGCCTCCTCAGGGGAGCCCGACTGACAGGCGCGACCCGCGGCGCAGCATGGCGCGGCCGATCGCGACGATCAGCGCCCCGGAGCGGCCTCGCCCAGCGCTGCACGCATGAGGCGCTCGAGCAGCGGCTCCAACGCGGCCGCGCGCGCGGGATCGAACTGCGTGGTCGCCTCGTCCATGTAGGCGCGCTGGCTGGTCTCCAGCTGGATCGCTTCGACGCCGCGCTCGGGGCGGCCGTAGTGGCGGGTGATGTAGCCGCCCTTGAAGCGCCCGTTGACGACCCAGTCGTAGGCGTCCTGCCCGCCCAGCACGGTCTCCATGCGCGACTGCGTCGCCGGCGCGCAGCTCGCTCCGCCCGCGGTGCCAAGGTTGAGATCCGGCAGGCGGCCTTCGAAGAGGAACGGCAGTCCGTCGCCCCGGATGGAATGGCCTTCCCACAGCACCGCGCGGCCGTGCACATCGACGAGCCGCGCGATCTCGGCCTCGAGCGCGGCGTGGTACGGGCGCCAGTAGCGCTCGCGGCGCGCGGCGATCTCGGCGGCGTCCGGCGCCTCGCCCTCGCGATAGATCGGCTCGCCGCTGAAGCATGTCACCGGGCACAGGCCCGTCGTGTTCTGGCCCGGATACAGCGAGGCGTCGTCGGGCGGGCGGTTGAGGTCGACGACATAGCGCGAGAATCGCGGCACCAGCATTGACGCACCGAGCTCGTCGCGGGCGAAGGCGTAGAGGCGCGAGACGTGCCAGTCGGTGTCGGGCGCGCCGCGCGCGCAGTCGGCCATGCGCGCGGCGAGCTCGCCGGGGATTTCGCTGCCGTCGTGCGGCAGGCTCACGATCAGCGGCGCACGGCCGCGGTGCAGCGTGTAGGTCTCGGTGCGGGCGTCGTCGCTCATGGCTCGATGCGGGCGGTGCGCCTCAGCGCATCAGCACCACTTCCTCGGCGCTGGTGGGATGGATCGCGATCGTATCGTGCAGGTCGTCGAGCGTGATGCCCGCGCGCAGCGCGACGGCGAAGCCCTGCAGCATCTCGTCGGCTGCCTCGCCGAGAAGATGCAACCCGACGACGCGCCGCTCCGCGCCCACGCAGACGATCTTGAACAGGCTGCGCTGCGGCGAGTCCGCCAGCGCATGCAGCATGGGACGGAAGCCCGCCCGCAGCACATGGACGTCGTCGCCGAATCGCTCGCGCGCGGCCGCTTCGGTGAGGCCCGCATGCCCGATCGGCGGGTGCGAGAAGACGACGGTCGGCAGCTGCGCGAGATCGAGCGCACGCCGGTCGCGCCCACCGAAAATGCGGTCCATGAGCCGGCGCGCCATCGCGATCGCCACCGGCGTGAGCGCCGGCAGCGGCGTCACGTCGCCGACGGCAAAGAGGCCCGGCACTGCGGTGGCGCCGAAGGCGTCGACCGGGACGTAGCCGCGCGCGTCGGTCGCGACCCCCGCGGTCTCGAGGCTCAGGCCCGCGGTGTTCGGCCGGCGCCCGGTCGCGAACACGACCTGCTCGACGGGCTCGCTCCACGTGCCATCGCCGTCCCGGCAGCGGATCGCGCCGGGCGCGCCGTCGAGCGCCTGCGTCGCGGTGGAAAAGCGCAGGTCGACGCCGTGATGGCGGTAGTCCTCGGCGAGCTGCGCGGTGATGTCGGCATCGAAGCCGTCGAGCAGCCGGGGCCCGCGAACGCGCAGCGTGACGCGGCTGCCCAGCGCCTGCAGAACGCCGGCGAGCTCCACCGCGATGTAGCCGCCGCCGATGATCGCCACGCTCGCCGGCGGCGCACGCCAGGCAAAGAAGTCGTCGGAGGTCGCGCCGAGTTCCGCGCCCGGGATCGGCGGCCGCACGGGCACCCCGCCGGTCGCGATCAGCACGTGCGTCGCGGTGAGCGAGACGCCGGCGGTGGTCCGCACGCGGCCGGTGCCGTCGAGCCGGCCCTGCTCGGCGATCAGCGCGATGCCCGCCGCATCGAGCCGCCGCTGGTAGCTCGCATGGATGCCCTGGATGTAGCGCTCGCGGTGCGCGATGAAGGCCGGCCAGTCGAGCGCGCAACTGGCGTCGCCGAAGCCGAGCGCACCGGCCATCCGCAGCTTGCCCGCGACCTCCGCCGCGAGCCACATCGCCTTCTTCGGCACGCAGCCGACATTGACGCAGGTGCCGCCGAGCGCGCCGGGCTCCAGCAGTGCGACGCGCGCGCCGTGCTGCGCCGCACGGAATGCGCCGGCGAGCCCGCCGGAGCCGCCGCCGATCACGATGAGGTCGAAATCCGTCGCCATGCAGGCCCTCCTGGGAGCGCAGGCTCGCACGCATGCGGCCGCGAATGCGTGAGCGGCGCGCCTAGTGGCGTCGCACGAAGCGCTCGGCCGCGTACGGCGCGGGATCGATCGCCGGCGCTCGCCCGGCGACGAGGTCGGCGAGCAGTTGCCCGGTGCCGGCACTCATGCCGACGCCCATCATCCCGTGGCCCGTCGCGAGCCAGAGGCCCGGGCGGCCGGGCGCGGGACCGACCAGCGGGACGTCGTCGACGGACATCGGGCGCCAGCCGTACCAGCGCTCGCGCACGCGCGGGCCGACCGGCTCGTGCAGGTACTGTGCGGCGCCGCGTTCGAGCGCGGCGAGCCGGCGCTCGTTGAGCCGCTCGTCGAAGCCCGAGAACTCCATCGTGCTGCCGAGCCTGTAGCCGCTGCCCCACGCGGTCACGCAGACGGCGACCTCGCGCAGCACTACGGGCCGCCGCGGTGCGAGCGTCGGGCGGTCGTAGGTGATCGAGTAGCCCTTGCCCGGCTGGATCACGCCGCGCAGCCAATCGAGGCCAAGCGCGTGGGCGAGCCGGGGCGACCAGGCGCCGGTGGCGATGATCACGTCGCGCGCCCGGATTGGCGCACGGCCCGTCGCCGCGACGAAGCCCGGCGCCTCGTCCGCCAGCCCGACCAGCGCACGCTGCTCGTCGATGATGCCGCCGCGCAGCCGCACCACGCGCGCCAGCTCGGCCACGTAGCGATCGGGCCGCAGCGCTGCATCGCCCTGGAAGCGGATGGCGCCGGCGACACCCGGCTTCATCGCCGGCTCCTCGCGCTCGTAGTCGGCGCCGTCGATGAACTCGACGCCGATGCCGAGCTCGGTCAGCAGCGGCGCCTCCTCGCGCCCATGGGCGAAGCGGCGCGCATCGCGGAAGACGTAGTCCTCGCCGCATTCGACGAATTCGCAGTCGAGGCTGTGGTCGCGAATCCAGTCGGCGAGGCGCGCGCGCGAGTCCGACAGCAGCGCGGCCTTCGCGCGTGCGCTGGCTTCCCAGTCGCGCGGATTGCAGCGCGCGCGCAGGCCCCACAGCCAGCGCCACAGCAGGGGGTCGAATCGGGGCCGGATGTAGAGCGGCGCGTCGGGCGCGAGCATCATGCGCAGCGCGCGCAGGGCCATCCCGGGTGCGGCCAGGGGCGGCGCATGACTCGGTGTGATCGTGCCGCAGTTGCCGTGCGAGCTGCCGCCGCCGACGCGGCCGGCGTCGATGACCCGGACCGTCCGGCCGGCCTCCAGCAGCGCGAGCGCGGTGGCGAGCCCCACCACGCCGGCGCCGACGACCAGCACGTCGCATTCGTCTCGCTGCATGCGCGTATTGTCGGGGAAAACGGACTGCGCATGGCGGACGAACGCGGCGCATGTGCGCGATGCCGGAATTCGTCCACCGCACGCGCCGGCCGTCCGATGCACGGGCGCGGCACCAAAACGTGCCGGCGCGGAGCATGCCGCTGGGACGGGACGTCGGCTGATGCTCGCTCGGCGCGTCGCGGCGCACGCACCGAGCCGTTGCGATCAGGCCGTCGCGGGCATCGGCGCGCGCGCTGACCGGCCACCGTAGGTCCACGCCCGCCAGAGCTTTTCCATCGGTCCATGGCTGTGCCGGGCGAGCCAGGCATGGCTCAGCAGCACCTGCAGCGCGAACAGGCTGCCCGCGAAGACCGGCTGCCACGCGCGCGGCAGCTGCTCGAAGTAGCCGAGGCCGTAGCCGGAGAACACGAACGTGCAGACGAGCGACTGCACCAGGTAGTTGGTGAGCGCCATCCGGCCCGCGGGCGCGAGCCAGCCGAGCGGGCGCGCGAACGCCGCCGACTGCAGGCCGCGCACGATCCACGCCATGTAGCCCAGGCACATGAGCAGGCCGGCGATCGCATTGAGGCCGAAGGCGACCGCGCCGGGCATGTCGGTCGGCCCGTGCGCCATCGACGGGCTGATCGCGTACGAAGCCAGCATGCTCGCCAGGCCCGCCGGCATCGCGATCCAGCGCAGCCCGGCGTACAGGCGCGGGAATTCCGCGGGACGCGCGATCGCGCCGCTGCGCACGAACCAGGCACCGAGCAGGAACATGCCGAGCACGTGCCAGCCGAAGAACACCAGGAAGCCCATCATCTGGGCGACGTCCTGCGCGCGTCGCGTTACCGCGGCGAACCAGTCGCTGCCGGCCTGCGCGGCACGCTGCGCCTCGATGGTCGCCAGGTGGGCGGCCTCCTGTGCATCGAGGTTCTTCTGCATCTCCGCCGCGGCCTTCGGATCGAACTGCGCGAGCAGCATCAGCGCGCTCAAGACCAGCACGAGAACGACCGGCACGAGGTAGAGCGCGATACCCCACTTGGGCAGCCGCGACTGCGGGGTGTTGCGGAACAACAGGAGCAGCACCAGTGACACGAGCGCGTAGCTCACGAGGATGTCGCCCGACCAGATCAGGATGCCGTGCACCAGGCCGATCGCGAGCAGGCCGACGCTGCGGCGCACGTAGAGCCGTGCGAACGGCCGTCCCGACGCCTGCGCACGCTGCATCATCACGGCGAAGCCCATGCCGAACAGCAGCGAGAACAGGGTGTAGAACTTGCCCTGCACGAGGACGTAGACCAGTGCATCGACCGTGCGATCCGCGCCCCGGAGCGACAGGTCGGTGCCTGACATGCCGGCGAACATCGGCCCGACCATCGCCTCGATGTTCATCAGCAGGATGCCCAGCAGCGCGAAGCCGCGCAGCACGTCCATCGCCTGGATGCGCTCGCCGCCGGTGACGGGTCGCAGCACGGTCGCGGTGGCCATCGTTCTTCCTCCTGAAGAAAGCCCAAGGATGCCGCGCGCGGCGCGCGGCGCCATGCGCCGGATGTCACGGGCCGACGGACGGCCGGAAACGCGGACGGCCCGCCGAAGCGGGCCGTCGCGGCATCACCGGGCGCGGCGACTCAGTGGTGGTGACCGCCCTCGCCGTGCACGTGGCCGTGCTCGAGTTCCTCGGCGCTGGCCTCGCGCACCTCGACTACCTCGATCGAGAAGTGCAGGTCCTTTCCGGCCATCGGATGGTTGAGGTCGACGTCGACCACGGTCATGCCGACCTTCTGGATGGTGACCGCGCGCGGACCGAAGTTGGTGTTGAGCACGACCTGCATGCCCGGCTGCAGCGGCTGGCCCTCGAAATGCTTCTTCGGGATGCGCTGGGTGAGGCCGTCGCGGCGCTCGCCATAGGCCTGCGCGGCCGGCACGTCCACCTCGAACTTGTCGCCGGCGGCCTTGCCCATCATGGCCTCCTCGAGGCCCGGAATGATGTTGCCGTGGCCGACGAGGATCGCGAGCGGCTCGCGCCCCTCGGACGATTCCATCGCCTCCTGGCCCTGCTCGGCAACGGTGTAATGGAAGCGGACGACGCTGTTCTTATCGATGTTCATGTACGGATCCAGGAGCCGACGGGTCGGCGCGGAGAGCCCTGCGGGCAGGACGGACGGGCTTGCTGCCCCGTTAAGGACTCGTCAAGCTACCGGACGATGGAAACCCGGCATTATCCCGGCAAGCCCTGCCGCATGCCAGCCGCGATCGCCGCGACGGCGATCGTGCTCCTGCTGTCGGGATGCGGCGCCGAGCCCGTGACCCGCACGACGCGCCCGTCGATGCGGCCTGTGCTGCCGGCGACATGGCCGGCCGTCGAGCCTGCCGATCCCGAAGCCGCGCGGGCGACCGTGATGCGCGCGCTCTCGCTCGTCGGCACACCTTATAAATACGGCGGCGACACGCCCGAGACCGGCTTCGACTGCAGCGGGCTGATCCACTACGTGTTCCGCGACATGCTCGCGCGCACCCTGCCACGGCGCTCCGTCGACCTGGCGAATGCCGGCGCGGACGTGCCCCTGCTGCGGATGGCCGCCGGCGACCTCGTGGTCTTCGGCACGGCCGGCGTCGACCACGTCGGCATCTACATCGGCGAAGGGCGCTTCGTGCATGCGCCGACCACGGGCGGGAGCGTGCGCCTCGACCGGCTCGACGGCCCGTACTGGCGCGAGCGCCTGCTCGGGGCGCGAAGGCTGTTGCAGTAGAGCGCAGGCAGCTTGGCAACGAGGGCGGCCAGCGCTCGATGCATGATTGCAAGTCATTGAATTGATTGGCCCTGAGTGGCGCCGCACCAGAGGCGGTGCATGTCTTGCCCCACGCGCCGCGGCCGGGTCGTCGCCAGATGGGCACCGCCATCGAAGCGGCCGGATGCCACGGCCGCTGTCACTTCTGTAAACCCCTTTTTGGGACCTGGGCCTCATCGGCTTAACGGTGAGCTAACGAGATTTGAACCAAACGCCTCCGTTCGGCGGGCATGATGGCCCCGTGATGAATTAGTGAGGCCCCGGTGATGACCGGAAGCAATACCCACCGCCCCTTCACTTCAGCGCTCCGCAGCCGCGGCAGCCGCTGGATGCTCGCCGCGCTCCTCGCCCTAGTCGCCGCTCCGGCGCTGGCGCAGCGTGCGCCGGCCGGCATGTCGACCGACACCGAGGAGGCGTCCTCGTCGGTCGTGCGGGATTCGATGAGCCTGTCGGACCGCGCGCTGATCCTCGCGAACGACGTCAATCGCCTCCTGCTCCCGGGCAGCCGCCCGGCCGCCGAGCCGGCGACCGGCCGCGTGCAGAGCGTGCTGTCCCGCGCGCTCGGCCTGCTGGGCACGCCCTATCGTTGGGGCGGCACCTCGCCGGAAGGCGGCTTCGACTGCTCCGGCCTGGTGGGCTATGTCTTCCGCAACGCGCTCGGCATCGAGCTGCCGCGCGTCTCCCGCGACATGGCCAAGACCGGCGAGATGGTCGCCGATCGCGGCGCGCTCACCGCCGGCGACCTCGTCTTCTTCGGCAAGAGCGGTACCGTCGACCACGTCGGGATCTACCTCGGCGAGGGCAAGTTCGTGCATGCGCCGCGCACGGGCCGCGACGTCACGGTCTCGCGCCTGGACACCGGCTACTGGGGCGCGAAGTTCCTGCAGGGGCGCCGCGTGCAGGGCATCTGAGCCCTTCGCCGCAGCGCACTGCAATCGAGGCCGCCTCCGGGCGGCCTCGTCGTTTGTGACAACAACGCATTCGAAGCGGTAGGACGGCGAAGCGCGCCGCCAAGGCATCGCTCGAATGGCCGCGAAGGCGCGACGGCCGTGTTGCCGCCGCCAACCGGCTCTTCAACGGGCGCCGTCGGGTGCCAGCACGTCGTCGATCGCCTGCCCCGGTGCCATGACCTTCGCGGCGTAGTCGGCGAGCCGTCGGTCGTCTTCCGTCTGGGGCGTCCACGGCGACACCGTCACCGGCCGGCCCTCCGGTGCGTCGAGCGCGACGAAGGCGATCACGCAATGGGTGCAGAGCCGGTCGTCCGCGGCGCCGCCGGCGGATTTCGGATCGCGCGCGCGTACCTCGATCGCGAAACGCATGCTCGACGTGCCGGTGTGAACCAGCTTCGCGCGGATGGTCACCAGGTCCGAGATCCGGATCGGCGCGAGAAAGCGCATGCCGCCGACCGCGACCGTCACGCAGTAGTGCCCGCTCCACGCGACCGCTGCCGCATAGCCGGCCTGGTCGATCCACTTCATCACCGCGCCGCCGTGGACCTTGCCGCCGTAGTTGACGTCGGTCGGCTGGGCGAGGAAGCGCAGCGTGAGTTCGCGGTCGCGCACGCTCAGACGCTCCGCGGCTCGGCAAGCGGGTCGACGTCCGTCGGGCCGCTGTCGTACACCGCCGTATCGAGCAGGCCGGTCTCGCGCGCCACGATCACCGGCACCAGCACCTGCCCGGTGACGTTCGTCATCGTGCGCATCATGTCGAGCACGCGGTCGATCGCATACAGGTAGCCGATCACCTCGAGCGGCAGGTTCGCGGCCGACAGCACCACCGTCGCCATGACCACCGCGGTGCCCGGCACGCCGGCGGTGCCGAAGCTGCCCAGCACCGAGGCGATGAGCACGATGAAGTACTGGTCGGCGGTGAGCGGCACGCCGGTGTATTGCGCGATGAAGACCGCGCACAGCGCGGGGTAGATCGCGCCGCAGCCGTCCATCTTGATCGACGCACCGAGCGGCACGGCGAAGGCGGCGTAGTCGCGATCGACACCGAGGTTGCGGGTGGCGGAATTGAGCGAGGCCGGCATCGCGGCGAAGCTCGACGAGCTGACGAACGCCACCTGCATCGCCGGGAACGCGCCCTTGAAGAAGCGCAGCGGGTTGAGCCGATGCGCGGCGAGCAGCCCGCCGTAGGTGACCAGGATGTGCAGCGCGCAGGCGATGTACAGCGCGAGGACGAAATTGCCGAGCGGCAGCAGCTTCTCGAAGCCGAACTCGCCGACCAGCGCGGCGATCAGGCCGAACGTGCCGATCGGCGTCACCTCGAGCACGAAGCGCGTGACCTGCACCATCACGTCGCGGCCCTCACCCATCAGCTCGCGCAGACGCGGCACGCGGTCGCCGAGCTTCACCATCGCGAAGCCCAGGATGCCCGCCCAGAAGATCACCGGCAGGATCGAGCCCTTGCCGGCGGCGAGCACCGTTTCGCCCGCCGCGTTCTTCGCCGTGCCGATGCCGGTCATCGCGTGGAACGGGTTCTCGGGCACGACGCCGAGCAGCACCTTCGCCACGCTCGGCACGTCGCGCGGCACGTAGCTCGGATCGACCGCAAGCGACGTCACGCCCACGCCCGGCTGCATCAGCATGCCGACGCCGAAGGCGATGCCGACCGCCATGACGGCCGTCAGCGCGAACCACAGGAACGTGCGGCCGCCGAGTGCAGCCATCGACTTCTGGCCGTGCAGCGCCGACACGGCGTTGACGACCGCGAAGAACACCAGCGGCACGGCGATCATCTTGATCAGGCGGACGTAGAGGTCGCCGAGCGGGCCGAACCACGTCGCCGCCGCGGGACCGAGTGCCCAGCCGGCGAGCGCGCCGAGCACGAAGCCGGCGAGTACGCGCTGCCAGAACGGAATGCGCAGCCAGGCGTGGACGAGGGGCATGGAGGGACTCCGGCGATGCGGAGCCCACCATAGCCGAGCCCGTGTGCACCGGCGACACCGCCGCCGTCGCCTCATCGTGCCACCGGTGCAACCGTCTCCGCCGCGGTCACGGCGGGCCGGCATAATCGGCGGCTCGCCCCTCGAGACGCGCTATGTCCCCCGTTCGCACCGCCTGCCTGAGCCTGATCACCACCCTCGCCTGCGCCGCCTGCGCGACCACGGCCCCGTCCACGGCCGAGGGGCTGACCGTCGATGTACCGGTCGTCCAGCGTCCGGGCGGTGAGACCGCCGAATGGTGGTTCCGCGACGGCGCGGCGCAGGCCGCCGCGCGCGGCGCGATGACCGGACGCGCGAAGAACGTGATCCTGTTCGTGGGCGACGGCATGTCGCTGACCACGGTCGCCGCGGCGCGCATCCTGGAAGGCCAGCGCCGCGGCCAGACCGGCGAGGAGAACCGCCTGGCCTGGGAGACCTTCCCGCATACGGCGCTCAGCAAGACCTACAACACCGACTCGCAGACGCCGGATTCGGCCGGCACGATGACCGCGATGGCCACGGGCGTGAAGACGCGCGCGGCGGTCCTGTCGATCGGTCCGCAGGCCGCGCGCGGCAACTGCGCGCAGGCCCGCAACGCCCCGCTCGCCACGCTGTGGGAGCTCGCCACGCAGGCCGGGATGGACGCCGGGATCGTCACCACCACGCGCGTCACCCATGCGACGCCCGGCGCCGCGTTCACCCACTCGGCGGACCGCAACTGGGAGAACGACGCGCAGCTGCCCGCCGAAGCGAAGGCCGCGGGGTGCGCCGACATCGCCCGGCAGTTCGTCGAATCGCCGTACGTCGGCGGCCTCAAGGTGCTGATGGGCGGCGGGCGCGGCAATTTCCAGCCCACCGCCGTGCAGGACCCGGAGTACGCGGACAAGCGCGGCCTGCGCACCGACGGGCGTGACCTCGTACAGGAATGGCGCGCGAAGCATCCGTCCGGGCAGTACGTCTGGAACGCGAAGCAGCTCGAGCAGGCCCCGCTCGACGCGCCGCTGCTCGCGCTGTTCGAGCCCAGCCACATGCGCTACGAGCACGATCGGGCGAAGGACCCCGCCGGCGAGCCGGACCTCGCGGCGATGACGCGGGCCGCGATCGCCCGGCTCTCGCGCAACCCGAACGGCTACGTGCTGCTCGTGGAAGGCGGGCGCATTGACCATGCGCATCACGAAGGCAATGCCTATCGCGCGCTCACCGACACGATCGCGCTGAGCGATGCGGTGCGTGCAGCGGCCGAGGCGACCTCGGCGGACGACACGCTGATCCTCGTGACGGCCGACCATGCACACACGCTGAGCTTCGCGGGCTACCCCGTGCGCGGCAATCCGATCCTCGGCAAGGTCCGCGGCAGCAGCGGCGAAGGCAGCGGGGGCGGCGAATTCGCCACCGATGCGCTTGGCCTGCCCTACACCACGCTCAACTACGCGAACGGCCCCGGCTACGTGGGCGCGAGCGACCAGCAGGCCGAGGGCCCGAAGCGCTATCCGCACCAGCCGAAGACGGCCAAGCCCGCGACGGGCCGCCCGGACCTGACGAAGGTCGACACCGAGTCGCCCGACTACATGCAGGAGGCGATCGCGCCGTTCGGCGCGGAGTCGCACGGCGGCGACGACGTCGGCATCTGGGCGCGCGGCCCGGGCAGCGTCGCGGTGCGCGGCTCGGTCGAGCAGAACACGATCTTCCACGTGCTGCTGCAGGCCACGCCGCGCCTGCGTGCGAGCCTGTGCCGCGCGCAGCTCTGCGACCGCAACGGCGTGCCCGTGCAGCGCCCGCGCTCGCCGACCGGAGGCCACTGAGCCGCGCGGGGCCGCGCTAGTCTGGCGCTCCACGAGGAGCACCGCCATGGACTGCAAACGCCCCGCCACCCTCGCTCTCAGCCTGGGCCTCACCCTCGCCTTGGTGACCGGGCGCGGGACCGCGCAGACGCCGCCGTCATCCGGGACGCCGGCCACCCCGGCCGCCCTGCGTTCGCCGGCGCAGACCGATACCGCCATGCCGCAGGCCGCCCCGATGCTGCCCGGGATGAGCGCCGCGCGGCCACCGGCGGGCCAGCTCTGGGTAAGGCCGCTCGCGGAGAAGCGTGTCGACACGCTCCCCGCGGGTGCACTGCACTGGCAGGTCGAACCGTTCGCGACGCTCGGCGAGGCCGGCGCCGCCACCGGCCCGTGGTCACTCGCCGTCGAGGCCGACGGACGCGCCTGGCGCTTCACGCTCGTGGGCGACGGTGCGCCGCGGCCGACGTCCTCCGATGCGATCGTCGTCGGGCCCGTCGAACGTCCGCGTGCCGCGCGCTACCTGCTGCGCATCAATTACGCGAGCGGCCCGCGCGGCGACGTCACGCCGGTGCACAGCCATCCGGGCTCGGAAGCCTTCTACGTACTCCACGGCGAGCACAGCGTGCGCACCGCGCACGGCACGCTGCGCGTCCGCGCGGGCAAGGCCGAGCCGGGCCACGGCGCCGACATGGCGATGCAGGTCTCCAGCAGCGGCGTGGAGGATCTCGGCTCGCTGGTGATGTTCGTCGTCGACGCCGACCGGCCCTTCTCGTCGTCGGCGACGCTCGACTGATCAGAACGGCTTGGCGAGCACCAGGTACACCACGCCGACGAGCAGGAGCACCGGGATCTCGTTGAACCAGCGCAGCGCGCGGCCCGAGGGCAGCGGCTGCCCCGCGCCTGCGCGCTTGAGCCAGCGCCCGGTGACGACGAACAGCGCGAGCATCACGACCACGAGCGCGATCTTCGCGTGCAGCCAGCCACCGGTGATCCGGAAGCCGAACGCCAGCACCAGCCCCAGCACGAGCGCGATGCCGAAGACCACGTGGCCGAAGCGGTACAGGCGCCGGCCCATCAGCACGAGGCGCTCGCGCACGGCGGGCGCGTCACCGGCCTCGGCGATGTTGACCAGGATGCGCGGCAGGTAGAACACGCTCGCCATCCATGCGATCACAAAGACGA
Organism: Lysobacter humi (ex Lee et al. 2017); assembly: GCF_054781815.1. Taxonomy (NCBI): domain Bacteria; kingdom Pseudomonadati; phylum Pseudomonadota; class Gammaproteobacteria; order Lysobacterales; family Lysobacteraceae; genus Lysobacter; species Lysobacter humi (ex Lee et al. 2017). Next base: position 71,187 of record NZ_BAAGTR010000009.1, on the reverse strand, counting down.
GGTGGAAGGTCTTGGTCCACAGGTAGGCCATGCAGGCGGCTCGACGGGCGGGAGGCGCGCTAGCATGCCACGCCCTCCGCGACGCCCGGCCCCATGAGCAAGCAGTACGACCGCGACTACTTCGAGCGCTGGTACCGCGATCCTGCGCTGCGCGACGAGGCGATCGGCGGGCGCGCCCGGCTCGCGCGGAAGGTCGCGCTCGCGGTCGCGACCGCCGAGTACTGGCTCGAGCGCCCGATCCGCAGCGTGCTCGACATCGGCTGCGGCGAGGGGGCCTGGCAGCCCGTGCTGAACAAGCTCCGGCCGCGCGCGAGCTACGTCGGCTTCGATGCCAGCGCATATGCCATCGAGCGCTTTGGTGCCCGGCGCGGCCTGCACCAGGCGGCCTTCGGCGATTTCGCGATGCTGCGGCCATGCCCGCCGGTCGACCTGCTCGTCTGCAGCGATGTCATGCACTATCTCGACACCCGCGAGCTCGACCGTGGCCTTCCCGGGCTCGCCGCGCTGTGCGGCGGCGTCGCGTTTCTCGAGACGTTCACCCGCGAGGACGCCATCGACGGCGACACCGCCGGCTTCCGGCGTCGGCCCGGGCGGTTCTATCGCGACCGCTTCGAACGCCTGGGCTTCCGTGGACTCGGCTCGCACCTGTGGCTCGCCCCGGAGCTCGTGGACATGGCCTCGACACTCGAGACGGCGGGCTGAACAAGGCGGCACGGGTTCACGGTCCCGCCTCCAGCGGCCGGGGTATGCTGCGACGCAACAGGGGGATTCAATGCTCTATCAGATGCACGAACTCGGCCGCGCGTGGCTCGCGCCGATGACCTATTGGGCCGATGCGATGAGCAAGGCCTTCGGCACGCAGGGCAGCTGGCTGTCCTCGGTGCCGGGCGCCGCGCGCGTGTCGGCCGGCTACGAGCTGTTCTACCGGCTCGGCAAGGATTACGAGAAGCCCGCCTTCGGCATCACCAGCCTCGAGATCGAGGGCACGAGCTTTCCGGTGGTGGAGCGCGTCGAGCTGCACAAGCCGTTCTGCCGGCTGCTGCGCTTCAAGCGCTATGCCGACGAGTCGGCCGACATCGAGAACTTCCGCGACGACCCGCCGGTGCTGGTCGTCGCCCCGCTGTCGGGGCACCACGCCACGCTGCTGCGCGACACGGTACGTACGCTGCTGCGCGACCACAAGGTCTACATCACCGACTGGGTCGACGCACGCATGGTGCCGGCCAGCGAAGGCCCGTTCCATCTCGACGACTACATCGCCTACGTGGAGGAGTTCATCCGCCACATCGGCGCGAAGGACCTGCACGTCATCAGCGTCTGCCAGCCGACGGTGCCGGTGCTCGCGGCCGTCTCGCTGATGGCCGCGCGCGGCGAGGCCACGCCCCGCTCGCTGGTGATGATGGGCGGGCCGATCGACACGCGCGAGAACCCGACGCAGGTCAACGACCTCGCCACGCAGAAGCCGATGTGGTGGTTCGAGAGCCAGCTGATCCATCCGGTGCCGCCGCCGTATCCGGGTGCGGGGCGCCGTGTGTACCCGGGCTTCCTGCAGCACATGGGCTTCGTGGCGATGAACCCCGAGCGGCACTTCCAGTCGCATTGGGAGTTCTACCAGCACCTGCTGCAGGGCGACATGGAAGACGCGGAGTCGCATCGCCGCTTCTACGACGAGTACAACGCCGTGCTCGACATGCCCGCCGAGTACTACCTCGACACCGTGCGCATCGTCTTCCAGCAGCACCTGCTGCCGAAGGGCGAATGGGAGGTGCGCGGGCAGAAGGTGGATCCGTCGAAGATCACCGGCACCGCGCTGCTCACCATCGAGGGTGAGCTCGACGACATCTCCGGCCGTGGCCAGACGCGCGCGGCGCACAAGCTCTGCACCGGCATTGCCGAGAAGGACCGCCAGCACCTCGTCGTGGAGGGCGCCGGGCATTACGGCATCTTCAGCGGGCGCCGCTGGCGCACGCAGGTGTATCCGAAGGTACGCGACTTCTTCGCGGCGAACGCGAAGGGCTGAAACGACGAAGGGCGCCGTGCGGCGCCCTTCGCGTTCGCGGGGGTGCGGCAGCTCAGCCGACGTACTGCGGCCCCGTGCGCACCAGCAGGTGCTTCGCGAGCTGGCCGTGCAGGCGGCCCACGCCACGCGCCAGGTGCAGGGTGCCGAACAGCAGCAGCACGCCGCCGAGGAAGACGAAGGGCATCTGCCACCAGGTCGCGGTCACGTCGATGTCGTACGCATCGAACCAGCCGGCGGCCTCGAAGAGCGCGAGCACCGGCGCGACGATCAGTGAAAGCGACGTCGCCAGCAGCGTGACCGCCGCGGTGAAGTAGAAGATGCCCAGCGGCAGCATCAGCAGCATGTACATCATCGAGCCCCAGGTGCGCGGGTCGACGAACATCGCCTTGATGCGCTCGAGCAGCGGCGCGCTCGACGGCGCATAGGGCGGCCGCCGCGGCATGCGCTCGCCGAGCATCACCTCGATCAGACGCCCCTCCACCAGCGAGAGCACGCGCACCGATCCGAAGAACAGGATCAGGAACGGGATGCCGATGATCAGCACGGACAGGCCGACCGACAGCGAGACGCCGGTGACGACCCACGTGAAGTAGAAGATGCCAGTCGCCAGCGAGAGCAGCATGTAGAAGAGCGAGGCATAGGTGCGCGGATCCAGCGCGACCCCGAAGAACTGCCCCGGCGTGGTGCGCGGCTTGCGCGGCTTCGGCGCCTGCAGCGCGGTCTGCACCCGCACCTCGGTATCGCGGTAGATGTCGGCGACCTCGTCGGGCGCGCCGTAGCTGCCCGCCACGGCGGCGATCACCTCGGACTCCGAACGGCCCGGATTGGCGGCGAGCTCCGAGCGCAGGTAGTCCTCGGCGTCGTAGAGCGCGTCCTGCACGAGCGCCGGGTCCGCACCGGCGAGCGCGGCGCGCAGGCGGTCGAGGTATTCCGCGATCGTGGTCGGGGCGCGCAGCGTGTCGGCGTGGAAGTTGGCGGCGTTCATGCGGAGGTCCCCCGGGTGGCGGTGGCGTCGTTGGAGTCGTTGGAAGGCAGGTCGGGCGAGGCGGCGAGCGGGCCGAGGACGGCGTCGACGGAGTCGCGCGTGGCGCGCCAGGCGTCGGACCAGCGCAGGAGCACGTCGCGGCCGGCCTCGGTGATGCGGTAGTAGCGCCGGGGCGGGCCGGAGATCGAGGGCTCGACATGGCTGCCGAGCAGGCCGCCGCTCTCCAGGCCCCGGAGCACCGGGTAGAGCGCGCTCTGCTTGCCGGCGAGCACGCCTTCGAGGCCCTCCAGCCGCTTGGCGATCTGGTAGCCGTACATGGGCTCGCGCGCCTCGCCGAGCACGGCGAGCAGCGCGAGGGAGACGGTCCCTGCGCTCAGCTCCTTCTGGAACTTGCGCAGGTGGAGATCGGGATCGGACATGTCGGAGGCTCGGCCTGATGACGACTTCATCCTAGTACGCACTTCGATATACCGAAGCTGCCAGAAGTCATGCCACGGCCGCCTTGCCCCGCTGTCCACGGCATGCGCGGTAGACGGGAGCCTCCCGTCTCCGGAGCGATGCCATGAGTCAGGGCGACAAGTCGGCCTACACGGACAAGCAGAAGCGCAAGGCCGAGCACATCGAGGCGAGTGAGAAGAAGGCCGGCAAGTCGGCCGGGCAGGCCGAGCGCATCGCCTGGGCGACGGTCAACAAGCAGGACGGCGGCGGCAAGAAATCCGGCTCCGGCCGCAGCCATTGAGTCGACGGCGGCCGCCGTATCCACGCGGCGGCCGCTGGGACAGAATCGGCGGGTCCCGACCGGAGCCTGCCATGACGTCGTCGCGTGCCGTCCTCGCGCTGTCCCTCGCCCTCGCCTGCGCCGCCGCGCAGGCGGTCCCGCCGCTGCCGGTGCCGCCGCCGAAGCCGCGCACGATGCAGGAGATCCTCGACGCCTCCGCACCCACGGACTGGCGTCGCCTCGATCCGGCGAACACGTTGCTGATGGAACTCGACGGCGACCGGCGCATCGTCATCGAACTCGCGCCGCAGTTTGCGCCCGAGCACGTCGCCAACATCCGCGCGCTCGCCAAGGGCCGCTTCTGGAACGGGCTGAGCATCAACCGCTCGCAGGACGGCTTCGTCGTGCAGTGGGGCGATCCGGAGGAAGCCGAAGGCAAGCGCCGCCCGCTCGGTGCAGCGAAGGCGAAGCTGCCGGCCGAAGTCGAAGTGCGCGCGACACCCTCGCTCGATGCTGCCTGGTCGCGCCTGCCCGACGTCGATGGCTGGGCGCCGGAGGTCGGCTTCCTCGACGGCTTCTACGCCGCACGCGACCCGAAGCGTGGCGCCTACTGGCCGACGCACTGCTACGGCATGGTCGGCGCCGGGCGCGGCACGGACATCGATTCCAGCAACGGTGCGGAGCTGTACGTGGTGATCGGACAGTCCCCGCGCCAGCTCGACCGCAACATCACCACCGTCGGCCGCGTCGTGCAGGGCATGGAATGGCTGTCGACCGTGCCGCGCGGCACCGGCCCGCTCGGCTTCTTCGAGAAGCCCGAGCAACGCGTGCCGATCCGCGCGGTCCGGCTGATGAGCGACGTGCCCGCCGCCGAGCGCATCGAGCTGGAGGCGCTGCGCACGGACACGCCGCTGTTCTTCGAGCTGGTCGAGGCGCGCCGCAACCGCCGCGACGACTTCTACAAGGTGCCTGCCGGCCACATCGACCTGTGCAACGTGCCACTGCCGGTGCGCGCGGTGAAGAAGTGAGGCGCCCCGCGCTGACGCTCGCCCTGCTGTTCGGCGCGGCGCATGCGTCGGCCGCCCCGCCCGCGGAGTTCCCGAACCTTGGCGAGGACGGCGTGCGCGACGCGTTCGCCGTGGTCACGTTCGCCGAAGGCGGCGAGTTCCCGCAGTTTCCGCAGTGCGCCGAGCCCGACGTGGTCTGCATGGACCCGCCGCCGTTCTGGCTCGATACGCGCGTCGAGCAGACGATCGCCGGCACGCTGCCACCGCGGCTGGAGCTCGCCACCACGGCGCACTTCGGCATGGCGCGCTACACCACCGAGCCGCGACCGATGTTCGTCTGGATCCGCAGCGATGGCCGCGCCTACCAGATGCCGCGCTATGCAGCGGCCTACGTGCAGCGTCGCGCGGACGGCAGCTGGGTCATCCCCGCGACGGGCGACCTCCCCGGCTGGCTGCCCTGCGAGGCGATGACGCGGCGCATCGAACTCGATCCGAAGGAACTCGACGCCGCGATCGCGGTGCCGCGCGATTCGGAGCGCTATGCCGAAGCGCTGGGCTCCGGCACGTACGTCGACACGCCGGCCGGGGCGATGCCGCGCTACGGCATCCCGGTCGCGGCGCTCGCCGACCTGCTGCCCGCGCAGGGCTATCGGTTCCGCGAGTCCAGCTGCCCGCCGTAGTGCGTCAGTGGATCTGCCGCGCCGCGATGCCCGCCTTGCGCACCGGCAGGCCGCCCGGTCGCGGCAGCGGCGCCGGATCGGCCGCGCGGCCATCGCCCGCCACGCGCGGCGCATCGCTCTGCGCAGCCGCGCGCTCGGCCTCCTGGCTCAGCACGACGAGGCTGATGCGGCGGTTCTTCGGATCCGCCGGATCCTGCTTGTTGAAGGGCACCGAATCGGCAAGGCCGACGATGCGCGCGAGCTTGCCCGCGCCGTAGCCGCCTTCGATCAGGGCGCGGCGCGCGGCGTTCGCGCGCTCGGCCGACAGCTCCCAGTTGCTGTAGCCGATCCTGGCGCTGTAGGGCGTCACGTCGGTATGGCCCGCGATGGCCACGCGGTTGGGTACCTGGTCGAGGTAGGCCGCGAGCTCGATCAGGATCTGCCGCGTGTAGCCCTTCAGCTCGGGCGAACCGAGGTCGAACATCGGGCGGTTGAGCGCGTCGATGATCTGGATGCGCAGCCCCTCGGGCGTGATGTCGATCAGCAGCTGGTCCTTGAACGGCGCCATCGCCTGGCTGGCGGCGATCGCCTTGTTGAGCTTGACGCGCAGCTCCTCGAGCTTCTGCTTGTCCTGCTTTTCCTGCGCGGCGGACTTCGCGTCCTGCTTCTCCTGCCCCGTCTTGCCGCTGCCGATCCCGGGGATCTTCGCGTCGCCCGCGCCCGGCGGATTGCGCACCTGCGAGAAGATCTTGACCGGCGAATCGCCCGCGCCGCCCGGGCCCATGCGCCCCGGCACGGCGGTACTGGTCTTGCCCTGCACGGCGCTCGGGTTCTTGAAGTAGTCGGCGATGCCGCCGAGCTTCTCCTCGGGCGTGCTGGTGACCAGCCACATCACCATGAAGAAGGCCATCATCGCGGTCACGAAGTCGGCGTAGGCGACCTTCCACGAGCCGCCGTGGTGGCCGCCGCCACCGCCCTTCTTCTTGCGCACGATGATGATCGGCGCCTGCGGCTGTTGGGCGGCCATCGTCGCGTCAGCCCTTCGCGGCCTTGAGGTCGGCCTCGAGGTCCTGGAACGTCGGGCGCACGTCGGAGAACAGCAGCTTGCGCGCGAACTCGATCGCCACGCTCGGCGCATAGCCGCGCAACGAGGCGATCAGCGCCATCTTCACCACCTCGAAGGCCTTCCCGTCCTCGTGCGCGCGGTTCTCCATCGCGCTCGCGATCGGGCCGACGAAGCCGTAGGACACGAGGATGCCGAGGAACGTGCCCACCAGCGCGGAGGCCACCTTCTGGCCGATCTCGGCCGGTGGCGCACTACCGACGATGGACATGGTGTTGATGATGCCCAGCACCGCCGCGACGATGCCGAAGCCCGGCAGCGCGTCGCCGACCTTCTGCACCGAATGGGCCGGTTCCAGCGCTTCGTGGTGGTGCGTCTCCAGCTCGTACTCGAGCAGGGATTCGAGCTCGTGCGGCGCCAGGTTCCCGCCCACGATCAGACGCAGGCAGTCGGTGATGAAGTCGACCATGTGGTGGTCGCCCAGCACCTTCGAATACTTCTGGAAGACGGCGCTGTCCTTCGGATTCTCGATATGTGCCTCGATGGCCATCATGCCTTCGCGGCGCATCTTCACCAGCAGCTCGTAGATGAGCTTGAGCAGGTCGATGTAGTCCTCGCGCTTGTACTTCGGGCCGCCGAAGACACCCTTGATGCCGGCGAGAGACGCCTTGATGACCTTCATTGGCGTGGCGATGATCCACGAGCCGAGCGCGGCGCCGCAGATCACGATGATCTCGTTGACGTGCCACAGCGCCATGATCTGGCCGCCGACCATCATGAAGCCACCGAGCACGCTGCCGATGACCACGACGGCACCGATGATCAGGTACATCCCTGTAACTCCTGCGACGACGGGGGAACGCTTCGACCCCTTTCCTATCGGCCTGTGACGGGCGTCCTTTAACCGCCCGGGAAGCGGCCGTTGGCTGCCTTGTTCACGATGTTGGCGCGCCGGTCACGACGCGCGGCCTAGCCTGCGGCATCCGCTCACGCATGCCGGAGACGCAGCCATGACGCGACACGATTCCCACGCACGGGAAGGCACGAACCGTGACTTCGGTGCACGCCAGTACGAGAACATGCCCTCGGTCACCGACCACCAGGGCGGCGAGTCGCGGCGCGACGATTCCTTCGGCCCGCCCGAGCTCGGAGGCCCGCTCGACGCGCACCGCGCCGGCGACCGCCTCGCCGATGCCGAGGGCCGCTCGATCGGCGAGAGCACGCACCGTGCGATGCGGCGCGGCCGCGGCCCGAAGAACGCCACCCGCTCGGACTCGCTGATCGCCGAGGAGCTCAACGAGCGCTTCATGGACGACGACCTGCTCGACGCGAGCGAGATCCTGCTGCGCGTCGAGAATGGGCACGTCCTGCTGACCGGCGAGGTGCCCGAGCGCTGGATGAAGCACCGCGCCGAGGACATTGCCGACGCGGTGCGCGGCGTCGCCGACGTCGAGAACCGCATCCGCGTCGACAACGGCGGGGCCTCGTTCGGCACCGGCGGTGCGGTGCGTAGCGGGCTCAACCAGCCCGGCAGCGGCTTTTCCAGCTCGCCGCCCAACGAGGACTGGAAGGCACCCGACAACCGCGTCGACTGACCGGTCCCGCGCCTTCGAAACGCCCGCAGCGATGCGGGCGTTTCGCTTTGTGGGCCGACCGCGCCCGGGGTCGCGGCGCGGACGCTTTCGGCGGTGACGTCCCGGTGGATTCGGCCAGGGCGCAAGCCTGCGATCCACCCGTCGCTCGACGGTGCGACGCGCTCGATCGAATTGAGAAAACGCCGCGCCCGCCCGCCCGCCGCGCCTCTATGCGCGTGCGGCGCAGCTCGCATTCAGCTGCGCCGCACGCGTGCGCTGAATCGTTCCGTCGACGCGCTTTTCCATCACGCAGCCTTTGCCGCAGCGTGCCTAGCCTCGAAACCGCCCCCGTTTTCGATGGACGAATTCCATGCCTGTGATGCGTATGCGCGTGACCGGAAGCGACGACCACGCCCGCGCCATCGGCAACCTGCTCTCGAGCATCGATGGCATCGAGCACGTCGAGGAAGTCGCCGACCTGATGCCCCGGATGGACGATGACGATTCGAGCTCCGCCGGCCTGCCCGACGACCACGGCGCCCCGGTCCACGAGCTCGAGATCGAGGCGCCGAACGACTACACGGCGCGCCGCGTGCGCGATGCCGTCGAAGCGCTCGCCTTCGATCTCGACGTGCTGATCGAGTTCGAGAACGACGACGACTGGAACAGCTGACCGGAGACGCCTTGCACACGATCGTGCTGACGCTGGCCTGCACCGCCTCCCCGAAGCGGGAGGTGGCACGGCGTCGGTCTGCAGGTGGACCGCTGCAGCGGCGCGAAGGAGTCGCCTGACCATGCACGGCCGACCGCACGAAGTGCTGCTGTCGGACCGCACGCCCCGCTTCGAGCCGGCCGTGCCGCCCCCCGGGGTGATCGGCTCCGGCGTTCCGGCAGTCGACGGCATCCGCATCGGTGTCGGGGGCTGGACCTATGCGCCGTGGCGCCACACGTTCTATCCGCAGGGCCTGGTCACGCGCCGCGAGCTCGAGTTCGCGAGCCGCCGGTTCAGTTCGATCGAGATCAACGGCACCTTCTACGGCGCGCGGCGTGCATCTGAATACGCGCAGTGGCGGCAGCAGACGCCGCCCGGTTTCGTGTTCTCGGTGAAGGCGCCGCAGCACATCACCCAGCGGGGCCCGCTCGCGCGGTGCGGCAAGGCGGCGTGGGCCTTCCTCAACGGCGGCCTCGCCGAACTGGGCGACCGCCTGGGCCCGGTGCTCTGGCACATGCCGCCGAGCCGCGTCTTCGATGCCGACGACCTCGCCGCCTTCCTCGACCTGCTGCCGCGCACGCTCGACGGCCGCCCCCTGCGGCACGTGATCGAGCCGAGCCACCCGAGCTTCCTCGATCCGGCCTACGTGGAGGTGGCACGCGGATTCGGCGCCGGCACCGTCTTCACCGACGCGCCCGAGCTGCCCGCGCTCGGCGATGTCACCGGTCGCATCGTCTACGTTCGCCTGATGCGCTCGCGTGTGGACCTGGCGGACGGGTATACCGCCGACGAGCTCGATGCATGGCTCCGTCGCGCGCGCCTCTGGGCGCAGGGCGCGGAGGTCGAGGACCTGCCGCAGCTCGCACCCACGGCCGCATCGACCGGCCCCCGCGAGGTCTACGTCTACTTCATCGGCGGCGCGAAGCAGCGCAACCCTGCGGCCGCGATGGCGATGATCGCGCGGCACCTGCGGACGCACTAGGCGGCCGTCGAGCGGGGGCGCGATCGCGCCTCCATGCGTGAGGTCCGCTCCGGCGACGCGTCGCCCGGACCGCGAACGGCATTCGATCCGTCAGCGCGCGCGCTGGCTCATCGCCACGCTCCCGAGGATCAGCACGCCGGCGATCGCCATCCGCAGCGTCGGCGCCTCGCCGAGCAGCCACCAGGCCCAGGCGACGCCGAAGAGCGGCACGAGATACGTGACGGTCGAGGCGCGCCCCGCGCCAATACGCGCGATCAGGCGGTAGTACATGACGAAGGCGAGCCCGGTGCAGACGATTCCGAGCAGCGCGGCCGAGGCCCAGGCCGATGCGTCGGGCATGCGCGCCGGCCACTGTGCGATCGCGAAGGGCATGACGAGCAGGGCCGCGCAGGAGAGCGTCGCCGCGGCGACCGCCGCCGCGGGCAGTCCCGAAAGATGCCGGCGCACGAGGTTAATGCCCACGCCGTAGAGCAGCGCCGCGCTCGCGCCTGCGACCACCGCAGGCCCGACCTCGGCGCCCGCGATCCGTGCGCTCGCCAGCACCACCACGCCGGCGAAGCCGGCCACGAGCGTGAGGCTGCGCGTCAGGCCGATGCGCTCGCCGAAGAACAGCGCGCCGACCAGCGCGGTGAACAGCACGGTCATCGCATTGCAGATCGCGCCGACGCCGGCAGGCGCGCGCTGCGCGGCCCAGGCGAAGAGCAGGAAGGGCACGGCCGAATTGATCGCGCCGATCAGCGCGAGCTTCGGCCACAGGCGCGGCGGGAAGCGATCGCGCGCGCCCCACAGGAACGGCAGGAGCACCAGTGCACCGAGCGCGAGGCGCACCTCGACCAGCGCGAAGGGCCCGAACTGCGGCGCGGCCACGCGCATGAACATGAAGGACGCGCCCCAGATCGCGCCGAGGGCGGTGATTTCGAACGGGGTGAGCCAGCGCGCGACCGGGGCGGCCGGGAGGGCGGTGGCGAGGGTCGGTTGCGCGGCCATGCGGGGCTCCGTGGTGACGATGACGCAGGCTCGCCGCGGCGCGGACACGGCGCCATCCGATTCCTGCGCCGTGCCGCGAGCCGGGCTCGCGTCGCGACCGCCATTCTCCGCGCCGGCACGGGCTCGACAAGCGCATACTTTTCTCTCCAGCCACAAATCATGCTTGAGGCTCGAATGGGCAGTCGTGCCGAATGGCTCTCCGCGCTCGCCGCCTTCGAGGCGGCCGCGCGCCACCAGAACTTCGCGCACGCCGCGGAGGAGCTGCACCTCACCGCGAGCGCCGTGAGCCACCACGTGCGCAAGCTCGAGTCCCGCATCGGCGTCGCGCTGTTCCAGCGGCATGCGCGCGGCGTGGCACTCACGCCGGCCGGCCGCCAGCTCGCCGACGCCGCCAGCAGCTCGCTCGCCGACCTCGACGACGTGCTGCGCGCACTGCGCGCCGACAGCCAGGACCAGGACCTCGTGCGCGTGGCGACGCTCCATTCGCTCACCTGCGGCTGGTTGCTGCCGCGCCTTCCGGAGTTCACGGCGGCGCATCCGGGGATCCGCATCTCGATCGAGACCGGCTTCGCGCTCACCCGCTTCGACGAGGGCGGCCCGGACCTCGGCATCCGCCTGGGCCCGGGCCAGTGGACGGGGCTCAACGCGCAGTACCTGATGGGCGAGACCCTGTTTCCCGTCGCCGCCCCGACCATGCCGGGCTTCGACGGCATCACGGATGCCCGCGACATCGCACGCCTGCCGCTGATCGCCGACAACGCGCGGCAGGGCTGGCAGGACTGGTTCCGGGCCGCGAAGGTGCGCGGCATGCCGCTGGACGAGCGCTACCGCTTCACCGATTCCATGGGCGCGCTCACCGCCGCCACCTTCGGCCTCGGCCCGGCGCTGGCCCGCGAGCACATCGTGCAGTCCTTCCTGCGCGACGGCTCGCTCGCCCGGCTGCCGGGGCCGGACGTCGGCGCACGCTGGGCCTACTACGTCGTGCACCCCTCGCACCGCCGGCTGCGCGGCTCCGCGCGGCGCTTCGCCGACTGGCTGCTCTCGCTGCGCCCGCCCGTGCCCGACGGCGACGCTGCGCATCGATAATGCACGGATGACGTCGACCCCCGAAACGCGCCGCGCCTTCCTGCAGATCCACGCCTGCGTCGTCCTCTGGGGCTTCACCGCGATCCTCGGCAAGCTGATCACGCTGCCGGCGCTGCCGCTGGTGTGGTGGCGCATGCTCGTCGTCGTGGCCGTGCTCGCGCTGGTGCCGCGCGTCTGGCGGTCGCTGCGCGCGATGCCGGCGCGGCTGGTGCTCGCGTATTCGGGCATCGGCGTGCTGGTCGCGCTGCACTGGCTCACGTTCTATGCGTCGATCAAGCTCTCGAATGCCTCGGTCGGCGCGACATGCATCGCACTGGGCACGGTGTTCACCGCGCTCGCCGAGCCGTGGCTCGCCCGTACGAAGTTCCAGCCGCGCGACCTGCTGCTGGGCGTGGCGGTACTGCCCGGCGTGGCGCTGGTGGTCGGTGGCGTGCCCGAGGGGATGCGCGCGGGCATCGCGGTCGGCACGCTGTCGGCGATCCTCGTCGCGCTGTTCGGCTCGCTCAACAAGCGTTTCGTCGAACATGGCGACGCACTCACCGTGACCGCGGTCGAGCTCGGCGCCGGCACGCTCGCGCTCACCGCGCTCGCGCCGCTGATGGCGCTGCTGTGGCCCGGCGAGGGCCTGTCGTTCGAACTGCCGTCCATGCGCGATGCGCTCTACCTCGGTGCGCTCGCGATCGGCTGCACGCTGCTGCCCTACGTGCTCTCGCTCGTCGCGCTACGGCACATGAGCGCATTCGCCGCGCAGCTCGCGGTGAACCTCGAGCCGGTCTATGCGATCGTCCTCGCGATCGCTCTGCTCGGCGAGCAGCGCGAGCTCACGCCGCAGTTCTACGTCGGCGTGGCGATCATCCTCGGCGCGGTGCTCGCCTACCCGCTGCTGCACCGCCTGCGACGCATCGAGCATCCCGAGATGCTGGCGGCGTCGGAGTCGAAGGGGATGGTCGACTGAGGCCGTTCACTTCCGACCCGGTCCCTTCGGATCGCCGTCGCGCGCGAAGGCCGGCGGGTAGTAGAAGTTGAGCGTGCGCAGCAGGCCGCGCCCGGTGTTGCGGACCTCGTGGCGCTCGCCCTTCTCGATCACCAGCAGCCGGCCGGGCTCGAGCGCGATCCGTCGCTTGCGGCCGTCCACCTCGACCACCGCCACGCCACGGCCGTCCACCACATAGAGCCACTGGTCAGCGCCGCGATGGCGATTGTCGTCGCCACCTTCCGAATCGCCGGGCGCCAGAACCATCTCCGCGCACTGCGCCTTCCGCACCTCGAATGCGACGCGGAATCCTTCGCCGAACCTCAGCTTCTTCGTATGCATGGTGCCTCCATCGCGGAAGGCTCGCAGGCTGCGCGTGCAGGCGCGATCGACGTCAGGCCGTCTTGCGCCGCCAGTCGCGCGGCGTCATGCCCAGGCGCGCCTTGAACGCCCGCGCGAGCGCCGCGGGGCTCTCGTAGCCGACCTCGCCGGCGACCTGCTTGATCGGGCGATCGCGGCGCAGCAGGTCCTGCGCGACGGCGATCCGCCAGCCTGCGAGATAGTCCGCCGGCGTCGTGCCGACGGTGTCGCGGAAGGCGCCGGCAAAGCGCGTGCGCGACATGCCGGCGACGGTGGCGAGCGATTCCAGCGTCCACGCGCGCTGCGGCGCCTCGTGCATCGCCACGAGCGCATGGCGCAGGCGCGGGTGCGCGAGGCCGGCGAGCAGCCCGCCGCCGGCGCTCCCCTCGGCGAGCGCATGGCGCAACAGCTGCACGAGGAGCACCTCGAAAAGACGGTCGACCACAAGCTGACGCCCGCAAAGCGCGTCGAAGGCCTCGTCGAACAGCAGTGCGACGGTGGCGGCGAGGCGACCCTCGGCCGGCAGCGGCACCTGCATGCAGCCGGGCAGCGCGCACGGGATGGGATTCGCATCGTCCCCGCCGAAGGCGACGGTCGCGCAGGTCATGTCGGCGCCGACGTCGGGATCGGTGATGAAGCGGTGCGGCAGCGGGCGCGGATAGAACAGCAGCACCGGGCCGTCCACAGTGAAGACCGCGCCGTCCGCGTTGTGCACCTCCACGCGCCCGCGCCGCACCACGTGCACGTGGCCGCGCCCGGGCACCGCGTGCAGCTCGTTGATCCCGCACAGCGGTCCGGAGTGGAAGAGCTCCGCCTGCACGCCGAAACGGCGCAGCAGGGCATCGAGGCGGTCGACCGGAGACTCGGATGGCGCCTGCAACATGGGTACGACCTGCATCGTTTCGTGAACGAATTGCCGCCTATCGTACCGCCGCCCCACGGAGACTGTCGTCGTGCCCGGTGCACACCCTCAATCCAGGAGACACGACATGCCCGCCATCCGCCCGATCGACCCGCAGCAGGCCGATACCGCCACCGCCCAGACCCTCGCCGGCGTCCGCGCCAAGTTCGGCCTGGTTCCCAACATGATGGCCACCATGGCCCATGCCCCCGCCGTGCTCGACGGCTACCTCAAGCTCGCCGGCGCACTGTCGGGCGGGCGCCTGTCCGCGAAGCGCCGCGAGGCGATCGCGCTCGCCGTGGCGCAGGCCAACCGCTGCGGCTACTGCCTCGCGGCGCACACCGCGCTCGGCGGCCTGGCCGGACTGTCGGCCGACGAGCAGGCCGCGGCCCGCGACGGCGCGGCACGCGATCCCGCCGACGCCGCGCTGCTGCGCCTGGCACGCGGCATCGTCGAAACGAAAGGCCATCCGGCCGAAGCCGACGTCGCCGCCTTCCGCGCACAGGGCTTCGGCGACGCGGAGCTGCTCGAGGTCGTCGCGAACGTCGCGCTCAACATCTACACGAACTACGTGAACCACATCGCCGATCCGGAGATCGACTTCACGCCGGTACCGCTCGACCGCGCGGCCTGAGCCTCACCCGCGAAACGATGGAGGCGCCGGTTGTCGGCGCCTCCGATCGCGTGCAGCCCTTCCGGGCCCATCGGCCGCGGCGGCCGCGGCGGCCGCGTCCTGCCGTCGGGCGCCGTCAGCCCGGCGCGAACGTCATGTAGCAGGCGTTGAGCTTGTTGCCGTCGAGGTCGCGGAAATAGGCCGCGTAGAAGCCCGGAAAGCGCTCCCCGGGCGCGCCCTCGCAGGTGCCGCCCAGCTCGAGCGCCTTCGCGTGCATCGCGTCGACCTGCGCGGCGTCCTTCGCCTCCAGCGCGACCATCGTGCCGTTGCCGACCGTCGCCGCCTCCTTGTTGAACGGGATCGTGATGCCCAGGCCCGCGCCGTCCTTCGAATTGCCGTAGGCGATGAAATAGCCCGGCTCCTCCATCATGCGCTTGGCGCCGATCACGGCGAGCAGTTCGTCGTAGAAGCGCGCCGCGCGGTCGAGGTCGTTCGTACCGAGCGTGGTGTAGGCGATCATCGATGTGCCCCTCCATTGGAAAGCGCCGATGGTAGGACGCCCCGGCGACGGCGCCAGTGCCACTGGACCGTGCCCGATCGCGCAGACAGGCGCGGACGCGCCGACTATCCTCCTCCGCAGCATCGACCCGGGGGATCCATGAACGCCAATACCCAGCACGACATCGCCAAGCTCCTGCTGCGCGTCACGCTCGGCCTGCTCGTCCTGTTCCATGGCCTGGCCAAGCTCAACGGCGGCATGGGCGGGATCGTCGGCATGGTCGAGTCGCGCGGCTTTCCCGGGGCGCTCGGCTACGGGGTCCTCCTCGGCGAGGTGATCGGCCCGCTGATGCTCATCGCGGGCTTCCATGCGCGCATCGGCGCGGTACTGGTCTTCCTCAACATGGTGTTCGCGATCCTGCTCGTGCACATGGGCGAGCTCGGCGCCTTCGGCCGCCAGGGCGGCTGGGCCCTCGAGCTGCAGGCGATGTTCCTCATGTCGGCGCTCGCGCTCGCCCTCCTCGGGCCCGGGCGCTACAGCGTCAACGAGCGCTGAGCATGCAGTCGATCGACTTCGAGCTGGACCGCGAGTACGTCGAGCTCAACCAGCTGCTCAAGCTCGTCGGCCTGTGCGACAGCGGTGGCGCCGGCAAGCAGATCGTCGCGAGCGGCACCGTCACCGTCGACGGCCAGGTCGAACTGCGCAAGACGTGCAAGATCCACGCGGGCCAGGTGGTGCGCCTGGACGACGTGGAGATCCGCATCAGGCAGGGCTGACGTCACTTCACCAGCGGCTGCAGCGTCGGCCAGACGTGGTCGAGCAGCTTGCCCTGCACGGCCGCGGTGGGATGCAGGTTGTCCGACTGGAAGGCCGCGCGCGTGAGCATGATCGGCTCGAGGAAGAACGGCACCAGCGCGGCGCGGCGCTGCTGCGCCACCTTCGTGTACGCGTTGGCGAAGCTCTCGGTGTAGGCGCGGCCCATGTTGGGCGGCATGCGCATGCCGAGCACCACCACCTTCGCGCCGGCGGCCTGCGACATCCGCACCATCGCGTCGAGGTTGGCCTGCATGCGTGCCACCGGCAACCCGCGCAGGCCGTCGTTCGCGCCGAGCTCGATCACCACCACCGCCGGCCGCACGCGCTGCAGCTGACGCGGCAGGCGCGACAGGCCGCCCGCGGTCGTCTCGCCACTCACGCTCGCATTGACCACGCTCCAGCCGGGGCGCTGCGCCTTCAGGCGCTTGTCCAGCAGGCCGACCCAGCCCTGGTCGGCACGGATGCCGTAGGCCGCCGACAGCGAATCCCCGAGCACGAGCACCGTGCGGGTGGTGCGCATCTTCCCGGTGCCGGCCTGCGTATCCCGGACCGGTGCGAGGAGAAGGGCGAGCGCCATGAGTGCCCAGACCATCCAATGCCACTGTTGAACCGGCGCCCGTCGGGCGTCATATGCAGATCTCATCGTCATCTCCGGCCGCCTCCGGCCCTGCCTGGAACCATCATGGTCGAAACCTTCGTGAACCCCGCCGCAAGGACCGTCCCCGCCGCACTCGGGGCCGAGGGCCTCGGCAAGCGCGTCCGACTGCCGGCCGGCGACCTCGTGATCCTGCAGGACATCGGCTTCTCGATCGCGCCGGGCGAATCCGTCGCCGTCGTTGGCGCGTCGGGCTCGGGCAAGAGCACGCTGCTCTCGCTCCTCGCCGGACTGGACGTGCCGAGCGCCGGCCGCGTAGTGCTCGACGGCACCGCGCTGTCGACGCTCGACGAGGACGGCCGCGCCCGCGTGCGTGGCGAGAAGGTGGGGTTCGTCTTCCAGAATTTCCAGTTGCTGCCCTCGCTCACCGCGCTCGAGAACGTGATGCTCCCGCTGGAGCTCCGCGGCGATGCGGACGCGGAAGGCCCCGCGCGCGCGATCCTCGAGCGCGTCGGCCTCGGCGAGCGGCTCGGCCACTACCCGCGCCAGCTTTCCGGCGGCGAGCAGCAGCGCGTCGCGCTGGCCCGCGCCTTCGTCGCGCGACCCGGCCTGCTGTTCGCCGACGAGCCCACCGGCAACCTCGACACGCGCACCGGCGCCTCGATCATCGAGCTCCTGTTCGAGCTCAATGCGCAGGCCGGCACCACGCTCGTGCTGGTCACGCACGACGACGCGCTCGCCGCGCGCTGCTCGCGCCGCCTGCGGCTCGACGGCGGCCGCCTCGTCGACGACACGAAGGCCGCCTGATGCGCGCCCTCGCCCTCGCCTGGCGCCAGTTGCGCCGCGACCTCCGCGCCGGTGAAGTCCGCATCCTGCTCGGCGCGCTCGTGCTCGCCGTACTCGCAGTCACCTCGGTGGGCTTCGTCACGGATCGCGCCGCGCGCGCGCTCGCCATCGAAGCCAATCGCCTGCTCGGGGGTGATGCCGTGGTGCGCGGCGACGGCCCGCCGCCGAAGGCGATCCTCGACGCCGCGCGCGCACCGGGCCTGCGCAGTACGGCCACGCGCGAGCTCACCACGATGGCAAGCGTCGGTGAAGGCGATGCCGCGCGCCTGAAGCTCGCGGACCTGCGCGCCGTCGGCCGCGGCTTTCCGCTGCGCGGCCGCTTCGGCCTGATCGACGCGCAGGGCCGCGAGACCAGCTCGAACTCGATCCCCGCTCGCGGCACCGCGTGGATGAGCCGCAGCGGCGCGCAGGCCCTCGATGCGCGCATCGGCGACGTGGTCGAGATCGGTGAATCGCGCTTCCGGCTCGCGGCGCTCGTCACGCAGGAGCCCGATGCGGCAATCGACTACTTCAACGTCGCTCCGCGGGTGCTGATCCATATCGACGACCTGTCGGCCACCGGGCTCGTGCAGGAAGGCAGCCGCATCCAGCACCGCCTGGTGGTGGCCGGCGATGCCGCCGCCGTCGACCGCTTCAACCGCGTGGCGAAGGCCGCGCTCGGCCGCGGCCAGCGCCTGGAGACGATCGGCGATGCGCGGCCGGAAGTGCGCTCGGCGCTCGATCGCGCGGGCCGCTTCCTCGGCCTCGCGGCGATGGTCTCGGTGATGCTCGCGGCGGTCGCGGTCGCGATGGCCGCGCGCCGGCACAGCGCACGGCATCGCTCGGGCGTGGCGGTGATGCGCTGCCTCGGCGCGAGTCAGTGGACGATCGTCGCGATCCAGGTCGGCGAGCTGGTGCTGCTCGGGCTCGTCGCTTCGATCGTCGGCGTCGCGCTCGCATGGGCCCTGCAGTGGGGCGTCGGCGAATGGCTCGGCCGCGAACTTGGACTCTCGATCCCACCAGCGAGCCTGATGCCCGCGCTCGAGGGCCTCGCGCTCGGGCTCGTCGTGCTGCTCGCCTTCGGTGCGCCGCCGGTGCTCGCGCTGCGGCGCGTGCCGGCATTGCGCGTGCTTCGTCGCGACGTCGGCGCCGCCGAGCCGAGTGCCTGGATCGTCGGCACGCTCGGCATCGCCGCGCTCGGCGCGCTGCTGTGGTGGAAGGCCGGCTCGGCCACGCTCGGTACGGCGATGCTCGGCGGCCTCGTCGCCACGCTCGGCGTGCTGGCCCTGCTCGCCTGGGCGCTCGTGCTCGCGGTACGCGCGCTGCGCGGTCGCCTGCGCGGGGCGATGCGCTACGGCCTGGCGAACGTGAGCCGCCGCGCGGGGGCGAGCGTCGCGCAGATCTGCGCGCTCGGCCTCGGCCTGATGGCCCTGCTCCTGCTCACCTACGTGCGCACCGACCTGCTCGACCGCTGGCAGCGCTCGCTGTCCGCCGATGCGCCCAACCGCTTCGTCGTGGGGGTGCAGGACGAGCAGGTGCCGGATGTGCGCGCCTTCGTGCGTGCCGAAGGGCTCGATACGCCGACGCTCTTCCCGATGATCCGCGCGCGGCTCGTCGCGAAGAACGGCATGCCGGTGAGCGGCGGGCAGTACGCGGACGAGCGTGCGAAGCGGCTCGCCGAGCGCGAATTCAACCTGTCGAGCGCGGGCGCGCCGGAACCCAGCAACCGCATCGTCCAGGGCCGCTGGTGGACCGGTACGCCGCGTACGCCCGAGCTTTCGGTCGAAGTGGAATTCGCCGAGCGCCTGGGCTGGACGCTCGGCGACCGCATCGCCTTCGACATCGCGGGCGAGCCGTTCGAGGCGCGCATCACGTCCCTGCGCGAAGTCGACTGGGAGAGCTTCCGGCCGAACTTCTTCGTCGTCGCCTCGCCGGGCGCACTAGACGGCTACGCGGCGAGCTGGATCACCGCGGTGCGCGTGCCGGCGTCGCAGCCGCGCTTCACCGCGCGCTTGGTCGACCGTTTCCCCAACCTCACGGTGATCGACGTGGAAGCGGTGCTCGCGCAGGTGCGCGCAACGGGCGACCAGGTCTCCACCGTCGTGCAGGTCGTGTTCTGGTTCTCGCTCGTCGCCGGCGTGCTGGTGCTCGCCGCCGCGGTCACCGCGAGCCAGGACGAGCGCCTGCTCGAGGGCGGCGTGATGCGCGTGCTCGGCGCGAGCCGGCGCCAGCTTCGCGCGGCGCAGGCCTCGGAGTTCATCGCGGTCGGGCTGCTGTCGGGCGTGGTCGCCGCGGTCGCGGCCTCGGTGCTGGCTGGCGTGGTGGCCACGCGCGTCTTCGACCTGCCGTGGGAATTCGACCCCGTGCCGATGCTGGTCGGGGCGCTCGCGGGCAGTGCCGCGGCGCTGGTGGCGGGCCTGCTCGCGACGCGGCGCGTGCTCGACGCGCCGCCGTCGGTGACGCTGCGCGAACTGCAGGAATGAGCGGGTTCAGGCCATCCCGGCGAAGCCCGGTGCGGACCGTGCGAACTCCGGTATCCGGCCGTTCTGGCTGGCGAGCGCGCAGCGGATCATCGTCGCATCGTCGCCGCGCGCGATCGCCCAGGCATCGAGGCCGATGCCGAGCACGAGCGACGGGCTGAGGACCGCGAGGTCGACTTCGGCCACGCCGAGGTCGAGTGCGCCGAGTTCCGTGGCGGCGCCGAGGCTCGCCTCGATGCGTTCGGCCACGACGTGCACGCTGCCGTCGTCGACCTGGAAAGCGTGCAGGCGCATGGCTCCTCCGTTGGAGCGGGTGGCGACGCCATCCTGGGGTCACCGGCCGGGCCGCGGCGGGCGGCCACCGTCATCGCCCTCCCGAGAGACCCCGGCATCGCGATGCCGGGGTCCCGTGCCTCGCAGGAGGCTCATCCGTTCTCCGGATGGGCGACGGAGGACCGCCGCGGATTCACGCTGCGCCGACACCTGTTATGCGGCCGTGACAGCCGCATAAAAAAACCCCGGGGCGAAGCCCGGGGCCGGAGAGAGTGGACACCATCTGCGTGCAGCGATTGCAGGGCGAGCATCGTCAAGCGGCCGTGAGCCGGCCGTGACGAAAAGAAGCCCCGGGCATGCTGGGGCGTTCAAGCCGATCCGCGACGATCCTGTGCACCGTCTCGTCGGGGGCCGCTGTGGGTGCCTGAGCTTTGCTTGTCGGCGGCCTGTACCGACACTGGGCCGCGCAGCGTTAACCGCGCATGAGTTCACCGCGCGTGGCGTGCGTCGAAGCGCAGCACGCGCCAGGCGTAGATCGCGAGCATCGCGCCGAGGACGACCTTGCTGATCGTGCCGACATGGTGGCCGATCTGCACGAAGTTCTCGCCGAGCCGAAAACCGAGCCAGGCCAGCCCCGCCGACCATGCGAAGGAGCCGACCGCCGTCGCGACGACGAAGCGTGGCAGCGGCATGCGATGGATCCCCGCGGGGATCGAGATCAGCGATCGAACGCCCGGCACCAGCCGGCCGAGGAGCACGACCCAGACCCCGTGACGTTCGAACCAGCGCTCGGCGCGATCGATGTCGCGCGGTGAAAGGGTCAGCCAGCGCCCGTGGCGCCGCGCGAAGCCGCGAATGCGCTCGCCGCCGACCCAGCGCCCCAGTGCGTAGAAGCCGAGCGCGCCCAGCACCGAACCCAGCGTGCCCGCCAGTGCTGCGCCCCACAGCGTGAACCGCCCTTGCGACACCATGAAGCCCGCGAGCGGCATCACGAGTTCCGAGGGGATCGGCGGAAAGACGTTCTCGACGAACATCAGCAATGCGAGGCCCGCATAGCCGCCGGCGTCGAGCATGCGGGTGATCCAGTCGTCCATGCGACCTCCTTGCGCGAGCCTCGTCGGCGTCCCGTGCAGGCGACGTCGCCACGCTGCCGCTACCCTCTCAACGATGCCCGACCTTGCGCTGCGACCCATCCTCCACCTAGTGCTGCATGCGCTCGTGCCGCTCGCGATCGCGCTCGCCTTCCACCGCCCGTACTGGCGTCGCGCGTGGCTCTGGATGCTCGCGGGCTGGCTGATCGACGTCGACCACCTTCTGGCCGACCCGATCTACGCCCCGGGCCGCTGCAGCATCGGCTTCCATCCGCTCCATACCGCCCCGGCGGTGCTCGCCTACGTGCTGCTGCTCCTGCCGCGCCGTACCCGGCTGCTCGCGACCGGGCTGCTCGTGCACATCGGGCTCGATGCGATCGATTGCGTCGCGATGCACCCGCCTGCTACGGCCGCCTTGCCGCATCCGTGACCACGCGGCGCCTAACGTCGCAGGTCAACGCCTCCTGCGGAGTTTCCTGCCGATGCTCGCCACCACCTTCCGGCGCCCCTACAAGGTCCGCGCCGAACACGTGCCCGATCCGGTGATCGAGCATCCCAACGACGCCATCGTGCGGGTCACGCGCACCTGCATCTGCGGCTCCGACCTGCACCTCTACCACGGGCTCGTGCCGGACACGCGCGTGGGCACCATCTTCGGCCACGAGTTCTGCGGCATCGTCGAGGAGGTCGGCAGCTCGGTACAGAACCTGAAGGTCGGCGACCACGTGCTGGTGCCCTTCAACATCGCCTGTGGCAGCTGCTACTTCTGCCAACGCGAGCTCTACGGCAACTGCCACAACGTCAATCCGGAAGCGACCGCAATGGGCGGGATCTTCGGCTACTCGCATACCGCGGGCGGCTATCACGGCGGGCAGGCCGAACTCGTGCGCGTGCCGTTCGCCGACATCGGCCCGCGCGTCATTCCCGACTGGATGCACGTGGAGGATGCCGTGCTGCTCACCGACGTCGTCCCCACCGGTTACCAGGCCGCGGAAATGGGCGACATCCAGGAGGGCGACACGGTCGTCGTCTTCGGCGCGGGACCGGTCGGCATCCTCGCCGCGCGCAGTGCGTGGCTGATGGGCGCGGGCCGCGTGATCGTGGTCGACCACGTCGAATACCGCCTCGACTTCGTCGCCAAGTGGGCCCCCGCCGAAACCGTCAACTTCAAGGAAGTCGACGACATGGCCGTGCACATCAAGAAGATGACCGACTGGCTCGGCGCCGACGTCTGCATCGACGCCGTGGGCGCGGAGGCCGACGGCAACCTGTGGCAGTCGATCACCGGCGTGCGCATGAAGCTGCAGGCCGGCGCCGCCACCGCGCTGCACTGGGCGATCAACTCGGTGCGCAAGGGCGGCAACATCTCGATCGTGGGCGTCTACGGGCCGACGTTCAATGCCGTGCCGATCGGCAACGTGCTCAACAAGGGCCTCACGGTGCGTGGCAACCAGGCGAGCGTGAAGCGCCACCTGCCGCGGCTGATCGAGCACATCAAGGAAGGCCGGCTCAAGCCGCGCGAGATCATCACGCATCGCGTGCCGCTCGAAGAGGTCGACGAGGCTTACCACGTGTTCTCCGCAAAGAAGGAGAACTGCATCAAGACGGTCATGATCCCGCCGAATGCGCCGAGCATCGACCCCACGCCGGCGACGCCGGCCGACCCCGTGCACTGAGGACCCGCCATGACCTTCGACCGTTCGCAGATCCCCGGCTGGGGCGCCGACCTCGACCGCCGCAATCGCCCCGCCGTACCGATGGAGCAGTCCCCGCGCGAGGACGATGCGCACTGGGACGTGCCCGAGGCGCAGGCGCAGACCGTGGAGATCCTCCATTCGATCGAGCGCCCCGGGCTCACACCCGTGTTCGGCACCGCCTGCCCGCCTACGGGGCTCAGCGGCAAGCTGCGCCGCATCGCCTTCCGCCGCAGCGAGAACGACATCCGCCACTGGATGATGCTGCTGATGGCCGACCGCGTGAATGTCATCGAAGGCCTGTTCGACGACGCACGCAAGTCGAAGAAGGTGCACACCCTCGCCGTCGTCGGGCTGGTGGGCTTCGTCGCGGCGATGCTGCTGCGGCGCTGATGCACGCGCGAATGCGCCCGACCGCAGGGCCTGCGGTCGTCGCATGCTGCTGACGGCGCTCGCTATACTCGTTCCGACATCGAAACCGGACCGCGCAAATGGACTTGCCGCAGCCCCCGCGACGCACGCCGACGCACCGCCCTTCCGCCCTGACGATCCGCGCAGCCCTGCGCGGGCTGGTCCTGTGCATCGCCCTCGTGCCAGTGCTCGGCGCGTGCGCGGGCGCGGCGTCGCGGTTCGACTCCGAGGCGTGGAAGGCGCAGCGCGGCGTTCCCGACGCACGTAACCGCCGCAACGACATGGCCGTCGCCGCGCGCGCGCGGCTCCACGTCGGAATGACGCGTGCGCAGGTGATCGAGCTGCTGGGCGACCCGGATTCCCGGAAGACAGGCGGCATCGAGGTCTACGCGCTCGGCGCGTCGCCGCTCGGCATCGATCCGCAGTACCTCGAACTCACCTATCGCGACGGGCGGCTCGCCGCGTTCGCGATCACCGAAGCCTGATCCACCCCCACGCCAAGGAAGGACGTCATGGCCGATCCACGCCCCTCGCTCGCCGATATCCGGCGCCAGTACCAGGTCGCCGACGACGAGCTCGTCGACTACCGGCCGCGCATCGCCGGCGCCGTCGACATCCCCGGCACGTCGGCCCGGTCGGTCACGCGCACCGAAGCCGCGATGCTCGACCGCCTGACCTTCGACCGCGGCCTCGTCGGGCTTTCGGGCTTCGCATCGCTCGCCGAGCGTGCGCAGGCCGCGGCCGGCGCACGCTATCCGGACCAGCCGGTGCCGCCGCACGTGCCCGCCGACCGCGCGAACGAGTGGCAGAGCAACGACGGCCCCCGCGACGCGTTCCGCCACGCCTACTGGAACGCGTTGATGACGCAGCAGTACGGCCGCGGCTGGACGGCGGCCTTTGCCACGGCCCACGAGGCGCGCCCCGGCAACCCGGCCAATCGTGAGGCGATGGATCTCTACAACAATGCGGTCGGCCGATCGATCGGCGCCGCGCATCCGAATGCGACGCCCGAGCAGCTCGCCGACCTGGTGCAGCGCGCGGTCGGCGACGGCCGGATGGTCGTCCTCGATCGCAGCGGCGCGCTCGCGTGGAGCGACCAGGTGCGGCCTGGCCAGCACGGCCTCACGCCGCCCGACGTGATCGGACCGGCGTTGCCCGTGCCGGCGCCGGGCCGCACGCTGTCGCGCGTCGACCGCCCCACCGACGCGGAACTCGCCGCGGTGACGCAGCACCCACTGTTCGACCCGGCCGCCGCTGCGCTCGATCGCGCCGGCCTGGATCCGCTCGGTGCACCCGCCGTGGTCCGCGCCGCCGTGCAGGCGCGGCTCGCTGGCATCGACCGCATCGACATGGGCCATCCGGTCCCTGGCCCCGACGGCCATCCGACCCGCCACCTGTTCGCGATGGCGCCGCCGCAATCCGGCGCCGCGGGCCCCGAGTACGCCCTGATCACGCGCGAAGACCTCGCGCGGACGGGCATCGCCGACGCGGCCGCGGCGCTCGCCCAGCAGTCACGCGATGCCGATGCGCTCGCACGTGCCCAGCCCGCGCCGCAGCGACCGCTGTCGCTGGGCGCCTAGCTGCCCGCGTCCGGGCGTGCGAGCCCGTACGCGACACCGGCCGGGAGGCATGCGTGACAATGCGCGCATGCCGAAGCCGATCATCGAACTGCGCGACGCGACGGCGTCCGATTTCCCCGCGCTCCTGGCGCTCAATGCGGAGTCGGTCGAGGTCCTGAGCCCGCTCGATGCCGCGCGACTCGAGCGCCTCAACGCACAGTCGGCGTATTGCCGGGTCGCCTGTATCGACGGCGTCGTCGCCGGCTTCCTGCTGGCGCTGCGCGAAGGCGCCAACTACGACAGCGAGAACTACCGCTGGTTCGATGCACGCTACGAGGCATTCCTCTATGTCGATCGCATCGTGGTCGCGCGCTCGCACCAGGGGCTCGGCATCGGACGCGTGCTGTACGACGACCTCATCGCCGACGCGCGCCGAGCCGCATTGCCGCGCATCGCCTGCGAGTACGACCTCGAACCGCCGAACCCGGCCTCGGCGCACTTCCATGCCGGCTACGGCTTCCGGGAGGTCGCGACGCAGGTGCTCGCGCGCGGCAAGCGCGTGAGCCTGCAGGTGCTCGACCTGGGCTGAGCGCTAGCGGGTCGCCGGCTCGCGGTGCGCGCGGAACGTGGCGTCGGCGAGCAGTCGCGAGGCATGGATCGCGGTCGCGCGGCAGGCCGATGCCGCCCAGCGCGCGAGAAGCGCCGCGGCATGCACGCGCAGTCGCGGATAACGCGCAGCGAGGTCGACGAGCGCGTCGAGCGCGGTGAAGCGCACCGCCGGCGAGGCATCGACGCCGGCGTGCAGCAGCAGCATCAGCACGCCGCGGCGCTCGCGCACCGGCCACTCGAGCGCGCCGAGGCGTCGCAGGGCATCACAGCGGATGCTCGCGGCCAGCCCCGGACGGCTGCGCTGCATCAGTTCGCTGCGGTCCACGGCCGCCTCGCGATCGGCGGGCAGGTGTCCGGCGCAGGCTTGCGCGCCTGCGGACGCGCTGGCCGCGCGACGCGGTCGTGGGCGCATGGCGTCGCGCACGTTGCGGGTGCGGGGCGCCGGTCGTCGGTGGGTCGGGGCTCGAAGATCCATGGGGCGCTCCATCGTCGGAGCGGTGAATCTGCCGCGCGGGCGCGAGGCGTCGATGGTGCGATGGTGAGGCGGGCGCGAAGTCGCCCGCCTCAGGCGATCGGTCGGTCGGACAGCGCCCCGGTGGCGGCATCGTGCAGGTCGACGAGCGCCGCGACGGCCGGATCCACCGCGCCCTCGCCGAGGGTCGCGACATAGCGGCAGGCCGCATAGCGGGGCGCGCGGGCCTCGTACTCCTGCACCCAGGCCTCGCGCAGCGGGCGCGCCGCGGGCCGGACGGGCCAGACACCCGGACGTGGGCGCATGTGGCCGGCGATGCCCATGCGCCACGGCTTGCCCGTGAGGCGTGCCCGGAAGCAGCGCTGCTGGCGGCACATCGTCGCGTATAGCGGATCCACGCCGAGGGCATGGAAGCAGGCAGTCACGTCCTCGCCCGTGGGGTCGAATCGACGGTGCGTGGCCAGCACGCGCAGGCCCGCGGGCGTCCGGTACAGCCGCATGCCCCATTGGGGATTCGCCTCGGCGAACGCGCGGATGCGCCGCATCGCGACCGCCTCGGCACCGCCCTGCATGCGCAGCCGCAGCGTCGCCCAGCGGCCGGCGACGAACGCCGCAAACGGGATCGCCATGACCGCGGCCACCAGTCCGAGCACCCATCGCCCGTGATAGGCCGCGAGCGCCGCGATCGGCACCACACTGGCAGCCCAGACGCGCCACAGCACGACGGTCGACAGGCGCGGCACTTCGAAATCCACGTCGGCGAACAGCACATCCGGCGTATTGAGGCAGTGCGCGCCGTAGGCATTGCGCGTGATCACCGCCGTGCCGACGCGCTCGAGGAGCTCCTCGCGGATCGGCAGGCCGGCCTCGCCATAGGCCTGCCTGCGCTCGCGACGCGGCAGCCGCTCGCCCGCGAGGACGCGCGCGAGCGCGTCGTCCGCACGCGACTGCGCATGCACTTCGGCATCCGCCTGATTCGTGTCGGACCAGCCGAACCGCCGGAGCGTGACCTGGCGTCCGCCCTCTCGCCCGCTCGCCCGGGCCTCGGCCCAGAATTCGGGAACGATCATCGCGTCGCGCCGCCCCGTGGTGTGGCCGGCGCCGTGGGATCGGCGCCGGACGGGAACCGCGGCCCGCGGCGCAGGCGGATCGGGCCGCGCACGGTCGCGATCGAATCCAGCGGCACGTCGTCCTGCCCCTGCGTGACGCGGATGCAGTCGTCAGCGGCCAGCACGAGGGCGACCGCCCGCACCTGCGGCATCGCGTCGCGCCAGCCGTCGGCGTCGAGCGCGCGTGCCACTTCGGACGGGCAGATCGACGCCGGCGGCGCACGCGACGCCAGCAGCGCGACGATCGCATCGGCGATGTCGCGCCCGCTCGCCACGGCTCAGCGAGCCATCATCGGCAGCTTCAAACCGCTCTCCACCGCGCATTGCTGCGCGATGTCGTAGCCCGCGTCGGCATGGCGCATCACGCCGGTGCCGGGATCGTTCCACAACACCCGCGCCAGGCGGCGATCGGCGGCCTCGCTGCCGTCGCACACGATGACCACGCCCGAATGCTGCGAATAGCCCATTCCGACGCCGCCCCCGTGGTGCAGCGAGACCCACGTCGCGCCGCCGGCGACGTTGAGCATCGCATTGAGCAGCGGCCAGTCGGAGACGGCGTCGCTGCCGTCCTTCATCGCTTCCGTCTCGCGGTTGGGCGAGGCGACCGAGCCGCTGTCGAGATGGTCCCGACCGATCACCACCGGCGCCTTGAGCTCGCCGTTGCGCACCATCTCGTTGAAGGCGAGCGCAAGCCGGTGACGCTGGCCCAAGCCCACCCAGCAAATGCGCGCCGGCAGGCCCTGGAAGGCGATGCGCTCGCGCGCCATGTCGAGCCAGCGGTGCAGGTGCGGGTCGTCGGGGATCAGTTCCTTGACCTTCGCGTCGGTCCTGTAGATGTCCTCGGGGTCGCCGCTCAGCGCGACCCAGCGGAACGGACCCACGCCGCGGCAGAACAGCGGGCGCACGTAAGCGGGCACGAAGCCCGGGAACTCGAACGCGTCGCTGCAGCCTTCGTCGTGTGCCATCTGGCGGATGTTGTTGCCGTAGTCGAAGGTCGGGATGCCCATGCGCTTGAAGGCGAGCATCGCGTCGACATGCACGCGCATCGACTTCTTGGCCTCGTCGCGAAGGCGCTGCGGGTCGGACTTCTGCGCGTCCAGCCACTGCCCGACCGTCCAGCCGATGGGCAGGTAGCCGTGCACCGGATCGTGCGCGCTGGTCTGGTCGGTGACCGCATCGGGGCGCACGCCGCGGCGCACGAGCTCGGGCAGGATCTCGGCGGCGTTGCCGAGCAGCGCGATCGACTTCGCTTCGCCCGACGCGGTGTATTTCGCGATGCGTGCGAGCGCGTCGTCGACATCCGTCGCCTGCTCGTCGACGTAGCGCGTGCGCAGGCGGAAGTCGATGCGCGACTGCTGGCATTCGATGGTCAGCGACGACGCACCGGCGAGCGTCGCGGCGAGCGGCTGCGCGCCGCCCATGCCGCCCAGGCCCGCGGTGAGGATCCACCTGCCGGTGAGGTCGCCGCCGTAGTGCTGGCGGCCCATCTCGACGAACGTCTCGTACGTGCCCTGCACGATGCCCTGCGAGCCGATGTAGATCCACGAGCCGGCCGTCATCTGGCCGTACATCATCAGGCCCTTGCGATCGAGCTCGTTGAAGTGCTCCCAGTTCGCCCACGCCGGCACGAGGTTGGAATTGGCGATCAGCACGCGCGGCGCGTCGGCATGCGACGGGAAGATGCCGACGGGCTTGCCCGACTGCACCAGCAGCGTCTCGTCGTCGCCGAGCTCGCGCAGCGACGTCAGGATCGCGTCGAAGCATTCCCAGTCGCGTGCGGCGCGGCCGATGCCGCCGTAGACCACGAGCTCGGTCGGATTCTCGGCGACGTCCGGGTCCAGGTTGTTCTGGATCATCCGGTAGGCGGCCTCGGTGAGCCACGACCTGCAGCTAAGCTCGGTGCCGCGCGGCGCGCGGATGACGCGGGTGGGGTCGACGCGGGTGGACATCCGTGGTGATCCGGTGACGTGCAGCCCCGGATTATCGCATCGCCGGAAACGGCAACGCCCGGCCGGGGCCGGGCGTCGGACGTACGCCGGGCCGGATCAGCGGATCGACGGATCGAGCGCGCGCAGCGCCTCGACGACGTCGGGACGCCCGGTCGAGAGCAGGTCGTCGCGCGACCAGGAGCGGCCGATCGCCGCACTGCACCGGCCCTCGCGATAGCGGATGCGCGTACCGGTCTGGCGCAGGCAGGTGCGGTCGGTGGTCGCGGCCTCGTCGCGCGCGTCGACCTGTCGGTCGGGCGCGCCCGAACCGGGCGCAGGGGTGGACGCAGGCGCGAGCGGCGCGGCCAGGGCGGGCATCGCGCAGACGGCGAAGAGGGCGGCGAGCAGGCGCTTCATGGGCGGGATCTCCACGGGGACGGCCCACGATACGCCCATGCCGTGCAGGCGGTGGGCGCGCCCGCCTTTCGGTTCAGCACGGGCTTAATGCGGAGGCGTCGCCGCGGGGCAGCCGGCCGGGTGCGCGGCCCGGAACGCCGCCGCCTGTGCCTCGGTGGCCTCCCGCGGCGCGGTGCCGCCGTCGAACAGCACATGCCAGGTGCCGTCGCTGTTACGGCGCCAGACCGACTGGTAGCTGCTGAGCAGGAAGCGCGGCGCACGCCCGTCGAGCTGCTCCACGAGCGCGGGGCCGGTCGACCAGGCGAGGTCGCCGACCGCGGTCACGTGCTGCGGATACCACTCCAGCCGCATGCCCTCGCCGCGGACGATGCGCGCCCAGCCGGCAACCACGGCATCGCGCCCGCGCTGCACCCGCGGCCCGTTGACGCCGAACACCGCGTCCGGGGCGACGTGCCCCGCGAAGGCCGCGGCGTCGTGCGCCGCGACGGACGCGGCGAAGGACAGCTCGCGACGCCATACGCTGCATTCGTCCGCCGTGAGTGCGGGTGCGACCTGCGCGGGTGGCGTGGTGGCGGCGGGCGTCGGTGGCGTCGCGGCGGATGCGGACGCCAGGACGGCGACGAAGGCGAGACCTGCAGCGAGGGACGACATGGCGGGGAGCTCCGTTGCATTTTCGCGATGCTGATACGGCCCGGTGCCGCGCGCGAGCGGCTAAAGTCACGCTCCCGCACGTGCTCGCCGCTCCGTGATCCGACCGATCCTCGTCGCCCTGCTCGCCTCCACCCTGGCCGCGTGCTCGAGCCTTGCGCCGGTCGCGGGTGGCGCGCCCGCGTCGGGGGGCGAACGGACGGTCGTCCTCGTCTCCCTGGACGGCTTCCGCCCCGCCGACCTCGCGCATGCCCCGCACCTCGCCGCGCTGGCGCGCGACGGTGTGCGCGCGGAGTACATGCGACCGAGCTATCCCACGCTAACGTTCCCGAACCACCACACACTGGTCACGGGGCTCCGGCCGGACCGCCACGGGATCGTGCACAACACGATGCGGGACGAGGCGCTCGGCGGTTTCTCGGTGGGCGACAAGGAGGGCGTGGGCGACGCGCGCTGGTGGGCCGATGCCGAGCCGCTCTGGGTCACGGCCGAGAAGGCCGGACTGCGCGCCGCCTCGTATTTCTGGCCGGGCACGTCCGCCGCCGTGGGCGGGCTGCGTCCCTGGCGCTGGCACGCCTACGACGAGACGGTCCCGGCCGCCCGCCGCGTCGACGCCACGATCGGCTGGCTCGCCCTGCCCGCCGCCGAGCGCCCGCGCCTGGTGCTGCTGTACCTGGAGCACGTCGACGAGGCCAGCCACGATCATGGGCCGGGCTCGGTCGAATCGCTGGCCGCGGTGCGCGAGGTCGACACGCAGGTGGGCCGACTGCGTGCCGCGATCGCCGCGCAGGGGCTCGCCGATCGCGTGGACCTCGTCGTGGTGTCCGACCACGGCCTCGCGGACGTCGCGCCCGATCATCGCGTCGCACTCGAGGACATGGCGTCGCCGGAGATCGCGGAGGCCGTCACCGACGGCCAGTCGATCGGCTTCCGGCCGCGCCCGGGCCGCGAGGACGAGGCCCGCGCGCGACTGGTCGGGCGCCATCCGCACTACGCCTGCTGGACCCGCGATGCGCTGCCGGCGCAGTGGCGCTACGGGCGTCATCCGCGGGTGCCGCCGATCGTCTGCCAGATGGACGAGGGCTGGGACGCCTACACCCGCGCGCGCATCGCCGCGCATCCGCGCACGCACATGCGGGGCTCGCACGGCTACGACCCCGCGCTACCGTCGATGCGCGCGTTGTTCATTGCCGACGGCCCCTCGTTTCGCGACGGCATCGTGCTGCCGCCGTTCGACAACGTCGACGTGTATCCGCTGCTCGCGCGCCTCGTGGGTGTCACGCCGCAGCCGGGTGACGGCGATCCGGCCCGCCTGGCGCCGGCCCTGCGCGACGCGCGCTGAGTCGCGCGCGGGCTCAGTCCGCCAGCAGCTTCGACATCGCCTGCGCGAAGCTCCGCGCGATGCGCTCGCCGTCCACATGGCGGCCGCCGCGCACGACGGCGCGGCCGGCGACGTCGACGTCACGCGCGAGGGGCCGGTTGCCGGCGAAGATCCAGCGGTCGACCACGTCGTCGGCGGTGGCGCCGGCGAGCGCGGGAGCGGTCGCGTCGAGCACCACGCGGTCGCCATCGCCCGGGAGCCCCGTCGCATCGCCCGCGCTTTCGAGCGCACCGCGCAGCAGCGTCTCGCCGACGCTCCCGGCGTCGCCGGCCACCGCGATGCAGCGCCGCTGCGTGACGAGCCGCTGGCCGTACTCGAGCCAGCGCAGCTCCTCCACCGGCGAGACGGAGACATGCGAATCGGAGCCGATGCCCCAGCGCCCACCGGCGTCGAGGTACTCGCGCAGCGGGAACAAGCCGTCGCCGAGGTTCGCCTCGGTCGTGGGGCAGATCGCCACGGTCGCGCGCGAGGCCGCGAGGTCGCGCACCTCGCCCGCATCGAGGTGCGTGGCGTGCACGAGCGTCCAGCGCGCGTCCACCGGCATGCGATCGAGCAGCCAGCGCACCGGTCGCGCGCCGCGCAGCGCGATGCACTCCTCCACTTCCGGCACCTGCTCGGCGATGTGGACGTGGATGCGCGCATCGTCCGGTAGCGCGTCGACCACGTCGCGCATCGCGGCCTCGGGCACCGCGCGCAGGCTGTGGAGCGCGCAGCCCACCTGCAGCAGCGGGCCGCGTTCCGCGCGCAGCGTGTCGACGAGCCGCAGGTAGGCGTCGACGTCGTGCCCGAAGCGCCGCTGGCGTTCACCGAGCGCGCGACCGTCGAAGCCGCCGGTCATGTACAGGACGGGGAGCAGCGTGAGCCGGATACCGGTGACGCGTGCGGCGTCGACGAGGGCGCGCGACATCGCCGCGGGGTCGTCGTAAGGCCCGCCGTCCGGCGCATGGTGCAGGTAGTGGAATTCGCAGACCGACGTGTAGCCGGCCTCGAGCATCTCGGCGTAGAGCTGCGCCGCGACCGCCCGCAGCGTGTCGGGCTCGAAGCGCGCGGCGAAGCGGTACATCGTCTCGCGCCACGTCCAGAAGCTGTCGGCTGGATCCGTACGGCGCTCGGCGAGGCCCGCCATCGCGCGCTGGAACGCGTGCGAATGCAGGTTGGCGACGCCGGGAAGCTTCCAGCCCTCGGGCGTGTGCTGGGCGATCGGAGAAGCGGTCATGACGTCGGCGCCGTGCTGCGGGTGCGCTAGGCTACCGCCGACTTTCCGGGATGCGCGAATGTCCGAGACCCTGATCCTGATCCTCGTGCTGGTCGCAGCGGTTTTGCTGTTCGCGCTGACACTGGGTGCGGCGGCGCGTCGCCGCGGACGGCCCCATGCGCGGCGCCGCCACGACCGCCATGGCGATGGCATCGGCGCCGGCACGAGCGCTGGCGATGTCGGCATCGCGGCCGGTACCGCGGCGACCGGCATCGCGACCGGCACGGCCTGGGCCGGTGACGGTGGCGAGGCGAGCGGAGGCGGCGCCGTCGGCGCGTGGAGCGCTCCGGAGGGCGACGGGAATGGCGGCCCGGATGGCGGCTCCGACGGCGGCGGCTCCGACGGCGGCTCCGATGGCGGCGGCGATGGAGGCGGCAGTGGTGGCGACTGAGCGCTGGGACGGCCTGCTCGTCGGTGCTGCACTGGCGACGCTCGACGGCCCCGGGTACGGCATGGTCGCGGCGGGTGCACTCGGCTGGCGCGACGGCCGGCTCACCTATGTCGGCCCGCGCGATGCACTGCCCGCGCCCGCGCACGAGCTGGCGCGCAACGTCGTCGAATGCAGCGGCTGGATCACGCCGGGCCTGGTCGACTGCCATACACACCTCGTCTTCGCCGGCGATCGCGCCGCCGAATTCGAGATGCGCCTGAATGGCGCGACCTACGAGGAGATCGCACGCGCGGGCGGCGGCATCCTTTCCACCGTGCGTGCCACGCGCGCCGCCGACGACGCCGAACTGCTCGCGCAGTCCCTTCCACGTGCGCGTGCGCTCGTCGCCAGCGGCGTCACCACGCTCGAGATCAAGTCCGGCTACGGACTGGACTTCGAGACCGAACGGCGCATGCTGCGCGTCGCACGGCAGATCGGCGATGCGCTCGGCGTCACCGTGCGCACCACCTATCTCGCCGCGCACGCGCTGCCGCCGGAGTTCGCGGGGCGCGGCGACGCCTACATCGACGCGACGATCGACTGGTTGCCCAGACTGCATGCGGAAGGGCTCGTCGATGCCGTCGATGCGTTCTGCGAGGGCATCGGCTTTTCGCCTGCGCAGACGCGGCGGCTCTTCGAGACCGCGCGATCGCTGGGCCTGCCTGTCAAGCTGCATGCCGACCAGCTCAGCGACCTCGGCGGCGCGGCGCTCGCCGCGGAATTCGGTGGCCTGTCCGCCGACCATGTCGAGCACACCACCGAGGCCGGCGTGCAGGCGATGGCCGCGGCCGGCACCGTGGCGGTGCTGCTGCCCGGTGCCTTCCACGTATTGCGCGAAACGAAGCTGCCCCCGCTCGAGGCCTTCCGCCGCCACGGCGTGCCGATGGCGATCGCGACCGACTGCAATCCCGGCACGTCGCCATTGCTCTCCCTGCGGCAGGCGATGCAGCTCGCCTGCACGCATTTCCGCATGACGCCCGAAGAGACCGTGCGCGGTGCGACCGGACACGCGGCGCGCGCGCTCGGGCTCGCCGATCGGGGACGGCTGCGCGTGGGCGGCCGCGCGGATTTCGTGCACTGGCGCATTGGCCATCCGGCCGAGCTCTGCTACTGGCTCGGCGGCGATCTCGCCCAGGCGGTCTACGCCGGCGGCCGTCGCCTTTGAGGGCGCCGCGTCCGGGATGACGCGCGCTTTGGCATGATCGGCGTCCCCCATCCGACGGATACGCCATGCGCCGCGCCGCCCTGTTCGCCTCCCTGCTGCTGTGCATCGCGACCGCCGCCGCGGACGAGCCGCTGACCGACGCGCAGCGCTTCGCGCGCCAGACGCTGGTCGTCGACACCCACATCGATGCTCCCTCGGAGCTCCTGAAGGGCTGGCGCGACCTCGGCCAGGACACGCCCGATCGCGAGTTCGACTACCCGCGCGCGCGGCAGGGCGGGCTCGATGTCGCCTTCATGTCGATCTACACCTCGCCATCCGATGACGCGGCCGGTACCGCCACGCAGAAGGCGCACCTGCAGATCGACGCGGTGGAGGCGATGGCTGCGCGGCATCCGGATCGCTTCGCGCTGCTCACTTCGCCCGCCGACGTGCGGCGTCTGTCCGAGAACCGCCGCGTCCTGCTCGCACTCGGCATGGAGAACGGCGCGCCGATCGGCGACGACCTCGCGCTGCTGCGCACGTTCCATGCGCGCGGCGTGCGCTACATCACCCTCGCGCACTCGCACAGCAATCGCATTGCCGACGGCTCCTATTCGCTCGTCCGTCCGCACGGCGGGCTGAGCCCGTTCGGCGAGCAGGTCGTCGCCGAGATGAACCGTCTCGGGATCATGGTCGACGTCTCGCATCTCTCCGACGATGCCGTGCGCGACGTGCTGCGCATCGCGAAGGCGCCGGTGATCGCGAGCCATTCGGGCCTGCGCCATTTCACGCCCGGCTTCGAGCGCAACCTGAGCGACGAGCTCGCGCGTGCGATCGCCAGGAACGGCGGCGTCATCCAGCTCGTCTTCGGCAGCGGCTTCATCGATGCGAAGGCGGCGGCCGCGACCACCGAATACTTCAAGCAGCTCGCCGCACTGGAGACATCCATCGCCGCGGCGAAGGCACGCGGCGAAGCGCCGGTGAAGACGATCGAGCAGTTCGATGCGGAATGGGGCGCGGCCCATCCCAAGCCCGCGACGAAGCTCTCCCAGGTGGTCGACCAGATCGACTACGCGATCCGCACGTTCGGCGCGAAGCACGTCGGCATCGGCTCGGACTTCGACGGCGTCGGCGGTGCATTGCCCGAGGGCCTGCGCACCGTCGCGGACTATCCGAACCTGGTGCAGGCGCTGCGCGAGCGCGGCCATTCCGACGAGGTCATCGGCGGCGTCATGGGCGCGAACCTGCTGCGCGTGTGGTCGGAGGTCGAGCGCGCCGCGGCGCGTTGAGGCGATGCGTCAACCGCACGCGCGCCCGCGCGTTGCCGGTTCCATACGCCGACCGGCAGGAGGAACCCATGGCACGTCGCAGCACCCTCGCCTGCATGCTCGCCCTGTTCGCACTCGTCGCGGCCGTCGCGGCCGACGCACGCGACGGGCGCCTGCGCGAACGCCTCTACGAGCGCCGACAGGCCAAGGCGGCGCCCGCCGAAGGCCCGCCGGGCGCGTTGCGCCTGCCCGGCGACTACCGCTACACGCTTCTGCACGACGGCATGGAGCGCGAATACCTCATCCACGTGCCGCGTGGCTACGATCCGCGGCGCGCGACACCGGTGGTCTTCGCCTTCCATGGCGGCGGCGGCCACATGGAACACATGGCCGGGCCGGCCTACGGCCTTGCTGCCAAGGCGGATCGCGAGGGCTTCATCGCGGTCTTCCCCAACGGCTACAGCCGGCTTCCCGGCGGCCGGTTCGCGACATGGAACGCCGGCGACTGCTGCGGCGATGCGCGCGATCGCGGCGTCGACGACGTCGGCTTCGTGCGCCGGGTGCATGCCGATGTCGCACGGCGGCTCAACGTCGACCGGCGGCGCGTGTTCGCGACGGGCATGTCGAACGGCGGGATGATGAGCTACCGGCTCGCCTGCGACGCCGCGGACCTGTTCCGCGCGGTCGCATCGGTGGCCGGCACGGACGTCACGCGCACCTGCCGTCCGTCGCGCCCCGTGGCGGTGCTGCACATCCACGCACTCGACGACACGCACGTGCTGTACGCCGGGGGCGCCGGCGCCGATGCATTCCGCGATCGCGACAAGGTGACGGAGTTCCCTTCGGTCGCGACGACGATCGACGCCTGGGCGCGCCGCGACGGCTGCGCGGCGCCGCGCCGCATCGTCGACAGCAGCGAGGCCTGGTGCGAGCTGCGTGCCCCCTGCCGCGGCGATGCCCGGGTGCAGCTGTGCACGACGCGCACGGGCGGGCATTCCTGGCCCGGTGGCGCCGCGGTGCGCGGCAAGACCCCATCGGCGGCGCTCGACGCCAATGATGTGATCTGGGCGTTCTTCCGCGGGGTTTGAGCCGCGCGGACAGTGCCAACGAAAAAGCCCCGCATCGGCGGGGCTTTTTCATCGGAGCGGCGGAGGCGCCTTACTCCTTGGTGGCGGCCTTCTTCACCGCGACCTTCTTGGCCGGCGCCTTGGCGACGGACTTGGTCGCCTTCTTCGCGACCGGCGCCGCAGCGGCGCCCGTGGCGGTCTTGACCGTCGTCTTGCGGGCATTGCCGTAGCTGGAGTTGTAGCGCTTGCCCTTGGCGGTCTTGCGGTCGCCCTTACCCATTGTGTCGCTCCTGGAAATGATGCGTGCGGATGCCGCGCGGCGCGGCGAATACGAGGCGGGCGCGGTGGACCCACGCGGCTCGCGAAGCGCGAAAGCCTAGCACAGCCGTCACCGGCGGGCCCGTCAGGCGGCCGGGCGGTGGCTCAGGCGCAGGTTCACCACGTGGGCGGCGGCCAGGGCGAGGCCGCCGACGGTCATCAGCAGGGTGTGGGTCACCCCGTGGGCATGCAGCGGGCCGAAGGCGCCCGCCCACACCAGGACGATGCCGGGCACGAGGAAGGCCCACGCGCGGAACGCGCGATGGCGTCGGTAGCCGAAGCTCAGCGTGGTCACGCCCAGCACGGTGGCGAACACCACGAACGCCTGGTCAAGGTCGATCACCCCGCCCAGCTTGAGGCCGAGCACAGGCACCGCCGCGAGCGCGAGCGGGAGCAGCGCGCAATGGATGGCACACAGCACCGACGCGGCGAATCCGACGCGGTCGGCGGTACGCAGTGCTGAATCGGATTCGGCCATGACCTCTGGGAGGGGTCGCGGGTGGATTGGAACAATATAACATTGCTCGACGTGACTCCGGTGTAGACGAGACCCTCCCCCGATGCGCAGCCTCCCCCGAACCGCCTTGTCCCTCGCCCTCCTCGCCGCCATCGCCCCGGCGCTCGCACAGCAGGCCGACCCGCACGACCATGCCCACGAGCGCGAGCTCGACCGTGTGGTCGTGCGCGCCACGCCGCTGCCGACCACCGCCGAGGACCTCACCCGCCCGGTGGACGTGCTCGCGGGCGAGCGCCTCGACGAGGCCAAGGCCGCCACGCTCGGCGAGACCGTCTCGCGGCTGCCGGGCGTGCAGTCCTCGTACTTCGGCCCCGGCGTCGGCCGTCCGATCGTCCGTGGGTTCGAGGGCGCGCGCGTGCAGGTGCTCAGCGACGGGCTCACCGCCGGCGACGTCTCCACCGTCAGCGCCGACCACGCGGTCAGCATCGAGCCGTTCCTCGCCGACCAGATCGAGGTGCTCAAGGGTCCGGCGACGCTGCTCTACGGCAGCGGTGCCATCGGCGGCGCGGTCAACGTGATCGACGGGCGCATCGCCGAGCGCGCCACCGAGCAGCCGCTGCAGGGCCGCGCCGAGCTGCGCGGCGGCACGGTCAACGACGAGCGCACCGGAATGCTGCGCGTGGACGGCACCGCGGGCCGCCTGGTCTTCCATGTCGACGCCCTGCATCGCGAGACCGGCGACTACGACATTCCGGGCTTCGCCGAGTCCGATGCCCTGCACGAGGCGCATGAGGAGGAAGGCGACGACGAGGCGCGCGCGGCCGGTACCCTGCCCAACAGCGCGATCCGCACCGACTCGGCGGCACTCGGCCTGTCGTGGATCGGCACGCGTGGCTTCGTCGGTGCGAGCCAGAGCCTTTACAACTCGCGCTACGGCATCCCGGGCGGCGCGCATGCGCACGAGGATGAGCATGAGGGCGAGGCGCACGAAGGCGAGGGCGACGGCCACGGCGGGGACGGCGTGCGCCTCGTGCTCGACCAGCGCCGCACGGAGGTGCGCGGCGGTGTCAACGATCTCGGCGTGTTCGAGACCGCGCGACTGAAGCTCGCGCGCACGGACTACACGCACACCGAGTTCGAGGGCGAGGACGTCGGCACGGTCTTCGACAACACCACGACCGAAGCCCGCCTCGAGCTCGCGCATCGCCCGCTCGGTGGCTGGGACGGCGCGCTCGGCGCGCAGTGGTCGCATCGCGACTTCAGCGCGATCGGCGAGGAGGCTTTCGTGCCCGGCAGCCGCTCGCGCGATGCGGGCCTGTTCTGGATCGGGCGACGTGACTTCGGCGCCGTCGCGGTCGAGCTCGGCGCGCGTCACGACCGCAACGAGGTGCAGGTCGACGCCGGCGCGATCGGACCCTCGCGCAAGTTCGACACGACGAGCGCGTCCGTGGCCCTGCGCTGGGACGTGGACGACGAGTTCCACGTGTCCTTCGGCCTCGATCGCGCGCAGCGCTCACCGACGGCCGAGGAGCTCTACTCCAACGGCCTGCACGTGGCGACCCAGAGCTTCGAGTTCGGAACGCCCGACCTCGACGTCGAGACGGCGAACCGGGCGGAGTTCGGCCTGCACTGGCACCGCGGGCCCCTGAAGGTCGGCGCGTCGGTCTACGCCGTGCGGTTCGATGATTTCCTCTACCTCGCCGACACCGGCATCGAGGGCGAGGTGCCGGTCCGCGTCTGGTCGCAGGCCGACGCGCGCTTCCACGGTGCGGAGGCGGAGGTCGACTGGACGTTCCTCGAGAACGACGACGGCCTGTTCGCACTGCGCGTGTTCGGTGACGTCGTGCGGGCCCGCCTGGACGGTGCCGCCACGCGCACGGTGAGCGTCTCGGTGCCGCACGACGATCACACCGACGACTTCACGGTGGAGCTCGCACAGACCGGCGACCTGCCGCGCATCGCGCCCGCGCGCCTCGGCGGCGAGGTGCGCTGGGAAGGCGGAGCCTGGCGTGCGTCGCTCGGCGCGGTCCACTACATGCGCCAGGACCGCGTGGCCGAATTCGAATCGCGAACGCCGGGCTATACCCTCGTCGACGCCCATGTCACCTGGCACCTCGACACCCGCGGCGGCAATGCCTGGGAGCTGTTCCTCGACGGCACCAACCTGCTCGACGAGGAGGCGCGCGTGCACACGTCCTTCCTCAAGGACTATGCGCCGTTGCCGGGTCGCGGCGTGGCCTTCGGCGTACGCGCATTCTTCTGACGATCGATCCGCAACGCGGGCGAAGGCGTCATCGACACCGCGGGCCGACCGGCATTGCGCGCCGGCCCCTGCATCCCCGCACGCATGCGCGACGTAGCGCATTGACCGCCTGCGTACGCAGCAGGGTCTACGTTGCCGCATGCCCGAGGAGCAAACTCGATGCCGTTACCGTTCTATCTCTCGTTCGCGGGGCTCATCGCCTTCGTGATCTCGACCCGCCTCATGCGGCGGGGGGCCGCGCAGTCGCGTAACGTCACGTCGATCTGGCGCGGTGGCGCGGCCGTCGCGAAGGCGGGCCTGCTGCTGTGGTGGGCGGCGATCGTGCTGGTGCTCGCGGGCGTGCTGCTCCTCGTGCTCTAGGCCGCGCGGCCCTGCTAGATT
This sequence comes from Lysobacter humi (ex Lee et al. 2017), assembly GCF_054781815.1. NCBI lineage: Bacteria > Pseudomonadati > Pseudomonadota > Gammaproteobacteria > Lysobacterales > Lysobacteraceae > Lysobacter > Lysobacter humi (ex Lee et al. 2017). The sequence goes on along the minus strand of NZ_BAAGTR010000009.1, from coordinate 31,157 downwards.
CGCGCACCCGCCCACGGATCGCCCTATGCGCGCCCGCCTCGCCCTGCTCGTGGTGCTGCCCTGCCTCGCCTTCGCCCAGGTGGCGGCCGTGTCGCCACAGGCTCGCGAGGATGGTCCCGGCCACGTCGACATCGCCGCGGCGCGCGCACTCTACGGCAGCGGGCGATCGGATCCGGCGCTGCAGGCCACCATCGCACGCGCGCTCGAGGAGGGGCTCCGCATGGAGCGCCCGGCGCGCGCGACGGTCGAGGCACTCGTTACGTACGTCCGCGTGCTCGGCGGAACGGGCGATGCCGCGCATCTGCCGCTGATCGAACGCGCCGCCGCCTCGCCGCTGCGGCCCGTCGCACGGGAAGCGCGCGAGGCGCGCGCGATGCTCGAACGCCGCGTCGCGCACGGGCTGCCGTACATCGTTCCGGAGCACGTGCGGCTCGTCGAACAGGCCGAGGCGGACGGCTGCCGCTACCTGCGCACGCACATGTGCCGTGGCGGCGAGAGCGTCGACGAATGCCTCGTCGAGCATCGCACGATGGTCGCGGAGACCGGCGGCAACGCCGTGCTGGTGCTGACGCGGGTCGAGAACGTGGGTGTCGCGCAGTACGACACCGGATCGATGGTCGCCAAGCACTATCGTTGCCCGGTACCTGGCGACGGCCGAGACGCTGACGCCGGCACGCCTTCGACGCCGACCCCCGCACGCTAGCGCCACTTCGTGCGGCGCGTGCGCCGTCTGCTAGATCGACGCCCCGGGATCCGCGGTGACGGGGGGTGACGCCATGCAGCTCGCGCAGAGCCCATGCACCTCGAGCGTCTGCGCGCGCGGCGCGAAGCCGAGCGCGCGTGCGCGCGTGGCGAGCGCGTCGACCACCTCCGCATCTTCCAGCTCGACCGCCGCATGGCAGCGATCGCAGATCAGGAACGGCACCGCATGCTGCGCCGCGCGCGGATGGTGGCAGCCGACGAAGGCGTTGATCGAGGCGAGGCGGTGGATGAAACCGTTCTCCAGCAGGAAGTCGAGCGCGCGATAGACGGTCGGTGGGGCCGCGCCCTCGTGCGTGGCCTTCATCCGCTCGAGCAGGTCGTAGGCCTTGAGCGGACGACCGGCATCCGCGATCAGGCGCAGCGCGCTCGCGCGCAACGGCGTGAGGCGCAGCCCGCGCTCCTCGCAGGCGCGCTCGACCTCCGCGACGAACGCATCGCCCGAATGGACGTGGTGATGCGGATCGGTGCAGCGGTCGTGCGCCATGGCGGCGTCAGCCTTCGGCCGGCAGCTTCGCGATCGCCGCCTCGATGCGCAGCAGCGCCTCGTCGCGGCCGGCGAGGTAGACGGTGTGTGCAATGTCCGGGCTCACCTGCGTGCCGGTGATCGCCACGCGCAGCGGCTGCGCGACCTTGCCCATGCCGACCTCGCAGGCCGTGGCGACGTCGTGCAGCACCATCGACACGGATTCCGGCGACCACGTCATCAGCTCGCCGAGCCGCGCGCGGGCCTCCGTAAGCGGGCGACGTGCCGCGGCGGTCAGGTGCTTGGCGACGGCCGCGTCGTCGTAGGTCGAAAGCGGCTCGAACCAGACGGCCGCGCGCTCGGCCATGTCGGCAAGCGTCTGCACGCGGTCGCGCAGGGCGACGACGAGGTCGGCCGCCTTCGGACCGCTCGCGAGGTCGTAGCCCTTCCGCTCGAGATGCCACTGCAGGTGCGTCGCCACCGCCTCGGGATCGTCCGCCTTCAGGTACTGCTGGTTGAGCCAGCCGAGCTTGGCCGGGTCGAGGCGCGAGGCCTTGGCGTTGACGTCCTTGAGGTCGAACAGGCGCGTCATCTCCTCGATCGAGAAGATCTCCTGATCGCCGTGCGACCAGCCCAGGCGCACGAGGTAGTTGAGCAGCGCATGCGGCAGGTAGCCGATCTCGCGGTACTGCATGACATCCGCCGCGCCCGTGCGCTTGGACAGCTTCGCGCCGTGCTCGTCGAGGATCATCGGCAGGTGGGCGAAGTGCGGCACCGGCGCATTGAGCGCGTGGTAGATGTTGATCTGGCGCGGGGTGTTGTTGACGTGGTCGTCGCCGCGCACCACGTCGGTGATGCGCATGTCGATGTCGTCGACCACGACCGCGAAGTTGTAGGTCGGATAGCCGTCGGAGCGGAAGATCACGAGATCATCGAGCTCGTCGTTCGCGATCTCGATGCGGCCCTTGACCTTGTCCTCCCACGCGACCACCCCGCCCTGCGGGTTCTTGAAGCGGATCACGCGGTTGGGGTCGTCGCGGAAGCCGGCATCGCGATCGCGGTAGGCCCCGTTGTAGCGCGGCTTCTCGCCTGCGGCCATCGCGGCCTCGCGCATCGCCTCGAGCTCCTCCTTGGTCTCGTAGGCGTAGTAGGCCTTGCCCGCGGCGACGAGCTGCTCGGCGACCTGCCGGTACCGGTCGAGCCGGTGGGTCTGGTAGACCGGGCCTTCGTCGTAGTCGAGGCCGAGCCACTCCATCGCCTCGAGGATCGCGTCGATGGCCGCCTGGGTGGAGCGCTCCTGGTCGGTGTCCTCGATGCGCAGGATGAACTGCCCGCCATGGCGGCGGGCCTCCAGCCAGCAGTACAGGGCCGTGCGCGCGCCTCCGATGTGCAGGTAACCGGTAGGGCTCGGCGCGAAGCGGGTACGGCTGGTCATGCGGGGGCTCGGGGACGGAATCGGGCGGCGATTTTACCGCCCGGCGCCGGTGCTGCCCGCGATCAGCCCTCGCCGGCCGCTTCCGGCCAGCGCTGCGGCACGCGGCGCAGCTTGGAGACGTCGTAGCCGAGCCCGCGCAGGTACTCGACGTGGCGGTCGTAGTCGGCCTGCGGGATCTGGGGCGTGCGGGCCATCAGCCAGGCGTAGTCGCGGGCGCTGCGCACGATCACCGTCTGGGTGTAGCCGGCATCGAGCGCGCCGATGACGTACTCGGCCTGGATCGGCCAGACGAAGCGCATGCCCCAGACCGCATTGCGCGTGCCCGGCCGCACCGTGCCGACCGGCTCCATCGTCTTCACCTTGCCGTCGAAGGCGCCGTCGCGGTAGCGGAAGGTGGTCTGCACCTTGCCGTCGGGACGGAGCGCGTACGTCTCCACCGCGTTGTAGGCCGTCTTTTCCCAGCGCGAGGGGATGTGCGCGATGACGTACCAGTCGCCCATGAAGCGCTGCAGGTCGACCGCCTCCACGGGTTTCACCGTCGGCGGGCCCGAGCTCGCGCAGCCGGCGAGCAGCACGCCGACGATCCCGGCCGACCAGCGACGGCGGCTCACAGCGGCCTCGCGAAGCGGTAGTGGGCGACGAGCCACTCCTGGCCGCCATCGAATCCGAAGAGCTCCGCGCAGGCCATCCAGAACATGCGCCACCGCTGGTTCCACAGGCGCGCCCCCTCCGTGCCGTAGGCGGCGCGCAGGATCCCGAGCACCTCGTCGCGGCGTGCATCCTGGTTGGCGAGCCAGTGGTTCGCGGTCCGCTGGTAATGCGTGCCGTCCACGTGCCAGCGCGCCTCGATGTCGAGGTCGCGCTGGAACCACAGCAGCGTATCGCTCGCGGGCATCAGGCCACCGGTGAAGAAGTGCCGGCCCATCCAGTTGTCCTCGCCCTCGGTCTCGAACGGGTACATGCAGGTGCGGTGCGCGAAGATGTGCACGAAGAGCTTGCCGCCCGGGCGCAGCCAGGTGCCGATGCGCGCGAGCAGGGTCGCGTAGTTGCGCATGTGCTCGAACATCTCGACCGAGACGCAGCGGTCGAACGCACCGGCCTCGAGCGCGAGGTGGTTCACGTCGCGGGTGACGACGCGCACGTTGGCGTAGCCGCGCTCGCGGCAGCGCGCCTCGATGTGCTCGCGCTGGAAGCGGGAGTTCGACACGGCGGTGATGCGTGCATTCGGATAGCGCTCCGCCATCCACAGCGTGAGCGAGCCCCAGCCGCAGCCGAGCTCGAGGATGTCCTGTCCCTCGGCGAGCTCCGCGCGCTCGCCGTAGAGCGCGAGCATGGCCTCTTCGGCTTGGTCGAGGGTTTCGCGGCCTGTCGGGTAGTAGCAGCCGGAGTACTTCAGGCGGCGCCCGAGACAGGCCTCGAAGAACGCCGGCGGCAGCTCGTAGTGCTGCGCGTTCGCCGCATCGGTATGGATGGCGACCGGGCTGCTGCGCAGCGACTCGACCACCGCCTGGAAGCGCTCGGCCTGCGCGTCGATCCCGCCGCGGCGCTCGTCGGCGAGGCGCTGCGCGCAGAGGCGACGGATGCCGGCACGGATCGCGGCGTCCGGCAGCCAGCCGCGCTCGGCCCAGCCGAGCAGCCCGGGCGCGGGCCGGTCCTGCGGAAGTTCGTGGAGCGTGTCGGCGACGCTGTTCATGCGGGAGCCCTCGGGGTGGCAGGCGTGCGGAAGAGACGGGGAATGAGCATCGGGACGTCGCGCTGGTAGGCGCGGTAGTCGTCGCCGCGCGTGCGCAGCGCCTGCGCTTCGGTGAACGGGATGCCGCTCAGCCAGCGCAGGAAGACGTACATGACGATGGGTCCGGCCAGCGAGATCGCCCACCACGGCGACCCGACCGCGAGCGCGACGTAGGCGAACCAGTGCAGCCACTCGAAGAAGTAGTTCGGATGGCGCGAGCGGCCCCACAGGCCATCGCGACAGGTGCGGCCACGGTTGCGCGGATCCGCACGGAAGCGTGCGAGCTGGCGGTCGGCGATCGACTCGCCGGCGATCGCGACGATCCAGATCGCGACGCCGAGCAACGCCCAAGCGGTCGGCCCGGCCGCCGGCACGCGCGCGACGGCGAGGAACGGGAGGGCGAACAGCGGGACGAGCAGCGCCTGCAGCTGGTAGACGATGAGGAACTTCGCCGCGCTGCCGCCCCAGTGCGCGCGGAGCGCGGCGTAGCGTCCGTCCTCGGTGCCACCGGCGATGCGACGCGCCAGGTGAAGGGCGAGCCGCAGCCCCCAGGCGCCGCCGAGGATCGCGAGCAGCACGCGCGGGAGCAGGGCGCCGTCCCCGACGACGGCCACCGCCACGGCGCTCCCGCCGACGCCGAGCGACCACAGCACGTCGACCGGCCCCGCATCGCGCGTGCGCAGCTGCCGGAGCCAGCCGATGAACATCACCACTGCCGCGACCACCCAGATGCCGCCGAGCACGACCAGCGCGTTCATGCCGCCACCCGGACCGCCGGCGCAGGCGTATTCGATGCCGCCGACCAGCGCGCGACGCCTGCCAGCACCGGCAGGGCGGTCGCCCAGCCCACGCCGAGCATCAGCAGGGTCGGCAGCGGATCGGGGGGAAACACCACCGCGCCCCAGCCGCGCGCCGCACCGAGGTAGGCGAGCGGCCCGCCCACCGCGCCGAACAGGCCGGCGACCACGAGGCGCCGCTGCAGGATGGCGAGCGAGCAGCGCAGCGTGAGCGCGAATACGACCCACAATCCGAGGATCCACGGCGGTACGCCGAAGAGGGCCCGGCCGGATGCCGCGTACTCCAATGCGCCGGCGCCGGCGAGCAGCCCGTCGAGCAGCAGCCCGCAGGCGAGCGCCGCCGCGACCAGCACCGCGATGCGCAGGCGCGATGTCGACGCCGCCACGTGCCAGGCCGCGAAAGGCAGCGCCGCCACCGGGCCGAGCCAGCCGATTCCCTGCCCCGCGCCGATGACGGTCGCGAACCAGACCGCCTGCGAGCCGGCGATGTCGAGCAGCCGGTTCACGCGCGCAGCACGGCGCGTTCGGCCGGGCGGTGCCCCGGGCGTGCGAGCAGCAGGTGCGCGACGCCGATCGTGCGCTCGCGGAAGCCACCCTCGCAGTAGGCGAGGTAGAACTCCCACATGCGTATGAAGCGCTCGTCGAAGCCCTGCGCGCGCACCTGCGGCAGCGCGGCCATGTAGCGCTGTCGCCACGCTTCGAGCGTGCGCGCGTACGAGAGGCCGAAGTCCTCGAGGTCGACGAGCGCGAGGTCGGTCGCGCGGCTCTTCGCCGCGAGCATCGCGCTCACCGAGGGAATGAAGCTGCCCGGGAAGACGTGGCGCTTGATGAAGTCGACCGAGCGCAGCGCCTGCGCGTAGCGGTGGTCCTCGATGGTGATCGCCTGCACGAGGCCGATGCCGTCGGGCGCGAGCAGCGATCCGAGCTTCGCGAAGTAGGTCTCGAGGTACTGCGCGCCGATTGCCTCGATCATCTCGATCGAGACGAGCTTGTCGTACTGGCCCTCGAGGTCGCGGTAGTCCTGCAGCAGCAGGGTCACGCGGTCGCCGAGCCCGGCCTCGGCGACACGCTGCGCGGCGAGCGCATGCTGCTCGCGCGAGATCGTCGTCGTGGTCACATGGCAGCCGTAGTGGCGCGCCGCATGCACCGCGAAGCCGCCCCAGCCGGTGCCGATCTCCACGACGCGGTCGCCCGGCCGCAGGTCGAGCTTGCGGCAGATCGCGTCGAGCTTGCGCCTGGAGGCGGCCTCGAGCGTGTCGTCCTCGCCCGCCCACATCGCCGACGAGTACATGAGGTCGTCCGAGAGGAAAAGGCGGAAGAACGCGTTCCCCAGGTCGTAGTGCGCCGCGATGTTGCGACGGCTGCCGGCGCGCGTATTGCGGCGGACCGCGTGCAGTGCCTTCATCGCCCAGCCGCCGAGCCGCGCGGTGCCCGATTCCATGCCGTCGAGCAGGTCACGGTTGCGCGCGAGCAGGCGCACCACGCCGACGAGGTCGTCGCAGGACCACACGCCGTCCATGTAGGCCTCGCCCGCGCCGACGCTGCCGTTCGCCGCCACGGCCCGATAGAAGCGGCCGTCGTGCACGCGCAGGCGCACGAGCGGGCCGCCCGCGTGGGCGTCGCCGAGGTGCAGCGTGCCGTCGGCGTCCTCCAGCACGAGCAGGCCGTGGCGGAGCGCGCCGAGCCGCTCGACGAGGCGGGCGCGCAGGAAGCGGTCGAGGGCGCCCGGCGCGGCGGGCGTGGCGGTGCGGACGATCTCGTTCATGGAGTGGTCGGGGCCTTTCCCGGGTGGTCGTGGACGGGCACTCGCTTGAGCCACAGGCGCAGCGCCTGCCAATGGATGGCGCCGACGACCTGCGCGGTCATCAGCGGATAGCGCCACAGCACCCGTGCGAGCGAGTCCGCGTCGAGCGGACGCCGCTCGAGCGCGAGGGTGGCGTCGAACTCGGTGTCGTCGCCCTCGAGCACACGCATGTGCACGCGCAGGTCGTCCCCCGGCGCGGTGAAGCGCCAGTCGTAGCGGCGCCGGAGCGCCATGAACGGCGAGACATGGAACGCCTTGTCGAAGTCCCAGTGCAGCGCGCGGCCCTGCACCTGCGCGGTGGCAACGGGCAGCGCATAGGCATGCCGCTCCTTCCACGGGGTATTGGTGATCTCCGCGAGCACGCTGTGCAGCCGGCGGCCGTCGGCGTGGTAGCAGTAGTAGAAGCTGACGGGATTGAAGACGTAGCAGAAGTAGCGCAGGTGCGTGAGCAGCCGCACGGGGCCCGCGGGACGGTCGCCGGTGAGCTGCTCCACGCGATCGCGGACCGCGGTGTCGAGCGGGCGGCCGTGCGGCGCGAGATAGTCGCTTCGCCGGAACTCGGCGACCGCGCGCCGGCGGCTCGACCAGAGCGCATGGTCGTCGAACACGGTGTCGACCTCGGCGAGGTCGAGGTAGAGCTGCGCGACGCGGTAGCGGAAGGCGTGCGGCGTCGGCGAATGGCGACGATGCGTGACCACCCCCTCGTACACCGCGCTGGCGCAGGCGCCGCTCACGCGGGCAGGCCTTCGCCGACCGCGCGCGTGCTCGCGACCGCGGGCGCGCCAGCCGGCGTGCGCCAGCGGATGCCGAACGCATCCGCGACGTCGACCGCGCTGCGCATGCCGTCCTCGTGGAAGCCCCAGCCCCAGTAGGCGCCTGCGAACCACGTGCGGCGATGCCCCTGGATCTCGGCGCGACGCTTCTGCGCCGCGACCGAGGCATGCGTGTACACCGGATGGTGGTAGCGCATGCGGCGCAGGATGCGCTCGGGCGCGATCGCGTCGGTGCGGTTGAGCGTCACGATGAACGGCTCGGGCGCCAGCAGGCCCTGCAGCAGGTCCATGCAGTAGCTCACGGTGCAGGCCTCGTTGCGGTCGGCGGGAATCCACGCGTTCCACGCCGCCCAGGCGCGGCGGTCGCGCGGCAGCACGGAGGCGTCGGTGTGCAGCACCGTCTCGTTGGCCTGGTAGGGAATCGCACCGAGTACCGCGGTCTCGCGCTCGTCGGCGTCCGCGAGCAGCGTGAGCGCCTGGTCGCTGTGGCAGGCCACGACCACCTGGTCGAAGCGCTCCCCGCCCGCCGCGCTGATCACGTCGACCCCCTCGGCATCACGGCGGAGGGCGAACACCGGCGTCGCCACCCGCTCGACGACCTGCCAACGGCGCCGCATCGCCTCCACGTAGGTGGCCGAGCCGCCACGTACCACGCGCCACTCCGGCCGCCCGGTGAGCTGCAGCATGTGGTGGTTCGCCATGAAGCGGACCAGGTAGCGCGCCGGGAAAGCGAGGATGCGGTCCGCGGGGGATGACCACAGCGCCGAGGCCATCGGCACGAGGTGGTCGTCGCGGAAGGCCGCGCCGTAGCCACCGGCCTCGAGGTAGTCGCCGAGCGTCGGGCCCTCGCCTTCGCCCTCGAGCAGGCCCGGCGCCGCGCGGTAGAAGCGCGCGAGGTCGCGCAGCATGCCCCAGAAGCGCGGCGAGAGCAGGTTGCGGCGCTGGCAGAACAGGCCGCCGAGCGAGCCGGCATTGTATTCGAGCCCGCTCGCCTCGTTGCGCACCGAAAAGCTCATCGTGGTGGGCTGCGAGGCCACGCCGAGCTCGTCAAACAGCGCGGTGAGCAGCGGATAGTGCTGCGGGTTATGCACGATGAAGCCGCTGTCGACGCGATGGACCCGCCCGCCGAGCTCGACGCCGTGCGTGTGCGTGTGCCCGCCGAGGTAGTCGCCCGCCTCGAACAGGTGCACCTCGTGCTCGCGCGAGAGCAGCCATGCACTGGCGAGCCCCGCGATGCCGGCGCCGACGATCGCAATGCGCATGTCAGCGCTCCGCCCGCGCGAGGACCCAGGCCGGGACGGGCTTGAGGTCGCGCACTAGGCCCAGCGCCGCCATCAGGCGCAGGCCGTACCAGGTGAGGTCGACTTCCCACCAGCGGAAGCCCTGGCGCGCCGTGCCCGGGAAAAAGTGGTGGTTGTTGTGCCAGCCCTCGCCGAAGGTGAGCAGCGCGAGCCAGAGGTTGTTGCGGCTGTCGTCGCGCGTGGCGAAGCGCCGCGTGCCGTAGCGATGCGCGAGCGAGTTGATGGTGACCGTGGCATGGAACAGCACCACGGTGGAAATGAGGAAGCCCCAGACGAGCATCTGCAGCCCGCTCGTGCCGAGTTGCGGCGCCACGCGTTCGAGCGCTGCGCCGAGCCCGTAGAGGGCCGCGGCCAGCGCGACCGGTACCAGCGTGTCGAACCGATCGAGCCAGCGCAGCTCGGGGAACTTGGCGAGATCCGGAATGCGCTCCCAATGCGTGCGGAAGCCGCGCGGGGTGAGGAACCACGCCGCATGCGACCACCAGAAGCCATGGACCTTCGGCGAATGCGGATCGAGGCCCGTGTCCGCATGCCGGTGATGGTGGCGGTGGTGCGCCGCCCACCACAGCGGCCCGCGCTGCACGCAGGACGCGCCGATCAGCGCGAAGACGAATTGCACCGCGCGCGACGTGCGGAAGGTCCGGTGCGAGAAATAGCGGTGGTAGAAGCCCGTCAGCGCGAACATGCGCACGGCGTAGAGCGCCGCGGCCACCGCGACGGCGATGGGCGAGACGCCGACCCATGCGACCGCGATGCAGGCCACGTGCATCGCCACGAACGGCGCCGCGCGCAGCCAGTCGATGCGATCCTCGCGCGCCGGATCCACGGCCTCGCCGTGGTCCGCCGTGTCGAACCAGCGGCGCAGCGGCGACATGCGCTTCGGTACGGCGCGTGGAGCTTCGGCAGGGGGACTCGATCGCATGGCGCGCCGTCGTGGGTCTGTGTCCACGCTCTACGGCCGGACCTTGCGAGCGGATGCAGGCGGCGTGATCAGCCCGCGCAGGACGCGACGAGTGGCGTGCGCAAGGCCGCGTCGATCTCCTCGCGCGTGACGCCCGTCTCGGTCGGCGCCGTCGGGAATTCGATGCGCAGCGCCTGCAGGCGCCCCTTCGCGTCGCGCACGCTGCCCAGTCCATTGAAGCGCAACAGGCGCCGGGTCTGCGCGTCGTAGGTCAGCTCGATCGATGGAAGCGCGTAGCCGAGCACGCCGGCCACCGCCATGCGCATGCGTCGCACCGCGCGCCCACCCTCCTGGGTGTCGGATGCGGTGGCGACGCGGAAATCGAACGCCTGGGCGCGGCTCGGCACGAGGAACGGCACCACCGCGCCCCCGCCGCCGGTGCGCGACCAGTTCGCCCGGATCCAGGCATCGAAGCCGGCATCGATCACCAGACCCGGCGTCGACGGTAGGGGCCGCGTGCGCGCTTCGGCTGCAGTGCCCGCGCGATACGTCACTTCGCGCATGCCGCCGCGCGTCCGCACGCCCTCGCGATACCCGTTGCGCGCATCGACGTAGTCGAAGTCGGGCGCGGTGGCCGAAGCCACCTCGCGCATCGACTTGCGGGCGAACGCGCGGCCGTCGGGGCAACGGTAGAGCACCAGCCGCGCCGGCGTGGCGCCGTCGCGGTAGAGCCAATGCGTCTCGCGATAGACGAGGGCACCGCCTTTGGCCGTGTAGGCCAGGCCTTCGTAGCGTTGCTGCGCAGCCACTGCGGGCGATGCGAGCGCGAGACCCAGTGCGAGCGTCGCGCGGAACGGAGTGGCCATGCGGTGCTCCGGGTGGGAATCGCCCGATCTACGACGGTGCCCGCCTGGCGGATGCATCCACGCGACGCGCGGGTGCGTACAAACCTCGTCATCCATTGGAGACGCCATGCGCCTGCGCACCCTGCTGGCCCGTTCCGCCCTCGCCGCCGTCGCCCTGCTCGGCACCGCCTGCGAGCGCGCGGTGTTCGCCGTGGCCAACCGCGGTGTCGAGCCCCCGGAAGCGAGCGTCACCTTCGCGCCGGAAACGGGCCTCGCGCTGGACGTCTACCGGCCCGCGAGCGGCGCCGTGCGTGCGCCGGTGGTCGTCTTCTTCTATGGCGGCGCCTGGCAGCGCGGGGCGCGAGAGCAGTACCGCTTCGTCGGGCGCCGGCTCGCGCGGGCGGGCATGGTCGCGATCGTCGCCGACTACCGCACCTGGCCGCGCGCGGGCTTCCCGGCCTTCGTCGAGGACGCGGCGCTGGCGGTGGCGTGGACGCACCGCAATGCCGCGAGCTACGGCGGCGATCCGCGGCGCATCTTCGTGGCCGGCCATTCGGCCGGCGCGCAGCTGGCCGCGCTCGTTGGCGCCGACCGTCGCTACCTCGCCGCGCACGGCCTCGCGCCGCGCGACCTCGCCGGCGTGATCGGGCTGTCGGGTCCGTACGACTTCGCCATCACCGGCCAGTACGTGCCGATCTTCGGGCCACGCTCGCAATGGGCCTCGGCGCAGGCGGTGAATGCCGTCGACGGCGACGAGCCGCCGTTCCTGCTCGTGCACGGCACCGGCGATCGCGTCGTCGAAGCGCGCGACAGCCGGCAGATGGCCGACAAGCTGCGCGCCGCCGGCGTACCGGCCGAACTGCTCCTGCTCGATGGCGGTGGCCACACGGCGCCGCTGCAGGGCCTCTACCAGCCGCGACGCGCGCCCGAGGTGCTGCCCGCGATCGAACGCTTCGTGGCCGCGCCGCGCCGCTGACGACGTCCGCTTCGCGGACCGCGGCGCATCGCCCGAGGCTGTCGCGGCACTGGTGCATGCGCCACTCCCGCAGCCGCCGGTCTTCCGTCGTTGGGCGGCATGGGCCGCATCATGTAGACACCCGGGGGCCACGTCGGCGGTGGCGGCGCGACCGCCTTCGGAGCCCGCCCTACAATGCCGCGATGACCACGCTCTTCGTTTCCGACCTCCACCTCGACGACGCGCGTCCGGAGGTGACGACGCTGTTCCTGCGCTTCCTCGCCGAGGAGGCGCGCGGAGCCGACGCGCTCTACGTCCTCGGTGACCTGTTCGAGGCCTGGGTCGGCGACGACGATCCCGTACCCCTGGGCGCCGCGGTGGCCGAGGGGCTTCGCGCCGTGCGCGACGCCGGTACCCGCGTCTGTTTCATGCGCGGCAATCGCGACTTCCTGGTGGGCGCCGACTATGCGGCGCGCGCGGGCATGGAGATCCTCGCCGACCCTGCGGTCGCCGTGGTCGAAGGGCGCCCCGTCCTGCTCCTGCACGGCGACCTGCTCTGCACCGCGGATACCGGCTACATGGCGTTCCGTGCGCAGACGCGCCATCCCGACTGGCAGTCGCGCTTCCTCGCGCAACCGCTGCAGGCCCGGCTCGCATTCGCGCAGCAGGCGCGCGAGCAGAGCCGCACGCACCAGGCGGCGCTGCAGCAGGCGGGCACCATGGAGACGATCACCGACGTCTCCGCGGAGACGGTGGCGCAGTATTTCGTGCGCTACGGCATCGACCTGATGATCCACGGGCATACCCATCGCCCGGCGGTGCACGAGGTCGATGCCGGCGGGCGCCGATGCCGGCGCGTGGTGCTGGGCGACTGGTACGAGCAGGGGTCCGTCCTGCGCATGCGTGGCGACGACATCCGCCTCGAGGTGCTCGCCTGAGACCGGTCGCGGCGCGGCATGCGGACATGGATACGCGACGCCCGACCGGCCCGGCGCGGGCATCGCCCAACGGTCGCTAAACGCAGCCCGGTGAACTCACGCGGCATTGATAGCGCGCTTCCTAGCGTTGCCCCATGGCCACCGAGGTGGTGGCCCGCGCTACCGGGGATCACGATGAACACGCGCCATGCCGAACGCTCCGCGGGCCTGCTGATGCTCGCCCTGATCGCCCTCGATGTCGCCCTCCTGATCTGGTAGCCGCCGCGGCCGGCCCGCGTGCATGCGCGCGCCCGGCCCACCCACGTCGCCCTGCCTGCAGCACGGAACCGCCATGCACACGACCCGACTCGCTCACGATGCTTCGCTCGACGCCGTCCGCCGTCCCCTGCTGCGCGACATCGGCGCCGCCATGGAGGCCGACGACGTCCGTCGCTTCGACTACACCGAAGGCTGGGACGACGACGATGCCGCGCTCGGCTGGGTCGACGCCGACGCCGTGCGCCGCGCGCCCCGCCTGCACTGAGCTCAGCCGGCGAGCGCCTCGATCGAGGCGAGTTCTTCGTCGTCGAAGCCCGCCTCGAGACGCGCCTGCCGATTGAAGGGGCCGTAGAGCACCGCGCGGGCGTATTCGGCGAGGAGCGCCCGGAAGGTCGCCCGCGGCTCCAGCCCGCGCTGCGCGCAGTACCAGCGGAACCAGCGGCTGCCCGCGGCCACGTGGCCGACCTCCTCGCGCAGGATCACCTCGAGGAGGTCGGCGGTCGCGTCGTCGCCACGCTGGCGCAGCTTGACGATCATCCCCGGCGTCACGTCGAGCCCGCGCGCCTCGAGCACGCGCGGCACGAGCGCCATCCGCGCCAGGCCGTCGTGCGCGGTCTTCTCCGCCATCTCCCACAGGCCGTGGTGCGCGTCGAAGTCGCCGTAGTCGTGGCCGAGCGCCTGGAGCCGCGCGCGCAGCATCGCGAAGTGGCGCGCCTCGTCCGCGGCGACGCCGACCCAGTCCGCATAGAAGCGGGGCGGCAGGTCGCGGAAGCGGTAGACCGCGTCCCAGGCGAGGTCGATCGCATTGAACTCGATGTGCGCGACGGCATGGACGAACGCGGCGAGGCCCTCGGGCGTGCCGAAGCCGCGTCGCGGCAATTCGCGCGGATGCACGAGGCGCGGGCGCTCGGGGCGCCCCGGCATGCCGATCGGTGCGGGCGGCGGTGCGCGGTCGTTCGGCGCGAGCTCGCCTGCGGCGAAGGCGCTCGCCGCCTCGAACGTCCGTGCGAGCTTCTCCTCGGGCGTCGACGCCCGCAGGCAGCGCGACGCGGCCGCATGCAGGCAGCCGGTGTCGCTCACGCCGGCGCGTCGCCGTCGCTTTCGTCGCCCGTGGTCGCGACGCTGGCGCTCCAGCCGTCGGGATAACCCTCGAAATCCTGCGCGAGCAGTGCCAGCTGCTTCTCGAGCGACGTGATGAGCGAATGCGCGGCCGGCATGTGCCGGCTGGCGGTCACCACCCAGATGCCTTCCTCGTCCTGCGCCGGCACCGACAGCAGCAGGTCCGGCAACGTCGCGGCCTGCTCCGCGAAGCCGCGCGCCTGGGCCTCTTCGCCGAAGACCAGGTGGAAGTCGATCTCGCGCGGCAGGCTCAGGTCGTCGCCGTCGTCGAACATCGCGCGCAGCACCTCGCCGTTCTCGTCGTCGGGGATCAGCGCGCGCTGCAGGGAACGTGTCGTCTTCATGTCATGCGCCCCGGCGTGCCTGCTTGGCGGCATCCGACCGTGCCTGGCGGATGCGATCGAAATAGCCCTCTTCCACGCCGGTGACGTATTCGCCGGAGAAGCAGGACGAATCGAATTTCTCGATGCGCTTCTTGGGGCCGGCGACCGCCTCCTCGAGGTCGGCGAGATCCTGGTAGATCAGCCAGTCGCAGCCGAGCAGCGCCTGCACCTCGTCGTCGGTGCGACCGTGCGCCACGAGCTCTTCCGCCGACGGCATGTCGATCCCGTAGATGTTCGGATGACGCACGGCAGGCGCCGCGGATGCGAGGTAGACCTTGCGTGCGCCCGCCTCGCGCGCCATCTGCACGATCTGCCGCGAGGTGGTGCCGCGCACGATCGAGTCGTCGACCAGCAGCACGTTCCGGTTGCGGAATTCCAGCGGGATCGGATTGAGCTTGCGGCGCACCGACTTCGCGCGCTCGCCCTGCCCCGGCATGATGAAGGTGCGGCCGACGTAGCGGTTCTTGATGAAGCCTTCCCGGTACTTCACGCCGAGCACGTTGGCGATCTCGAGCGCGGCGTCGCGCGAGGTGTCGGGGATCGGGATCACCACGTCGATGTCGTGCTCCGGCCGCAGGCGCAGGATCTTCTCGCCCAGCTTCTGCCCCATGCGCATGCGCGCCTTGTGCACCGAGACGTCGTCCATCATCGAGTCGGGCCGCGCGAAGTAGACGTACTCGAAGATGCACGGCGTGGCGCTGCGCTCCTCGGCGCACTGCCGCGAATGCATCGTGCCGTCGGCGGTGACGACGATGCCCTCGCCGGGGCGCACGTCGCGGAGGCGCTCGTAGCCGAGCAGGTCGAGCGCCACGGATTCGGACGCGAAGGCGTACTCGTCGCGCCCGTCGCGCACGCGCTTGCCCATTACCAGCGGGCGGATGCCGTTCTGGTCGCGGAACGCCGCCAGGCCGAAGCCCAGCACCGTCGCGATCACGGCGTAGCCGCCGACGCAGCGGCGGTGCACGCCTTCGATCGCGCGGAAGACCGCATCGGGCGTGAGCTCGGCCTGCGTGTCGAGTTCGTGCGCGAAGACGTTGAGCAGCACTTCCGAGTCCGACTCGGTATTGACGTTGCGCTTGTCCTGCTCGAACACCTCGCGGCGCAGCGCGTCGGTGTTGATCAGGTTGCCGTTGTGCGCGAGCGCGATGCCATAGGGCGAGTTGACGTAGAACGGCTGGGCCTCGTCGCAGCCCTCGCTGCCCGCGGTGGGATAGCGGCAATGGCCGATGCCGTAGTTGCCGTGCAGCAGCTGCATCGACGCCTCGTCGAAGACGTCGCTGACCAGGCCGTTGCCCTTGTGCACGCGGATCTTCGAGCCGCTCGCCGTAGCGATGCCGGCCGCGTCCTGGCCGCGGTGCTGGAGCACGGTGAGCCCGTCGTAGAGCTGGCCCGCGACGTCGCTCTGGCCGACGATTCCGATGATGCCGCACATGTGGGGAAGTCCTGCAGGTAAGGGGGGATCAGGCCGGGAGCGGCGGAAGTTCCGGGAGCGCCGGCGTGCTCGGCGCCGCACCGCGGCCGTCGAGGTCGATGCGATCGGCCGCCCAGTCGGGCAGCCACGAAGCCAGCCAGCGCGCACCCGGCACGAAGACCGGCACGAGCATCGAGTCCTGCCAGCGCGGCTGGCGCGGCAGGCTGGTGAAGCCGAGCAGCAGCACGAGCACGCAAGCCACGAAGCCGCCGCGCAGTGCACCGAGCGCGAGCCCGAGGCCGCGGTCGAATGCGCCGAGCCCCGCGCCCGCGAGCAGGCGTCGCACGAACCAGGCGAGCGACGAGATCGCGATGGCGACACCCGCGAAACACAGGCCGTAGCCGAAAAGCAGGTCCGAAGGCCCGGGCGCGACGCTGCCGGCGAGCATCTCCGCCACGGAGCCGCCGAAGCTCATCGAGGTCCAGCCGCCGAGCAGCCAGGCGCCGATCGAGGCGATCACGCCGACGAAGCCGCGCATCAGCCCCGCCAGCGACGAACCGCCGACGATGACGAGCAGCAGCCAGTCGAGCGGGCTCATCGCATCCTCAGGGATGCGGCCGGACGAGGCCGTCGACGCCGAGCGCGCCGGCGGCGCGTGCGCGCAGCCGATCGGCCTCGGCGCGATCGGTGACCGGTCCGATGCGAACGCGGTTGAGCGTGCCGCTGCCGGTCTGCACGCGCTCGACGAAGGCCGGGAAGCCGGCGGCACGCGCACGGTCGCGCAGGCGGGCGGCCTCGTCGGCGTTCGCGAACGCGCCGAGCTGCACCGCGAAGCCGACGCCGCTGGCCGCCGGCGCCGCCGGGGCGGGCGCGGCGGCCGATGGCGTGGCCGCGGGTGCGGGCGTGGCGGGCTTCGGCGGCGCGAGCGGCTGCGTGGCGACCGCGCTGGACGGGCGTGCAGCGACCGTCGTCGTCGCCGGAGGCGGTGCGGCCGACGGCTTCGGTGGTGCCGCGCTGCTCGCCGTCGTGGCCCCCGCATCGAGCGTGATCACGCGTGAATCGACCTGGTCGTTGACGTGCGCCGCCCGCAGGCGCGCGCCTTCCGCGACCGCATGGCTCGCGAACGGACCCACCAGCACGCGATGCAGCGTACGCGTGCCGCTCGGCGAGGGCTCGTGGTAGGCCGGCAGCTGCGATGCGCGCAGGGCCGCGACCACCTTCGCCGCGTCGGCCGCGGTGGCGTAGCGCCCGAAGGTCACGGCGTAGTCGCCGCCCGCGGTGGCCGCCGGCATCATCCCGCCGTTCGCCGCGGCGGGCGCGTCCTCGCTCGGCGATTCGGCCACGGCAGCCGCCGGCGCGGTGGCGTCGGGCCCGATCGGCATCACGATCGTCCCGTCCGCCTTCGGCGCGGCGGGCACCCTCAGGGGCACCGTCGACGCACCGCTCTCCGGCGCCGGGTCCATGACCAGCAGGGGCAGGAACGTGACCGCGAGGGCGACGAGCACCGCCGCGCCGAGCAGCCGCTGTTTCAGGGCAGGTTCCATCGCGTCCGCATGTGGCGGGTGCGTCCCGCCTCGTGGCCGCGAATTATACGCGCCGCGCCCCGGCGACCCGGGGCTCGCGCCGGCGGCCCGCAGCGGCCGGTCAGCTCGCGGGACGCCGGTCGCCGGGCGGTCGGACCCGGCTCAGCCCGCGGCGACGCCGAGCGCCAAGAGCGCGTCGGCGACGGTATGGAAGGAGCCGAAGACCAGCACGCGATCGCCGGGCGCTGCCTCGCGCGCGACCGTGGCAAGCGCGGTGGCGACGTCGGGCGCGACGCGCGCGGCGAGCCCCCGCGGCAGCCGCGCCGCGAGCGTCGCGGCGTCCACGGCCCGCGAACCGTGCCCCGGGAGTCCCGCGACGTGCCAGGCCCCTATACGCGCCTTGAGGGTCTCCGCGATCCCCGCGGTGTCCTTGTCGCCCAGCGTGGCGAACACCGCATGCACGCACCCGTCGGCCGGGTGGGCGTCGAGCCACGCCGCGAGCTGCCGCGCCGCCTGCGGGTTGTGGGCGACGTCGAGCACGTACTCGACGCCGTCGCGCTCGACGCGCTGCAGCCGGGCCGCGATGCGCGCGGTGGCGATCCCCGTCGCGAACGCCGCCTCCGGGATGTCGAGCGGCGCGGCCCGCAGCGCCGCGATGGCGACCGCCGCATTGCGCCGCTGCGCAGGCGCGGCGAGCGACGGCCACGGCAGGTCCATCGCGTGGCCGACCTCGCGCCAGCGCCACTGCTGCGCATCGATGTCGTCGACGAAGAAGTCGCAGCCGATCCGCAGAGCCTTAGCGCCGATGGCATAGGCATGCCGCAGAACGCTCGACGGCGGGTCGTCGTCGCCGAGGACCAGCGGCGTCCAGGCACGCGCGATGCCGGCCTTCTCGAAGCCGATCGCCTCGACGTCCGGGCCGAGCCAGTCCATGTGGTCGAGGTCCACGGTGGTGATCACCGCGACGTCGGCGTCGACGATGTTGGTCGCGTCGAGCCGCCCGCCCAGGCCCACTTCGAGGATCGCGAGGTCGAGCCGCGCCTGCTCGAAGAGCCGCAACGCCGCGAGCGTTCCCGCCTCGAAATAGGTGAGTGTGGTGTCGCCGCGCGCGGTCTCGAACGCTTCGAAGGCATCGACGAGCGCCTCGTCGCCGGCGTCGGCCCCGTCGATCCGCACGCGCTCGTTGTAGCGCAGCAGATGCGGCGACGTGTAGGCGCCCACCCGCAGGCCCGCGGCGCGTGCGATCGCCTCGATGAAGGCGACCGTCGACCCCTTGCCGTTCGTGCCGCCCACGGTGATGACACAGCGCGCCGGGCGTGTGAGCCCGAGGCGCTCATGGACGAGACGGATGCGATCGAGGCCGAGGTCGACGGATCGCGGATGCTGGCGCTCGAGCTGTTCGAGCCAGTCGGAGAGGCTGCGGGGCATGCGTCCATTGTAGGACGGCCCCGCAGCCGCAGCCGCGTCAAAGCGCGCGGTGGACGGCCTCGCCGAAGAACGTGGTGTGGTGGCTGCAGTCGTTGAGCCGCACGACCTCGAGCGCGTTCACCGACTCCCCTTCGAGCAGGTTCAGCGTGGTCGGCGCCTGGCGGAAGCTCCACAGGCGCGACAGCGGCAGGCCGAGCACGCGGCACAGCAGCACGCGGTTGACGGCGTCGTGCGCGACGACGAGCAGCGTGTCGGTGTCGCCGAGGCCTTCGCAGGCGCGCGCGAATGCCGGCCATGCGCGGTCGAGCACCTGCGCGATCGACTCGCCGCCCGGCATCTGCACGGTTTCGGGCGCATCGCGCCAGGCCTGCATGCGCGCGGCGTCGCGCTCGCGGATCTCGGCGGCGAGCAGGCCCTCCCACTCGCCGTGCGCGATCTCCATGAGCCCGGGGTCACAGGTGAGCATCGAGGCGCGTTCGCCGAGCATCAGCTCGGCGGTGCGCCGCGCACGCGACAGCGGGGATGCGACGGCACGTACGATCGGGACACCGGCGAGACGCTGCGCCGCCGCGGCGGCCTGCGCCTCGCCCGTGGACGAGAGCGGAATGTCTTCCTGGCCCTGGTAGCGGCCTTCGGCGTTCCAGGCGGTCTCGCCGTGGCGCGCGAGGATGATGCGCATGCGTGCTCCTCCTCAGGCCTGCTGGATCGACAGGACACCCGGCGTCGCGCGCAGCACGGCGAGCTGCGCGTCGTCGAGCGGGCGGTCGACGGTGATCGCGGCACGCGCGTAGCCGTCGCCGGCCGCGCCCAGCGCGAAGTTGATGATGTTGATGCCCGCGGCGCCGAGCTGCGAGCCCACGGTGCCGACCATCCCCGGGCGGTCCTCGTTGCGCATCAGCAGCACGTGCGCGAGCGGATCGAACTCGATCTCCACGCCGTCGAGCGCCACCACGCGCGGCGCGCGGTGCAGCGTCGCGTCGATCTCGCGGCGCACTTCGCGGCCATCGCGATTTTCGCCTTCCAACGTGATCCGCAGCAGGCGGTCGAAGCCGTTGCCGTCGCCGCCGACCGTTTCGCTGACTTCCAGCCCGCGGCCGCTCGCTTCCTGCAGGGCATTCACCGGCGTGACCCGCCCCGACGCCGCGCCCAGCAGCGAGGCCACCAGCAGCCGCGTGAGTGGACGCGTGTCGAGGCCATCGGTGCGGCCGGCATAGCGGATGTGCAGGCGCGTGGGCGCGGGGACCAGCCGCGAACCCAGCCGTCCGAGCGCCGTCATCAGCGGCATCCAGGGGCCGACCTCGCGCGCGGCCTCGGCGGTGAGCGGCGGCAGGTTGACGCAGCCGGCGACGGCGCCGGTCTCGACGAAATCGACGATCTGGCGCGCGAGGATCGTGCTGACCGCCTGCTGCGCCTCGCTCGTCGATGCCCCGAGGTGCGGCGTCAGGACGAGACTCGGGTGGCTGCGCAGCGGGGAGTCCGCCGCGAGCGGCTCGGTCACGAACGTGTCGAGCGCGGCGCCCGCGAGGTGCCCCTCGTCGAGCAGGCGCAGCAGCGCGGCCTCGTCGACGAGGCCCCCGCGCGCGGCGTTGATCAGCATCGCGCCGGGCTTCATCGCGCGCATGCGCGCCTCCGAGAGCAGGTTGGTCGTCTCCTTCGTGCGCGGGATATGCAGCGTGACGATGTCCGCCCACGCGAGCAGCTCGTCGAGCGTCTTGAGCGCCACGCTGCCCTTCCCCGCCGCCGACGCGGGCAGGAAGGGATCGTGCGCGGCGACCTCCATACCGATGCCGCGCGCCTTGCGCGCCACGGTGCCGCCGATGCGTCCGAGGCCGATCACGCCCAGGCGCTTGCCTTCGAGCTCGAACCCGGTGAGCCCCGCCTTCGGCCACTGCCCGGCCTTCATGCCCGCGTCCGCCTTGGGCACGTGGCGCGCGAGCGCGAACAGCAGCGCGATCGCGTGCTCGGCGGCGGCGAGCGTATTGCCGTCCGGCGCGTTCATCACCGCGATGCCGCGCGCGGTGGCGGCGTCGACGTCGATCGTGTCGACGCCCGCGCCCGCGCGGCCGATCACCTTCAGCCGCGCGGCCTTGGCGAGTGCTTCCGCCGGCACCTTGGTCGCCGAGCGCACGAGCACTGCGTCGACATCGGCCAGCGCATCGGCGAGCACCGCCGCGTCCTTGATCGGCTCTGGGGCCACCACGACGTCCCAGCCGGCCTGGCGGAACATCTCGAGCCCGTCTTCATGGATTCCATCGCATGCCAGCACTCGCATCGTCTCGCGCTCCTTGGATGAGGGATGCGCGGATGCCCTGCCAGCCGGCCGTCGGACCCGATTCATGGGCGGTGCGACGGTGATGCGGTCGAACGGTGCTGCATGGACGCGATGCGTCCTTCGGTCGGGAGACGGGGCCGGCTGGCATGGGAATCCGCGACGCATCGAGCCTAGCAGAGCACGGCGCGCATCGGGAACCGCGCCGACCGGTGGCGCATGGACCGCCTCGCTGGCGTTCATGCGTGCCGCAGCCGATGATCGACGCCCCATCGATGCCACGGGAGCCCACCATGCCGACCGCGAAAGGCCGCTTCTCGATCCAGAAGATCCCGCAGCCGATGCTCGACCTCGGGGGCGACGCGCAGGCGATGCATCTGCGTTTCGACAAGCAGTTCGAAGGCGCGCTCAAGGCGACCGGCGTCGTGCAGTTCATGGCGGTCGGCAATCCGTCGAAGGGCTCGGCGGCCTACGTCGCCGTCGAGCGCATCGACGGCACGCTCGACGGGCGGCGCGGCAGCTTCATGACCCGCCACCCCGGCGTGATGGACGCCGGCGCGATGTCGCTCGACCTCGCGGTGGTGCCGCAGTCGGGCAACGGCGAATTGGAGGGGCTGCGCGGCACGATGTCGATCGACATCATCGACGGCGAGCACTTCTACACGCTGGACTACCAGCTGTCCTGACCGCCGCAGGCGCCGATCCATCGGGGTGCCGCGGCCGTGCACACGGCGTGACCGATCAGCATGGCGCACGGATCGGCGAAAACGAAACGGCCGGCATCGCTGCCGGCCGTTTCCTGTTACGGATACGCGTTCAGCGCTTCTCGGGCACGCCCATCTCCGCGAGCAGCTGCGGCGCCGGGAAGACCTCCTGCATCACCCAGCGCATGTAGCGCTGGTCGACCGCGATCATGCGGGTCATCTTCGGGTCGTAGACCCAGTTGCTGCTCACGGATTCCCAGTTGCCGTCGAAGGCGAGGCCGACGAGCCGGCCCTGCGCATCGAGCACCGGCGAGCCCGAATTGCCGCCCGTGATGTCGAGGTCGGACAGGAAGTTCACCGGCACGGTGCCCAGGCGCTTGTCGGCAAGGCCGCCGTAGTTCTTCGCACGGATCGCGTCGAGCTGGACCTGCGGCGCGTCGAACGGCTCCTGGCCGGTCGCCTTCTGCGCGACCTGCTCGAGCGTGGTGAACGAGGGCTGCACGCTGCCGTCGGCCTTCGTGTAACCCATGACGTTGCCGAAGGTGATGCGCAGCGACGAGTTCGCATCGGGGTAGACGAACTGCCCGCGGCTCTTGCGGTAGTCGGCCACGGCCTTGAGGAACACCGGGCGGTGCACCAGCATCTCGCCCGCGCGCGTCTTGGCTTCCTCCTCGAGCTTGAGCATCGCCGGCATGACCGCCACGGCGAACTGCAGGGCCGGGTCGCGCGACTTCTCGAGGTCGGCGCGGCTGGACTTGAGCAGGGCGAGGCGCGTCGTGGTGTCGCCCAGCTTCGTCTTCTCGAGACGATCGAGCGCACGGTCGATCGCGCGCTCGTTGTCGCCGTCGAGCCAGCGGTCGAGCTCGGCGATGCGCTGCGCCTGCGGCAGCTTCACGTACTCGCGCAGCCAGTATGCGACGAGCTGGCGGTCCATCGTCGGCTGGTAACGACGCTCCATCTGGCGCAGCGCGCCTTCGAGCGCGGGCAGGTCGCGCTGCTGGTAGCCGGGCTCGCGCTGCGCATCAGGCTTCGCCTGCTCGATCGCATAGCGGTAGACCTGCGTGGCGGCGCCGAGCACGCCGGTGCGGCGCAGCTGCGCGACGATCACGTCACGCTCGCGGGTGGCGCGGGCCTCGGCCACGAGCTGCTCGAGCCGCTGGTGCGATGCGAGCCCGGCCTGCCCCTTCGCGCCCTGCTTGCGCAGCCAGTCGAGCACGGCCTTCTCCTCGCGCTGCTTCTGCGCGGCGGCATCGATGCGCGTGAAACCCTCGAGCTGGCCGTCGTAGTTCTTCATGACGTTCTGCCAGCTCTTCACGGTGTCGGCGTACTTGACCGCGATGTCGGGATTCTTCCGACCGGCCGCCTCCACCATCGCGACGAGCCGCTTGTAGTGCCCGCCCACCACCGGGTACGTCCAGCTGGCCGTGTTGTCGAACTCGCTGGCCAGCGCGTAGCGGCTCGTGCTGCCGGGGTAGCCTGCCACCATCACGAAGTCGCCCTGCCCCAGCGGCTTGTCGGCCAGCTTGAGGAAGCGCTTGGGCGTGTAGGGCACGTTGTTCGGCGAGTACGCCGCGGGCTTGCCGTCCGGGCCGACGTAGGCGCGGTAGAACGAGAAGTCCCCGGTGTGGCGCGGCCACATCCAGTTGTCGACCTCGCCGCCGTAGTTGCCGATGCTCGACGGCGGCGCGTACGCCAGGCGCACGTCCCTGATCTCGAGGTTGCGGAACAGGCGGTAGACGTTGCCGCCGGAGAAGCTGTACAGGCGGCAGCGATAGCCGGCCTCGGCCTCGCATTCGGCGATCAGCTTCTTCTCGAGCGCCTCGAGGGCCTGCGTGCGTCCGAGCGGCGTGGACGCGCCGGCGATGGCGGCCTTCGCCTGCGCGGTGACGTCGCGGATCGAGTCGAGCACGTAGATGCGCGCGTTCGGCCCGGCCGAGAGCTCGTCTTTCGGCGTCGCGGCGCTGAAGCCCGTCTGGATCAGGTTCTTCTCGGCGGTGGAGTTGAGCTGGATCGCGCCATAGACGCAATGGTGGTTCGTCGCGACCAGGCCCTGCTTTGATACGAAGCCCGCCGTGCAGCCGCCGAGCGAGACGATCGCGCCGAGCGGATCGCCGGTGAGGTCGGACATCTGCTTCGCACTGAGCTTGAGGCCGGCCTTCTTGAGCGGCCCGGCGATCTCGGGCAGCTGCTGCGGCACCCACATGCCTTCGCCGGCGAGCGCCGCGGTGGACAGGAGGGCCAGCGCGACGGCACTGGCGAGGACGGCATGGCGCATGGGCGGGCTCCGCAGGGGATCGAAAGGGGGTCGAGTCTAGCCGCCGCCTCGTGGGCGCCGGGCATGACGGAAGTCACGGAGGCGACCGTACGCCTCCGTCGGTTCATTCGGCCGGCAGGCCCATCTCCACGAGCAGGTGCGGCGCGGGATAGACCTTCGCCATCAGCCAGCGCATGTAGCGCATGTCCACGTGGATCGCGCGCTTGTAGCGGGGGTCGAACATCCAGCTCGCGCTCACGGCTTCCCAGTTGCTGTCGAAGTTGAGGGCGATGAGCCGACCTTCGGCATCGAGCACCGGCGAGCCGGAGTTGCCGCCCGTGGTGTCGAGGTCGGTGAGAATGTTCACCGGCTGGGTCTTCAGCGCGGGATCGGCCGTGCTGCCGAAGTCGCCCTTCGCGATCGCATCGCGAAGCGGTTCCGGCGCGTTGAACGGGGTCTTGCCGGTGTGCTTCTCGAGGATGCCGCCGACCGTGGTGACCGGTATGTAGCGCACGCCATCGCGCGGGTTCATGCCAGTGAGCGTGCCGAAGCTCACGCGCAGCGTGGAATTCGCATCGGGGTACACTGCCCGGCCCTGCGACGTGCGATAGGCGATCAGTGCCTTCATGTAGGCCGGGCGCAGGCGCAGCAGCTCGCCTTCGCGCGCCTCGGCCTCGTCCTCCAGCCGGAGGACCGCGGGCAGGAGCGTTGCTGCGGCCTGGAGCAGCGTATCCGGGTCTGTCGCGAGTTCCGCCCGCGGCCGTCCCATCGCCGCGAGCCGCACCGCCTCGTCGCCCAGGCGCGTGCCCGCATAGAGCGCATCGAGCCGTGCAGTGGCCTGCTCGGCGGTCGTCCCGAAGACCGTGTCGAACTCGGGCACGCGCTGCGCGGCAGGCAGCGCGCGATACTGGGCGAGCAGATGGACGAGCAGCGCCTTCTCGACCGCCGGATCGTAGCGGCGTTGCACCTGCTTCATCTGCCCGGTGATCAGCGTCTCGTCGCGCTGCTGGAAACCGGCTTCGCGCTGTGCGTCGGGCTTGGTCTTCTCAAGGGCGAGCCGCTGCAGGCGCAACGCGGCCTGCAGCAGCTGCGTCTGCGTGCGGATCGCGGCGAGCAACTGGTCGCGCCCGCGGGTCGCGCTCGCCTGTGCGAGCACGGCTTGCGCGGCGGTGATGTCCGCGCGGGTCGATTTCGCATCCGGCTGCTTCGCCAGCCAGGCGAGCATCGCCGCCTCGTCGTCGCGACGGGTGGTGGCTGCCTCGCTTCGACGCAGGCCGTCGAGCTCGCCCTGTGCGCGCTTGAGGCTGTTCTTCATGCCGGCGACCTGCGCGGCATAGAGCACGCGCTGCGCCGGCGTCGCCGCGGCCTTCTCGATCGTCTCGATCATCCCCTGGTTCAGCGCGACGCGACTCGGCAGCTGCCAGTCGACCTGCTGGACGAACTCGCTCGCCATGCGGTGTCGGAACGTGGTGCCCGGATAGCCGGCGAGCATCGCGAAGTCGCCTTCGCCGACGTGGCGCGTGGACACCTGCAGGTGGGACGGCGCCGCGTAGGGCACGTTGTCGGGGCTGTAGTCGGCGGGCTTGCCGTCCCTGCCGACATACGCGCGCAGCAGCGTGAAGTCGCCGCTGTGGCGCGGCCACATGAAGTTGTCGATCTCGTCGCCGTAGTTGCCGATCGCGTCCGGCGGCGCGTAGACCAGGCGCACGTCGCGCAGCTCGAGCTGCCGGATCAGGTAGAAGTCGGTGCCGTAGTACATGTTCGCGACGCTGCAGCGCAAACCCGCCTCGCGCTCGCATTCGGCGACCGCGGCCTTCGTGGCCGCGTCGATCGCATCGTAATAGGCCTTGCCGCGGCGCCCCTTTGCCCCCGCGAGGATGCGGTCGGTGATGCGATCGAACCCCGTGGTGACCAGCACCCGGTAGTCGGGATTGGCCGGCAGCTCGTCCGCGCGCGTGGCCGCGGTGAAGCCGTTCGCGATGAGGTCGCGCTCCGGGCGGCTGTTGTACTGGATCACGCCGAAGGCGACGTGGTGGTTGGTGAGCACGAGCCCGTCCTTCGAGACGAAGACGCCGGTCGCGCCGCCCACCTTGACCACCGCGTTCATCGGCGGCTTCGCGAGCTCGGCGAGTGCCGACGGGTCGCCCTCGAAGCCGGCGGCCTTGAGCTGTGCGGCGAGGCCCGGGAGCTGGGACGGCATCCACATGCCCTCCGATGCGAAAACCGGGGCGGTGGCGAGGCTCAGGGCGGCAACGAGGAGGCGACGGCGCATGGACGGCTCGGGGGCGGTGGACGCCCGACGATAGCGGCCGCGCGGACCCGCCCGCAAACCGCGGGGCCTTCAGGAGCGCCCTCGTATAATCGCCGCCTCTTCGCGCCCCGCGCGTCCGCCGAGCCCGTCATGTCCGAGACCGCCACCCTCGCCCCCACTGCGCAGACCATGCGCGCCCTCGTCAAGCGCGAAGCCGCGAAGGGCATCTGGATGGAGGAGGTGCCGGTGCCGGTGCCCGGGCCGAACGAGGTGCTGATCAAGCTGGAGAAGACCGCGATCTGCGGCACCGACCTGCACATCTACCTGTGGGACGAGTGGAGCCAGCGCACGATCAAGCCGGGCCTCGTGATCGGGCACGAGTTCGTCGGGCGCATCGCGCAGGTCGGCACGGGCGTCACGGGGTACCGCATCGGCCAGCGCGTCTCGGCCGAGGGCCACATCGTCTGCGGCCACTGCCGCAACTGCCGCGCCGGCAAGCAGCACCTGTGCCCGAACACGGTGGGCATCGGCGTGAACCGCAACGGCGCCTTCGCCGAGTACATCGTGATGCCGGCGGCGAATCTCTGGCCGATTCCGGACCAGATCCCGAGCGAGCTCGCCGCGTTTTTCGACCCCTACGGCAATGCCGCGCATTGCGCGCTGGAATTCGACGTGGTCGGCGAGGACGTGCTGATCACGGGCGCCGGCCCCATCGGCATCATCGCCGCGGGCATCTGCAAGCACATCGGCGCGCGCAACGTCGTCGTGACCGACGTCAACGACTACCGCCTCAAGCTCGCCGCCGACATGGGCGCCACGCGCGTGGTCAACGTGTCCAACACGTCGCTCAAGGACGTGATGGCCGATCTGCACATGGAAGGCTTCGACGTCGGCTTGGAGATGAGCGGCAACCCGCGCGCCTTCAACGACATGCTCGACTGCATGTACAACGGCGGCAAGATCGCGCTGCTGGGCATCATGCCCAAGGGCGCCGGCGCCGACTGGGACAAGATCATCTTCAAGGGCCTGACGCTGCACGGGATCTACGGCCGCCGCATGTACGAGACCTGGTACAAGATGACGCAATTGGTCCTCAGCGGCTTCCCGCTCGGCAAGGTGCTCACGCACCAGCTCCCCGTCGATCGCTTCCAGGAAGGCTTCGAGCTGATGGAAGCCGGCAAGAGCGGCAAGATCGTCCTGAGCTGGAACTGATGTCCGCGACCGCCGTCCTCGGCAGCCTCGTCGGCGTGCTGGTGCTCGGCCTGGTCGCGATGGTGCTGCGCGGCGCGCGCGGTGGATTGAAATAGAAATCTCCGGGTCGCATCGCGGCCCGCCACGAGGCTCCCCATGTCCCTGACCGCACGCTACGAGCACACGCTCGCCGAGATCCGCGACGCCGGCCTGTTCAAGTCCGAGCGCATCATCACCAGCCCGCAGGCCGCCGAGATCACGCTGGAAGACGGCCGCACGGTGCTGAACTTCTGCGCCAACAACTACCTCGGCCTCGCCGACCATCCGGCGATCATCCAGGCGGCGAAGGACGCGCTCGACAGCCACGGCTTCGGCATGGCGAGCGTGCGCTTCATCTGCGGCACGCAGGACCTGCACAAGCAGCTCGAGCGCACCATCGCCGACTTCTTTGGCCAGGAGGACACGATCCTCTATGCCGCCGCGTTCGACGCCAACGGTGGCCTGTTCGAGCCGCTGCTCGACGAGAACGACGCGGTCATCTCCGATGCCCTCAACCACGCCTCGATCATTGACGGCGTGCGCTTGTGCAAGGCCAAGCGCTACCGCTACGCCAACTGCGACATGGCGGACCTGGAGAAGCAGCTGCAGCAGGCCAAGGCCGACGGCGCGCGCACGATCCTGATCACCACCGACGGTGCGTTCTCGATGGACGGCTTCATCGCGCCGCTCGACGAGATCACGCGCCTCGCGCAGCAGTACGGCGCGCTGGTGCACATCGACGAATGCCATGCGACGGGCTTCCTCGGCGCGACCGGCCGCGGCTCGGCCGAGGTCAAGGGCGTGCTCGACCGCATAGACATCGTCACCGGCACGCTGGGCAAGGCGATGGGTGGCGCGCTGGGTGGTTTCACCACCGCCAAACGCGAAGTGATCGAGCTGCTGAGGCAGCGCTCGCGCCCCTACCTGTTCTCCAACTCGCTGCCGCCGCATGTGGTGGCCGCGGGCATCAAGGCCTTCCAGATGCTCGAGGAAGCAGGCGAGCTGCGCGAGCGCCTGCAGGAGAACACCCGCTACTTCCGGGAGCGCATGACCTCGATCGGCTTCGAAATCAAGCCGGGCGTGCACCCGATCTGCCCGGTGATGCTCTACGACGCTCCGCTCGCGCAGAAATTCGCGCAGCGCCTGCTCGAGGAAGGCATCTACGCGATCGGCTTCTTCTTCCCTGTCGTACCCAAGGGGCAGGCGCGCATCCGCACGCAGATGTCCGCCGCGCATACCCGCGAGCACCTGGACCGCGCGATCGATGCGTTCACGCGCATCGGCCGCGAACTCGGGGTCCTGAAGGGCTGAGCCGTTACACGGGGGGCGCGGCCGTCGTGAGCGCACCCGACGACGGATGCAGCGCGTGACGGCCATGCGCAACGGCGCTCCCTGCGCGCCTACGCCGACACCCTCGCGCACGTCCGGCTGACATGCGCCCCGCCCTGCGTCGCCTCTTCCTGCTCGCGCTGGCCACGGACACCGAAGCGCACGAGCACGACGGCACCTGGACCACGCGCTGCCTGCACTGCCGCACGCGCCTGCAGGTCCGGGCGGACGGCACCCCGCTCGGGTCGGCGTCCCTCGAGCACGTGGTGCCGCAGGCCTGGTTCGGGCGACGCGCCGCGGCGGCGCTGACGTCGCAGGTCGGCAACGATGCCGACGATCCCCGCAACCTCGCGCTCGCCTGCGCCCGCTGCAATCACGACAAGGGCAAGGGGCCCGATGCGCGTGGCCCGCAGGATGCGCGTGCGATGGAGGTCGTCACCACGCTGCTCGCACGGCGGCGTGCACGGTGGCGCGACGGGATACTTGGCGGCCCGTAGGTCGCGCTCGTAGGAGCGGCGGCCCAATCAGCGACATCGGCAGCAGAAATCGCGGTGCGGGATACTGACGAAGCGAGCGGATACATACGCTCGTCCGGGTCGATTCAACCGCGCGCTGCTCGCACAGCGGGATCCCAGAGACGGCATAGGCTTGCGCAGTTCACCGCCCACGGCCGGCGGCACTCGCGCTATCGCTCGTCGATGTCGGGGCGTCGCGTCGCGTCGCGTCGTGATGCTCGATGCAACCGAGCGGGTGGCCGAGTCGCCGATTCGCTCTACGCCGTCATGACCGGGCGCGCACGGGCGAGGTCGCTCCGGCCGCCTGTCCGAGCGCCGCGACCTCCTGCGGGGTCAGCGCACGCCATGCCCCTTTCGCGAGGTCACCCAGCGCGAGCCCGCCGATCGCGACGCGCACCAGCCGGAGCACACCGACACCCTGGGCGTCGAGCAGGCGCCGGATGTGCCGGTTCCGGCCTTCGTCGAGCACGATCTCCAGCCAGGCGTTGCGACTGCCTGCACGCAGCAGGCTCGCGCGTGCGGCCGCGAGGTGTTCGCCATCGACCTCGCGTCCGCTTTCGAGCGCCGCGAGCAGCCCCGGCGCCGGCAGCCGATCGATCTGCACGTGGTAGGTCTTCTGCGGTCCGCTCCGCGGATCCGTGATCGCAGCCGCCCAGGCGGGATCGTTCGTGAAGAGCAGCAGGCCCTCGCTGGCCTTGTCGAGGCGCCCCACCGGCGCGAGCCACGGCAGGCCGGCGCCGTCGAGGCAGCGATAGACGGTGTCGCGCCCCTGCTCGTCACGGGTCGTCGTGACCAGCCCGCGCGGCTTGTTGACCGCGACATAGAGCCGTTCCGGCGCGACCGGGTCGAGTCCGACGACCTCCACGTGGTCCGTCGCGACGACGGGATGCTCGGGATCACGGAGGACACGCCCATTGAGCCTGACCCGCCCCTCGCGGATCCACGCCGCCGCCTGCGTGCGCGAGCAGATGCCGCGCTTGGACAGCACGCGCGCGAGGCCGTGTCGCGGCCCCGCGACGCCTCGCGCGTCAGCGATTTTCGGGCTCCGGCGCAGGTGCGGGCACCGCTTGGCCCGGCACGGGCGGCGGTGCGGGCGCGATGCCCGTTGCACCCTTCGCCACGCGGACCCCGCGCGACTTCATCCACGCATCGAACTCGTCGGCGGTCATGCGCTTGCCGTTCTGGTTCATGTCGAAGCGCCACGGCGTGTTGTCGAACTGCGTCTTCGGCACGTAGGTCGCCGGATCGATTCCCGGCGTGAGCCCGCCCGGGCGTGTCGACATTGCCGCGGTGCGGCACTTGTC
Source organism: Lysobacter humi (ex Lee et al. 2017) (assembly GCF_054781815.1). Lineage (NCBI taxonomy): Bacteria > Pseudomonadati > Pseudomonadota > Gammaproteobacteria > Lysobacterales > Lysobacteraceae > Lysobacter > Lysobacter humi (ex Lee et al. 2017). The sequence goes on along the minus strand of NZ_BAAGTR010000009.1, from coordinate 473 downwards.
GATGCGCATGCGCAGCAGGACCGCGTCGACGGACTGCGCCTCGTCGAAGGCCTGCGCGAGCACGCCGCTGGGCGTGCCGAGCTGGGGCGCGGGCGCGACGAGCTCGGGCGCGAGCGCCGGCGCGACGACGGGCGCGACGGCCGTGCGCGCGAGTGCGGTGCAGGCGTCCTGGGCATGGGCATGCCCGGCGGCGACGAGAAGGGGCAGCAGCAGGAGGGAGCTGCGCATCGGGTTCTCCAGGCGGGGGGGAGTCGGCCCGAGAGCATACGGCGCGCGGAGTGGAAATGCCGCATGCACGGCACGGTTTCGCGCGGCAGCGGGGGCGGCGCATCGCGCTGCGGCGCCACGAAAAACGAAGCCCGGCGAGATGCCGGGCTTCGTGTACAGCGGAGCGGTGATGCCTTACGAGTTCTGGACGTTGAGCTCGGTGCGGCGGTTACGCTCGTTCTTGCACTCCGGCAGCGTCTGCGGGG
>NZ_BAAGTR010000008.1:0-83955 GCF_054781815.1 Lysobacter humi (ex Lee et al. 2017) | reverse complement strand
GCGCGGTCGGCCGCGGCCTGCTCGGCGGCACGACGCTCGGCGGCGGCGCGCTCGGCCGCGGCGGTGCGGTCCTGGTTCTGGCGGTCGGCGAGCTGCTGCGCGGCGAGCGCCTGCTGCTTCTTCTGGTCCTCGAGGCGCTGCTTCTCGAGCTCGGCCTGCTTCTTGGCCTGCTCCTCGGCGGTGAGCTGCTGCTGCACCGCGCGCTGCGACGCGGCCTGCTGCTGCGCGACGATCGCGCCCTTCAGTCGGGCCAGCGCCGGATGCTGCGCGTCGGCCTTCTCGATCAGGGCCGAAAGGCGCTGCGCCTCGGCGAAGTCCTCGCGGGCGACGGACTGCTCGGTCGCGATGACGGCCATCGGCAGCAGGTCGGTCAGCGCGCCCGCGACGGCGGCGTCGCCCTGCGTCTTGTCCCGCAGCGCGAGGTAGTACTCGATCGCGTTGTCGCCGGCCGGCGCGTAGAGGCGGTTCTCGTTGTAGGCCTTGGTGGCCGCCTCGCGCAGCTGGTCCGCGCTCATCGCCTGGACCTTGTCGGAGATCACCGTGGCCGCGGTGGCGGCCGGTGCCGCGGCGGTGGCGCCCGGCTGGCCGGCGGCCGGCGCGGGCGTCTCGTCCTTGCCGCAGGCGGCGAGGGCGGCGACGAGGGCGACGCCGAGCGCGAGGCGCGGCAGGGCGGAGGCGCGCGACGCCGTCCGGACGTACGTTTCGGAATTCATTGGTCTCACTCCCCTGGAGTGCGCGTCGGGCGCGCACGTGCCTAGAACGCCGCGCCCGCGGGGGTTTGTCAAGCGCCAAGTGCCTGTTTTGACGACGTCTCCGCGAATGCGCCGCGACGGGCTGACGCACCCGCGCCGCGGGCGTCGCGCAAGGTCGAAAAGCGACGCGCGCCGGCAGCGCCGCGGGCGAGCCGCGGTGCCGGGCGGTCAGCCGCCGCGCAACAGTGCGGCGGTCTCGGCCGCGGCCCGCAGGCCCGAGAGCGCGGCGCCTTCCATGAAGCCCTGCCACTCGTAGAAGCTGCTGGTGTGGTCGCCGGCGAAGAAGACGTTGTCGACCGGCTTGGCCTCGGTGTGCGCGATCGTCGTGAAATAGCCGGGCGCGGGCGCGGGGAACGCGCCGCGGCTGAGGGGATCGAGCGACCAGTTCTGGCTCACCGCGTGGAGCACGCCGTCGGCGCCGCGGCGAACGGCCTTCATGCCGCCGGGCATCACCACCTCGAGGCTCTCGACGAAGCGGCGCGCATCGCCCTGCACCGTCTGCGGGTGCAGCAGCCGCGCCGCGGCGCCGCCGATCTGCTGGGTGAGGATGCCGCGGCTGTCGTCGCGCCGCGCGGGATTGGTTTCCCACACGTTCTGCAGGCCCGGCAGGTCGGCCTGCGCGACGCCGCTCACGCGGTTGCGCATGTGCCAGTAGGGCCGCTGGAAGCCGACGATGAGCTTGCTCGCCGCGCCCATCGTCGACTGCGCGATCGCGCGGCGCTTCGACTCGGGCAGGGCGACGGAGGGATGGAAGTCGATATCGCCGAGCACGCTCATCGGGACCGCGAGCACGAGCGCGTCGTGGTCGGACTGCACGAGGTTGCCGCCCTGGTCGAAGGTCAGGCGCAGGGTGCCGGTGGCCGTGCGACGCACGGCGACGAGGCGCGCGCCGAATTCCACCGGGCGCGGCAGCCGCGCGGCGAGGCCGGTCGCGATGAGGTCGTTGCCGCCGATCACGTGCAGCTGGTCCGCGCGCTGCGCGCCGTAGGCCGCGAGCTTGGTGCGGCGGTCACCGTAGACGAAGCGAAGGAACGCGATCGCACTCAGCGAATCGGCTCCGACGCCGAATTCGGTCTCGCAGGCGGTGCCGATCAGAGTGCGCAGCAGCGTGCCCGCGCCGTAGAGGCCGAGGTAGTCGTCGACGCTCATCAGGTCGAAGGTCACCGCCTGCTCGGTGTGCGCTTCGGCGGTGGGTGCGCCGAGCGCGATCAGGTCGGGACGGATGCACTCGGCGAACGCGCGGTACTCCTCGAGCACCTGCGCCTCGGTGTAGTAGCGGCCAGCGAAGTAATAGGCCGCGCGCGCACTGGTGCCGGCCGACTCCTCGAGCTGGAGGCCGAGCATGCGGGCGTAGCCGAGCATGGTGTGGTGCGCGGTGCCGATGAATTCCGCGCCGCGCTCGGCGGTCTGGCCGGGGAACACACCACGCAGGCTCCAGCAGCGTCCGCCGACGCGCGTGCCGGCCTCGAACACGCGGGCGGAGATGCCCACGCGCGCGAGCTCGCTCGCGCAGGCCAGGCCGGCGAGGCCGGCCCCGACGACCGCGACGCCGCGCATGCGCGGGGTAGTGCTGGCGAGTTGGGCGAACTGGGCGAACTGCGCCAGAGTGCCGGGCCGCATGCGTGCGGCGACGGCGCCGGCACCAAGTGCGGCTGCGCCGGCCGTCGCGCCCTGCAGCAGGCGGCGGCGGCCAATGTCCTCGGGCGTGTCGCCCGTGACCTCGTCGGCGCCTTCGCCGGTGCGCGCGCAGCGCTCGGCGAGGCGGGCCATGCGCAACAGCTGCGCCATCGTGCTGCTACGGCTCCGGTACATCTTCGCCCCCTGTGGCTTCGATCGAACCGGCGGACGCGCCGCCGGTGGTTCGCCGCCCGCGGGCGGCGGAGACGGGGTCCGTGCCGGCACGGACCCCGCAGGTCAGTACGACTTCTGCACGTTCAGCAGCAGCCCGTTGTCCCGCTCGCCCGAGCCGAACAGGCCCCGGTATTCGACCCGCACCGAGAAGCCGTTGGAGAGCACCAGACCGGTGCCCAGGCCCAGCAGGTAACGGGTGCGGTCGAAGCCGGTCAGGTGCGCGCTGTAGAGCGTGCCGGCCGGCAGGTCCGCGTAGCGCAGGCTCGCGCTGCCCTCGGCCTGGAAGTCGTGCTGCACCTCCAGGCGGAACATCGGCGAGAGCACGCCCCAGGCCTGCTCGCGATCGAACGCGACGCGAAGGCCGAGGTTGCCGGTACGCGTATCCACGTCCTGCTCGCCATGGGCGAGCGCATACACCGGGTCGCCCTGCTCGGTGTAGGCATCGAGCCGCGCGCGGGTGGCGTCGAGGCGCACGTACGGCGTGACCTTCCAGCCGTCGTCGCCGAGGTCGGCGCCGACCGCGACCGAGCCGAACCACTGCCCGCCGTCGCGTTCGCCGATCACGCTGCCGCCATTCACCGTCACGTGCCGGCGCAGGTCGAACGACAGCTCCTGATAGCCGACGAGCGCATCGACGAACACCGTGCCGCCCGGTTGCAGGCTCGCGTAACCGACGATGGCGCGCGACTCGCCGCGCAGGCGGCTGCCGGACTCGCCGACGTCGCTTCGGTCGCGGCCGTAGCCGATGCCGGCGCCGAGGGCGAAGCCGGGCGTCAGGCGCATGTCCGCACCGAGGCTGAGACCGTCGGTCTCGAAGTCGAGCCCGCCGCCGCCGCCGGCGCGGCCGTCGTAGCGGCCCGAGCGGATCGCGCCGCCGGCCCAGAATCCGAACGCGCCGTCGCCGTCCACACCGTGTGGTGGGGGCATCGGGGATGCGTCGTCCGTGCCGGCGGCCGCAGGCGACATCGGTCCCTCGCAGTGGTCGTCGGCATCGGGACGCGCGTCCTCGCGGCAGCGCGTGCTCGGCACCAGCGAGACGCCATTGCGGAACCCGCTGCGCGTTCCCGCGCCGTGCAGGCTCTCCAGGCGCTGCTGGAAATTGCCGATCTGTGCATCCGCGAAGCGACGCGTGGCCTGCGCCTGCGCATCGATCAGCCCGCGGACTTCGCGATCCTGCGACGGGTCCGGACGCGCCTGCACCGTCAGCGTGTAGACGCGGCTCGCGGTGAAGCGGTTCGCATCCGTCACGGTCACGGTGAAGCCGAAGCTCCCCGCGGCGGTCGGCGTGCCCGAAAGCGTGCCCGCGCTCGACAGCGCGAGGCCCGGCGGCAGTGCACCGGCGGTGATCGCGTAGGTGTAGGGCGCCGCGCCGCCGGTCGCGCTGATCGACTGCGTGTAGGCCACGTTCGACGTCGCCTGCGCGAGCGTCGCCGGACCGATCGCGATCGTCGGCGCGGCCACCTGCAGCGTGTAGGCCGTGGTGGTGGTGCCGGCGGTGCCGGTCGTGCTGTCGGTGACGCGCACGCTGAAGGCGAAGCTGCCCGCCTGCGTCGGCGTACCGGCGAGCGTGCCCGACGCCGACAGCGTGAGGCCGGCGGGCAGCGCGCCGCTGGCGACCGCATAGGTGTAGGGCGCGACGCCGCCCGCGGTCGAGAACGCCTGGCTGTAGGCCGTGCCGGCGGTCGCACCCGGCAGCGTGGCCGGGGAGATGCTCAGCGTCGGCGCGCTGACGGTGATCGAGACGGTGGCCGGTGCGGAACTGCCGCCGGAGTTGGTCGCGGTGTAGGTCAGGCTGTCAGGGCCGGCGTAGCCGGCGGCCGGCGTGTAGCTGATCGTCGTGCCCGTCACCTGCGCGGTGCCGTGCGTGGGCGGTGTCACCAGCGTGAGCGACGTCGGCGCGCCGCCCGACAGCGCCAGCGTGAGCGGCGTGGCCGAGGCCCCGTAGGCCACCGTCTGCGAGCTCGCGGCCGCGACCGGCGCCTGATCGACGATCACCAGCGCATACGCGCGCGACGTGCTGAAGGGCGCACCGGTGCCCGTCGAGCTGTCGGTCGCGGTGATGGTGACGTTGAACGTGCCGATCGCCGTCGTCGTGCCCGACAGCGTGCCCGTCGTCGACAGCGTCAGCCCCGCCGGCAGCGCGCCGGCGGTGACCGCATACGTGTACGGCGCGGTGCCACCGGTCGCCGACAGCGCCTGCGAGTAGGCCACCGTCCGCGTGCCCTGCGGCAGCGTCGCCGGCGACAGCGCCAGCACCGGCGCCGCGATCTGCAGCGTATAGGCGCGCGTGCCGGTCTGGCCGTTCGCGTCGGTCGCGGTGACCGTCGCATTGAACGTGCCGGCCTGCGTCGGCGTGCCGGACAACGCGCCCGAGCTCGCCAGCGCGATGCCGTTCGGCAATGCGCCCGCACTGATCGTGAACGTGTAGGGCGCGATGCCACCCGAGGCCGCGAGGCTCTGGCTGTAGGCCACGCCCGCGCTGCCGTCCGGCAGCGTCGCCGGCGTCAGCGTGATCGTCGGTGCCGCCACCTGCAGCGTGTAGTTCTGCGCGATCGCGAACGGCGCGCCGGCGCCGGTCGAGCCGGTGTCGGTCGCGGTGATCGTGAACGCATAGCTGCCCGGCGCGGTCGGCGTACCCGTGAGCGTATTGCCCGACAGCGTCACGCCCGGCGGCAGACTGCCGGAGGCGGCATACGTGTACGGACCGGTGCCGCCGGAGGCGGTGAACGCCTGCGCATACGGGCTGTTGTACGCCGCGGTGAGCGCGCCGGCCGCTGGCACGAGCGCGAGTGTCGGCGCCGCGATCTGCAGCGAATAGGCGCGGCTGCCGCCCTGGCCGTTCGCATCGGTCGCGGTGATCGTCGCGTTGAACGTGCCGGCGGCGGTCGGCGTGCCGGACAGCGTGCCCGTCGACGACAACGTGACGCCGTTCGGCAGCGCGCCCGCGGTGACCGCATACGTGTATGGCGCGACGCCGCCCGAGGCGGTGATCGCCTGCGTGTAGGCCGTCGCGACGCGACCGTTCGCGAGCGTCGCCGGTGCGAGTGTGATGCTCGCCGCACCGACCTGCAGCGTGTAGTTCTGCGCGATCGCGAACGGCGCGCCGGCGCCGGTGGAGCCGGTGTCGGTCGCGGTGATCGTGAACGCGTAGCTGCCCGGCGCGGTCGGCGTGCCGGAGAGCGTGTTGCCCGACAGCGTCACGCCCGGCGGCAGGCTGCCGGTCGCGGCATAGGTGTACGGGCCGACGCCGCCCGAGGCGGTGAACGACTGCGAATAGGCGCTGTTGTAGGCCGCGGTCAGCGTGCCCGAGCCCGGCGTCATCGCGAGCGTCGGCGCCGCGATCTGCAGCGAATAGGCGCGGCTGCCGCCCTGGCCGTTCGCATCGGTCGCGGTGATCGTCGCGTTGAACGTGCCGGCGGCCGTCGGCGTGCCGGACAGCGTGCCGGTCGCGGACAGTGTCAGCCCCGGCGGAAGCGCGCCTGCGGTGAGCGCATACGTGTAGGGCGCGGCGGCGCCCGACGCACTGATCGTCTGGCTGTAGGCCTGCGCGACGGCGCCTGCAGGAAGCGTCGCCGGCGTGAGCATGATCGTGGGCGCCGCCACCTGCAGCGTGTAGTTCTGTGCGATCGCGAACGGCGCGCCGGCGCCGGTCGAGCCGGTGTCGGTCGCGGTGATCGTGAACGCATAGCTGCCCGGCGCGGTCGGCGTACCCGTGAGCGTATTGCCCGACAGCGTCACGCCCGGCGGCAGTGCACCGGCGGTGACCGCATAGGTGTAGGGACCGACGCCGCCGGAGGCGGTGAACACCTGCGAATAGGCGCTGCCGTAGGACGCCGTCAGCGTGCCCGACGCCGGCGTCATCGTCAGCGTCGGCGCGGCCACGGTCAGCGTGAACGTCTGCGAGGCGGTGAACGGCCCGGCGCCGGTGCTCGCGTCCGTGCCCTGCACGTCGATGCCGAAGCTGCCCGACTGGGTCGGCGTTCCGGCGATCGTGACCGAGGTCGACGTGGTGCCGGTGACCGACAGGCCCGACGGCAGGCCGGTGACCTGGTAGCCGCCGTAGGGCGCCGTGCCGCCGGCGAAGGTGAAGGTCTGCGAGTAGGCGCTGCCCACCGTGGCCGACAGCGCGGCCGACGGCGTGATCGTGATCGTCGGCGCGCTGACGGTGATCGAGACGGTGGCCGGTGCGGAAGTGCCGCCGGAGTTGGTCGCGGTGTAGGTCAGGCTGTCGGGGCCGGCGTAGCCGGCGGCCGGCGTGTAGCTGATCGTCGTGCCGGTCACCTGCGCGGTGCCGTGCGTGGGCGCCGTCACCAGCGTGAGCGACGTCGGCGCACCGCCCGACAGCGCCAGCGTGAGCGGCGTGGCCGAGGCCCCGTAGGCCACCGTCTGCGAGCTCGCGGCCGCGACCGGCGCCTGGTCGACGATCACCAGCGCATACGCGCGCGACGTGCTGAAGGGCGCGCCGGTGCCCGTCGAGCTGTCGGTCGCGGTGATGGTGACGTTGAACGTGCCGATCGCCGTCGGCGTGCCCGACAGCGCGCCCGTCGTCGACAGCGTCAGCCCCGCCGGCAGCGCGCCGGCGGTGACCGCATACGTGTACGGCGCGGTACCACCGGTCGCCGACAGCGCCTGCGAGTAGGCCACCGTCCGCGTGCCCTGCGGCAGCGTCGCCGGCGACAGCGCCAGCACCGGCGCCGCGATCTGCAGCGTATAGGCACGCGTGCCGGCGAACGGCCCGGGGAACGGGCTCGAGTCGGTGGCGGTGATGCTGAAGGCGAACGTGCCGGCGGCGGTCGGCGTGCCGCCGAGCACGCCTGTCGGCGAGAGCGTCAGGCCGGCCGGCAGCGCCCCGGCACTGACCGCGTACGTGTAGGGCGCGGTGCCGCCCGAGGCGTTCAGCGTCTGGCTGTAGCCGGCGCCGACGGTGCCGTCCGGGAGGGTCGACGGCGACACCGTCACCGGCACGTCGTCGTTCTGGATGGTGCCGGTGCCCTGCGCGTCGGCGAGCGTCGCATTCGCGGGCGCGCTGAGGTTCACGACGAAGGTCTCGTTGGCTTCGGGCGCGATGTCACCGGCGACCGCCACGGTGAGCGTGCGGCTGGTCTGGCCGGGCGAGAACGTCACGGTGCCCGAGGTTGCGGCGTAGTCGCCGGGCGCGGTCGCGGTGCCGTCGGCGGTCGCGTAGTTCGCGGTGACGGTCTGCGCGCTGGCGGCGGCCAGGGTCACCGTGAAGACGGCGCTGGTCGAGCCGGTGTTGCCCTCGGCCACCAGGACGTCGTCGATCGACAGGGCCGGCAGCGGGTCGTCGTTGGTGATCGTGCCGAGGCCCTGCCCGTCCACCACGATCGCGTTCGTCACGTTCGTGACGTTGGCGAAGAAGGTCTCGGTGGGTTCGTTGAGCGCGTCGCCGTTGATCGTGACGGTGAAGCTGTAGGTGCTGCTGCCCGCGGGAATGCTGACGCCGGTCAGCGATCGCGCCACGTAATCCGTGCCCGCGGACGCGGTGCCGTCCGCGGTGGCGATGTCGAACACAACGCCGCCGGGGCCTGCGGGGGCACTCAGCGAGACGGTGAACGTCGCGGACGTGGTGCCCGAATCACCCTCGTTGAGCGCGACGTCGTTGATCGTCAGGTTCGGCAGGTCATCGTTGAGGATGGTGCCGCTCGCGGAGTTGGGCGTGCCGACGCTGTAGCCCGCGCCGGCCGCGATCGTGAGGACGACGCTCTCGTCCGCCTCGATCGTGGCATCGGCCGTCGGGTTCACCACGATCGTGCCGCTCGTGCTGCCCGCCGGGATCACCAGCGGCGACGAGACGGGTGCGTAGTCGGTCGCCGTCGCCGACCCCGACACGGTGTACGCGACCGACACCGACGACAGCGCGGGCTGGTTGAGCGACACGGTATAGACGAGGTTCGGCGCGCCGTCCTCGGCCACCGACGCCGGCGCGACCGCGATGCTCGCGGTGGGCACGTCGTCGTTGAGGATCGTGCCCGTCGCGGCCGACGGCGAGCCCGGCGTGTAGCCGCTGCCCGGGTTGACGGTGACGATCGCGGTCTCGTTCGCCTCGACGGTGCCGTCGACCGCCGGGTCGAGCACAAGCGTCGCGGTGGTCGCGCCGGCCGGGATGGTGAGCGTGGTCGACGCGCCGGTGTAGTCGCTGCCCGACGTCGCGGTGCCGCTGTAGGCGAGATTGACGACCGTTGCGCTGTCGAGCGCGACGCTGCGCGTGAGGGTGTAGGTGAGGACGGTCGCGCCGTCCTCGCTGACGCTCGCCGGCGAGACGGCGATGCTGACGGTGGGCGGCGGCAGCAGCGTGAGCGTGTAGGGCTCGAGTTCGAAATAGACGCCGGGGCCGGTACTGCTGTCGGTCACGCGCAGGCTGACCGCATACGTGCCGGGCGACGAGGTCGGCGTGCCGCTGATCGCGCCGCCGGTCGACACGCCCATGCCGGTGGGAAGCGTCCCGCTGTCGAGCGTGAACGTGTACGGCGCCACGCCGCCGCTCGCCACCACGGTCTGCGAGAACGGCACGCCCTGGTAGGCGGTGCCGCTGGTCGGCGTGGTCGAGATCGACGGGTTGGCGACGGTGCCGGTGTAGGCCTGACTGCCCGTGGCGGCGGTGCTGTCCTGCGCACGCACGGTGAAGCTGTAGCCGCCGCGGCGTGTCGCGGTGCCTGCGAGCTGGCCGGTCGTCGACAGGCTGAGGCCGGTCGGGAGCGTGCCGGCGACGATGGAATACGTGTACGGCGCGCTGCCGCCGGAGGCGGCGAGGGCCTGGTTGAAGGCCGCGCCGGCGGTGATCGTCGGAAGCGTGGTCGGCGCGATGTCGATGGTCCCGGCCGCGGCGCCGATGCTGACGTTCACCGTGACGGTGTCGCCGTTCTCGTCCTCGAGCTGGAAGCTGTCGCTGGTCGCGGTATCGCCGTTGTGGGCGTAGGTGACGAACTGCGTGCCGCTGCCGTTCGGTCCGATCGTGACCGTGCCGTGCGCCGCGCCAAAGCCCGTCAGCGGCTCGCTCATGCCGCCGTCGAACGGGCCGTCGCAGCTGCTCACGTTGACCTGCACGGACCCCGCGTTCGCGACCGACGCCGAGAGCGTCGGGCAGAACGCCGACGGCGCGGCCGCGGCGAACTGCGGGAGCAGGCCGGCGAGCGCGAGCAGCGTGGCGACGGCGAAACGACGGACGCGGTGCGCCCGGATCGGCTGGTGCATGGAGCGGTCCCCTGTATGCCACGCGCGGCCCCGGCCCCCCGGCCGCCCATCCGCGCGCGTTTCCCCCGCGCCGCCGACGGCCGCACGATACGGCGATTGGAACAGATGACCCGCGGCTTGGGAAGGAACCGCGCCGGCGCCGGGCGGGGCCGGGGCGCTTGCCGGACGGGCGTGCCGGGTTCAAAGTGGCGCATCGGCGGGCCCGGGGGGGCCGACGCCACGACGTCGCCGCGCGACGCAGGGGGACATCACGTGAGCACTCCATTCCTGGCCCAGGTCCTCCTGGTGCCGTTCCAGTTCGCGCCCCGGGGCTATGCCTCGTGCAACGGGCAGCTGCTGCCGATCAACCAGAACCAGGCGTTGTTCTCGCTGCTGGGCACCCAGTACGGCGGCAACGGCCAGACCAATTTCGCCTTGCCCGACATGCGCGGCCGCACGCCGATGAGCTACTCGAGCTCGGTCGACGCCGGCTGGAACGGCAGCATCGCCACCATCGGTGAGCGCGCCGGTGCGGAGAGCGTGACGCTGGCCCCGGGCCAGGTGCCTTCGCACGCCCATGCGATGCAGGGCACCACCGCGGCCGGCACCAGCCGCCTTCCCGGCGGACGGGTGCCCGCGACGAGCGTGAGCACCGGCACGGCCGTCCCGGTGTACGGCACGGGCCCGGCCGTGGGCCTCACCGGCGTCGGCACCACCGGCCCGGCGACCGCGCAGCCGCACGTCAACATGCAGCCCTACACGGTGCTGAATTTCTGCATCGCGCTGCAGGGCATCTTTCCCTCGCGTAACTGACGCCGCCGTCTCCGGAGCCGCGCATGAGCCAACCCTATATCGGCGAGATCCGTCTGCTCGCGTTCAACTTCGATCCCGCGGGCTGGGCCGCATGCGACGGCCGCCTGCTTCCGATCTCGGAGCACGACGCCCTGTTCACGCTCCTCGGCACCACGTTCGGCGGCGACGGCCAGGAAACGTTCGCCCTGCCGGATCTGCGCGGCCGCGTGCCGGTGCACATGGGCCAGGGACCGGGCCTGAGCGCCCGTGTTCTCGGCGAGCTCGGCGGTGTCGAGGCCGTGACGCTCACGTCGCAGCAGATTCCCGCGCACAGCCATGCACTGCTCGCGACGACCGCCGGCGCGACCTCGACATCACCCGCGGGTCGCATGCCGGCCGCCGTCAGCGGCGACACGTTCTACGTCACCACGCCCACCGGCAACACCGCGGCGCTGATGTCGGCGCAGGCACTCGCCGCCGGCGGTGGCAGCCAGCCGCACGAGAACTGCATGCCGACGCTGACGATGCAGTACTGCATCTCGCTGTACGGCATCTACCCGCAGCAGAACTGACGCCGTTCCGCGGCCCTTCGCATCGCAGGCTCCCCATGACGGACCAATTCCTCGCCGAGATTCGCGTCTTCGGCTTCAACTTCAATCCCACCGGGTGGGCCTTCTGCAACGGCGCGACGATGCCGATCTCGCAGAACACCGCCCTGTTCGCGCTGCTCGGCACGATGTACGGCGGCGATGGCAAGTCCACGTTCCAGCTGCCGAACCTGGCCAGCCGCGCGGCCTGCGGCGCGGGGCAGGGCGCCGGGCTCGCGCCGCGTGTGATCGGCGAGGCCTTCGGCGTGGAGGCGGTGACGCTGGTCGCGAGCGAGATCCCCGCGCACACGCACAGCCTCACCGCGTATTCGCAGACGGCGGCCGGCACGGGCTCCTACACGCCGGTAAACGGGGGTGGGCTGTCGCTGCTCGCGAGTAATGCCGCGGCGCGCACCTACGCAGCGACGCCCAACACGACGATGGGCGCGGCTGCGGTCGGCGGCGGCAGCGACCTGCCGCACAACAACATGCAGCCGTATCTCGCGATGAACTTCTGCATCGCGCTGCAGGGCGTCTTCCCCCCGCGGACGTGATCGCACCGCCGTTGCCGGCGTTTCCACCGGGCGCGGCACCGCCCGCAGCCGTCGCCGGGGCCCTCGCGGGCCTCGGCTTGCGCGCGCGAGGTCTCACCGCCGCGGACCTTGACTGGCTGCGCGCGCTCTATGCGTCGACGCGCGAGGACGAGCTCGCCGGCCTGCCGTGGCCGCATGCAATGCGCGAGGCGTTCCTCGCCCAGCAGTTCGCCTTCCAGCACATCGATTACGTCGGTCGGCACCCGCAGGCGCTCTTCCTCGCCCTGCACGCCGCCGGCGGCGCGCCCGTCGGCCGCCTCTACCTCGCGCGCGAGGCACCGATGCATCGCTTGATCGATGTCGCGCTGTTCCCCGCGCATCGCGGCCGCGGCGTGGGGCGCGCGCTGCTCGGCGGGGTGCAGGCCGATGCGCAGGCCGCGGGCCGCGGGGTCACGCTGCACGTGGCGCACGACAATCCGCGCGCGCGGCAGCTCTACGAGCGCCTCGGCTTTGCAGCGGTGGAGGACGGCGCGACGCATCGGCGCATGGCCTGGTCGCCGCGCAAGGGGCTCAGTTGAAGATCGCCTGGTAGAGGAATCCCTCGCGCTCCTGGGCGATCGGCACCAGGAAGATGCCCACGTCGCCCAGGCGCGGATGCCGCATCGCGTAGGTCATCTGCGGGAACAGGAACGCCGAGGTGTTGCGGAAGAGCAGCGAGAACGGCGCGCGGGCGACCCCGCCGCCCGCATTCGCGAGCGGGCGCGCCTCGACGAGCACGAACGGCACGTCCATGCCGTCGAGCGCCGCGACGAAGGTCTCGCCGACGCTCGGCGCGAAATCATGGAGAGCGAGCAGCTGCATGGCGATCCGCATCCGCGCGGGCGGTGGCCGGCGGTGGTGCATCGTCGCCGTTCGTCCGCGCGTCGACAAGCTGCGCACGGTCCGGGCGCGGCGCGGCGAGCGATGCGTGCCGCGCATGCCCGTGGCGGGTGTGCTCAGGGCTTCACCCTGCGGACGAACTCCGACTTCAGCTTCATCGCACCGAAGCCCTCGATCCTGCAGTCGATGTCGTGGTCCCCATCGACCAGCCGGATGGCGCGCACCTTCGTTCCCGCCTTGAGAACCGCGGCCGCGCCTTTCACGCGCAGGTCCTTCACCACAGTGACCGCGTCGCCGTCGGCGAGCACGTTGCCGACCGCATCACGATGGATCCGCGCAGGGACGTCCGCGGCGCCGGCGGCGGGCGCGGCCCATTCGGTGCCGCATTCCGGGCAGACGAGCAGCGCGCCATCGGCATAGGTGAGGGAGGACGCGCAGGACGGGCATGCGGGCAGGTCGGTCATCGCGGTATCCGGTGATCTAGGGCGTGGCGGCGAGCGCGGGGCGACCGTGTGCGTCACTTGCCGATGCAGAAGCTCGAGAAGATGTGCCCGAGCAGATCGTCCGCGCGCACGTGCCCGGTGATGCTGCCGAGCGACTCGTGAGCGCAGCGCAGCGCTTCGGCGGCGAGGTCGAGGTGTCCGGCGGCGAACTGCGCAATCGCCTCGTCGGTCGCACCGGCGGCCTCGTCGAGCGCGGCGACATGCCGCGCGCGCGCGGTGAAGGCACCGTCGCCCCCGCCGCCGTCGTGGTCGGCATGCGCCGCGATCGCCGCGGCGAGCCGGTCGAGTCCGTCGCCGGTGCGCGCGGAGACCGCGATCCAAGGCGGCGCCGCGGGCGTTGCGACCAGGTCGGACTTGTTCGCGATCCACAGCACCTGCGGCACGTCGGCGATCGCGGCACGTACGGTGTCGAGCGCGGCATCGGGCGCGCGCGCGTCCGCGACGACCAGCGCGAGGTCCGCGCGCGCGAGTTCGGCGTGCGCGCGACGCATGCCCTCGCGCTCGATTGCATCCTCGCTCTCGCGCAGGCCCGCGGTGTCCACCAGCGAAAGCTCCACGCCACCGACGCGCACGGTCTCCTGCAGCACGTCGCGGGTCGTGCCGGGAATGTCGGTGACGATCGCGCGCTCCACGCCGGCGAGCGCGTTGAGCAGCGAGCTCTTGCCGGCATTGGGCGGGCCGACGATCACGGCGTGCAGCCCGTCGCGCAGTCGGCGCCCGCGCTCGGCATCGGCGCGAAGCGCCTCGAGCGCCACAGCGACGCCTTCGACCCGCGCGCGCAGTGCATCGCCGCCGAGCGTCTCGATCGGCTCGTCGGCGAAGTCGATCGCGGCCTCGGCGTGCACACGCGCATGCAGCAGGTCCGCGGCGATCGCCTCGACGCGCGCGGAGAACGCGCCATCGAGTGCGCGCCGCGCGGCGCGGGCGGCGCGCAGGTCGGCGGCGGCGATCAGGTCGGCGACCGCTTCGGCCTGCGCCAGGTCGAGCCGGCCTTCCAGATACGCGCGTTCGGTGAACTCGCCCGGCCGCGCTCGGCGCGCGCCGAGCGCGCAGGCCGCATCCACGAGCGCGGCGAGCACGGCGGGGCTGCCGTGCGCCTGCAGCTCGACGACGTCCTCGCCGGTGTAGCTGCGCGGTGCGGGGAAGGCGAGGGCGATGCCGTCGTCGAGCGCGATGCCCGCGGCGTCGCGGAACGCCACGTGATGCGCATGGCGCGGGCGCAGCACGCGGCACGCGATCGTCTCGCCGATGGCGCGTGCACGCGGCCCGGACAGCCGCACGATGCCGACGCCCCCGGCGCCTGCCGCCGTCGCGACGGCGACGATGGTGTCGCGATCCTGCATCGGCGCGGCCGCCGCGCGATCAGGCCTTGGCGGCGGTCTTCGCGGGGGCCTTGTCGCCGTACAGGCGCAGGAACCACCACTGCTGCGCGAGCGAGAGCAGGCCGTTGGTGACCCAGTACAGCACCAGGCCCGACGGGAACAGCGCGAACATCACGCCGAACACGAGCGGCATGAACTGCATCATCTTCTGCTGCATCGGGTCCATGCCGACCATCGGCGTGAGCCGCTGCGTCACGTACATCACGATCATGTTGATCGCCGGCAGCACGAAGTAGGGATCGCGCGCGGTGAGGTCCTGGATCCACAGCATCCACGGCGCGTGGCGCAGCTCGACCGACTCGCTGAGCATCCAGTACAGCGCGAGGAAGATCGGCATCTGCACGAGGATCGGCAGGCAGCCGCCGGCCGGGTTGACCTTCTCCTTGCGGTAGAGCTCGAGCATGGCCATCTGGAACTGCTGCCGGTCCTCGCCGTAGCGCTCCTTGAGCTGCTGCAGCTTGGGCTGCAGGCGGCGCGTCTTCGCGGTCGACTTGTACTGCGCGTTCGACAGCGGCAGCAGCACGAGCTTGATCAGGAACACCAGGCCGACGATCGACCAGCCCCAGTTCTGCAGGCCGCCCCAGCTCAGGCCCATCCAGTCGCGGAAGCCACCGTGCAGGAACGCGAGCACCGCGTACAGCCAACCGGCGAGCGTGGCGAAGAGGCTGTAGGAGCTGAAGTCGACCGCGCGCTCCAGGCCCGGCACGCCCTGCGCCTCGATTTGCCCGACGAGCTTCGGGCCGACCCAGAGGCGGGCCTGGGTGACGGCGCGCTGGCCCGGGCCGACCGCGACCTGCGGACCGACTTCGCGGATGACGTACTGCGTCGCGCCGCCATTGCTGAAGGTCGCGGTCTGGAACGTCGTGGCGTCGCCACGCTCGGGAATCCACGCGGCGAACAGGTGATGCTGGAGCATCGCGATCCAGCCGCCCTTCACCTGCTTGGTGAGCGCGGCCTCGTCGACGAGGTCCTCGTAGTCGCGCTTCTCGTACTTGTCCTGCGGGCTGAACCACGCCGCGCCCTGGAAGCTGTACTGCTCGGCGCTCGTCGGGCCGCTGCGCGCGAGCTGGCGCGGCACGCGCGAGAGCTGGCGATAGACGAAGCCCTGCCACGGCGCGGCGCCGGCGTTGACCACCTCGTCGCGCACGGTGACGGTGTACTGCCCGCGCAGGAAGGTGTACGTGCGGCGGATCGTCACGCCGTCCGGTCCGGTCCAGACGAAGGGCACGTCGAGACGGCCCGCGCCGGCGGCGAGCACGAACGGGCCCGCGCTGGCCGGCACGAAGCCCGCTTCGTGCGTCGGATGCTTGTTGCCCGCGCTCGTCCAGCCGCTCTGGGCGACGAACAGGCGCTGCGGATCGGTGTCGAGCAGGCGCACCGCGCCCTTCGCGTCACCCACGTCCGGCACCTTGAGCAGGTCGGCGCGACGCAGCTCGCCGCCCGTCATGGCGATGTCGAGCACGTCGGTCACCACGCGCACTTCGGCCGGGACGCCCGCAGCAGGGCCGACCGAGGCCTTCGCGCCCGCGGCCGGGGCAGCGGGCACGGCGCCGACGGCGGTCGGTGCGGGGACGGCGCCAGTGGCGGCCGCGGCCGCGGGCGTCGCGACCGGTGGCGCCGCGCGCTCCTTCCCCCATTCCATCCACAGCAGGACGGCCACCATCAGCCAGGCGAAGAGGAGGAAGACGCGGGTCTGGTTCATGGGCAGGCGGACTCAGCCGGCGGGCGCATCAGGCGCCGCGGCGGACGGGAAGGGGGAAGGCGGCGGCATTGTGCCGACGGGCTCCGGGGCGGGCAATGCGTGAACCCGGCGGAGCAGCTCGAGGAAGGCCGCACGGAGCGCATCGGTGTCCTGCGCGGCGGCCGCCGGCCGTGCGACGACGACATAGTCGCCCATGGCGAGCTCGGCGCGCACGTGCCGGAATGCGTCGCGCAGGCAGCGTTTGATGCGATTACGGCCAACCGCGCGGCGGTCGACCTTGCGCGAGACGGCGAGCCCCAGGCGGGGCGCGTGCTCGGCGCGGATCCAGTGCAACCCGAGGACGGCGCTGCCGGTGCGGCGGCCGTCCTGGAAGACGCGATCGAACTCGGCACGCGTGCGGACGCGCGCCTCGCGCGGGAAGCGGCAGGAGTTCATCGTGCGTCGGCGACGCGGGCTTCCGGGAGCGGGCTCACCGGAAGCGGCCCGAAGTCGGGCAGGCGGAGTCGGGCGTCCCGACTCAGGCGCAGAGGCGCTTGCGGCCCTTGGCGCGGCGACGGGCCAGAATCTTGCGGCCGTCGGCCGTGGCCATGCGGGCACGGAAGCCGTGGTCGCGCTTGCGCTTGAGGTTGCTGGGCTGGTAGGTGCGCTTGGTGGCCATGGCGGCAACTCGGGAGGACGGCGTTAGTGAACCCGGAAGTCTAGCGGGCGCGCGAAGCCGGGGTCAAGCCGGCGTGACGATGCGGCCCGGGTCGGGACACCCGGGCCTGTGGACAGACCGTGCCCGAGCCTGTGGATAAATGATAGTCTGCCCGACCCCCGCGCCCCGCCGGCGCCGCGTACCGACGCGGTGTCAGGGCCGGTCTTTCGCCTGTCGCCGACTACGCCCGAGATCCATGGACGCCTGGCCCCGCTGCCTCGAACGCCTCGAAACCGAATTCCCCGTCGAGGACGTGCACACGTGGCTGCGGCCGCTGCAGGCCGCCGAGGTCGGCGAGCGCACCGTGCTCTACGCGCCCAATGCCTTCGTGGTCGACCAGGTGCGCGAGCGCTACCTGCCGCGCATCCGCGAGCTGCTGAGCTACTTCGCGGGCAGCGAGGATGTCACGCTCGAGGTCGGGTCGATCCCGCGGCGCGCCGAGCCCGCCCGCGAACCCGCGCCCGCCGGCGTGCCGCGCCCGGCGGCGCCGGCCGCCCCGATGGCCTTTGGCGGCGTGCTCGACAGCCATTACACGTTCGAGAACTTCGTCGAGGGCCGGTCGAACCAGCTCGGCCGCGCCGCCGCGATGCAGGCCGCGCTCAAGCCGGGCGACCGCTCCCACAACCCGCTGTTGCTCTACGGCGGCACGGGCCTGGGCAAGACCCACCTGATGTTCGCCGCCGGCAACGCGATGCGGCAGAACGACCCGTCGATGCGGGTGATGTACTTGCGGTCCGAGCAGTTCTTCAGCGCGATGATGAAGTCGCTGCAGGACAAGACGATGGATGCGTTCAAGCGGCAGTTCCAGCAGGTGGATGCCCTGCTGATCGACGACATCCAGTTCTTCGCCGGCAAGGACCGCACGCAGGAAGAGTTCTTCCACACCTTCAACCAGCTCTTCGACGGCCGCCAGCAGATCATCCTGACCTGTGACCGCTACCCGCGCGAGGTCGAAGGCCTGGAGCCGCGGCTGAAGTCGCGTCTGGCCTGGGGCCTGTCGGTGGCGATCGAGCCGCCGGACTTCGAGACCCGCGCCCAGATCGTGCTCTCGAAGGCGCGCGAGCGCGGCGCCGAGATCCCCGAGGACGTCGCCTTCCTGCTCGCCAAGAAGATGCGCAGCAACGTGCGCGACCTCGAGGGCGCACTCAATACGCTGTCGGCGCGAGCCAACTTCACCGGCCGCGCGATCACCGTCGAGTTCGCCCAAGAGACGCTGCGCGACCTGCTGCGCGCCCAGCAGCAGGCCATCGGCATCCCCAACATCCAGAAGACCGTGGCCGACTACTACGGCCTGCAGATGAAGGACCTGCTGTCCAAGCGCCGCACGCGCTCGCTGGCACGGCCCCGGCAGGTCGCGATGGCGCTCGCCAAGGAGCTCACCGAGCACTCGCTGCCGGAGATCGGCGACGCCTTCGCCGGCCGCGACCACACCACCGTGCTCCACGCCTGCCGCCAGATCCGCACGCTGATGGAGACCGACGGCAAGCTTCGCGAGGACTGGGACAAGCTCATCCGCAAGCTGAGCGAGTAATGTTGTGCACGGCGGCGGTAGCGCCTGCGGACAAGCTGTGGACAATTGGGGTGCCGGTGGACGGGTGCGGATTTGTCCACAGGTTGGCCCCGACCCGGCCGGCACTTTCCAACAGGGTGCTGCAGTAAATAAAAACGATATTTTTCAATGGCTTGGTGGAGTTTTCCCGGATTCCGGCGCCCTCCACCACCACCATGCTTTTGATTTAATCCACTCTTTAGAAACGGTACGGGGACCCCGATCGACATGCGCTTCAGCCTTCAACGCGAAGTCTTCCTCAAGCCGCTCGCGCAGGTCGTCAACGTCGTCGAGCGACGCCAGACGCTGCCGGTGCTCGCCAATCTCCTCGTGCAGGTCAATGGCGGGCTGCTCTCGCTGACGGGCACCGACCTCGAGGTCGAGATGGTCTCGCGGGTCGCGGTCGAGGACGCGCAGGACGGCGAAACCACGATCCCCGCCCGCAAGCTCTTCGAGATCGTGCGCGCCCTGCCCGACGGCTCGCGGGTCACGATCAGCCAGACCGGCGAGAAGGTCACCGTCCAGGCGGGGCGCTCGCGCTTCACCCTGTCGACCCTGTCGGCCGGCGACTTCCCGTCGCTGGACGACGTCGAGGCGACCGAGCGCGTGCAGGTGCCGGAGGCCGCGCTCAAGGAGCTGATCGAGCGCACCGCGTTCGCGATGGCACAGCAGGACGTGCGCTACTACCTCAATGGCCTGTTGTTCGACCTGCGCGAGAGCTCGCTGCGCTGCGTGGCCACCGATGGGCATCGGCTGGCCTTGTGCGAGTCGGGTCTGGAAGGCACCGGCGCGATGACCAAGCGCCAGATCATCGTCCCGCGCAAGGGCGTGACCGAGCTGCAGCGCCTTCTCGAGGGCGGCGACCGCATCCTCGAGCTCGAGGTGGGCCGTGGCCACGTGCGCATCAAGCGCGACGATGTGACCTTCACCAGCAAGCTCATCGACGGGCGCTTCCCGGACTACGAGGCCGTCGTGCCGATTGGCGCCGACAAGGAAGTGCGCATCGACCGCGACGTGTTGCGCTCGGCGCTGCAGCGTGCGGCGATCCTGTCGAACGAGAAGTATCGGGGCGTGCGGATGGAAGTCTCGCCGGGCCAGCTGAAGATCTCCGCGCACAATCCGGAGCAGGAGGAAGCGCAGGAGGAAGTCGAGGCCGAGACCCGCGTCGACGACCTCGCGGTGGGCTTCAATGTGAGCTACGTGCTCGATGCACTCAGCGCGCTGAAGGAGGACGTGGTCGTCCTGCAGCTGCGCGATGCGAACTCGTCGGCCCTGCTCCGCGAGGCCTCGGGCGACCGCTGCCGCCACGTGATCATGCCGCTGCGTCTCTGACGTTTCGGTTTCACGTGGAACACAGGGAACCCGGCTTCGGCCGGGTTTCGTCGTTCTGGTCCTGTCCGGCCCACTACCGGGCATCGGCACCTCCGTCGAATCCGGTCACCCATAGAGGACACAGGTCGCCTACTCTCTGCGGCCCCCGTCGCGTTGCCGCCCGTGTACGTCACCCGCCTCGACATCCGCCAGCTGCGCCGCTTCGAAGACGTCAGCATTGCGCCCGGTCCGGGCCTGGTCCTTCTCGTCGGTGACAACGGGGCGGGCAAGACCTCGGTGATCGAGGCGCTGCACCTGATGGCCTACGGCCGCAGTTTCCGCGGCCGCGTGCGCGAGGGCCTGATTCGCACGCAGGCCGACGCCCTGGAAGTCTTTGTGGAATGGCACGAGCCGGCAGCCGCCGGGGACCGGATCCGCCGCGCGGGACTGCGCCATTCCGGAGGCGACTGGTCCGGTCGTCTCGACGGAGCCGCCGTGGCCCAGCTGGGTGAGCTTTGCGCCGCCTTGGCGGTGGTGACGTTCGAGCCCGGCAGTCACGCGCTGATCGACGGTTCCAGCGAGATCCGGCGTCGGTTCGTCGACTGGGGGCTGTTCCACGTGGAACCGAGGTTTCTCTCGCCCTGGCGCCGGTACGCCCGGGCACTCCGGCAGCGCAACATCCTGCTCAAGCAGCGGGTCGCCGATGCCCAGCTGGACGCCTGGGACGCCGAGCTCGCGCAGACCGGCGAGGAGCTCACCGAGCAGCGACAGGGCTATATCGACGCGCTCGCGCCACGCCTCTCGGACATCGCCGCTGACCTTGCACCGGCGCTCGGGGCCTCCACTCTCACCTACCTGCCCGGCTGGCGCCGCGAGGACATGCCGCTCGCCGATGCCCTCCTGCTCGCCCGCGAGCGCGACCTGCTCGCTGGGCACACGTCCGTCGGCCCCCATCGCGCGGACTGGCGGCTCGCATTCGCGAACATTCCAGGGCGCGATGCACTCTCCCGCGGCCAGGCCAAGCTTGCCGCGCTATCGGCCCTTCTGGCGCAGGCGCAGTTCCATGCCGAGGTCACCGGACAGGCGCCGGTGTTCGCGCTGGATGATCTCGCCTCGGAGCTCGACCGACGCCACCAGCAACGGGTATTGCAACGGCTGGTGGCGGGGGGCGGCCAGGTCTTCGTCTCCGGCACCGAAATTCCTGCCGGCGTGGTCGACCTTCAGCTGCCGCACGACCTGTTCCACGTGGAACACGGCACGATCACCCGCGTTTAGCTGCCGTCCGACGCCCCGCTGAGACGCGCTGCTATACTTCGCGCACGTATAGCTAATGTGTCGCGTCGCCGTCCACGTCCGTGGTCACGGCCTCGCCGGAGGCTCCTGCCCGATGTCCGAGATGCCCGAGAACGCCGCGAACACCGCCGCGCCGTCCAATACCTACGACTCGTCGAAGATCACCGTCCTGCGCGGCCTCGAGGCCGTCCGCAAGCGCCCCGGCATGTACATCGGCGACGTGCACGACGGCACCGGCCTGCACCACATGGTGTTCGAGGTCGTCGACAACGGGATCGACGAGGCGCTTGCCGGCCATGCGAATGAAGTCACAGTGACGCTGCACGACGACGGCTCGTGCTCGGTCTTCGACAACGGCCGCGGTATCCCGGTCGACATCCACAAGGAAGAGGGCGTGTCGGCGGCCGAGGTCATCATGACCGTGCTGCACGCCGGCGGTAAGTTCGATGACAACAGCTACAAGGTATCGGGCGGCCTCCACGGCGTCGGCGTGTCGGTCGTCAACGCGCTCTCCGAGAAGCTGTGGCTGGAGATCTGGCGCGACGGCTACCACTGGCGGCAGGAGTACACCCTGGGCGAGCCGGTGCATCCGCTGGAGCGCCTGGAGCCGTCCGACCGTCGCGGCACGCTGCTGCGCTTCAAGCCGGCCGCGGAAATCTTCACCGACGTCGAATTCCACTACGACATCCTCGCGCGCCGCCTGCGCGAGCTCTCCTTCCTCAACTCGGGCGTGCGCATCGTGCTCACCGACGAGCGCTTTGAGGGCAAGCGCGACGTCTTCGAGTACGAGGGCGGCATCCGATCGTTCGTCGAGCACCTGGCGCAGCTCAAGAACCCGCTGCATCCGAAGGTGATCTCGGTGTCGGGCGAGCAGAACGGCATCACCGTGGACGTCGCCCTGCAGTGGACCGACGCCTACCAGGAGACGATGTTCTGCTTCACCAACAACATCCCGCAGAAGGACGGCGGCACGCACCTGATCGGCTTCCGCGCCGCGCTCACCCGCACGCTGACGAACTACATCGAGCAGTCGGGCATCGCCAAGCAGGCGAAGGTCACGCTGTCGGGCGACGACATGCGCGAAGGCATGATCGCGGTGCTCTCGGTGAAGGTGCCCGATCCGAGCTTCTCCTCGCAGACCAAGGAAAAGCTGGTCAGCTCTGAGGTGCGCCCGGTCGTTGAGAGCACGTTCGGTGCGCGTTTGGAGGAGTTCCTGCAGGAAAACCCCCACGAAGCGCGTGCGATCGCGAGCAAGATCATCGACGCCGCGCGTGCCCGCGAGGCCGCGCGCAAGGCCCGTGACCTGACCCGCCGCAAGGGCGCGCTCGACATCGCCGGCCTGCCGGGCAAGCTCGCCGACTGCCAGGAGAAGGATCCGGCGCTGTCGGAACTCTTCATCGTCGAGGGCGACTCCGCGGGCGGCTCGGCCAAGCAGGGCCGCAACCGCAAGACGCAGGCGATCCTCCCGCTCAAGGGCAAGATCCTGAATGTCGAGCGCGCGCGCTTCGACCGCATGCTCGCCTCAGCCGAGGTCGGCACGCTGATCACCGCGCTCGGCACCGGCATCGGCAAGGACGAATACAACCCCGACAAGCTGCGCTACCACCGCATCATCCTGATGACGGACGCGGACGTGGACGGCTCGCACATCCGCACGCTGCTGCTCACGTTCTTCTACCGCCAGATGCCGGAGCTGATCGAGCGCGGTCACGTCTACATCGGCCTGCCGCCGCTCTACAAGATCAAGCAGGGCAAGACCGAGCTGTACCTCAAGGACGACCACGCGCTCGATGCGTATCTCGCCGGTAATGCCGTCGAGGGCGCCTCGCTGGTTCCCGCAGCCGATGAGCCCGCGATCACCGGCGAGGCGCTGGAGAAGCTCCTGCTCGCGTATGCGAACGCGCGCGAGGCGATCGGCCGCAATGCCAACCGCTTCGACCCGCAGGTGCTCGAGGCGCTGCTCGACATCGCGCCCTTCCACGGCTCGACCGAGGCGCTCGATGCCGACGCGCTGAAGGCGATCGAGGCGCGCATCAACGACGGACGCCTCGGCAAGCCGGTCTACCGGCTGGAATGGAGCCCGGCGGCGGAAATGCGCCCCGCCGCGCTGCTCGTGCATCGCATGCACATGGGTGATGCGACGGTGCAGCTGCTGCCGATGTCCTCGTTCGAGACCGGCGAGCTGCGTGCGCTGCGCGACGCCGCCACGCTGCTCAACGGCCTGGTGCGCGAGGGCGCGCAGATCGTGCGCGGCAGCCGCGCGCAGCCGATCACGCGCTTCGGCGAGGCCTATGCCTGGCTGATGGACGAGGCGAAAAAGGGCCGGCAGATCCAGCGCTTCA
The DNA here is from genome assembly GCF_054781815.1 of Lysobacter humi (ex Lee et al. 2017). Taxonomy (NCBI): domain Bacteria; kingdom Pseudomonadati; phylum Pseudomonadota; class Gammaproteobacteria; order Lysobacterales; family Lysobacteraceae; genus Lysobacter; species Lysobacter humi (ex Lee et al. 2017). The sequence goes on along the minus strand of NZ_BAAGTR010000008.1, from coordinate 60,591 downwards.
AGGGCCTCGGCGAGATGAACCCCGAGCAGCTCTGGGAGACCACGGTGAATCCCGAGACGCGCCGCCTGCTGCAGGTGCGCATCGAGGACGCCGTGGCCGCCGATGCGATCTTCTCCACGCTGATGGGCGACGTGGTCGAACCACGCCGCGACTTCATCGAGGAGAACGCACTGAAGGTGGCGAACCTCGACGTCTGAGCCCTGCCACCGCGGTACCCCACGACGCCACCTCCGGGTGGCGTCGTCGTTTGCGGCCGTCGTGCCCCGTTCAGCCCCGACGGCCGCTGTTGACGACCCATTGATCGGCGCGCGTCTACAACCGGAGGCCCCCATTCACCGACGGACTGCGCCATGAAGCCGCTCCTGCTCGCCCTTGCGATCACCACGCTCGTCGCAGCCTGCGCCACCACCACCTCGCCGACCGGGCGCACCCAGCGCGTCGGTGCCGTCTCCCAGGAGCAGCTCAACCAGCTCGGCGCGGAAGCCTTCGCGCAGGCCAAGGCGACCAAGCCGCAGAGCAGCAATGCCCAGCAGACCAACTACGTGCGTTGCGTGGTCAACGCGGTGGTGCGCGAGCTTCCCCCGAACCAGCAGGGTGGCTGGGAAGTCGCGCTCTTCGCCGACAACTCGCCGAACGCCTTCGCGCTGCCGGGCGGCAAGGTCGGCGTCAACACCGGCATCTTCAGCGTCGCCAAGAACCAGGACCAGCTCGCCGCGGTCATCGCCCACGAGATCGGCCACGTGATCTCGCGCCACCACGACGAGCGCATCACCCGCCAGGCCGGCGCGCAGACGGGCCTTGGCATCCTCGGCGCGCTGATCGGCTCGCGCTACGGCCAGGGTGCGGCGAATACTGTCGGCCAGCTCGGCGGCGCGGCCGCGCAGGGCCTGATCCTGCTGCCGAACAACCGCACGCAGGAGGGCGAGGCCGACGTCGTCGGCCAGCAGCTGATGGCACGCGCGGGCTTCGATCCGCGAGCGGCCGTGAACCTCTGGGAGAACATGATCGCAGCGAGCTCGAGCCGGGCGCCCGAGTTCCTGTCGACCCATCCGGACCCGCGCTCGCGCCTGGCCGAGCTCAATGCACGCGCCGGCAGCCTCGCGAGCACCTACCAGCAGGCGCAGGCCAGCGGCCGTCGCCCGAACTGCGGTTAAACCGGCGATGACGGCGGCCACGGCGTGACCGTGCGCCGCCGTTCCTTCCCCTGCGGCCTTTCTGCTAGCGTGGCCGACCCGCGGCGCCCCCCGCCGCGACTTCCCCGCGCTCCCCCGCGGCTGACCGAGGTCGTACATCCATGAAGCTCCCCACCTTCCGTCGCCAGGCGCTGGCGGCCGTGCTGATCGCCATGACCGCCGCGCCTGTCGCCTACGCGCAGGACGAGAACTCCACCGACCGCCGCACCGCTGGCGGTGCACGCCGCGCGGCCCAGCAGGAAAAGGCGAAGGCCGCCGAAGCCGCGAAGGCCGCGACCGCGCAGCCGCAGCGTTATCCGCAGGCCAAGCGCGTCATCGAGGCCGGCAAGGCGACCAGCAAGGGCGCGAAGGCGCTCGAGGCGATGATCGAGCTCGATCGCGCCGGCAAGGACGTCGAGGCACGCGCCGCCGCCGACGCGATCCTCGGCGACACCGCGTTCAACGCGTACGAGCGCGCCACCGCCGCGCACGTCGCGGCCAATGCCTCGATCGGCGCCAAGGACTACGCCGCCGCACTGAAGTACGCCGAGCAGGCGATCGCCTCGAATGCACTCGCCAACAACGACCATTACGACCTGATGCTGCTGCGCGCGCAGCTGCAGGTGGCCGCGAAGGACTACGCGACCGCGCTTGCATCGATCGAGCAGTTCCTCAGCGAGACCGGCGAGGCCAGGCCCGAGCACCTCGCGATCAAGGGCAATGCGCTGTACCGCCTCGAGCGCTACGCCGATGCCGTCACGGTGCTGAAGCCCGCCGTCGACGCGCTGCCCGACCGCGCCGACCTCAAGGCGCTGCTCGCCGATGCGTACGCGCGCACCGGCAACGCGGCCGAGGCCACCAAGCTGACCGCGAGCGTCGCCTCTGCGAATCCCGCGGACCCGCGTGCGCAGATGAACCTCGCGATCACGTACATGCAGGCCGGCCAGTACGAGAAGGTCGCCGAAGTGCTCGAGCGCATGCGTGCCGCGGGCCAGCTCAAGGACGACGACGGCTACCGCCAGCTCTTCACCGCCTACACGAAGATCAAGGACAAGGAAGCGCAGACGATCGCGGTGATCGAGGACGGCCTCGCGAAGGGTGTGCTCAAGCCCGACTACAACGTCTATCTCGCGCTCGGCCAGTCGTATTACTTCACCGACGACACCGACAAGGCGATCGAGGCCTACAAGAAGGCCGCGCCGCTCGCGCCGAACGGCGAGACGTGGCTCAACCTCGCGCGGATCTACAAGAACGGACAACGTATTTCCGAGGCGAAACAGGCCGCGCAGCAGGCACTTTCGAAGGGCGTCAAGAACAGCGCCGAAGCGGAAAAAATCGTCGCGATGCCCGGCAAGTGATGCCGTTCACGGCGGCGAAAAAAGCACGCTCCATCGCTTGGAACCGCTGCCGCTGTTTGGTATATGCTTGGAAATTCCCCGTGGTCGTGAAGACCACGGGGCTGCATACCGCCCGCGGCGCCATGGCGTCCGGAACTCCCTCCTGAGCAATGGCGCATGACGCAATACCACTCTCACGCCAATCGAGATGATGAAGGCCTGAACTGGGCCCGTATTGCGGGTATCTCGACCGCGATCGCTGTGCACGTTGCGGCGCTGCTCCTTCTGCTGGTTCCGGCGACCGCGCCCAAGACCCAGGTCGAAGAAGAGCAGGTCACCGTCGTCAACCTGATCAAGCCGCCGCCGCCGCCCCCGCCGCCGCCGCCGCCGCCGAAGGATCCGCCGAAGCTGCTGATGACGCCGCCCAAGCAGGTCATCGTGCAGCCCACGCCGCAGCCGCCGCCGCCGGAAGATCCGCCGGTCGTGGTCGACGATCCGAGCCCGGTCGACGTGCCGGCTCCGCCGCCGGCCCCGCCGGCCCCGCCGGCCGCCGCACCGGCGCCACCGAAGGCGTCCAACATCGTGGGCGGCCAAGCCAGCGTCTGCGGTCGTGCTCCGCTCAGCTACCCCGCGGCCGCGCTGCGCGAGGGTGCCGAGGGCACCACCGTCGTGCAGGTCACGTGGACCGGCGACGGCACGATCACCGACGCCAGCGTTCGCCGCAGCGCCGGCAACCGCGATCTCGACCGCGCGGCGGTCAGCCAGGTCCGCCGCTGGAAGGTCTGCCCGGGGGATCCCGGTACGGCCGTCGTGAACGTCGACTGGAAGCTTGAAGGCTGATCCGGCCACGCTTTTCCGCTGTCTCTTTGCACCACCTTCCAACTACTCAACAAAGGTAAGCGTCATGTTGCTGGAAACCCTCCTCCAAGCCGCCGCCACCGGCAGCAACCCGTCGAACGCCCTCGCAAACATGGGTCCGCTGCATCTCCTGCAGGAGATGACGGGCGATCCCGGCAAGTTCGTCGTCTCGTGGGTCGTGCTGCTCACCCTCACCCTGATGTCGGTCCTGTCGATCTACTGGATCGTCATGAACTTCATCAAGAACATGCGCCTGCGCTCCACCAGCGACCGCGTGATCAGCACGTTCTGGGAAACCCCGAACGCGCAGGACGCGATCCGCTACATGGAAGAGCAGCCGCGTTCGGAGCCGTTCTCCAAGATCGCGCTCGACGCCGCCCAGGCCGCCGCCCACCACCAGCGCCACGAGGGCTCGCGCCTCGTCGAGTCGCTGAACCGCTCGGAGTTCGTCGACCGCGCCCTGCGTCAGGCCGTGACCCGTGAGTCGTCGCGCCTCGAGGCCGGCCTCACCGTTCTCGCCACCGTCGGTTCGACCGCGCCGTTCGTCGGCCTGCTCGGCACCGTCTGGGGCATCTACGGCGCGCTGATCAGCATCGGTGCATCCGGCCAAGCGTCGATCGACGCGGTCGCCGGCCCCGTCGGCGAGGCGCTGATCATGACCGCCCTCGGCCTGTTCGTCGCCATCCCGGCGGTGCTCGCGTACAACTTCTTCGTGCGCCTGAACCGCGTGACCAACAACAAGTTCGACACGTTCGCGCACGACCTGCACGACTTCTTCGCGACCGGCGCCCGCGTCGGCGAAGTCCAGCAGCCGGCCAAGCGCTGATCCTCGAACGACACTAGTCCGGAGTACCGCAAATGGCCTTCAGTTCAGGCGACAGCGGCGGCCCGATGGCCGAGATCAACGTCACCCCCCTCGTGGACGTGATGCTGGTGCTGCTGATCATCTTCATGATCACGGCGCCTCTCATGTCCCACAAGGTGAAGGTGGAGCTGCCGCAGGCCACCCTCGACGACCACACCGGCGATGCACCGCCGGTGCCGCCGGTGACGGTCGCGGTCCAGGAGAACGGCTCGATCTACCTCAACGACGAGCCGGTGACGAAGGCGCGTCTGGAGAGTGAGTTCGCGGTACTCGCGCAACGGCAGCCGCAGCCGCAGATCAACGTGCGCGGCGACAAGACGACCCGTTACCAGGTCCTCCGGGAAGTGGTGAACATCGCGCAGGCCCAGGGCATGCGCAAGGTCGGCTTCGTCGCCACCAAGGAACGCTGAGGAGACACCGCCATGGCATTCGCAACTGGTTCGGGCGGTGGGTCGCCGATGGCCGACATCAACGTGACGCCGCTCGTCGACGTCATGCTGGTGCTGCTGATCATCTTCATGGTGACCGCGCCGACGCTGTCATATCCGATCGATATCAACCTGCCGCAGAAGTCGCTCAATCCGCCGGTCAACGACAAAGAGCCGCCGCCGCCGGTGTCGCTGCGCATCGACCAGAACGGCGTCGTCTACTGGGACAATTCGGCGACCCCGCTGAACCAGCTCCAGAACGTGATGACGCAGACGGTCCAGCGCGATCCGACCAACCAGCCGCGGCTGGAGATCGACGTCAATAGCGACGCGCAGTACGAGGTCCTGGCGAAGGTCCTCGCGTATGCGAAGAACGCGCAGATGGACAAGATCGGCTTCGTTCAGGCCGCTGAGTAATTCCAAGAAATAGAACTACGCTCCACGCTTACCTTGTTGAAAACGCCGCCTCCGGGCGGCGTTTTTTTATGGCTGCGCGCGCCCGCAACGTCGCCGTGGATCGGGCTCGCCTTGCCGTCGCCGCATGCGCGCCAAATGCATGCACGCACGTCCATGCGCGTTGACTTGACTTGTGGCACTCGCGGTGCGATCCACCGCCCGCGCGCCTGATCGGGTCGTCGCGGAAACCGGATCACGCACGACCTCGCCGACGCAGAGGCGCCTTGCTCGCGGGCCTCGCCGCTCGGCGGATCGAGCCGATCTCGGGTCGGCCACCGCGCGGGACGCGTGTCGGCGTTGCCCCCGCTACCGGTTCGCCACGCTCTCGACGATGCGCACATACGCACGCACCGTGGCCGCCAAGCCCGCGTAGAGCGCCTCGGAGATCAGCGCATGGCCGATCGAGACTTCCTCCACCCCCGGCACCGCGCGCAGGAACGCATCGAGATTCGCCTGGCTCAGGTCGTGGCCGGCATTGACGCCGAGCCCCGCTGCGCCGGCCCGCGTGGCGACGCGTGCGAAGGACGCCGCCGCCGCCGGGTCCGCGCCCGCGGCAAACGCCGCGGCGTACGGCCCGGTGTAGAGCTCGACGCGGTCCGCGCCGACGCCCGCCGCGCGCTCGACCCCGCTCGCCGCATCGAGCGAGGCCGCGGCATCGTCCGCATCGACGAACAGGCTCACGCGGCAGCCCAGCGCCCGGAGCCTCGCGACATGCGCCGCGAGTTCCGCCGTATCGCCGCGGAAGTCGAAGCCGTGGTCGGAGGTGATCTGGCCGTCGTCGTCGGGCACCAGCGTCGCCTGCGCCGGGCGCACTGCCTCGCACAATGCGAAGAAGCCCGGATACCCCGCGCGTGGCGGCGCGAACGGATTGCCTTCGAGGTTGAACTCGACGCCGTACTCGCGCGTCACCGCCGCGAGTGCATGGACGTCGGCCTCCGTGATGTGGCGTGCGTCGGGGCGCGGGTGCACGGTGATGCCATGCGCGCCGGCATCCAGGCACGTGCGTGCCGCGCGCACCACATCGGGCTCGGCGCCCCCGCGCGAATTGCGCAGCACCGCGATCTTGTTGACGTTGACGCTCAACCGCGTCGGGACGATGTCGGCGGCCATGCGGGCTCCTCGCTCGAAGCCCGCATTGTGCGTCGCCCCTGCGCCGTGCGACAGCTCGTGCGTGTCAGCCCGCGGCGAGCGCGGGCCCGGCGGGCGTGCGACGCGCGTCGGCGAGCTCGCGGCGCATCTGCAGGATCGAGAGGAGGTAGACCGCCGCGACGGCAAAGGCCAGCAGCGTGTAGCGCTGCGCGGGCAGCAGGAACCAGATCGCGCTCACCAGCGGCACGCGGACCAGCGCATGGCGTGCGCAGGCCGCGCTGCCATACATCCAGCCGATGATCGGCCAGTGCAGGCCCATGCCGATCGCGAGCGACAACGGCAGGACCTCGATGGCGCCGAAGTAGAGCGCGATGTGCAGCGGCCAGAGCAGGTTGATCGCGAGCACCGCGCGCGGCGCCAGTGCGGCCAGGGGCCCCTTCACCAGCACGTCGGAGCCGAGCAGCCGACCGAGCAGGATGCCCAGCGGGAAGATCAGGCCCGAGCCGACGCAGGCGATCAGGCCCCAGGTTTTCGGCGGAACCACGTAGCCGGCCGCGCCGAGCACGAGCCAGTACACCAGGCCTGCCGCCGGCAGGCCCAGACCTGCACCGGCGCGCAGGAAGAGGTCGCGCTTGCCGCGCTCGAGTGTCGTGTCCAGCTCCATGTACCCCACCGTCGTGGCCCCGACCGGGGCCGCCCCGCGCGCAGTGTGGCGCAGGGGCGCAGCGGCGCAAAGCGCCTCAGGGCGCGGCGGCGTCCTGCGGTGGGACGGACGCGGCGGCGGCCGCGGCGCGGCGCGCCTCGGCCTGCTCCTGCAGGCGACGCAGCTCCGCCGGGTCGACCATCATCGCCTCGTTGCCGCTGCGGCTCTCGATGCGCTGCGCGAGAGCGGTCATCAGCCAGGCGATCACCAGCACCAGCGCGAGCAGCAGCATCACCGCCATCAGCAGGGTGGAGGAGGTCTGGAATGCGACCGCGGCCGCAGCGATGGCGAGCAGGAGGTAGAGCCAGGACATGATGGCCGCCCGAAGCAGGGATGACGGCCGCAGTGTAGCCGCGCCGCCGCGGCGCGCGCGCCGTCCCGTCGCCCGTGGCGACCGCCGGTCCGCGTCGCCCGGCCCCACGGCGCCATTCGCTGGTGCCGCAGGAGGGCGCTTCATGCGGGCGCGTCGGCCGCGGCCCCTAAAGCAGCGGCGCGAGCAGGCGGGCGAGCGCTTCCGGCAGGCGCGCGGTCAGCAGCGCGCGGCGGCGGTCCGGACGCACGCGCGGGGCCTGGAAGTCGCGCTGCAGGACCGCCTCGAGCTCGCGCGCGATGCCGGCGTCGTGGAACAGCAGCGAGATCTCGAAGTTCAGGCGGAAGCTGCGGTGGTCGAAGTTCGCGCTGCCGATGATCGCGACGTCGTCGTCGCAGAGCAGGGCCTTGCTGTGCATCAGCCGCGGGCCGTACTCGTGGATGCGCACGCCGGCGGCAAGCAGCTCGTCGAAGTAGGAGCGCGTGGCGAACGTGACCAGTCGCGAGTCCGCCACCTTCGGCACCAGCAGGCGCACGTCGAGGCCCGCAAGCGCGGCGGAGGTGAGCGCCATCATCGCGGCCTCGCCGGGAACGAAATACGGCGTCGCGAGCCAGACGCGGCGCTTGGCGGCATGGATCGCCGAGACGTGCAGGCGGTGGATCGCCTCCCACGGCGAATCCGGGCCCGAGACCAGCACCTGCGCATGCACAGGCCCGGGCGCGCACGCCGGGCGGGTCAGGCTGGGCGCGCGCTGGCCCGTGGCGTAGACCCAGTCCTCGAGGAAGACCACCTGCAGCAGCCCGACGACATCGCCTTCGAGCCGCAGGTGCAGGTCGTGGTAGGCATCGCTGCGACGCGACTCGTCCTGCTCGTCGGTGATGTTGATGCCGCCGGTGAAGCCCACCGCGCCGTCGACGATCACGATCTTGCGGTGCGAGCGCAGGTTGAGCCACGGGCGCCTCCACGGCAGGCGCATCGGATGGAACCAGGCGACTTCGCCGCCGGCCTCGATGAGCGGCGCGAGGAAGCGCCTGCGCAGCTTCGCCGAGCCGACCGCGTCGAGCAGCAGCCGCACCTTGACGCCGGCACGCGCGCGCTCGGCCAGCGCATCGCGGATCGCGGCGCCGCTGTGGTCGGGCTCGAAGATGTAGTACTCGACGTGCACGTGCTCGCGCGCGCTCGCGATCGCCTCGAGCAGGGCGGCGTACTTGGCGGCCCCGTCGACCAGCAGGCGCACGTCGGTCGCGGTCGACGCGGGCAGGCGCGTCGTCGCCTGGCCGAGGCGTGCGAGCTCGGCCGGATCGGCCTCGGGACCGGCGTCGGGCGCGGCGGGCATGCGCTCGCGCGAGCGGCCGCGACGCAGGCGCTGGCGGCGGATGCGCTGCGGGCCGAACACGTAATAGACGACGAAGCCGAAGTAGGGCAGCGCGGCAAGGCCGATCAGCCAGGCGAGCGTCGCCGCCGGCTCGCGCTTCTGCAGCACGATCCACAGGCCGAGGCCGAGCACGTAGACGAACCAGCCGGCGACCAGCCAGCCCCAGAGCACGGGGTTCGCGTGCACGCTGTCGCAGAGCGCGTCGAAGGCGCGCAGCAGCGGCCCGGTGCCGGGCGGCGCGGCGCTCATGCGACGTGCGGGTCCGCGGCGGCGGCCCGGAAGTCTGGCCAGGTGGGCGCGTCCGCCCCGATGCACGGCGGTCCTGTCCAACGCGACGGACGTCGCATCCGCATCGCACCCGCACCGCGGCATTCGCGGCGTCCGCAGCACAGGGCAACCGGCAGGCGAAGTGGCATCGGGGCGAGGGAAGCGGCAGGAGCGCGCGATGATACGGCCGGCGGTCGTGCGGTCCCGTCATCGGCCGGTCACCGCACGCGGGCCGCGGTCACGGCGGCTGAGACAGGCGCGCCGGACAATCCGCGCATGACCGATGCCCGCAAGCCCACCGCGCCCATCAAGGGCCGCGGGGCCGCCTCGAAGGTGGCCTCGCGCTTCGACGCGACGAGCGTCGAAGGGGTCGACGACGGCTGGGGCTCGGTCTACGCCGACCTCGCCGAAACGCCGAAGCCGGCCACCACCGTCACCGAGGAGCGCGCGCGCTCGATCCTCACACGCAACACGTCGCCCGACGTGGGCTTCTCGCAGTCGCTCAATCCGTATCGCGGTTGCGAGCACGGCTGCGTCTACTGCTTCGCGCGGCCCACGCACGCGTATCTCGACCTCTCGCCGGGCCTCGACTTCGAGACGAAGCTCTTCGCCAAGACGAACGCGGTCGAGCGCCTGCGCGAGGAGCTCGCGAAGCCCGGCTACGTGCCGCAGGACACCGCGCTGGGCATCAACACCGACGCTTACCAGCCGATCGAGCGCCGCTACGGCATCACCCGCGCGGTGCTGGAGCTCTTCGCCGAGACGAAGCACCCGGTGAGCTTCGTCACCAAGAGCGCGCTGATCGAGCGCGACGTCGACCTGCTCGCGGACATGGCCCGCGGGAACCTCGTGAGCGTGCACTTCTCGGTGACCACGCTCGACAACCGCCTGGCGTCGAAGCTCGAGCCGCGCGCGTCGGCACCGCATGCGAAGCTGCGCGCGATGCGCACGCTGTCGCAGGCCGGCGTGCCGGTGGGCGTGATGGTCGCGCCGGTGATCCCGCAGATCACCGACATGGAGATGGAGCGCATCCTCGAGGCCGCGTTCGAGGCCGGCGCACGCGAAGCGGGCTACACGCTGCTGCGCCTGCCCAACGAGCTCAAGGACGTCTGGCGCGAATGGCTCGAGCTCCACTACCCGGACCGCGCCGCGCACGTGATGAGCCTGGTGCAGCAGATGCGCGGCGGACGCGACTACCAGAGCGACTTCGGCACGCGGATGACCGGCACCGGCGTCTTCGCGCAGCTGATCGGGCAGCGCTTCCGCAAGGCCCGCGCGCGGCTCGGCTACGGGCGCTTCCCCCCGCTCGACGGGAGCCGCTTCGTGGCGCCGCGCAGGGCCTCGCCGCAGGGCGTGCTCTTCTGAGCCGGCGGCGCCGACGCGGCGGCGCAGCCCGGGCCGTCCCTGGCCCGCTTCCACTCGAGGTCAGAGCGGCCCGTCGTGCCACGGCCCTTCGATCGCCACCGTGATGCCCGGCGTCTGCAGGTTGACGAACAGCGTGCGGCCGGCCGGATCCCAGCAGGCGCCGCAGAACTCGCTGTCGCGGTGGTCGCCGGCCTCGACGCGCTTGCCGGCGCGCGCGAGGTCGGCGGGCTCGAGCACCACGTTGTTCTTGGCGAGGTAGAACGACTCGCCCTGGCGCGTCAGGCCGATCAGGCGCGCGCCGGGGCCGTAGGCGTCGGGGCTCTCGCCGCCGTCCTCGCACAGCACCACGCCGCCGCGCGGGCTCACTGTGACGTTGTCGGGATTGTGCGCGGCCAACTGGTCACCGCTCACGAACAGCGCGCGCATGCGCTGCGTGGCCAGATCCAGCACCCAGACCGCGCCATTGCCGCGACCCTTGCGGCCGCGCGCGTCGACGCCGGTAGCGGTGTCGACGATGAACATCTTCCCGTTGGCATGCCAGATGCCCTCGCCGCGCGCCATGCGCAGCGCGCCGTCGGCCCAGCCCTGGGCGAACGGGCCGCTCAGCGTCTCGCCGGCGCCGATGTCGGGAAAGCCCGCGGGCGCAGTGATCCCGTCGAGGTCGGGATCGCGCACGTCGATCCATTCGAGCTGCACCTCGTCGCCGACCTGCGCGACGGTGAGGTCGGCGTTCGGGCGGCCGCGCACGCGCGCGGCCTGCAGGCGGCCGCCGTTCTCGAGCGAGCCGTAGCGGCCGGCGCGATCGTTCGGCACGAAGCGGTACAGGCCCGCCTTGTTGCGATCGTCCTCGGTGAGATAGACCGCGCCGGTGCGCGGATCGATGGCCACGGCCTCGTGGCTGAAACGCCCGAGGCCGATCAGCGGACGCGCGCTGGTGCGGCGCGGATCGGGATGCACCTCGAAGACGTAGCCATGGCGGCGACCCGTGGAGGACACCGCATTCGTCTTGATCTCCTCGCACGTGAGCCACGTGCCCCACGGCGTCGGCCCGCCGGCGCAGTTGACCAGCGTGCCGCCGAGGCTCGGCAGCATCCCGACGAAGGCGCCGTCGCGCCAGATCAGGTTGGTGGTGCCGCCGGCCGCGCGCTGGCCGCCACCGAGGTCGCCGGTGTCGTACATCGCCGGGGCGTTGAACGGCGTACCGGCGCCGATCTCGTGGTTGCGCACGAGCACGATCGACGGGCCACGCCCACGGCCGCGCGCGGCCCCCATGGACCCCGGCACCCGCATCACGGCCATGCCGTCGTGCCGGCCGGGGCAGGGCTGGCCGTCGGCCATCATGTCGCCCGTCCAGCCGAACGAGCGGTAGCGGAAGCCGCGCGGTAGCTGCAGCAGCGGCAGGCCGGTGGCGAGGTCGGCGGTGGGTGCGAGCGGCCCGTACGGGCTGGCGGTCGGCGCGGTACGCACGCCGCCGGTCACGGCCTGGGCCTGTCGCGCGTAGAGGCCGCCGAGGCTGCCGAGGGCGCCGGCCGCCATCGCGGCGGTACCGGCCTTGAGGAGATCGCGACGGGCGGGGTCGGGCATGTGCATCGGGCGGTCCTGCGCGTGGGGGAGGCCCGGATGCTCGGCCGCCGTGATGACCGGCCGATGTCAGCCGCGCTACACCGGCAGCAGCGGCCCGCCGAGCCACAGCCAACGCGACATCCACGCGCAGACCAACGCGATCACCGCGGTGAGCGGCAGGCCGATGCGCAGGAAGTCGCCGAAGCGGTACTGCCCGGGCCCGAGGATCAGCAGGTTGCCGTGGTGGCCGATCGGCGTCAGGAACGCGACGACCGCGCCGAGCGCGGTGCAGACCACGAACGGCGTCGCCGGCATCGAGAGCCCCTGCGCGACTTCGAGCGCGACTGGCGCGAGCAGCACTGTGGTCGCGCCATCGGAGAGGATCTGCGTCAGCAGCGCCGCGGCGGTGAACATCACCAGCAGCACCGCGAGTGGCGACCAGTCCGACATCACCGCGAGCAGTCCGGACGCGAGCAGCTGCGCGGTGCCGGTCGACTCCATCGCGATGCCGAGCGGGATCACGCCGGCGATCATCACGTACACACGGACGTCGATCTCGCGGTACGCCCGGCGTACGTCGACGCAGCCCGAGGCCACCATGAGCACCGCGCCGAACAGGAACGCGAGCGGCGCCGCGAGCCATTCGGTGGCGGCGGCGAGCACCGTCGCGCCGAGGATCGCGAGCGCGAGCGGCGCGCGCAGGCGGCGCTTGGCCTCGCCGGCGAACGGCATCAGCATCAGGAAGCCGTGGTGCGCGGTGAGTTCGGAGAAGCGCGTGTCGCGGCCGTAGAGCACCAGCACGTCGCCCTCGCGCAGGCGCGCATCGGCCAGGCGCGAGGTGGGCAGCCCGCCGCGGCGCCACACGCTCGCGACCACGCAACCGAACCGGCGTGCGAAGTCGAGCTCGCGGATCGAGTGGCCGATGAACTCCGAGCCCGGCGCGACCAGCGCCTGCACGAAGCGCGCCTCGCCTTCGCCGTCCACGTGCGCGGCGAAGCGATGCACGGCATTGAGGTCGAGGCCCGGATCGTCGTGCAGCGACGCGAGCGCGTCGGCCGACGTCTCCACGAGCAGCACGTCGCCGCCGCTGAGCGGGCTGTGCTCGCCGAGGTCCTCGCGCAGGCGGCCGCCGCGCATCCAGCCGCGCAGTCGGAAGCGATCGCCGATCACGCGGGCGAGTTCCCCGAGCGGCCGCGTGCTCCACCGGCCGCCCTCCACCACGAGCAGCTCGGTGCGATAGCAGTCGAGCTGCAGGAAGTCCTCGCCGCCGGTCGCCCCGCTGCGCTTGGGCAGCAGCCAACGCGCGAGCAGCATGTAGGCCACGCCGATAAGCACCAGGGCGAGCCCGATCGGCGTGATCGAGAAGATGCCGAGTTCGCCGCTGCCGGTGCGCTCGAGCAGGTCGGCGGCGAGCAGGAAGGCCGGCGCGCTCACCAGCGTGAGCGTGGTGCCGAGCGACGCCGCGAGCGACATCGGCATCAGCAGGCGCGAGGTCGGCAGCCCGCGTGCCTGGGCAAAGCGCGTGGTGATCGGCAGCATCATCGCGGTCACCATCACGTGGTGGGTGAACGACGACAGCAGCGCGACCGCCGGCATGATCACGCCGATCGCGCGCACCTCCGTGCGACCCGCGGCGCGGCCGATCCACTGGCCGATGCACTCGGTGATGCCGGTCGCCGCGAGCGCGCCGGAGATCACGAACACGGCCGCCACGATGATCGCCGGCTCGCTCGCGAAACCGGACAGCGCCTGCTTGGAATCGAGCACGCCGGTGAGCACGAGCGCGAGCAGCGTGAGCATCGCGGTCACGTCGACGCGCAGCTTCTCGCTGACGAACAGGTAGAGCGCGCCGGCGAGGATCAGCAGGAACTCGATCTGGTGCAGGTCCATCGCGGTGTCCGTGTGCTCCGTCTAATGCGTCCTCACGGCGTCTGACTACACTTCCCGCTGCCCCCGCCGCGTGACGCCCCATGCCGCCCGATCCCTCCCCGATGCACCCGGATGTGCTCGATGCGGTGGTCGCCGCCTGCACCGTCGCGACCGCCGTGCTCGACGCCGACGACGTGGTGCTGCACGCCAATCCCGCGTTCACGCAGCTTGCCGGGCTCGCGGTCGGCACCGCCTTCGATGGACGGGGCGACGCGTACGGGCCGTGGCCGTTGCCGGGCCATGCCGACGGCCACCTGCATGCGCGTGCGCTCGACGGCGGCCGCCGGCTCGTCCAGTGGCAGCCCGACGGCGCGGCCGAGCAGCGCCAGCTGCAGATGTTCGCCGACACCGTCGCGCACGACCTGAAGGCGCCGCTGCGCTCGATCGACAGCTTCGCCAAGCTGCTCGAGGACCGCGCCGCGGCCAAGCTCGACGCCGCCGAACGCATGCACCTCTCGCGCATCCGCGCCGCCGCCACGCGCATGTCCGCGCTGCTCACCGCGCTCGGCGAGCTCTCGCGCGCGGCGAGCGCGTCGATGCAGCCGGCGGACGTCGATCTCAGCCTGCTCGCCGAATGGGTGCTGGCCGAGCTGCAGGACACCGAGCCCGCGCGCGAGGTCGCCATCGACGTGCAGCCGGGCCTGCAGGCGCGCGGGGACGAGCGCCTGCTCAAGCAGATGCTGCGCATGCTGCTGGAGAACGCGTGGAAGTTCACGCGCGGTCGCGCGCAGGCGCGCATCGAGGTGCGCGGGAGCGTCGAAGACGGCCGCCTGCGACTCGTGATCCGTGACACCGGCAGCGGATTCGACATGCAGTATGCTCACAAGCTCTTCCAGCCGTTCCAGCGCCTGCACGGCATCGAGCAGGGCGCGGGGCACGGGCTGGGCCTGGCGATCGCGCAGCGCATCGCGCGTCGCCACGGCGGCGACGTCCGCGCCGACTCCAGGGTCGACGCGGGCAGCACGTTCACCGTGGAATTGCCGGCCCCCGCCGGCGCAACGGGATAGCGCATGCACAAGGAAATCCTGCTGGTCGAGGACAATCCGGACGACGTCGAGCTGACGCGCCTGGCCTTCGACGAAGCCAAGATCGCCAACCAGCTCGCGGTCGTCGGCGACGGCGCCGAGGCGCTCGACTACCTCTTCGCACGCGGCCGCTTCGCCGACCGCGATCCGGCCGACCTGCCCTCGCTGGTGCTGCTCGACCTCAACCTGCCGAAGATCGACGGCCGCGAGGTGCTTCAGGCGATCCGGGGCAACGAGGCCACGCGCGCGCTGCCCGTGGTCGTGCTCACGACCAGCACCGAGCCCTTCGACGTCGAGGCGACCTACGCACTCGGCGTGAACAGCTACATCCAGAAGCCGGTCGACTTCGAGCAGTTCGTCTGGGCGGTCAAGCAGGTCGGCCTGTACTGGCTCGTGCTGAACCACGCGCGGCCCTGAGCCGCGTCGTGCGCCGCGTGTCCCGGGCGCGCACTGCCCGACCTCCTGCGCGTCGACGGCGCGCGAACGTGACGCCGACGGAAATCTCCTCGACGCACGCCGCATGGCGCATCCCCGCCAGGGCCTGCTGAGCGGAGACGAGCGACGTCGAGCGCGGGCAACGCCTGCACGCGCCGCACGATGCGCTGAATGATGCGCGCTACCTCGCCCCGAACAGCGTCTCCGCGCGCTGGAACAGCACCCAGCTCGTCGCGATGAACTTGTCGCCGCCCTGCGGGCGATTGCCCCGATGCGTGTGCGTGAACGCGGCGGGTGCGATCAGCAACGCGCCGGTTTTCGGCGCGACCTTGCGCCCCTGGTAGAGGAACTCGGTCTCGCCTTCGCCGAAGCCGTCGTTGAGGTAGACCGTCCACAGCAGGTGGCGATGCAGCGTCTCCGCGTTCGCATCGCGCGGATACAGCTCGCAGTGCCAGTACGGATAGCCGCCGCGTCCGGCGGTGTAACGCTGCAGGTTGATCGCACCGGGCCGCAGGATCTGCATCACCAGGGCCGCGAGCGCGTTGTCGTCCATCGCGATCAGGCGCTCGGCGGTGAGCCGGTGGCGCTTTCCGTCGGCGCCCTGCTGCTCGAGCATCAGCGGCGCGACCAGGGCATGCGGATAGCGGCGCAGGTAGCGCACCACGCCGCGGATCACGGCCTGGTTGAACGTGTTCTCGACCTCCTGCCACTCCGGGCGCCCGGCGATGGTGAGGTCCGAGCTGTCCTTCATGTCCGGGAACACGCCGCTGCCGACCCGCCCGGGCGCGATGTCGCGACTTGCCGAGAACCGTGTGACCACGTCGCGGCACCACGCCGCATCGAGCGCATCGTCGATGACTTCGATGAAGTCGTTGCGGGAGGGATCGTCCTGACGGTCCATGGATCGGGTCACGGTGGAGGATCGCCGATGGTCGCACGGGCGGCCTGTTACCCACATGCAACGTCACGGCGGCCACTGGCGATGGCGGCAGTCCGAGCAGCGGCATGCCTTGCTGCGCCGCCCTATCAAGGCCCCGTGAGTGGACAGGGCCCACGTCACGCCGCACCGAATTTGGTGAATCGGAGCTGTCGCGCGTATCGGCGCTGCATCGTTTTCGATCGAATGCCCGCGGCCGCCTGACCGAGTCCGGGAAAAATCCCAAGACGATTCAGTCACTTGCGAACTTGGCACGCAACTGGCTCCACGTCGGGTATTCCGTGAGGACCCTGACGTGCCGTCCACCCGCCCTGCCCACGCCCTGACCCTGCTCCTGCTCTTCACGACGCCCGCCGTCGCGACGGAGCCGATGGACGTGGCACGTGACGAGCAGCTGGTCGTCGGACGCACGGTGATGCCGCGGATCGCCTACCGCGCACTCGAGCCGACCGCGAACCCCGTCCGCGTCGAAGCGACGCTCTTTCCCGGACGCGTCTTCCACGGCGTCATGGACGGCATCGTCGGGCGCCTGGCCGCCGACGACGAACTCGGCGAGCGCGTCTCGCCCAATGGCGCCGGCGCCGCGACATTCGGTCGGGGCGGCCTCGTTCCCCTGGCCCATGGGCCGTCCGCATCGCCGACCGGCGGCCCCGGTGCCCGAAGCGCCGGCGGCGCCGTTGGCGGCGCGGTGCTCCGCGTGACCGCAGGACTCGGTGACCGCATGGGCCAGAGCCTGCAGCGCACCGTCGTCGCGCCGGGAGCCGGCCGGTGATGGCGCGCCTGCTCGTTCTCGCGCTGCTCGCCGCGGGCGTCGCACAGGCCGACGAGCCCGCCATGACGGCCGTGCGCTCGGTCGACCGCAGCACTGTGGACGGCCAGGCCGGCGCGGACGCACAGGGCGTCGTGAGCCTCAACATGGCCGCGGGCGTCGGCAACGTGCAGGCGAACGTCCGCGCCATTGCGCTCGGCCCCGATGCCGGCGCGGCGGCATCGGTCGGCCAATCCATCGACGCCAACGGGGCGGATGCCGGGCGCGACGCGCGCGCCGTGTTCGCCGGCGCGGCCTTCAGCGCACCCCGCGGCGTCATCGGACTCAACCAAGCCGCGGGCGCGGCGAACGCGCAGGCCAACATCCTCGCGATCGCGCCAGCCGCCATGGCCGGCTATGCGCAGCAGATCGACAACCTCGCCCTCGCGGCCACTCGCGCGGACCCCGCCGACGCCACTGGCGGCGCGACGGCCGTCGCGCCGATCCGCGAAGCCCGCATCGAGGCCGGCGCACTGCGCGCGCCCAGCGGAATCCTCCAGCTCAACCAGAGCGCCGGCGCAGGCAATGCGTCGGTGAACGCCATCGTGCTCCAACTGCCGGGGGGCACGCCGTGAGAACGGCTGTTCGGCAGACCCGTCGACCTATCCAGAGAGAGAGAACACCCATGAAACTGCACCGCACCCTGCTCGCCCTCGCCGTCAGCGCCTTCATCGCCCCCGCCTTCGCCTACGGCGACGACGCGGTCATCGACGGCGTCGTCTATGTGGACGACCTCGCCATCACCACCGCGATCGTCGACATCGACGGCGACGTCAGCGTGAGCAGCCGCTCCTCGGCCACCACCGACCAGGACCAGGCCGCGGGCTTCAACTATTCGTACGGCGAGGGCGACCAGGCCGCCGACTTCAACGGCAGCGCGCTCGAAGGCGCGTCGGGCAACATCGGTGTGAACGTCTCGGCCGGCGTGGGCAATGCCCAGGCCAACGACGCCGCGCTCGCCACGATCGACAGCGGCCGCGTCTTCGCCAGCGCGCAGGTGTTCGGCTTCCAGGAGTCGCTGCTCAACGAAGGCACCTCGTTCATCGGCGGCTTCTACAGCGCGGTCATGGAAGATGACGCGCTGCGTGACGCGAGCGGCAACATCGGCGTCAACGTCGCCGCCGGCGTCGGCAACGTGCAGGGCAATGCGATGGCCGGCTCGGTCAACAGCTCGGGCCGCTACGCGCTCGCGACGGCCGATTCCGACCAGATCGCCGACTCCAACCTGTGGGGCACCGCGACCTTCGCGGCGCACGATCTGTTCGCCGTCCTCGGCGGCAATGCGCTCAACGGCGCTTCGGGCAACATCGGCGTGAACATCACGGCCGGCGTGGGCAACCTGCAGCACAACGGCCTGGCGATCGCCGCCGGCACCGACTGATCGTCCGACGGATCCACAGTGGCCGGCATCGACCGGCCACTGGGATCCCTGCCGACATGACGTCCATGCGAAACACCCTGTATGCCTGCATCGTCGCCGTGGCCGCGCTCGTCGCGTCCCCGGCGACGGCGCAGCACCGCGTCGACCTGTCGACGCTCACCCCGGCCGCCGGGCACAAGCCGGTGCGCACGTTGCGCGACCTGCGCTTCCGCGACCTCGTGCAGCAACGCTACGACTTCAGCTGCGGCTCCGCCGCGCTGGCCAGCCTGCTCAGTGCCGGCTACGGGATCCCCACCTCGGAGCCCGACCTCATCCGCTGGATGATGACCGGCGCGGATCCACGCGAGATCATCCGCAACGGCTTTTCCATGCTCGACATGAAGCGCTATGTCGAGAGCATCGGCATGCGCGCGCATGGCTTCCGCGTCGAGGCCGATGCGCTGTATCGCCTGCAGATGCCGGTGATCGCACTGCTCGACCTCAAGGGCTACAAGCACTTCGTGCTGGTCAAGGGCGCATCGGCCGGACGCGTGTTCGTCGCCGATCCCGCACTTGGCCATCGCGTGATGAACGAGCAGGAGTTCGTTGCCGGCTGGAACGGCATCCTGCTCGCCGTCGTCGGCGACCGACCGCTCACCGATTCCTACCTCGTGCAGGGGCGCAGCTCCGCCGCACTCGGCCGGCGCGTCGAGATGCTCGAGCGCGCCACGCTGCCCGTTCCGATCGTCGAGCTCGGCCTCGTCCGCGCCGACCTGTTCTGACGCCCCGTCTTGCATCGAGTGACCATGAAAACCCATCGACTCCCCCGCGTCTTCATGGCCCTCGTGGCAGCGGCGACCGCGATGCCCGCGGCCGCCCTGCCCCCTACGCCCGCGCCTGCGCCGCCGGTCCGCGTCGAGCTCGTCGACGACGCGACGCTCGCCGGCCTGACCGGCAAGTTCTACGGCGCCGACATGCTCACCGGCGTGCGCATCGACCTCGTCTCCACGCTCGCGAACGCGCAGGGCGGCACCGCGACCGCGTCCGGCGCGCTCTACGTGCGGCGCACGGCAACCGGCTTCGACGTCCAGCTCGATGCACGCGCCCAGGCCGTCGCCGGCAGCGAAGCGGCGCCCGCGACGACGCACGTCGCCGTCGGTGGCGAGCAGCTCGACGTGCACGGCATCGGCCAGATCACGCAGATCGCCGGTGACGGCAACCGCATGGGCAACCTCGCGCTGATCCGCATCGGCGGCGACGCGGGTGCGCCGACCGGGTTCAACGGCCTCACGCAGGCCGCCGCCGATGCGGGCGAGCTCAGCGCGCGCATCAGCTTCGACGACGGCGGTGTCCGGCTCGGCCTGGGTGCGATCGGCGCTACCATTCGCCAGGACGTGATGCCGGGCGAGTCGGGCCACATCGTGCAGATGGGTCAGATCGCGGGGAACGGCATCACCGCGAGCAACCGCCTGCAGCTGCAGATGATGACCACGGCGATGCCCGGGGTCGCGATGCAGCAGCTGGGCGTCCACCAGGCGCTGGCTGCGATCTCCGGCCTGCGCCGCTGACCGATCGCACGCCAAGGATCAGGACATGCCCACCCGTTCCACGCTCCACCTCGCGCCGTGGCTGCTTGCCGGCGCGCTCGCCGCAACGCCCGCCTTCGCCGCCGAACCCACCAACGCCGCCACGTCCGACACGGACGGGCTGCTGCGCGCGCTCAGCGCGAAGCTCGATGCGCAGGCCGCGGAGATCGCACGGCTGCAGGCCGAAGTCGAAGCGCTGCAGCTCGCGCAGGTGCGCGGTCGTGGTCTGGCCGGCGAACCCGCCCCGCAGGCGACGCCCGCCGAAGTCGACCGCGTCGCGCGAACTGCGCCGGTACCGCGTGCGGACGAGCCGGTGCAGGTCGGCCAGGCGCGACGCGAGGAGGACGAGCAGCGCCGCAAGCAGGAGAAGGCGCTCGTGGTGCGGGAACACGCGCCACTGTTCGAGCGGCGCTTCACCCTCGACAGCGGCCTGACCTACAGCTACTACGATCGCCGCGCGCTCACGCTCAGCGGTTTCCTGGCGCTCGACGCGATCTTCCTCGGCACGATCAACCTCGACCAGAGCAAGGCCACGATCGGCACCTTCGACATCACCGGGCGCTACGGCCTCACCGATCGGCTGAGCGTGGAGGCGAACATCCCCTACGTCTTCCGTGACACGCGCTTCGTGAGCGGGGGCGCGGGCGGCGCCGCCAGCACGCTCAGCGAGGTGCACGTGCGCTCGCAGGGCCTGGGCGACGTCAGCGCGGCGGTGTACTACCAGCTGCTGAAGGAGTCGGCACGCGCGCCCGACATCGTCGCCAGCCTGCGCCTGCGTGCGCCGACCGGCCGCGAGCCGTTCGGCCTGAAGGTCATCCCCGCCGATCCCAACAACACCAACCTCAACGTGCCGGCCGACCTCCCGACCGGCACCGGCGTGTGGAGTGCCACCGCGAACGTCTCCGTGCTGCGCACCTACGATCCGGTGATCCTGTTCGGCAATCTCGGCTACACGCACCACCGCACCGAAGGCTTCGACGACATCTCGCCGGTGGTGGGCACGGTGTCGCCCGCGGACGTCTCGCTCGGCCACATCCTCCAGCTCAGCGGCGGGCTCGCGATCGCGCTCAACGATCGGGCCGCGGTGAGCTTCAGCGCGGCGACGGCGATGCAGGCGGCGACGCACATCCAGGCGCCCGGGCAGCCCGAGGCGCGCGTGCCGGGCAGCTCGAGCAACAGCACCACGCTCAACATCGGCGCGAGCTACGTGCTGCCCTCGGGCTGGAGCTTCAACGGCCAGGCGGCGGCCGGCCTCACACCCGACGCGCCCAACTTCGTCTTCGGCGTGCGGGCGTCGCGCTCGTTCTGAGGGCCGGTCGCGGACGGCGTGTAGACGCCCGCGGCATCGGCCGGACCCCGCGGCGACGGGTCGGAACCCGTCGCATCGTGCGCGGAGTGCTGGCGCCGCCGGGGTCAGCCCTCGACGCCGATGCCTTGCGCCGCGTTCCCTGCGCGGCGTGCGCTCGCCGTGCGGCGGGCGGGTGCGGCCACGCGCGACACACGCGCGACCTCCTGTAGAACGGGCTCCAGTGTCGCCGGCCCGGGCAGCTCGCCGTCCAGCTCGTCGGCGCCGCGCAGGCCATAGCGCACCATCAGCCGGTAGAGCGTGACGCGCGAGACGTCGAGGTCGCGCGCCGCGTCGATGAGGCGCCCGCGATTGCGCTGCAGCGCCTGTTCGATCGCGCGCCGGCTCGCGGCGATGCGCGCGTCCTCGAGCGTCGGCGGGGCCTGCGTGAGCAGGTCCTCAAGGCCGAGGTCGGCCGCCGTGATGAACCGGCCCTCGGCCATCACCACCGCTTGGCGCACGCGATTGATCAGCTCGCGCACGTTGCCGGGCCAGCGATAGCTGTGCAGCGCCCGGCGCGCGCACGGCGCGAAGCCCTTGAGCATGCGCTGGCCTTCGGCGGAATAGCGCGCGAGCGCATGCGCTGCGAGCAGGTCGATGTCGCCGCCGCGCTCGCGCAGCGGCGGCTGCGCGAGCCGCAGCACGCAAAGGCGGTGGTAGAGGTCGGCGCGGAACCGACCGTCGCGGATCGCGGCCTCGAGATCGTGATGGGTCGCGGAGATGATGCGCACGTCAACGCGCACGGTGTCGTGCCCACCGAGCCGCTGGAAGCTGCCTTCCTGCAGGAAGCGCAGCAGCGACGCCTGGCTCTCCATCGGCAGGTCGCCGATCTCGTCGAGGAACAGCGTGCCGCCGTGGGCGGTCTCGATGCGGCCGAGCTTGCGGGCCTGCGCGCCGGTGAAGGCGCCGCGCTCGTAGCCGAACAGCTCGGACTGGATCAGCGAATGCGGGATCGCGCCGCAGTTGATCGCCACGAACGGCATCTTCGCGCGCCGCGACTGGCGATGCAGCGCCTGCGCGGCGAGCTCCTTGCCCGTGCCGGTCTCGCCGGCGACGAACACCGGGGCCTCGGTCATCGCGGCCTTGCACAGCGTGCGCGCGAGCAGGCGCATCGCCGGGCTTTCGCCGATGATGCCGTCCAGCCCGCTGTCGCCGATGCGCTGCGCCGATTCGCAGGCCAGCCGTGCCATGCCGTGCGCATGGCCGACGACGGTGTCGATGACCGCTTCCGGGCCGGGGAGGGTGATGTAGTCGTAGCAGTAGTCGCGCACCAGCCGGCGTACGGCCGGGGTCTGCAACTGGGACGACTCGATGCCGGCCACCCAGCCCACGTTCGCGGCCGCGAGCGCCGCGCCGAAGGCGGCGATGTCCTGCTCGTCGAAGCCGTCGCGCAGGTCGATCAATGCGGCGAACGGCCGCTCGGGGTCGCGCTGCACGATCCTGAGCACCGCACGTACGTCGGTCGCGCGGTGGACCGTCCATCCGAGCGCCTGCAGGCGCGCGAGCGCATCTTCCCGGCCGATCCCCGCGCGCGTCACGTAGACGACGTCGCGGCCTCCTGTCCTGTCTTTCGCCATTCCGTTGACTCCCGATGACCGGCGACCCTGCCGGGATGACAAGGTAGCCCGCGCGTCGGAGAGGTCAAGAGTCTGTGACGCGTTTCACATCTGTAACAGATGGACGGTCGACGGACGGGCCCGCCACGGCGCTCAGGCCGCGGCGGCGTCGCGCGCGTCGTGCTCGTGGTGATAGCGCACGGCGGCCTCCACTTCGGCCTTCGAGCCGAGGAAGACCGGCACGCGCTGGTGCAGGCCGGTCGGCCGGACCTCGAGCATGCGCTCGCGTCCCGTGCTCGCCGCGCCGCCCGCCTGCTCGACGAGGAAAGCCATCGGATTGGCCTCGTACATCAGGCGCAGCTTGCCGCCCTTGGACGCGCACTTGGCGTCGAGCGGATAGCTGAAGATGCCACCGCGGGTCAGGATGCGATGCACGTCGGCCACCATCGAGGCCACCCAGCGCATGTTGAAGTCCTTGCCGCGCGGGCCCTCCTTGCCGGCGAGCAGGTCGCCGACGTAGGCCTGCATCGGCGGCTCCCAGAAGCGCTGGTTCGACATGTTGACCGCGAATTCCTTCGTCTCCTCGGGGATCCGCATGCCGCGCGTGGTCATCACAAACGAGCCGATCTCGCGGTCGAGGGTGAAAGCGTGCGTGCCGTTGCCGATGGTCAGCACCAGCATCGTGCTCGGCCCGTAGGTGCAGTAGCCGGCGGCGACCTGCGCGGTGCCCGGCTGCAGGAAGTGCTCGTCGCCGACGGTGTCGACGTCCTCGGGGCAGCGCAGCACCGAGAAGATCGTGCCGACCGAGATGTTGACGTCGATGTTGGACGAGCCGTCGAGCGGATCGAACAGCAGGAGGTACTTGCCGCGCGGGTATTCGTCGGGGATCACCACGCAGTGGTCCATCTCCTCCGACGCGAGCGCGGCGAGGTGCCCGCCCCAGGCATTGGCCTCGAGCAGGATCTCGTTCGAGAGCACGTCGAGCTTCTTCTGCGCCTCGCCCTGCACGTTGATGCTGGCCGCACCGCCCGTGCCGGCGTCGCCGAGCACCCCGCCGAGCGCGCCCTTGCCGACCTGGATGGAGATCGACTTGCAGGCGCGCGCCACCACCTCGATGAGCAGCCGCAGGTTTGGGCCGATGCGGCCCTCGCGCTGCTCCTCGATCAGGTAACGGGTGAGGGAGACGGTGGCGGCGCGGTCGGCGGGCAGGTTCATCGGCGGCATCGGCGGTGGCGAAGCGGCGATTGTCGCCGATCGGCCCAGGCGGGCCCTCGACGCGCCGGTGACGGACTCAGGCCGCGCGGCGCGGCAGCCCGAAGGCGTGGCGACGCACCTGCCGCGCGAGGTTCTCGCGGGCGATCGCCAGCATGTGCAGCGGCGCCTCGGGCTCGGCGGCGTCCATGACCCGCCGCGCGGCCTCGGCGACGTCGGCGACCGCCTGCGCGGCGGCGCGGTCGGCGAGCAGGGCCTGCAGGGTGCGTGCCTGGCCGAGCAGGCGCCGCTCCAGCACGAGGTCCGGCCCCTTGCCCGCCTGGCGCACCGCATGGTGGATGCCGTCCTCGAAATAGGCGTGCTGCTGGAGGAGGCGATCGGCGGCGGGCTGCGGCATGGCGGGACGGTCGGGAAGGCGGCGCATAGGGTCGGAGGCGGGGCGTGAGCGCCGGGTCAGCGCGGCGGCGCGCACATCACGGCCCGTTCAGCGCCGCGCCGCCATCGCGCTGCGCGACAATGCAGGCCGCATCCTTCAGCCCGATGACGCCATGAGCCCCGTTCGGCGGGTCATCCATGTCGACATGGACGCGTTCTACGCGTCGGTCGAGCAGCGCGACGACCGGGCCCTGCGCGGGCGGCCCGTGGTTGTGGCCTGGAAGGGCGCTCGCTCGGTGGTCTGCGCGGCGAGCTACGAGGCGCGCGTGTTCGGCATCCGCTCGGCGATGCCCGCGCTGCGCGCCGAGCGCCTGTGCCCGGACGCGGTGTTCGTGCCGCCGGACTTCGTGCGCTACAAGGCCGTGTCGGCGCAGGTGCGGGCGATCTTCGAGCGGCATACCGACCTCGTCGAGCCGCTCTCGCTCGACGAGGCCTACCTCGACGTCACCCGCCCGCGGGTGGCCGGCAGCACGGCGACCGCGATCGCGCGCGACATCCGCGCGGCGATCTTCGAGGAGACGCGCCTGACCGCCTCGGCGGGCGTCGCGCCGAACAAGTTCGTCGCCAAGATCGCCTCCGACTGGCGCAAACCCGATGGCCTGTTCGTGGTGCCGCCCGCGCGCGTCGAGGCCTTCCTCGCGCCGCTGCCGGTGGGGCGGCTGCCCGGCGTGGGCCGCGTCACCGAATCGCAGCTCGCCGCGATCGGCGCGCGCACCGTGACTGACCTGCGCGAGCTGGGCGAGGCGCGGCTGGTCGAGGCCTTCGGGCGCTGGGGGCTGCGCCTGCACCAGCTCGCCTGGGGCATCGACGACCACCCCGTCGAACCCGAGCGGCCGCATACGCAGATCTCCAGCGAGGACACGCTGGAGAGCGACCTGCCGCTCGATGCGCTCGCGCCGCACGTCGAGCGCATGGCGGCGCGCACGTGGGCCGCCTACGTGCGCCAATGCGAGCGCGACGTCCGCGAGGGCCGCCCGCCGCGGCGCGCCCGCACGGTGGTGCTCAAGCTCAAGACCTCGGGCTTCCAGATCCTCACGCGCAGCCTCACGCCGTCGCGCGCGCCGGGCGACGCCGCGGCGCTCGCCGCCACCGCCCGCGCACTGCTCGCGCGCGTGGCGCCCGCGCCCGGCACGCGCTATCGCCTGGTGGGCGTGGGCCTGTCGAACCTGCTCGAAGTCCGCCAGTGCGACCTCTTCGACGCGCCGGCCGACGTGCCGCAGTGAGCGGGGCCACGCCACCGCGACGTGCCGCGCTCGACAGTTCGTCAGCGCCGCCATTCACGTAAGCGGCCGCGCATGGCATCGTGGCGCGGGGAATGCGGCACGACCGCCACGGGACGGGCATGGACACCGAGTTCGACGCGTTCGAGAGCAGTCCGGTGCCGATGTGGGTCTTCGACACGGAGACCCTGCGCATCCGTGCGGCCAATGCGCCGGCCGCGGCGATGTACGGCTACAGCCGCGCGCAGATGCTCGAGCTCAGCATCCTGGACCTGCGCCCGGAGTCGGCGCACGCCCAGCTCACGGATTACGTGCGCCGCCCGCGCGACGAGCGTCGGCCCGGGCGCGTGTGGACGCACCGCCACCGCGACGGCTCGCTGATGCAGGTCGCCATCGCCTCGAGCGACGTCATCTTCGACGGCCGCCCGGCGCGGTTCGTCGTCGCGCGCGACGCGGGCGAACTCGAGCGCGCGCAGGAGCGCGTGCACCTCATCGCGCAGGCGATGAGCGACGCCGCCTACGACTACGACATCACCAGCGGCGCGATCTGGTTCAGCGAGAGCTTCGCGCTCAACTTCGGCTTCGATGCCGCGAGCATGCCCGCCAACGTCGACGAGTGGGCCGAGCTGGTCCATCCGAGCGACCGGGCGCGCGTCGAACGCAGCCTGCGGCAGGCCTGTGCGGGCGAGGCGACGAGCTGGGTCGAGGAGTACTGCTTCCAGCGCGGCGACGGCACCTACACGGATGTCATCGACCGCGGCTACATCCAGCGCGAGGGCCACGGCGCGGCCGTGCGCATGGTCGGCGGCATGATCGACCTGCGCCCGCAGCGCCAGCTCTCCACGCGCCTGCGCCTGCTCGAGCGCGTGGTCGAGTCGACCGGCAACGGCATCCTGATCGCCGACGCGACGGACCCCGCGTTCCCGATCGTCTATGCGAACCCCGCCTTCGAGCAGATCACCGGCTATCCGCTGCAGGCGATCGAGGGCCGCGCCTTCGACTTCCTGCAGGCCGCCGACCCCGCGCAGCCCGGCGCCGCGACACTGCGCGAGGCGCTGCATGCGATGACCGATGCGAAGGTCGCGCTGCACGGCATGCGTCGCGACGGGCAGGCGTTCTGGTACGAGTACGAGGTCGCGCCGATGCGCGACGCCGCCGGGCGCGTCAGCCACCTGCTCGGCCTGATGGTGGACACCACCGAGCGCCAGCGGCACGCGCAGCAGCTCGCCTGGCGCTCCAGCCACGACGTGCTCACCGGCCTGCCGAACCGGCACCTAGTGCTCGATCGCGTCGGGCAGGCGGTGCAGCGCGCCCGGGACGGGCAACGCCGCGCCGCCGTGCTGATCGCCGACCTCGACGAGTTCAAGCTCGTCAACGACGAGTTCGGCCATGCCGCCGGCGACGCCGCGCTGATCGAGGTCGCCTCGCGCCTGCGGCGCGTGCTCGGCCCGCGCGCGCTGCTCGGCCGCTCGGTCGGCGACGAGTTCGCGATCCTGCTCGAGGACGGCGACGACCTACAGGCCGAGCGGGTGGCCGCGCAGGTGCACGCCGCGCTCGCCGAGCCGATCGAGGCCGGCACGCACAGCTGCAAGCTCAGCCTCAGCGTGGGCTACAGCCATTTCCCCGACGACGCGGTCAGCGCCGAGAGCCTGCTGATGAGCGCCGAGCTCGCCATGTACCAGGCCAAGCGCCAGGGGCGGAACTGCACGGTCGCCTACCGGGCCGGCCGCATGCCCGCGACCACCGGCAAGCTGCAGCTTCTGCAGGAGTTGCGCGAGGCGCTGGAGCGGGAGGAATTCCGCCTGCTGTTCCAGCCGGTGTTCTCGACCGACCTCCGGCTCGTCGCGCTCGAGGCCCTGGTGCGCTGGGAGCATCCGCGCCGCGGCCTGCTCGCGCCCGCCGAGTTCATCGCGGTCTGCGAGGAGAGCGGGCTGATCGTCGAGCTCGGCCGGCGCGTGCTGCGCGAGGCCGCGCGCCATCACCGCGAGCTCGCCGCGCGCGGGCTCGGGCACGTGCGCATCTCGGTCAACGTTTCCGCGCGGCAGTTCGTGCACGGCCTGCTCGAGGACGTCGCCGATGTGGTCGAGCGGTACGCACTGCCGGCCGGCGCGCTCGAGCTCGAGCTCACCGAGAGCGTGATCGTCGACGATCCCGAGCGTGCCGCCCAGGTGATGGCCGCGCTCGCGCGGCTCGGCGTGACGCTCGCGATCGACGACTTCGGCGTGGGCTATTCCTCGCTGAGCTACCTCAAGCGCCTGCCGATCCACCGCCTGAAGATCGACCGCTCGTTCGTGAGCGACCTCGAGTCCGATGCCAGCGATCGCTCCATCTGCGAGGCGGTGATCGCGCTCGCACGCACGCTCAGGCTGGGCGTCGTCGCCGAGGGCGTGGAGTCAACCTTCCAGCGCGACTGGCTGTGCAGCAGCGGCGCGGGCGAGCTGCAGGGCTACCTGTTCGCGCGCCCGCTGCCATTCGACGACGCGACGGCCGTGGCGCCCTGAGCGGCTGCCCGCCGCTCAGATCACCCGCAGCGTGATCGCCTTGAGCACGGCGCGCGTGCGGTCACGCGTGTCGAGCTTGTCGAGGATCACCGAGACGTAGTTCTTCACCGTGCCCTCGGCGAGGAACATCGCACGGGCGATCTCCTTGTTCGAGTAACCGCCCGCCATCAGGCGCAGCACCGCGACCTCCTTGTCGGAGAAGCGCTCCTTCGGCGCATCGCTCGCGTGGTAGGCGTAGCGCGCGCGCACCGGATCGGTCGCGACCGGCTGCAGCATCGATGCGCCGCGTGCGAGCGCGAGCACCGCATCGCGCAGGTCCTCGGGCGCCGCGTCCTTGAGCAGGAAGCCCTGCGCACCGGCGGCCGTGGCGTCGAGCAGCAGGTCGGGCTCGTCGAACGTGGTGAGCAGCAGCACCGGCGTCGCATCGCCACGCGCGCGCAGGGCACGCACGGCCGCGATGCCGTCGATGCCCGGCATGCGGATGTCGCTGAGCACGACGTCGACCGGTTGCATCGCGATCGCCGCGAGCAGCGCCTCGCCGCCGTCGGCCTCGAAGACGACCACGAGGCCCTCGCGCTCGAGCAGCGCGCGCAGGCCGGCGCGCACCAGCGCCTGGTCGTCGACGAGCGCGATGCGCGTCATGCCGGCAGCTCCGCGTCGATCGCCATGCCGCCGGCGGCGGTGCGCGACCAGGCGAGCCGCCCGCCGAGCGCGGCGACGCGCTCGCGCATGCCGGCCAGCCCGCTGCCTTCGCGCACGGGACCGCGCAGTCGACCGTCGTCCTCGACATGCACGTGCAGCGCTCCGGCTGCGCGATGCAGGCGCACCTGCACCGCGTCGGCGCCGGCGTGGCGCGCGGCATTGGTGAGCGCCTCCTGCACCAGGCGCAGGATCGCCTCGGCGACGGCGGGATCGTCGACACGCACGTCATGGGCGATGTCCAGGCGCAGCGCCGGCCGCGGCATCGGCGCGGCGAGCGCGCGCAGCGCGGTGGCGAGGTCGAGCCCGCGCGTGTCGCGCAGGGCATGCACCACGTCGCGCAGGTCGCCGAGCAGCTCCTGCGCCATGCGCCGGGCGACGTCGATCTCGTGGCGCCCGGCGAGCGCGGGATCGCCCTGCAGCACGCGCAGGTTGAGCATCAGCGCGGTCAGCTTGTGCCCGGCCACGTCGTGCAGCTCGCGCGCCACGCGCAGGCGCTCGGCATCGCGGGCGCTGTCGGCGAGCAGCGCGCGCGTGGCGAGCAGGTCGGCATTCACGCGGGCCAGCGCGTCGCGCGAGCGCATCGCCGTCTGCGCGTAGTGCGCGGTGAGCGCGGCGAAGGCCTGGAAGCCCGCGTAGACCACCGTGACGATGAAGGGCGCCGGATGCCCGGCGTGCTGCAGCAGCCCCCACAGCGCGACGTCGAGCACGAGCCCGAGCAGCAGCGTCGCGCGCGGCGACAGCCAGTGCGCGGCCTGCGCGACCAGCACGACCAGCAGCACCGGCGCCGTGCCGCCGCGCGGCGCCAGCGCGACCACCGCCAGCGCGCAGGCGGCCTGCAGCGCGATGATCGCCGCGCTGCGGCGCGACGCCTGCTCGCCGATGAAGCTGTGCGCGAGGAACAGCAGCAGGAACCCCGCGAGCGCGGCCCAGGTCGGCACCAGGTCGCCGCGCTCGGCACCGAGCGAGAGCGCGACGGCGAGCCACGTCAGCATGCCGGCGAGGTTGAGCGGTTGCAGCAGCGTGCGCAGGACGGGCGGCATGCCGCGATGCTGGCGGTCGCGCCGGGTGCTGGCAATGGCGTGCCGCGCGAAAGTGACTTCCGGCACCGCGCAGCGATGACCGTCGGCCCCTGACCCCGCGCCCGCGCCCGACGAGACTGGTCCCACTTCCACGAGGACCCGACCATGCGCCCGATCGCTTCCGCACTCTCCATGCTCGCCCTGCTGTTCGGCCTGCCCTGCCACGCCGGCGACCTCACCGTGCAGCTCACCGACATCCGCGCCACCACCGGCACGCTCCAGGTCGCGTTGGTCGACGCGCCCGGTTTCGGGGGCCAGGCGCGTCCGCTGCAAGGCACCGGCGGGCCCGCCTCGGGGGACGCGCAGGCCTTCGTGTTCAGGGACGTCGCGCCCGGCCGCTACGCGGTGATGGTCATCCATGACGAGAACGGCAATGGCCGGCTCGACACCAACATGCTCGGCATGCCGACCGAGGGCTACGGCTTCAGCAACAACCCGCGCGTGATGCGCAGGCCGACCTTCGACGAGGCCGCCTTCGATGTCGGGGCCGACGCCGCGGCCATCACCATCGAGCTGCGGTGAGCGCCGTGGGCCGCGCCCTCGATCGTCGCGGGTTCCTGCAGGGCCTGCTCGGCGCCGCGACGACCGCCGCGCTCGCCCCGCTCGCGCTCGGCCGCCACGCGCACGCGGGCGATCCGGCGGAGTTCGCCGCCGGCCTGCGCACGCATCCCTGGCTCGCCGGCTGGCGCGGCGCACGCGCCGAGGCGCTCGGCCCGCAGGCCGCCACGATCACGGGGCGCTGGCCCGCGGCGCTGCGCGGCA
This sequence comes from Lysobacter humi (ex Lee et al. 2017), assembly GCF_054781815.1. Classification (NCBI taxonomy): domain Bacteria; kingdom Pseudomonadati; phylum Pseudomonadota; class Gammaproteobacteria; order Lysobacterales; family Lysobacteraceae; genus Lysobacter; species Lysobacter humi (ex Lee et al. 2017). The sequence goes on along the minus strand of NZ_BAAGTR010000008.1, from coordinate 29,911 downwards.
CGCTCTACCGCAACGGCCCGGCCTGGTTCGAGCGCGCGGGCTTCCGCTACGAGCACTGGTTCGACGGCGACGGCATGGTGCAGGCCTGGCGCATGGGCGACGGCGCGGTCGTGCACCGCGGACGCATGGTGGAGACGCCGAAGTTCGCGCGTGAGCGCAAGGCCGGACGGTTCGTGGTGCCCGCCGCCGGCACCCGCGTGCCCGACCCGAAGCCGGTGCGCAACAACGACGACGCCAATCCCGCGAACACGTCCGTGATGGTGCTCGGCGGCCGCGTGTTCGCCCTGTGCGAGGCGGGCTCGGCCTTCGAGGTCGATCCGGATTCGCTGGAGACGCTCGGCACCGTGCGTTGGCGCGACGACCTCGCCACCCTGCCGTTCTCCGCGCATCCGCTCGTCGACCGCGACGGCAGCGTCTGGAACTTCGGCGGCATCGGCCTGATGGGCGGCGGCACCGACCTGCTGCTCTGGCAGCTCGGCCCCGACGGCGCGGTGCGCCAGGCGCGCACGCTCGCCTGTCCCGCGCTCGGCTACCTGCATTCGTTCGCGATGACCGACACGCACCTGGTCTTCGTGCTCGCACCGTTCGAGCTCGCCGACAGCGGCGCCTTCTTCGAGCGCCTGCGCTTCCAGCCCACGCAGGCCGCGCGCATCGCGGTGGTGCCCAAGGCCGACCTCGCCGATGCACGCTGGTTCGAGGCCGACTTCGCGATGGCCTATCACTTCGCCGACGCCTGCCGCCGCGGCGACGAGATCATCGTGCGTGCGGTGGTGCACGACGACCTCGAGACCGCGCGCTCGCCGATGGCGCATGCGATGCGCGGCCGCGGCGGCGAGCCCCGCGGCGAGGTCGGCCGCCTCGCGCGCCTGCATCTCGACCTGCGCAGCGGTCGCGCACGCTGGGCGCGCGAGGACGTGCGCGGGCTGGAATTCGCGGTGTTCGATGCGCGCAGCCGCACCGACCGTGCCGCCACGCTCTATGCACCGGTCTGCGCCGGCGACGCGCCGTCCTTCAATGCGGTGATGTCACTCGATGCACGGGGCCGCCGCCGCGTGCATCGCTACGGGGACGGCGTGCTCGCCGAGGAGCACGTCTTCGTGCCGCGGCCCGGCTCGAGCGCGCCGGACGACGGCTGGCTGGTCGGTACGCTGCTGGACACCAGGCGTGATCGCCATGGCCTGGCGGTGCTCGACGCGCGCCGCGTCGACGGCGGCCCCATTGCCGAGGCCTGGCTGCCCTACGCGATGCCACTGGGCTTCCACGGCACGTTCGCTGCGGTCTAGTCCGGGCTTGCCGCCCGGCGGACACTTCGCGGACTACGCGGCCATGCACTCGCGTGACACGCCGCCGTCGCATGTCGCCGACGGGGCGAACGACGCGCCGCGCCATGCGGCCTTGGCCCGACGTTGCTAATGTCCCCTGCGATGCCGTCACGTCGACGGCCGGGAGGCCTCATGCGAGGAGCGGGCGGAACCGAAGGCGGGATCGGGCAGTTCCTGGTCGGCGCGGCGATGCTCGTCGGCGGCATGTACCTGCTGCTCGACGCGATCGCGGTGAACACGTCGTTCGCGTGGGGCGCACGCCTGTTCGGTGTCGGCGGCACCGGCATCACCGGCGGGATGCTGCTGATCCCGTTCGTCTTCGGCGTCGGGTTGATCTTCTTCGATGCGCGCAGCCTGCCGGGCTGGCTGCTCGCGCTCGGCTCGATTCTGGCGCTGGTGTTCGGCGTGCTGGCCTCGGTGTCGTTCAGCCTGCGCGGCATGAGCGCCTTCGACCTGCTGGTGATCCTCGTCCTGGCCGTCGGCGGCCTCGGGCTGCTGCTGCGCTCGCTGCGGCCGGCGCGCGCCGCGGCCTGAGGCGCGCCCGCCGCGACGCGGCGCCGGCGTCGCTCAGACGTCGCCGTCGGTGAGCCAGCCTTCGCCGGTGCCGCGGTTGAACACACGGTCCGTGTCCTGCACGTCGCCCGCGGGGATCGACGCCTGCTGCGCGAGGCGCGCATAGATCGGGGTGAAGTCAGGCTGCGTCGCCTCGAAGAGCTGCTCGAACGAATCGATGACGAAATACGTCTTCTGGTAGGTGTCGATGCGGTAGCGCGTGCGCATGATCCGCTCGAGGTCGAAGCCGATGCGGTTGGGCGCGTCGGACTCGAGGCAGTGGATCGACTCGCCCTTCGACGAGAGGATGCCGCTGCCGTAGATGCGCAGGCCGTCCGGGTCGCGGATCAGGCCGAACTCGGCCGTGTACCAGTACAGGCGGGTGAGGTTGGCCAGCGCCTCCGGGCCAATGCCGTGCGCCTTGACCCCGCCGCGGCCGTAGGCCTGCATGTAGTCGGCGAAGACCGGGTTCATCAAGAGCGGCACGTGGCCGAACAGGTCGTGGAACAGGTCCGGCTCGGACAGGTAGTCCATCTGCTCGGGCGTGCGGATCCACCATGTCACCGGGAAGCGGCGGTTGGCGAGGTGGTCGAAGAAGTCGAGCTCGGGCAGTAGCCCTTGAACGCCGATCAGCTCCCAGCCCGTGGCCGCGCGCAGCGTCACGTTGAGGTCGTCGAACTTCGGGATCTCGTGCGCGCTCATGTGCATCGCGCGCTGCGCGGCGAGGAAGGCCTCGCTGGCGCGGCCGACGAGGATCGCCTGCTGGCGCTCGAAGAGCTGGGCCCAGACCTGGTGGTCGGTGGCCGAGTAGGTCGACCACGGCTGCTCGATGACCGCGGTCGTGTAGACCGGCACGTAGCCCTTGTCGGTGAGCTGGCTTTCGACGCGCTGCGGCTGGGCGTTCATGGCGGGTCTCCGGGAGACGTTCCAATCTAGACGCGGCCCGGCGCAAGGAGGTTGCGTTGTTGCGCCGCCAGCCGGTGTCCGTGCAGGATTGCAGCGTCAACCGGCCGAGGCACGCAACAGATGAGCGCGATCGACCTCGACCGCACCGACCTGCAGTTGCTCGCCGCCCTGCAGGGCGAGGGCCGGCTGACCAATGCCGAACTTGCCGAGCGCGTGCACCTCTCGCCCTCGGCCTGCCTGCGCCGGGTGCAGCGGCTCGAGCGCGACGGCGTGATCGCGGGCTATGCCGCGCGCGTGGATCCCGAGCGGCTCGGCTTGGGGCTGCAGGCCTTCGTGCGCGTGCAGCTGGCGAGACACGACGCGGCGTCGATCGCCGCGTTCACCGGCTACGTGGAGCAGTGGGAGGAAGTCGTCGCCTGCCATGCGCTCACCGGCGACATGGATTACCTGCTGCAGGTCGCGGTGCGCGACCTCGAGCACTTCTCGCGCTTCCTGCTCGACCGCCTGCTCAACCAGGCGGGCGTGGCGGACGTCAATTCGAGCTTCGTGCTGCGGACGGTGAAGGCGTTCCGGGGCCTGCCGCTGCCGGCCCGCTGAGCGGGTCGCCCGCGCGGCGCGTGGCCGCGGCGGCCTCGTCGACCACGACGCGATCGCGACCGCCACGCTTGGCGGCGTAGAGCGCGGCATCGGCGCGGCCGACGGCGCGCGCGAAATCGGTGTCGGCCGGCCACGCGGCCAGGCCCAGGCTCGCGGTCACGGGGAGTGCGCGGTCGCCGGCCTCGAACGGGGCGTCCGCGACCGCCGCGCGCAGGCGCTCTGCGGCCGCGGCGGCCTCGGCGATCGAGGCCGCGTCGAGCAGCAGCAGGAACTCCTCGCCGCCGTAGCGCGCCACGCGGTCGCCGGCGCGCTGCTCGCGGCGCATGCGCCGGGCGAGCCCGCGCAGCACCGCGTCGCCGGCCTCGTGGCCGTAGGTGTCGTTGATCCGCTTGAAGTGGTCGACGTCGACCAGCGCCACGCAGGGCGCGCGCCCGGCCTCGAGCACGCCCGCCTGCCAGCGCGCGGCGCGCTCGTGCAGCGCGCGGCGCGAGAGCAGGCCGGTGAGCTCGTCGGTGCTCGCCTGCCGGCGCAGGCGCGCGCCGAGCTGCGCATTGGCGAGGTTGAGAACCAGCGCGCCCACCATCAGCGGCATCAGCGCATAGGTCATCGCATAGACCGAGAGCCAGGGCTCGGGCATGTACATCAGGTGGCGCAGCTCGGGGCCGCGGTAGACCGCCGCGGTCCACAGGCCGTAGACCCAGGTCAGGGCGTAGACGGCGAGCGTCACCGCGACCGCACGCTCCGCAGCCGAGCGCGGGGCGAGCAGGGCTTCCCGGCCCGACCAGGCCAGGCCGGCGGCGACCAGCAGGCTGAGGGCATGGAAAGCAAGGCCGAAGATGTAGTGCGGTTGCGTCCACGCCGCGGCGAGCGTGCCGGCGAGCAGCAGGACCGGCACCGGGCCGGTGCCCCGCGACGGCCGGCCGCGCATCAGGGCCGTGAGCCCGCGCGCGAGCAGCAGCGTGCCCACCAGCGCGGTCATCGCGCCGAACAGGATCCGCCACCGGCTCACGTCGTCGTTGGCGCCGTTCTGGGCGAGGCCCAGGCCGAGCACCACGAACCCTGCGAGACAGGCATTGAGCGGCGCGCGCTGCGTCGGTTCGGCCTGACGCGCGACCAGCATCATCCCGACGCCGATGAAGGCACCGGCACCGCCGATGATGAAGGACGACAACATGTCGATCGAACGCATGACCCGCTTCCGCGCCCCGGGGCATGAAGGGGCCGGGGCTCGGCCCCGGTAACGGCGACGACGGCCCGCGCTGTAGCGGCCGGTAGGCTCGCGACGCGCTAGCGCCCCTCGATCGAGACCGAGCGGTCCGGCGATTCGCGCCAGGCGGACAGGCAGCGCAGCACCTCGATCACGTCCGCGCCGCGTGCGAGGCAGTAGCCGCGCAGGCCGAGCGCGGCGACCAGCTCCGGGCTCAGGCAGCCGAGGTCCAGGCTCGCCTCGCCGAGCTCGTCCAAGCGCCCGTCGAACGACGCCGGCAGCTCACTCTCCAGGCCGACCGGCAGCAGCACGGTCGCGCCGTCGTCGCGCTCGAACACCTTGACCTGCATGGCAGCGGGACCTGTAAAGAGGACGCGAAGAGTAGGTGGCGATTTCGTTCGATTTCAAGGCACAGCCTACAGTGCGCAGCGCATCCCGGGACGGCGATGCCCAACCGTTCAGCCGCCGCGGCGCGTGGTGTGCAGGCCGGCTTCGCGAACCGGCGTGCATGCTCGCGCGATGCACGGCATCGACCGCTACGAACTCTTGCTTACGGTGGCCGGAATCGCGCTGCTGGGCGCGGCCTGGCTGCCGCACCTGCTCCGCCAGCGGAGCCTGAGCTTCCCGACCGTCTACGTCGCCCTCGGCGCCGTGCTCTATGCCGTCGGACTGCCGCTGCCCGATCCCGATCCGCTGCGCAGCGGCGAGGCGGTCGAGCGCATCACCGAGATCACCGTGCTCGTCGCGCTGCTCGGGGCGGGCATCCGCATCGACACCCGCTTCAGCTGGGGCGGCTGGCGCGCGACCTGGCACCTGCTGCTGTTCGGCATGCCGCTCACCATCCTCGGCGGCGCGCTGCTGGGCACGGGCCTGCTCGGCTACGGGCTCGCGGCGGCCGCCCTGCTCGGCGCGGTGCTCGCGCCGACCGACCCGGTGCTCGCCGCCGACCTGCAGGTCGGCGCGCCGGGCGAAGGCGGCGAGGATCCGGTGCGGCTCGCGCTCACCTCCGAGGCCGGCCTCAACGACGGCCTCGCATTCCCGTTCGTCTGGCTGGCGATCGCCTTCGCCACGGCGGGCGCCGCCGTCGACGTCGACTGGGGCCGCTGGCTCGCGGTGGACGTCGCCTGGCGGCTCGGCGGCGCGGTCGCGGTGGGCTGGGGCCTGGGCTACGCGCTGATGCACGTGGTCTTCCGCGTGGAGCGCGAGGACGCCCTGAGCCGCACCGCGGACGGCCTGACCGCGCTCGCCATCATCCTGATCGTCTACGGCGTGGCCGAGCTGCTGCACACGTACGGCTTCCTCGCCGTGTTCGTCGCCGCGGTGGTGATCCGCCACTACGAGCGCGGCCACGAGTACCACGGCACGCTCAACCTGTTCGCCGAGCAGTGCGAGCGGCTGCTCGTGGCGCTGCTGCTGATCGGCTTCGGCGGCGCGCTGGTGACCGGGCTGCTGGCTGCGCTGACGTGGCGCGAAGTCGTCGCGGCGCTGCTCATCGTGCTGGTGCTGCGGCCGGTCGGGGCGTGGCTGTGCCTGCTCGGCACGCCGCTGCGGCAGCGCGAGCGCTGGGCGATCGCGATCTTCGGCGTGCGCGGCATCGGCTCGTTCTACTACCTCGCCTTCGCCTTCAACCAGGCCGAGTTCCGCGAGCGCGAATCGTTGTGGGCGCTGGTCGCCCTCGTCGTGCTGCTCTCGATCCTGCTGCACGGCGCCGCGGCCAAGCCGGTGATGCGCCAGCTCGACCGCTGGCGGCACGTGCAGTGGCTGCGGCACTGGCGCTCGGGCGGGCGCGAGCCGGCCCCGACGGGCGAGCCGACGCCCGAGGACCTCGCCGACCGGCCGGACGCGGTCCGCCGCTAGCGCCACAAGCGCAGACGGCCACCCGGAGGTGGCCGTCCGGGTGACGCGATCCATGGCTCAGAAGCGGAATTCGCCGCCGAGCGTGAGCGTGTCCGCGCGGACCTCGAGGCCGTCGAACTCGCCCTGGTGGCGGTCGAGGTTCAGGCTCAGGCCGAAGCGCTCGTTGAAGTCGTAGCCGACGTTCACGCCGAAGTAGGGACGGTTCGAATGCTCGTCGTCCACCACGGTGAACGAGTCCTCGCGAACCTGCGCCGTCATGCGCGCGATGCCGGCGCGTGCGCCGATGAAGAAACCCTCGCCCTCGGCGCCCAGGTTCGCCTTGGCCGCGAAGCCGATGCCGGCGGTGACGAGATCGGCCTCGGTGTCGTCGGTCAGGCGCTCGTTGTAGAGCGAGCCGATGTGGCCTTCGAGCGCGAAGTTCGGGGTGAACCAGTAGCCGCCGCGCACGGTGGTGGCCGTGTCGTCGTCGGAGTCGCGGCCGAAGCCGTCGACGCCCGCTTCCACGTCGCTGGTGCCGAGCTCGGCGCGGATGTAGCCGGCGCCGCCTTCGGCGGCCATCGCGGTATTGGCGAGGCCGGCCAGGGCCAGCGCGAGGATCAGGGTCTTCTTCATTCTTGTTGTTCGCTGCGAAAGGGAGTCCGCCCCGGAGGGCGGGCGCAGACTGCCCACCGCCGCCTGGGGTGTCAAGGTTTCGTTAAACGACGGCTGATGAAGTGTTCAGCGACGGCTCCCGTCGGCCTGTCGCGTCCCAAGGGCCGGATGCCGATCGAAGCGTGCCGCGGCGGTTCCCACCGGCTCAGTCCGTCGGACAGCGATCGCGACGCAGGATCCGGTCGAGCCGGCTGCGCCGGGCCTCGCAGTCCAGACGTGCCTGTTCGGCGGCGGCGCGGGCCTTCTCGGCCGCCGCCTGCGCGCGCGCCTGCGCGGTCGCCGCCCGGCGCTTCTGCAGCGCGTCCAGTCGCGCGCGGATCGTCGGCAGCATCGCCAGCGCGGCGCGCTCGCCTTCCAGGATCGCGCGGTTCTTCTGTTCGAAGTCGGCCGCGCCGATGTCGAGCACTGCCGGACGGATCACCACGTCGGCGCGCTTGAGCTCGAGCTCGCCGAGCTTCTGGCCCATGATCGTAATCGACTGGTTGATGTTGCCGAGCATGTTCCCCGGTGCGCGGCCGCCGGCCTTGCTGGAGATGTCGACCGCGATGACGAAGTCCGCGCCGAGCTGGCGCGCGGCATCCACCGGCACCGGGCTGACCACGCCGCCGTCGACATACGTCCACTTGCCGATGCGCACCGCCTCGAACACGCCCGGGATGCTGCTGGACGCGCGCACCGCCTGGCCGGTGTCGCCGCGCGTGAACACCGTGCGCTTGCCGTCCTCGAGCCGCGTGGCGACCGCCGCGAACGGCTTGCGCATTGCCTGCAGCGGGCGCCCCCGCACCAGCTCGTTGACGTAGGCCTGCAGCCGCTCGCCCTTCACCACGCCGCCGGTCGCGAACAGGCTGACGTCGCGGATGCGGTCCTCGTCGAGCGCGAAGGCGGTGGTCTGCATGCGGAACGCGTCCTGCCCGCTCGCATACAGCGCGCCCACGACGCTGCCCGCGCTGGTGCCGGCGACCACGTCGACGCGGATGCCGTTGGCCTCGAGCATCTTGATGACGCCGATGTGCGCGAAGCCCTTCGCCGCGCCGCCGCCGAGGGCGAGGCCGATGCGTACGGGCGCGGGCTTCGCCGGGGTCGCGATCTTCGCTGGGCCTGGCGGCGCGGCGGGCGAGGGCTGCAGGCCCGCGGCGAGCACGAGGACGGCGAGCAGGCTGGCGGCGGCGATGCGGACGGTCACGTAGGGGCGGTCCCGGTGGGGCGCAGCGAGGATACGCGCGGCGTCGCGACACCCGGGCGCGGTATGCGGAACGCCAGGGGCACAGGTTCAGGCAGCGGCAGCGGGCGTCGGACGCCGGGCGGCCCGCGATGGCTGGCACAGCGCCGGCTCCATCCGCCGAATGCCGCCGCCGCGCTCGCGGTCGGCGGCCATGGGCCGGCGGGCGCCGGGTGCACCGACGCCTGCGGGTCGACTCAGAAGCCGTTGTCGCCGTCGAGGATGCGGCCGAGGCCGCCGAGCACGGAGCCTTCGCCGACGTTCTTGCCGCCGCCCTGCGGCGCCGCGGCGAACATGCGCGCGGCCATGCGCGAGAACGGCAGCGACTGCAGCCAGACCTTGCCCGGGCCGGTGAGCGTGGCGAGGAAGACGCCTTCGCCGCCGAAGAACATCGACTTGATGCCGCCGACCGGGCGCACGTCCATGTTGACGGTCTGATGGAAGGCGACCACGCAGCCGGTGTCGACGTCGAGCCGCTCGCCGGGGCCGAGGTCACGCTCGACCAGCGTGCCGCCGGCGTGCACGAAGACCCAGCCGTCACCCTCGAGCTTCTGCATGATGAAGCCCTCGCCGCCGAACAGGCCGGTCATGATCTTGCGCTGCAGGTGGATGCCCACCTGCACGCCGCGCGCACCGGCGAGGAACGAGTCCTTCTGGCAGATCAGGCGACCGCCGTGCTCCGACAGGCGGATCGGCAGCACCGTGCCCGGATACGGCGCGGCAAAGGCGACGCGCGCCTTGCCCTGGCCGTTGTGGGTGTAGACCGTGGTGAACAGGCTCTCGCCGGTGATCACGCGCTTGCCCGCGGACATCAGCTTGTCCATGAAGCCGCCGCCCGCCGGGCCGCCGGAGCGCGTGCCGTCGCCGAACACCGTCTCCATGCCGACGACCGCGTCCTTGTACATCAGCGCGCCGGCTTCGGCGATCGCGCTCTCGCCCGGGTCGAGCTCGATCTCCACGAAGGGCATGTCGTTGCCGACGATGCGGTAGTCGATGTCGTCGTTCAGGCCGCGCGTGCCGGGCATCGGCGGCGGCGGGGGCATGTGCGTGCCGGGCGCGCCGACGGCCTCGGCGAACTCCGGCATCGCGCGCACCGGCTGCCAGCCGGACAGGCCGTCGCGCCAGCAGGTGTGGTCCGGGTTCTGCCGCGCATAGGCGAAGGCGGCGTCCGGATCGAGCGGGCCGACGCGCTCGCTGTTGCGGGGATTGACGAAGAACCACTGGCTCACGGCGCACTCCTTGGCGTTGGATGCCGGCAGTGTAGCGGCGGCACGCGCGCCGACATCCGCCGCAGGTCATGCTCGGCGTCCGCACGACCGGAGCCCCGCGATGCCGTTGCCGCCCCCACCCGCGCACGCGGGCCACGTGCTGCGCACGCCCTCGCGCGGCGAGTCGGCCGCACTGCTCGCGGCAGTCGCACTCGCGCTCGTCGCCTCGTTCGCGGTCGCGCACGATCGGATGACGTGGCTGCTCGAGGTCGTCTGGGTGATCGCCGCATGGCCGGCGCTCGCGAGCGGGCGCCTGCGCACCAGCCGCCTGCTCGCCTGGCTGCTCGCGCTGCACGCGCTGGTGCTGATCGAGGGCGGTGCCTACACGTATGCGCAGGCCCCTGCCGGTGAATGGCTGCGCGAGGTGCTCGGCACGCAGCGCAATCCGTGGGACCGTGTCGGCCACCTGATGCAGGGCGTGGTGCCGGCGATCCTGGCGCGCGAGGTGCTGCTGCGACGCACGCCGCTGCGGCCGGGCGGCTGGCTCACCTACCTGTGCATCGCGGCGGCGCTGAGCTTTTCCGCCTTCTTCGAGATGATCGAGTGGTGGGCCGCACTCGCGTTCGGGGCGGACGCCGACGCCTTCCTCGCGACGCAGGGCGACGTCTGGGACACGCAGTGGGACATGTTCCTCTGCCTGTGCGGCGCGGGCGCCTCGCTCGCCGTGTTCTCGCGCCTGCACGATCGGCAGGTGCGTCGCGCGGATTAGCGTCCGACGCCCGGACCGCCGTCCCGCTGGCGGTCTCGCAGCGTGATGCGGCACCCCGGCCGTCGACGTGCGGTGTCTCAGGGCACGCGCGCCGCCACCCAGGCATCCACGCGCTTGACCCCCGCGCGCCGCAGTGCGATCGCCGCGGCGTGCAGGGTGGCGCCGGTGGTCATGACGTCGTCGACGAGCGCGACGTGCTCGGGCAGGGGCAGCCGCGGGCGCGTCTCGAAGGCCCCCTTGAGGTTGCGCCGGCGCGCGATCGCCGACAGGCGCGACTGCTCCTGCGTCGCCTTGTGGCGCATCAGCGCGCCTTCCAGTACCGGCAGGCCGAGCGCGCGGCCGAGCGGGCGCGCAAGCTCGAGCGTCTGGTCGAAGCCGCGCTGGCGCAGGCGCGAGCGGTGCAGCGGCACGGGAATCAGGGCCTGCGGGCGGGGCGCGTGGCGCAGACGTCCGGCCATCAGCTGGGCGACGAGCCGGCCGGCGGCGAGGTCGCCTGCGAACTTCAGGCGCGGCAGCAGGCGGTCCAGCGGGGCGTCGTAGCGATAGGCGGCGTGGACCTCGTCGACCGGCGACCGGCTCTTCAGGCAGGGGCCGCAAACCCCCTCGCCCGCGGGCAGCGGCAGCGCGCAGCGCCGGCAGGCGGCGTCCATCGCCGGCAGCGTGGCCTCGCAGGCATGGCAGAGGTCCATGCCGTCGAGGCCCGGGTCCTCGCAGGCGAGGCAGCGCGTCGGCCAGAGCAGGCGCGTGGCGTCGTTGCGGAGCCAGAAGGAAAGGCGGGCCCGGAGCCCGTCAACCGTCGAGGGGTCGGTCTGGTTGACAGTGATGTCCATAGGTTTCCAGACTGCGCCTCCCGCTTCGGCGCGACTGTCGGAAAAACCCTATGCAGGCTGTCAGCGAACTGCGCCCCGTGGCGTCGGGCCTCCGCCACGACTGGTCGCGCGCGGAGATCCTCGAGCTCTTTGCGCTGCCGCTGACCGAACTGCTGCATCGCGCCGGCACCGTGCACCGCCAGCATTTCGACCCGGCCGAGGTGCAGGTCTCGACCCTGCTGTCGGTCAAGACCGGCGGCTGCCCCGAGGACTGCGCCTACTGCCCGCAGGCCCAGCGCTACCACACGGGCGTGGACGCCACGAAGCTGATGGCGACCGATGCCGTGCTGGAGAAGGCGCGACAGGCCAAGGCCGCCGGTGCCTCGCGCTTCTGCATGGGCGCCGCCTGGCGCAGCCCGAAGGACCGCGACATCCCGAAGGTCGCCGAGATGATCCGCGAGGTGAAGGCGCTGGGCCTGGAAACCTGCGCCACGCTCGGCATGCTCAGCGATACGCAGGCCAGGGCACTGCGCGAGGCGGGCCTCGACTACTACAACCACAACCTCGACACCGCGCCGGAGTTCTACGGCGAGATCATCCACACGCGCGAGTACCAGGATCGCCTTGACACGCTCGCGCACGTGCGCGACGCCGGCATGAAGACCTGCTGCGGCGGCATCGTCGGCATGGGCGAGACGCGCGAGCAGCGCGCCGGCCTGCTGCAGGCGCTCGCCAACCTGCCGGCGCATCCGGACTCGGTGCCGATCAACCGCCTCGTGCAGGTGGAAGGCACGCCGCTCGCCGGCACCGCCGCGCTCGATCCGTTCGAGTTCGTGCGGATGATCGCGGTGGCTCGCATCATGATGCCGCGCTCCATGGTGCGCCTGTCGGCGGGGCGCGAGTCGATGTCTGATGAGCTGCAGGCGCTGTGCTTCGCCGCCGGCGCGAATTCGATCTTCTACGGCGAGAAGCTGCTGACCACGGGCAATCCCGACACCGAGCGCGACATGGCGCTGTTCGCGCGCCTCGGCCTGCGGCCGATGCACGTGGTCGAGGCCCCGAACACGGTGCATGCCGACATCGTCGACGCGGAACCGGCCTTCGGCGCGGCGTCGATGGGCTGCGGCACCGGCTGCGGCTGCGCGGCCTGACGTGACGTGGTCGCAGCGCATCGCCGAATCGCGCGAGGCCCGTGACGCCGCCGCGCGACGCCGCGTGCGGCGCACCGTCACGCGGCGCGACGGCATGCGCTGCGAGGTCGACGGCCGCACGCTGCTGAACTTCTGCAGCAACGACTACCTCGGGCTCTCGCAGCATCCGCAGGTGGTCGCCGCCGCACGCGAGGGATTGACGGAGGGCATCGGCAGCACCGCATCCGCGCTGGTCTGCGGTCACCATGCCGTGCACGGCGCGCTCGAGCGCGAAGTCGCCGACTGGCTGCAGGCGCCGGCCGCGCTCGTGTTCGGCAGCGGCTTCAGCGCGAACCTCGCGGTGCTGCAGGCCCTGCTCCGCGAGGGCGACGCCTGCGTGCAGGACCGCCTCAACCATGCCTCGATGATCGATGCCGCGCGCCTGTCCGGCACCACGCTCGTGCGGTATCCGCATGCGGACGTCGAGGGCGCGGCCCGTCAGCTGCGCGCCGCCACGCAACGCATGCCGCGCGATGCCGACCGCCGGGCGCTCGCCATGCTCGCCACGGACGGCGTCTTCAGCATGGACGGTGACGTCGCGCCGCTGCGCGAACTCGCCGGCCTCGCAGGTGCGCACGACGCACTGCTCTACGTGGACGATGCGCACGGCGTCGGCGTGCACGGCCCCGCGGGCGCGGGCAGCCTCGCCGCGGCGGGCCTGTCCACGCGCGAGGTCCCGCTGCAGCTCGCCACGCTCGGCAAGGCGCTCGGCACCTACGGCGCGGTCGTCGCCGGCGATGCGGACCTCGTGCAGCACCTGGCCGAGACCGCGCGCCCGCACGTGTATTCGACCGCGCTGCCGCCGGCGCTCGCCGCGGCGGCGCTCGCCGCGGTGCGCGTCGCGCGCGTGGCCGACGGCCATCGCGCGCATCTGGCCGCGCTCGTCGCGCGCTTCCGCGACGGTGCATTGCGCCGGGGCCTCGACGTGCTGCCGTCGGCGACGCCCATCCAGGCGGTGATGGCCTTCGACGACCGCCGCGCGCTCACGATGTCGCGCGCGCTGGAGGACGCCGGCCTGTGGGTCTCCGCGATCCGCCCGCCGACCGTGCCCGAGGGGCGCGCACGCCTGCGCGTCACGCTCACCGCGCTGCATGCCGAAGCCGATGTCGACACGCTCGTCGACGCCCTCGCCCGCGCGCGTGACGCGGCGCCCGCACCGATCGCTCTGGACGCATGACCGGCGAAACCCATCTCCCCAACATCCTCGCGCACCTCGACGTGGTCGTGCGCTCCGGTACGTACTGCGTGATCTCGCGCCGCAAGCCCGATGCCGCGGCCGACGCGGTCGCCGAGGCCCGCATCACCGAAGTCGAGGGCATCACCTACGTCGTGCCGGAGGCCTATGCGCGCGCGCAGGGCGAGCTGCCGGGCTTCGTCGCCGCGTGGATCTCGCTCAAGGTGCATTCGGCGCTCAATGCGGTGGGCGTGACCGCCGCGGTCTCGGGCGTGCTCGCCGAGCGCGGCATCGCCTGCAACGTGCTCGCCGGCCACTTCCACGACCACCTGCTGGTGCCGGCCGCGCGCCTGGACGACGCCGTCGCCGCGATCCGCTCGTTGCGGGAGCGTTGAAATGCACGTCGACACGCGCGGGCAGGGCCCGTCGATCGCGCTGGTGCACGGCTGGGCGATGCACAGCGGCCTGTTCGCGCCGCTGGTCGACCGGCTCGCCGACCGCTGGACGCTGCATCTGGTCGACCTGCCCGGCCATGGCCATGCGCATGCGAGCGACCTGCCGCTGGATCCGGTCGCGCTCGCACCGCGCCTGGTCGAGGCCGCACCCGATGCGGTCTGGCTCGGCTGGTCGCTCGGCGGGCAGTTCGCGCTGCGCTGCGTGCTGGATTTCGCGGCGCGCACCCGCGGGCTGGTGATGCTGGCCTCCTCGCCGCGCTTCGTGGCGGGCGAGGACTGGCCGTACGGCGTGCGCCCGAACCTGTTCGTCGACTTCGCCGACGCGCTGTCGAAGGACTTCCGCGCCACGCTCGAGGGCTTCCTCGCGCTCGAGGCGCTGGGCTCGGCGAGCGCGCAGGACGAGCTGCGCAATCTCAAGCAGCACGCGTTCGAGCGCGGCGAGCCGAGCGCGCGCGCGCTGCTGCACGGCCTCCGCCTGCTCGACCGTGCCGACCTGCGCGACGAGCTGCCGCGCCTGCAGGTGCCGAGCCTCTGGATCGCCGGTCGGCGTGATCGCCTCGTGCCGGCCGGTGCGATGCCCGCGGCCGCCGCGCTCGCGCCGCGCGCCGAGAGCCTGGTGATTCCGGACGCCGGGCACGCGCCGTTCCTCGGCGCGGCCGACGACGTCGCCGCGGCGATCGATGCGTTCGCGCGCCGCGCACACGGGCTGGACGCATGAGTGCGCGCCGACACGCGGCGTGCGCGCAGCGCAGTCGACGACAATGCTCGCAAGGCCCGCACGTCGCGCGCGCGGGCGCGGGCATCACATGAGCCCCGAGCTGTTCGACCACCGCCAGGTCGGCCGCGCGTTCTCACGCGCCGCCGCGCATTACGACGAGGCCGCCGCGCTGCAGCGCGAGGTCGCCACGCGGCTGGCGGAATCGCTGCCGTACTACGAGGATCCCGCACTCGGCGCGCGCACGCCGGGCGTGGTGGTCGACGTCGGCTGCGGTACGGGCTTCGGCACCGCGCTGCTGCGCGAGCGCTGGCCCAAGGCGCAGGTGATCGGCGTGGACCTCGCGCCGGGCATGGCGCGCGCAGCGCAGCGCCGGGTCGGCACCAAGCGCGGACTGCTCGATTTCTCGAAGCGGCCGGCGATCCTGCAGGCCGATGCCTCCGCGCTGCCGCTGCGTGACGGCAGCGTCGACGTGCTGTTCTCCAGCCTCTGCCTGCAGTGGATCGAGGACCTGCCCGCGGTGTTCGCCGGCTTCCGGCGCGTGCTCAAGCCGGAGGGCCTGCTGCTCGTCTCCACGTTCGGCCGCCAGACGCTCGTCGAGCTGCGCGAGGCGTTCGCCCATGCCGATGACGCGCCGCACGTCAGCCCGTTCATCGACATCGCGGGCTTGGGCGACGCGCTCGTCAGTGCGGGCTTCCGCGATCCGGTGCTCGATCGCGACGTCTTCCACCTCAGCGAGCCCGACCTGCCGGCGATCATGCGCGGCCTGCGCGGCCTCGGCGCGACCAATGCGATGCACGACCGCCGCCGCGCGCTCACCGGCCGCGCGCGCTTCGCACGGGCGAGCGCCGCCTACGAGGCGATGCGCACGCCGCAGGGCCTGCCGGTCACGTGGGACGTGGTCTACGCACAGGCTTGGGGCCCCGCGGCAGGCGCGCCGATCCGCATGGGCGGTGTCGACGAGGTGCGCGTGCCGGTCTCGCAGATCCCGATCCGGCGGCGCGGGTGAGCGCGCATGCGCGCGCGACGCTGATCGCCGTCGCCATTGCACTGCTGTCGGCGCTGTTCTTCACCTCCACCTACGTGCTCAACCGCGCCGCGGCGGTGGACGGCGGCCACTGGGCGTGGACGGCCGCGCTGCGCTACCTGATCACCGCGCCGCTGATGCTCCCGCTGGTGCTCGCGCGGCGGGGATCGATCGCGCCGGTCGCGGCCGCGCTGCGCGCCGCGCCGCTCGCCTGGCTCGGCTGGAGCGCGATCGGCTTCGTGCTGTTCTACGTCTGCCTGAGCTGGGCCGCGGCGAGCGGGCCGTCATGGCTGGTGGCCGGCACGTTCCAGCTCACCGTGGTGGCCGGGATGCTGTGCGCGCCGTTCCTCTACGACGATGCGCGGCGGCGCGTGCCGCCGGTCGCGCTCGCGCTCGGCCTGCTCGCGGTCGGCGGCGTGCTGCTGATGCAGTTCGCGCATGCCGGCGGCCGGCTCGATCGCGACGGCTGGCTCGCGCTCGGTGCCGTCGCGGTGAGCGCGGTGGCCTATCCGCTCGGCAACCGCGGCCTGCTGCTGCACCTGGAGCGGCGCGGCATCGAGCTCGACGCGGTGCAGCGCGTGTTCGGCATGACGGTCGCGAGCCTGCCGGCCTGGCTCGCGATCGCGGCCTGGGCGGGCGCCCGGCACGGCGCGCCGTCACTTGCGCAGGTCGGGCTCGCCGCGGGCGTCGCGCTCGGCGCCGGCGTGATCGCGACGGTGCTGTTCTTCGAGGCGACCGGGCGCGTGCGCCGCGATCCGACCGCGCTCGCCGCGGCGGAGGCGATGCAGGCCGCCGAGATCCTGTTCGCCTGCGCGATCGGCGCGCTCTGGCTCGGCGAGGCCTGGCCACGCGGGCGGGCGGCCGTCGGCGCGCTGGTGGTGATTCTCGCGATCGTGCTGTTCAGCGCGGTGGCGGCGCGGGCGCGGCCGGCGACGTAGGCACCAGCCGGAACATCACGCGCCCGTGCACGGGCGTGCCGAGCACCACCGTGCGGTAGCCCGCGGCCTCGATGCGTGCGCGCACCTCGGGCCAGCGCTCGCGCTTGGTGATCCACAGCGCGCCCGGCTCGTGCTCGCCGAGCTCCGTCGCGAGGTCCTCGTCGTACGTCGGGTTGAACACGGGCTGCGGGCTCGGATCGAGCGCGATCTTCTCGATCTCGACGCCGCGGCCGAGATGCAGGTGCAGGCCGTAGCGCGCCATGTCCTCCACGAAGACGACCTCGTCGACATCGCCGGCGCGTGCGCGGATCCCCCGCGCCCAGGCCTCGGCGTTCTTGTGCGTCGGCCAGTGCGCCGTGGCGAACTTCGCCGTGAGCAGGAGCGCCGCCCAGCCGGCGATCCACGGCCAGCGCGGCAGCGCGCGCGCCTCGCGCGCGGATTGCAGCGCGACCAGCAGCGCCAGCGCGGAGAACATCGGCAGGAGGTAGAGCGGCATGCGCGAGCGCGCCAGGCAGAACAGCGCGAGCGGCAGCAGGAGCCACAGCGCCAGCAGCAGCTCGGCCGACGCCTCGACGCGCGCGTCCGCATCGCGCCAGGCGCGCAGGCGCGCCGGCAGCCCGCGCGTCCAGCGCAGCAGCACCGGCGCCCACGGCAGGCTGCCCAGCAGCAGCGTCGGCGCATAGACCTCGATCCACCCGTACCACTCGGCATGACGCCGGAACTCGCTGCTCGCCAGCCGGCCAACCACCTCGTCGCCGAGGAAATAGCGCAGCAGGCCGGGATGGCCATGGATCACCGCGACGTACCAGGGCAGCGCGACCAGCGCGAACACCGCGATGCCGCCTGCGTCGAACAGGCGATGCCCGCGCCGGCCGGGCATCAGAAGGTCGAAGGCGACCATCGGCAGCAGCGGCAGCAGCGCCGGCGGGCCCTTGGTCAGAACGCCCAGCGCGAAGGCCAGCCACATGAGCAGCATCCACGGCACCCGGTGCCGTGCGCCGAAGCGCGCCTCGACGAACGCGGCCATCGCGAGCGTGGTGAACGCAGCGAGCAGGAAGTCGGTCGTGATCAGCTGCGCGGCGCCGAAGGGCAGCAGCATCGTCGCGTAGGCCAGCGCGGCGACGTGCGCGCGGCCCGGAACCAGCCGGCGCGCCATCAGCGCCACCAGGACGATGCAGGCGAGGTAGGCGAGCGCCGCGGGCAGCCGCGCGGCGAACGCATCCTGGCCGAAGGCGGCGATGCTCGCCGCGATCGCCCAGTAGGTGAGCGGGGGCTTCGTCCAGTGGCCGATCTCGTCGTTGCGGCGCGGATTGAGCCAATCGCCGCTGTCGAGCATGTTCAGCGCGACGTTGGTGTAGCGCCCCTCGTCGGGATCCCAGATGCCGCGGCTGCCGAGGAAGGCGAGTGCGAGCACGATCGCGAGCAGCGCGATCCACGGCCCCGGACAACGCCACGGCGCGCGCGGCGCCGTCCACGCGCTCATGCAGCGCGCAGCACCGCGTCGATGTCGAGGTTGCCGCCGGAGAGAATGATGCCCACGCGCCGGCCGGCAAAGCGCTGGCGCTCGCGCAGCACCACCGCGAGCGGCACCGCCGCCGACGGCTCGATCATCAGCTTCAGGCGTTCCCAGACGAGGCGCATCGCCGCGAGGATCTCGCGCTCGGACGCGAGCCCGATGCCCGCGCAGTGCTCGCGCAGGATCGGGAAGGTCAGCGTGCCGAGCTGCGCGCGCAGGCCGTCGCAGATCGTGTCGGGCACCATGTCGGTGACGCGCTCGCCGCGCGCGAGCGAGGCATGCGCATCGGCCGCCTGCTCGGGCTCCGCGCCCCAGGCCTCGATGCGCGGGTCGATGCCGTGCGCGGCGATCGCCGTGCCGCTCATCAGCCCGCCGCCCGACACCGGCGCCATCACCACGTCCAGGCGCCCGGCCTCGCGCAGCAGCTCGAGCGTCGCGGTGCCCTGGCCGGCGATCACGCGCGCGTCGTTGTAGGGATGCACGAGCTCGCCGCCGGTCTCGTCGAGCACCGCGCGACTCGTCGCATCGCGCGCGGCGAGCGTCGGCTCGCACTGGATCACGCGGGCGCCGAAGGCCTCGATCGCCGCGAGCTTCACCTTCGGCGTGTTGGTCGGCACCACCACATGCGCGGGAATGCCGCGCTCGCGGCAGGCCAGCGCGATCGCCGCGCCGTGGTTGCCCGACGATTGGGTGACCACGCCACGCGCGGCCGTTTCCTCGTCGAGCCCGAACACCGCATTGGCCGCGCCGCGGAACTTGAAGGCGCCGATGCGCTGCAGGTTCTCGGCCTTGAAGTGCAGCTCGCAGCCGGCCAGCGCATCGAGAGAGCGCGAGCGCAGCACCGGGGTGACGTGCGCATGCGGCGCGATGCGTGCGGCGGCGGCGAGGATGTCGTCGAAGGTCGGGGCGGTCATCGGACGGGCGGTCGAGGAAGAACGCTCAGGATACGGAGTCGCAACCCGGCGCGGCGGCGCGGCGCGCGCCGAGCAGGCTCACGGCGGCCGAGCCGGCGACGACCAGCAGCGCGCCGATCCAGCCCACGGTCGACATCGGCTCCGGCGCGAGCATCGTCGGCCACGCGGCATGCACGAGCGCGACCACCGCCAGGCACAGCAGCGGCGTGAGCGCGAGCACGGCGGAGACGCGCGAGGCCTCCCAGTGCGCCAGCGCCTCGGCGAACGCGCCGTACGCCACCACCGTGTTGAGCGCGCAGAACCCGACCAGCACCCATTGCAGCGGCGTCAGCGCGAGCAGGGTGGCGGGCTGCGCGAACGGCCACAGCATCACCGCGGCGGCGACGTAGATCACGCCGAGCACCTGCATCGAGCCGAGCGCGACCAGGAGCTGTTTCTGCGCGAGCGCGTAGATCGCCCAGACCACGGCGGCGAGCACCACGAGCAGCGAGCCGGCGACGTAGCCGCCGCCGGTGGCGACATGCGCGAGCTGGTCGCGGAAGAACAGGGCGAGGCCGCCCACGAGCAGCGCCATGCCGAGCCACTGCGCGGCGCGGAAGCGTTCGCCGAAGACGAGGATGCCGCCGAGCGCCATCAGCAGCGGCGCGAGCTGGATCAGCAGCTGGGCATTGCCGGGCGACGTGCGGTCGACGCCGAGCAGGTAGAAGACGTAGTTGCCGACCAGCATCAGCGCGGCGACGGCGAGCAGCGCCATCCGCCGCCCGCCCAGGCTCGCGATGCCGCCGAGCCGTCCACGCAGCCCCAGCCATCCGGCCGTCAGGACGGCCGCGACGAGGAAGCGGAACCATGTCAGGGTGATCGGGTCGAGCGCGTCCAGCGTGAGCTTGAGCGCGACCGGCAGGGTCGCCCAGCACAGCGCGGTGATCGCGCTCAGCACGAGGCCGAGCCGGGCACGGCCGGAGACGCGGTGGAGGCCGGGCATGGGCAGGACCGTTCGATGGGCCCGCGATGCTCGCAGCCCCGTGCGGCACCTGCAATCGACCGCGACGGGGCGTCGGGGCTGAACCGCTCAGCCGCACGTGCGTCGCGATCGAAAAAGTTAAGCGGTAGTTCAATCCGAGCGGCCGAAAGTGCAGTGTCCGAATGGGGGGTTCCACATGATCCGCAAGCTCCTGCTTCCGCTGGCCGCCGGCGTCCTGCTGGCCGGCTGCGTCACCAGCGCGCCGTACGGCTATCGCGACGGCGATCGTGGCGACTACTACTACGGCCGCCCGTCGGTCGAGTACCGCCACTACGGCCCCTACGGTTACGACCCCTACTACGGGCCGTACCGCCCGGGCCTGTCCATCTACGGGCGCATCGGCTCGCCCTACGGCTATTACGGCAATCCGTACTACGGCGGTGGCTACTACGGTCACCCGTACTACGGTGGCGGGTACTACGGGCATCCGTACTACGGTCGGCCGCGCTATGTGCAGCCGCGCCCGGGCCCCGACGGCAGCGGCGGGACCGACAACCGGCCCGACATCGGCGAAGGCGGCGGCTGGCGCAACATCGACGAGATCCGTCGCCGTCGCACCCCGATGCCGGGCGTGACCGGCAACACGGCGCAGTCGGATTTCGGCGGCATGCCGCGCCGCGAGCCGCGCGTCGACGCTGGCGGCTTCGGCGGCGGCGAGCCGCGCAGCGAATCGCCGCGCATGCGCAACGGCGCCGGCTCGGGCTTCGGCGACATGATCCGTCGCACGCAGGAAGCCCGCGATACCGGCGTGCGCCAGCAGGAAGAGTGAGCCGAAACGTGACGCGCGCGGCTTGCACCGCGCGGGTCGCGGTCGCAAGCTAGCCGCGCTGTGACGGTGCGCGTCGCTTTGCGACGCGACCGCATCGAGGCCGGCCTTCCATGTCGGCTCCGGCGAGGACCTTCGGATCCCCCCTGTTCCGCACCTCGTCGGGGCCGGCACCCGGCCCACCCATCGCCCCGGCGATCCCGAAAAAGAAAGAGGGCCGGACGTCCCCCGACATCCGGCCCTCCGTGCTTCCCCGCGGGCGCTGTGGCCAGCCCCTGTTCCAATACCGGCCGACGCAAGCGCCTGCCCCGCTGGGTGCACGGAACAATGTGCAGAAAGCGTGCCAGCCGCGTTTCCGGCGGGGTTTCCGGCGCCGCATCACAGATCGGCGTTCAGGTCGTACAGCTTGCTCGCGCCGGGTGACGCTCCGCGGCCATGCCCGTCCGTCCACGGCAGCGGCGACTGACGCAGCGCGCGCTGCCCTGCAACCCCCGGGCGCATCGCCGACAATGCACGCCGCCGCCGTAGCCTTGACGCCATGAACGACGCCTTCTACCGCTATGACGTGATCGTGATCGGCGGCGGCCACGCCGGTACCGAGGCCGCCCTCGCGGCCGCGCGCGCCGGTGCACGCACGCTGCTGCTCACGCATTCGATCGAGACCGTCGGCGCGATGAGCTGCAATCCGGCGATCGGTGGCATCGGCAAGGGCCACCTGGTGCGCGAGATCGATGCGCTCGGCGGCGTGATGGCGCGCGCGGCCGATGCCGCGGGCATCCAGTGGCGCCGGCTCAATGCGAGCAAGGGCCCGGCGGTGCGTGCGACGCGTTGCCAGGCCGATCGCTCGCTCTATCGCGCGTTCGTCCGCCGCGCGGTGGAGTCGCAGCCCGGGCTCACCGTGTTCCAGGCCGCAGTGGACGACATCGCCTTCGATGCAGGTCGCGTCGAATCGGTCCTGACGCAGACCGGCCTGCGCTTCTTCGCGCCCGCCGTCGTGCTCACCGCGGGCACGTTCCTCGCCGGCAAGGTGCACGTCGGGCCCACGACATACGCCGCGGGTCGCGCGGGCGATCCGCCGGCGATCGCGCTCGCCGCGCGGCTGCGCGAAGGCCCGTTCGCGGTCGACCGCCTCAAGACCGGCACGCCCCCGCGCATCGACGGTCGCACGCTCGACTACGCGGTGATGGAGGAACAGCCCGGCGACGATCCGCGCCCGGTGTTCTCGTTCATGGGCTCGCGCGCCGACCACCCCGCGCAGGTGCCGTGCTGGATCACCCACACCACCGAGCGCACGCACGACATCATCCGCGCCGCGCTCGATCGGAGCCCGCTCTACACGGGCCAGATCGAAGGCGTCGGGCCGCGCTACTGCCCGTCGATCGAGGACAAGGTGGTGCGCTTTTCCGAGAAGGGCTCGCACCAGATCTTCGTGGAGCCCGAGGGCCTCGACGTCGCCGAGATCTATCCCAACGGCATCAGCACCTCGCTGCCCTTCGACGTGCAGCTCGAGCTCGTGCGTTCGATCCGCGGTTTCGAGAAGGCGCACATCACGCGCGCCGGCTATGCGATCGAATACGACTACTTCGATCCGCGCGGGCTCAAGACCACGCTGGAAACGAAGGCGATCGCGGGCCTGTTCTTCGCCGGCCAGATCAACGGCACCACGGGCTACGAGGAGGCGGCCGCGCAGGGCCTGCTCGCGGGCGTCAACGCCGCGCGCCACGTGCGGGGCCATGCGGGCTGGAGCCCGCGCCGCGACGAGGCCTACCTGGGCGTGCTGGTCGACGACCTCACCACGCAGGGCACGAGCGAGCCCTACCGCATGTTCACCTCGCGTGCCGAATACCGCCTGCAGCTGCGCGAGGACAACGCCGATGCGCGGCTCACGCCGGTCGGTCGCGAACTCGGGCTGGTCGACGAGGCGCGCTGGCAACGCTTCGAGCACAAGCGCGAGTCCGTCGAGCGCGAGGCGGCGCGGCTGCGCGCGCTGTGGGCCGCGCCGAACAATGCGCTCGGCCGCGAGATCGCCGACACGCTCGGCCTGGAGGTCAGCCGCGAGACGAATGCGCTCGACCTGCTCAAGCGCCCCGAGCTCGACTACGCGAAGCTCACACGAGTGCCGACGCTCGGTCCGGCGGTGGACGATGCCGACGTCGCCGAGCAGGTCGAGATCGGCGTGAAGTACGCCGGCTACCTCGACCGCCAGCGCGAGGAGATCGAGCGTGCGCGGCGCCACGAGGACACCCCGATTCCCGCGGGCTTCGACTATGCGCAGGTGCGCGGGCTGAGCGCGGAAGTCGCGCAGAAGCTTGAGCGCGTGTGGCCGCAGACGGTCGGGCAGGCGCAACGCATTCCGGGGATGACGCCGGCGGCGGTATCGCTGCTGCTCGTGCACCTCACGCGGCTGCGCCGCGAGCGCGTCGCCTGAGTGGGAGGCGTCGACATCGCGTCGACGCCGCTGAACACCCCATCCGCGATGCATATGCGCATCGCGCCGCGTGCACCGCGCACGCGGCAGTCTGCACGCATGGGTCATGCACATGCCATCGATGTCTCGCAAGGCAATGCACGCGTTTCCGGCGACGCGCTGACGCTGGAGACCGTTCGCGCGACGCGCAGCCTGGGGCTGGGCCGCGAGCTGCTGCAGGCGGTGCTGGGCGTCGATGCGCGCGCGGTCGAGCGGCTGCTGGCCTGCGAGGCCGGCTTGGTGCCCGGCACGCCCGAGGGCGAGCGCGCGCTGCTGCTGGTGCGCCTGCATCGCGCGCTCGGCGACGTCTTCGGCTCGCTCGAGGCGGTGCACGGCTGGCTCGACACGCCGCAGCCCGCGCTCGACGCCCGGCCGATCGAGCTGATGCGCACGCCCGAGGGGCTGGAGCGCGTCGTTCGGCACATGGAGACGCGGTGCAAGGACTGCCTCTGGTAGGCGGCTCGGCCGCCCCGCCACGCGGGCAACGCGCTAACGTGCCGGCATGAAGAGCCTGCTGCCGTCCGTGCTGGTCCTGCTCGCCGCCTGCGGCCCGACGCCGCCACCGGCGTCCACGACGATCCCGAAGCCGACGTCCGCCGAGCCGGCAACGGCCGCGCCGGGCGCACGCGCATGGGCGCTGCCCGCTACTGCCGGCGCGCAGCCGGACCTGGTCGCGCTGCCCGACGGCACGCTGCTGATGTCGTGGGTGGAGAGAGCCGCGCGCGGCCACCACGCGCTGCGGCTGGCGCGCCTGTCGCACGAGGGCGCCTGGAGCCCGGTGCGCACGGTGGCCGAAGGCCGCGACTGGTTCGTCAACTGGGCCGACACGCCGCACGTGCAGGCCACGCCTGACGGCACGCTGTGGGCGCACTGGTTGCGCAAGTCCGCCGCGGCGACCTATGCCTACGACGTGGTGCTGAGCCGCTCGGCGGACGGCGGCGCCACGTGGTCCGCGCCGATCCGCGTCAACGACGACGGCACGCCGACCGAGCACGGCTTCGTCGCGATGTGGCCGGCCTCGCACGACCGCCTCGGCATCGCCTGGCTCGACGGCCGCAGGACCGGCGGCGGGCACGGCCACGGCGAGCACGGCGGCGGGATGATGACGCTGCGCAGCGCGCGCTTCGATGCGAGGCTCGCGCGCTTCGACGAGGCGGAGGTGGATGCATCGACCTGCGACTGCTGCCAGACCGACGTCGCCGCGACGTCGCGCGGCCCGTTACTCGTCTATCGCGATCGCACCCAGGGCGAGATCCGCGACATCGCGGCCACGCGCCTCGAGGGCGCGCGTTGGACACCCGCGGCCTTCGTGCATGCCGACCAATGGACGATGCCGGCCTGCCCGGTGAACGGGCCGGGGGTCGCCGCGCGTGGCGACGAGGCGGTGGTCGCCTGGTACACCGGCGCTGGCAGCGCACCGTCGGTGCGCGTCGCGCGCAGCACCGATGCCGGCACGACCTTCGCGCCGGCGCTGCGCCTCGACGGCGGCGCGGAGGTGCTCGGCCGCGTCGACGTCGCGCTCGACGCCGGGCGCGCCTGGATCGCCTGGCTGCGTGAGGACGCACGGGGGCAATCGCTGTGGCTCGCGCGGCTGTCGCCCGATGCCACCCGCGTGGAGCACCGGATGGAGATCGCGCGCCTGCAGGGGCGCGGGCGCGGCACCGGCCTGCCCAGGCTCGCGCGCGCCGGCGGCCGCCTGCACCTGGTCTGGACCGACGTCATCGACGGCACCCCGCGGCTGCAGGGCGCGACGGTCGCCCTGCGCTGACGGCGCCGCCGGGGACGGACCGGCGAAGATTCGATCCCGATGTCCGGCGGCGAGCGGCGAGCGCCGGGCCGTGCTCGCCCGCGCCCGGCGGCGCGTGTCAGGGTTTCCCGCAGACCTGCGTACTCCCCCGTGACCGGCGCCCATCGCGCCGGCTGCGAGTGCCGACGTGCCCAGCCCGAGCCTGCCCCTGCCGAACCCCGCCCGCCTGCGCGACGCCGCGCGTGATGCGGTGCGCGCCATGTGGCCCACGCGCACCGCGACCGGCGTGGCCGCGGAAGCGGTCGAGGTCGATGCCGGCTACTTCGATGCCCCCGTCTGCCGCAACTGCGGCGCGGACCTCGTCGCGAAGCATTGCGGCGCCTGCGGCCAGAAGAAGGCCGCGCGCCTGGGCGCTGGCGACATCCGCGAAGAGGCCTGGGGGAGCCTGCGCTGGTTCGAGGCGAGCCTGGTGCGCGCCGGCCTGCGCCTCGCCACGCACCCGGGGACCGTTGCCCGCGAGTACGCGCTCGGTGCCCGCAAGGCGCACGTGCATCCGCTCAAGCTGCTGCTGGTCGCGGTCGGCCTGCTGATCTGGCTGCTCGGCGAGACGAACTACCTCGCCTCCGGCCGCGCGCAGGTGAGCGAGGCGATGGCGCTCGTCATGCGCTGGAGCAAGTGGTCGTTCTCGCTCGGCATCCCGGCGATCTGGCTCGCCTCGCGCGCCGTGTTCGGGCGGCGGCTCGGCTACAACGCGATCGAGCACCTCGTGCTCGCGGCCTACGCGCAGGCGGTCGTGATCGGCGCGAACGTGCTCAACCTGCTGCCGCTGCTGTGGCTCGACGGCGCGGTCGCCGCGCACAAGCGCGCCGCCGTGATCTACATGGGCGGGCTCGAGGCGCTGATCGTCGCCGTCGCCTTCCACCAGTTCTTCCGCCTCGACCTGCGGCGCGATGCGTGGCGCCTCGCCGCGGCGGTCGCGCTGTTCCTCGCGCTCAAGAAGCTCTTCCTCTTCGCCTACGGACGCGCGCTCATCCAGCTCGTGCTCTGGCAGGCCGCCTGACCGTCAACTTCCACGGGATCCCTGCATGGACATGCTCCGCCCGCGCTGCCTCGCGCTCGCCGTCACCTTCGCCCTCGTCGCCGGCTGCGGCGGCTCCGCGCCGCCCGCAGTGAACGCGGGCGACCGCACCGCCGCAACGAAACCGGGTGCAAAGGTCGACGCCGACGCCCTCGCCGCCGAGATCGCCGATACGTTGCAGGCCTGCTCCTACGACGGCGCGCCGGTGAAGGTCGACGCGAGCGCCGCGCACGGCGCCGCGCCGCCGGACTGCCGCGACATGGTCGCCACGATCATGCGCCACACCGGCCTGCCGCAGAACTTCGACGTGGTGGAGGCGAACGTGCCGAACGCCGCCGCCGTGATTCTGCTGGACGAGCAGAAGCTCCCGCACCGCGTGATCGCCTTCAACCGCGATTTCATCGACCAGGTGAAGCAGGCCACGCAGGGCAACCGCTGGGCGCCCGTGTCGATCATGGCGCACGAGATCGGCCACCACCTCTCGGGCCACACGATCATGCCGGGCGGCAGCCAGCCCCCGACCGAGCTCGAGGCCGACAAGTTCTCCGGCTTCGTGCTCTACAAGATGGGCGCGAGCCTGGACGATGCGCTGAAGGCGATGGTCGCGCTGGTGCCCGAAGGCCCCGACGGCGCCACGCACCCGGGCCGCGGCAAGCGCGTCGCCGCCATCCAGTCCGGCTGGCGCGAGGCCTGCCAGCAGGTCGGCGGGCGCGACTGCGCGGGTGGCGCGGCGGTGGTCGCGCAGCAGTCGCCCGTGGCCGGCCGCCCGCAGCCGGCGGCGGATGCGCCATTGCGCGTGCCGGCGCCGGGCGATGCACCGATCGCGAGCGCACCGTCGCAGCCCAGTCGCAGCGTGGATACCGGTGCCCCCGCGGACTCGACCGCGTCCACCGCATCCGCGCGTCCCGCGCGCGGCGCCGACGTGCTGCCCGCGCCGGGCTCGACGCCGTCGAAGTTCGACCGCTTCACCTTCGACGAATTCGGCGTGCTCGATCCCGCCGAGCGTGCGCGCGTGGAGCGCCGCATGTTCGAGCTCGCACGCGGGCAGGGCGTCGAGATCGTCACCCTGCTCGTCGACAGCCTGCACGGCATGAGCGCCGAGGACTATGCCTGGGCGATGATGCGCCAGCTGCGCGTGGGCAAGCTCGACGTCGGTAACGGCGCCGTGCTCGTGGTCGCGCCGAACGAGGGCCAGACCGCCGTGGCGATGGGCCCGGGCGTGATGCTGGAGATGGGCGACTACCTCAAGCTCGAGAACGAGCGCCTGCGCAACTTCCTGCAGTGGGGCTGGCCGCAGTGCAAGAAGAAGGGCGACTGCGGCGGCTGGAGCTCGCAGTTCTTCGGCGCGGCCGAGCACATCGCGAGCGACACGCGCCACTGGGAGTGGACGATCCGCTACCCGAGCTTCGAGGCGATGCACGCGACCTACAAGCGCGAGTTCGACGCCCGTCGCGCGAGCGGCGCGCGCTACGAGCCGAACAAGGATCCGACGTGGCGAAAGATCGCGCGTGTCGAAGGACGGCTCGTCGACACCGCGCCGACGGGGAAGTGGGTCAATGCGATCCACGCCAGGCAGGTCGGGCCGGCGATGCTCGTGCGCACCGCGGGCGGCCGCGACGTCGTCCTGTACATGGATCCGCGCACCGCGGGCCTGATGCCCGCCGGCGCGCTCAAGGCCGGGCAGTCGTACTCGTTCGTCGTGCGCGAGCAGAACCTCGGCGGCGACGTCCCCGGCTTCGACGTGCTCAGCTATGACCTCCGCTGACCTCGCGACGCCGGGCCCGCTCGCGCGCCGCCTTGCCGCGGGCGCGACGGCCTGCACGATGCTCGTCTTCGCCGCGTTCTGGATGCTCACGTGGCTGATCGGCACGAACGGCTACGGCAGCGCGCGCGGCGGCACCATCCTGTTCGCGCAGGCCGCCGCGGCGCTACTCGCGGTGCCGGTCGCCGCGACGCTCGCGCACGACTGGACCCGGCGCCTGCAGGGCCGCGGCTGGACCGGCCTGCCGGCGGCTGTCGCCGGCAGCGGCGCGGCGGTCGTGCTGGCGCTCGTCGCGCTGGTCGTCGTGGCGGTGGGCACCGTCGTCGTGGTCGGCGACCGGCCCTGAGGCCGTCGGCTTGACGCCGCCCGGGGCCCCCTCGACGATGCTCCCCGCGGCGTCGGATGCCGCGGGGAGCGGGCTCCATGGACCAGACGGGCGTCGACGCACCGTCCACCGGAACGGACGACACCACCGTGCTGCTGCGCCGGTGGGGCGAGGGCGACGGCGCGGCGCTCGAGGCCCTGCTGCCGCACGTCTATGCCGACCTGCGCGGCATCGCGCGGCGCGAGCTGCACGGCCACCGCGGCCACGACACGCTGCAGCCGACCGCACTGGTCAACGACGTCTTCGTGCGCCTGCTCGGCGGCGATGCCGCGCAGCGCCTGACGAGCCGCGCGCACCTGTTCAACACGGCCGCGCGCATCATGCGCCAGCTGCTCGTCGACCGCGCCCGGCGCGCGGCGAGCGAGAAGCACGGCGGCGGCTGGAAGCGCGACGACTTCACCCGCGCGCTCGACCTGCCGATCCCCGAGTCCAGCCGATTGCCCGAGCTCGATGCCGCGCTCGACGAGCTCGCCAGGCTCGACGCGCGCATGGCCAAGGTCGTGGAGCTGCGCTACTTCACCGGCCTGAGCGTGTCGGAGGTGGCCGTGCTGCTGGAGGTGGACGAGCGCACGATCTACCGCGACTGGGCCGCCGCGCGGGCCTGGCTGCACGACCGCCTCGCCGACTGAGCCGCGTCCGCCCGCGCCGCCGGCGAACGCGCGACATGAATTCCCGCGAGTCCACCCGCGCACTGCAGCGCACCCGGCCCGCACCGCGTATCCGCGCCGCCGCCGACCGGCGCGCCTTCCACCGGACCCGTCCCGCATGAGCACCCTCGACCCCGCCACCGAACGCGAGGCCCTGCGCCTGCTGCGCGACGTCCTCGATGCCGACGCGCCGACGCGCGAGACCCGCCTGGCCGACGTGGAGCCCACGCTCGCCGCGCGCGTGCGCGCGCTGCTCGCGCACGCCGATGCCGATGCCGCCACCGACGCACTCGACGCGCCGACTGGCGACGACGACGTCGCCGGCCTGCGCATCGGCCCGTACCGCGTGATCGAGCGCATCGGCCACGGCGGCATGGGCGAGGTCTTCCGCGCCGCGCGCGACGACGGCGCCTTCGACCGTGACGTGGCGCTCAAGCGCATCTGGGGCGGCTTCGCGCCGCTCACCGGGCGCTTCCTGCGCGAGCGGCAGGTGCTCGCGCGGCTGCAGCATCCGGGCATCGCGCAGCTGTTCGACGGCGGCGTCACCGACGGCGGCCAGCCGTGGTTCGCGATGGAGCTCGTGCGCGGCGAGCCGATCACCCGCTGGTGCGATGCACGCCGCGCCGGGCTCGAGCAGCGCGTCGACCTCGTGCGCGAGGTCTGCGCCGCGGTCGACGTCGCCCACCGCGCGCTGATCGTGCATCGCGACCTCAAGCCGGCGAACGTGCTGGTCGGCGAGGACGGCCGCGCCAAGCTGCTCGACTTCGGCATCGCCAAGCTGCTCGACGAGGTCGATGCCGAGCAGACGCAGACGCTCGCGATGACGCCGGCCTGGGCGGCGCCGGAGCAGCGCGACGGGCGCCCCGTGACCACGGCGAGCGACGTCTACCAGCTCGGCATGCTGCTGCGCGTGCTGCTCGCCGACGACCTGCCCGCGGTCGGCCGCCCGGCCGCGCGCATGGCGGCCGCGTTCGACGCCTGCCGCCGCACCGCACCCGAGCGCGCCGCCGCG
>NZ_BAAGTR010000007.1:0-69169 GCF_054781815.1 Lysobacter humi (ex Lee et al. 2017) | reverse complement strand
CGAAACGCTCCGCACCGATCTTCGTCAGCGCCGCCGTCAGCGTCGTCTTGCCATGGTCAACGTGACCGATCGTGCCCACGTTCACGTGGGGCTTGGTGCGCTCGAACTTACCCTTGGCCATGGTCCTGTCTCGTTGAGGCGCCTCGGTGGAGGCGTACGGTGGGGGAGTGCTTTATTGACGAGTCCGGCCATGGATGGCCGGGGTTTTGCGGGAGGATCCGCATACAACATGGTGCTCACGAAAGGAATCGAACCTTCGACCTCCTCCTTACCAAGGAGGTGCTCTACCGACTGAGCTACGTGAGCGGAACTTCGGTTTTCAGCAGATCGTCTGTCGCGGCGATCAATGGAGCGGGAGACGGGAATCGAACCCGCGCTAGTAGCTTGGAAGGCTACAGTTCTACCATTGAACTACTCCCGCGCCGGCTTGAACCTGCTGGGGTTGCAGCACCGGCGAGTGGTAAGTCCGCCGGGTAAAACGTGATCGCGTGAAGCTGGTGGAGGGAGGTGGATTCGAACCACCGAAGGCGTAAGCCAGCAGATTTACAGTCTGCCCCCGTTGGCCGCTTGGGTATCCCTCCGAAGAGCCCGCAATTCTGGCGGACGGCTTCGGGCAAGTCAACGGACCGTTCACTTCCCCGACCGTGCGCCGAACCGGCCGTCAGACGTTGAAGCGGAAATGCAGGACGTCGCCTTCCTGCACCCGGTACTCCTTGCCCTCCAGGCGCAGGCGGCCGGCATCGCGCGCGCCGGCCTCGCCCTTGTACTTGAGGTAATCGTCGAAGCCGATCGTCTCGGCGCGGATGAAGCCCTTCTCGAAGTCGGTATGGATCACGCCGGCCGCCTGGGGCGCGGTCGAGCCGGCCTTGACCGTCCAGGCGCGGACCTCCTTCACGCCCGCCGTGAAGTAGGTCTGCAGGCCCAGCAGCTTGTACGCGGCGCGGATCACGCGGTTCAGGCCGGGCTCGTCGAGGCCGAGGTCGGTGAGGAAGGCATCGCGGTCGGCATCGTCGAGCTGGCTGAGCTCCTCCTCGATGGCGGCCGAGACCGGCACCACCTCGGCGCCTTCGGCGGCCGCGCGGGCGCGGACGGCGTCCAGGTGCGGGTTGTTCTCGAAGCCGTCCTCGAGGACGTTCGCGATGTAGAGCACCGGCTTGATCGTGATCAGGAACAGGTCGCGGACGGCCGCCTTGTCCTCGTCGGACAGGCCCAGCGCGCGGGCGGCCCTGCCCTCGTCGAGCCCGGCGCGGATGCGGCCGAGGATCTCGGCGCGGACCTTCGCGTCCTTGTCGCCGGTCTTGGCCGAGCGTTCCGCGCGCTGCAAGGCCTTGTCGACGGATTCGAGGTCGGCGAGCGCCAGCTCGGTGTCGATCGTCTCGATGTCGGCGATCGGATCGACCTTGTTCGCCACGTGGATGACGTCCGGATGCTCGAAGCAACGCACCACGTGGGTGATCGCGTCGACCTCGCGGATGTGCGCGAGGAATTTGTTGCCCAGGCCCTCACCCGAGGCGGCGCCGGCGACCAGGCCGGCGATATCGACGAACTCGACCGCGGTCGGGATCACCTTCTGCGGCTTCACGATCTCGGCGAGCTGATTGAGGCGCGGATCCGGCACGGGCACGATGCCGACGTTCGGCTCGATCGTGCAGAACGGGAAGTTGGCCGCGGCGATGCCCGCCTTGGTCAGTGCGTTGAAGAGGGTCGACTTGCCGACGTTGGGCAGGCCGACGATGCCGCATTTGATGCCCATGGTCTGGCTCCGGTGGTTCGAACGGGAATGCGGAAGCGGCCGTCGGACGGCGGCTTCCGCATGGCCGCTCAGGCTTTCGCGGTATTGAGGCGCTTCATCGCCTCGTTGATATCGCCATTGACGGCGAGCGGCATGACGTCGATGGCGTCGTCGATCGAGCGCAGGATCGATGCTTCGTCCGCGGCGGTGGGCTTGCCGAGCACCCAGCCGACGACCTTGTCCTTGTGGCCCGGATGGCCGATGCCGACGCGCAGGCGGTGGAACTTCGCATGGCCGAGCAGCCGGATCGTGTCGCGCAGGCCGTTCTGGCCGCCGTGGCCTCCGTCGAACTTGAGGCGTGCCGTACCGGGCGGCAGGTCGAGTTCGTCGTGCGCCAGCAGCGCCTCGTCGGGTTCGATCTTCCAGAAACGCAGCGCGGCGGTGACCGACTTGCCCGAGAGGTTCATGAAGGTAGCGGGCTTGAGCAGCCAGACCGGCGCACCGCCGATGTCGACCTTACAGGCTTCGCCGAACAGCTTGGGCTCGATGCGGAACTGCCCGCCATGCCGGCGCGCGAGCTCGTCCACGAACCAGAATCCGGCATTGTGCCGCTGGCGCGCGTGCTCGGGCCCGGGATTGCCCAGTCCGACGATGAGTTTGAGGCCGGCCATCGCGTGCTCCGCAAACACGAACGGGCCGACCGCGAGGGCCGGCCCGTCCGCATGACGCGATTACTTCTTGTCGCCTTCCGCAGCCGGAGCCGCGTCGTCGTCCGACGTGCGCGCAGCCTTGGCGATGACGATCGCGACGTCGTGCTCCTTGCCCAGCTTGAGCTCGGGGATCTCGACGCCTTCCGGCAGCTTGATGTCCGACAGGTGCACGATGTCGCCCTGCTTGAGGTTCGACAGGTCGACCTCGATGAACTCCGGCAGGTTCTTCGGCAGGCAGCTCACGGTGACTTCGTTGAGCTCGTGCGTGACGACGACCTCGGCGGACTTGCCGGCCGGCGACTTCTCCTGGTTGAGGAAGTGCAGCGGCACGGCGGCACGCAGCGTCTCGTTCGCATTCACGCGCTGGAAGTCCAGGTGCATGATCTGCTGCTTGTACGGATGGCGCTGCATGTCACGCAGCAGCACGCTCTCGACGCTGCCGTCGACGTCGAGGTTGAGGATCGACGCGTAGAACCACTCGTTCTGGCTCGCGAGCCAGATCTTCTCGTGGTCGAGCTGGATGGACTTCGGCTCGGCGCCACCGCCGTAGACGATGGCCGGGATGGCGGCGGAGTGACGCAGGCGGCGGCTCGCACCCTTCCCCGCGTCGGTCCGGGCCGTGGCCTGGATGGTGTGTTCGGACATTTCGGTTACTCACTTCTTACAGCAGAGGAAATCGCCTCGCGGCGACGGTGTGACTCACCCGCGACCAGGTGAGCCGGAAAAATCAGTCGACGTAGAGCGAGCTCACCGACTCGCCGAAGGCGACGCGGCGGATCGTCTCGGCCAGCAGCTCGGCAACGCTCAGCTGGCGGATCTTGGAGCAGGCGCGCGCGGCGTCGGACAGCATGATCGTGTCGGTGACGACGAGCTCGTCGAGCGCCGAGTTCGTGACGTTCGAGATCGCCGCGCCCGACAGCACGGGGTGCGTGCAGTAGGCGACCACCTTTGTCGCGCCACGCTCCTTGAGCGCGCCCGCGGCGGCGCCGAGCGTGCCGGCGGTGTCGACGATATCGTCGACCAGCACGCAGGTCTTGCCTTCCACGTCGCCGATGATGTTCATGACGGTCGCCACGTTCGCCTTCGGCCGGCGCTTGTCGATGATCGCGAGGTCCGCGTCGTCCAGGCGCTTGGCGATCGCGCGGGCGCGCACCACGCCGCCGACGTCGGGACTCACCACCACCATGTTGTCGGTGCCGTGCGCGCGCCAGATGTCGGCGAGCAGCAAGGGGGATGCGTAGACGTTGTCGACCGGGATATCGAAGAAACCCTGGATCTGGTCGGCGTGGAGGTCGACGGTGAGCACGCGGTCGGTACCGACGGCACTGAACATCTTGGCCGCGACCTTGGCCGTGATCGGCACGCGCGAGCTGCGCGGGCGGCGATCCTGGCGGGCGTAGCCGAAGTACGGCACGACGGCGGTGACGTTGCTGACCGAGGCGCGCTTGAGCGCGTCCACCAGCACCAGCAATTCCATGAAGTTCTCGGCCGTCGGGGCGTTCGTCGGCTGGATGACGAACACTTCCTGCTTGCGGACGTTCTCCTCGATCTCGACCTGCACCTCGCCGTCGGAGAACTTGCCGACCAGCGCCTTGCCCAGGCGCGTCCCGAGCTCCTTGCAGACGGCCTCGGCGAGCGGCTTGTTCGCGTTGCCGCTGAAGACGAGGAGATTGCGATCTTTGTGCATGGCCGGATCGGGGATTCGAGATGGGAATTTCGAACGGTGGGACCGGACCGGAGCGGCGCTCGAAAGCAGCCGGCTCGGGATCGGCGGATCCCCAATCAATGGCAGGGGCGGAAGGATTCGAACCTACGAGTGCCGGGATCAAAACCCGGTGCCTTAACCACTTGGCGACGCCCCTACAGCCTTGCGAGCGCGCGGTGGACCGGCGAGACGTGCGCGCCGGCCACGAGCCGGCATCGCAGGTCCGCGGGCAGTCGCCGCAGCGCCCGCTCGGCCGAGTCGCGCGTGGCGAACTCGACGAAGCAACCGCTGCCGGTTCCCGTCAGGCGGGCCTCGCCGACCTGCGACAGCGCATGCAGCACGGCATCGACCGCCGGCTCACGCGCGCGCAGGACAGGCTCGAACACGTTGCCGGGCCGCGCGCCCCGGACGTTGCCGCCCGGAACGAAGTCCGCCATTTTCAAGGGCGGTGAATCCCGCGTCAAATCGGGGTCCGCGAAGAGCGCGGCGGTGGGGACGTGCACGCCGGGGTCCGCGAGGAGGTACCAGGCCGGCGGCAGGTCGACCGGCACCAGCCGTTCGCCGACGCCCTCGGCCCAGGCATTGCGGCCGTGGACGAAGACCGGGATGTCGGCGCCGAGGGCGAGGCCGAGCGCGGCAAGGCGATCCAGCGGCCAGTCGATGCGCCAGAGACGGTTGAGGACGAGCAGGACGGTGGCCGCGTCAGACGACCCGCCACCGAAGCCGCCCCCGACGGGTGTGCGCTTGACCACCTCGATGTCGACACCTTGCCCGACGTTGGCCGTCGATGCGAGCACTTTAGCAGCACGAACCGCGAGATCCGCCTCGGGCTCGACGCCCGCGGCGGACGGCCCGGTCCGGGCGATGACGCCGTCGTGCCGCACGCGCAGGCGGATCGTGTCGCCCCACTCGAGCAGGCGGAAGACGCTCTGCAGCTCGTGGTAGCCGTCCGGCCGGCGGCCGGTGATGCGCAGGAACAGGTTGAGCTTGGCGGGGGCCGGCCAGGCGGTCCAGGCCGCCTCGCTCATGGCGCGTCGGCGCCATCGGTCCAGCGATCGATCGCGAGGCGCACGCGGGTCGGGCCGCGGACGGCGTCGATGCGGCTGGGCAGGTCGTCCGCAGCGCCAGTGGCTGCCGCGTTCCACGAATAGGTGATCGTCCAACCGTCCTGGGCGAGTTGCGCGACTCGTCCGGCGCCGTCGAAGCGGGTGACGGCCGGTGCGCCCGGCGCGCGCAGGCCGCGCAGCCAGGCGGTGAGCGCGCGCACCGGCACGTCCCAGCCGGTCGCCTCGCGCAGCAGCGCGTCGGCATCGGGTCCCGTGCGGGGGCCGCCGTCGAGGCCCTCGAGGCGCGCGCTGCGGCCATCGCCGCTCAGGCGCCAGCTCTGCCGGGTGACCGGCGCGCTGAGGGTGACGTCGAACCGGGCGGCGGACTGGCGCCATTCGATCCGGCCGCTGCCACCCTTGCCGTCGGTGGACACGGCGAGGCGCCCGTCGAAGCCCCAGTCGCGATCGGTCTGCAATGCGGCCTCGCGCGCCGCCTGGCGCGCTTCGGCCTCGACCGGGGCGACGGCCGGCGCGCTCACGCGCGAGGTGGCACAACCGGCGAGAACGAGGCCCGCGGCGAGGATCGTGGGGAGCTTCATGGACGGGGGGATTCCTTGCCGGTCGCCGGGGCGGGTGCGGGCGCAGGCGCGGCGGGGGGTCTCGGGATGGACGCCGGCGCAGGGGCCGAGGCCGGGGCCGGGGCCGGCGGCAGCTTCGCGCCGGTCTTCTCGAGGGCGCGGGCGAGCGAGCGGCTCTCGGGATCGAGGCGGCGCGCCTCGCCGAAGTAGCGCAGGGCCTCGTCGCGGCGGCCCAGCACCCACAGCACCTCGCCCACGTGCGCGGCGATCTCGGCGTCTTCCTGGAGCGCATACGCGCGCTGCAGTTCGACGAGCGCCTCCTGCGTACGGCCGAGCCGGTAGAGCACCCAGCCGTAGCTGTCGATGATCGCGGCGTTGTCGGGCTCGGCGGTGCGGGCGCGATTGATCAGCTCGAGCGCCTCGCGATAGCGGTCGGTACGGTCGGCGAGCGTGTACCCGAGCGCATTGAGCGTGGCGACGTTGTCGGGCTGGGCGACGAGGATGCGACGCAGGTCGGCCTCGGCGCGCGGAATGTCGTCGCGCCGCTCGAAGCTCAGCGCGCGGGCGTAGAGGATCTCGGGATCGTCCGGGAACGTCGCGAGGCCGCGTGCATAGGCATCGACCTCGCGCTCCGTATTGCGATCCTTTTCCCAGAGCGACGCTTCCATCAGGTAGGCATCGCGGCGCGAATCGTCCTCGGACGCGGCGTCCTGCTGCAGCGTGTGCAGCAGGTCGAAGGCTTCCTTCGCGCGGCCGAGCTCGTGCAGCACGTTCGCCGTGCGCAGGCGGGCGGTCCAGCGCTGCGGGCCGCCCGGCACGCTCGCATACCACTCGAGCGCGGCGGGGTAGCGCTTGAGCGACTCGGCGACCTGGCCGAGCAGCAGGCGGCGGCTCGGGTCCGGGCGCTCGGCGTCGCGGGCGAGCTCGTCGTAGAGCCTGGCGAGCGCGGCGTCGTCCTTGTCCTGCGCATGCAGGGCGGCGCGCAGCGCGTAGGTGGTGTCGTCCTGCGGGCCGCGCGCGAGCATCGCCGCGGCGGCGGCCTCGTCGCCGAGGGCGTCGTACTCGCGCGCGACGGACAGCCGCAGCTCCTCGTCGACCGCCGCGGAGGCGGCGAGCGCGTCGACCACCTTGCGGGCCTCCGCGTCCTGGCCACTCTCGCGCAGCTGGCTCGCGCGCAGCAGCTGCACGCGCGGATCGCCGGGGAAGCGGCGCACCACCTCGGCGACGATGCGCTCGGCGAGCTTGGGCCGGTCGAGGCGCTGGGCGAGCCCGCCGTAGGCGAGCCAGGCCTGCAGCACGGGGGGCAGCGCGCCGCGATCGACGAGCTTCTCGAGTAGGTCGGCCGCCTGTTTCGGGCTCTTGGCGCCGCCGGCGAGCACGATGAGCGCCTGCTTCCAGCCGCTCTCGCCGGGGCGGCCGAGCAGCGCGGTGAGCTGGCGCAGGGCCGAGACCTCGTCGCCCCGACGCAGCGCGAGGCTCGCCTCGGCGACCTCGAAGCCTTCGCTCGGCGCCGCGCCGCGCGGCAGCAGCGAGCGCCAGAACGCGAGCGCCTCGGCGGCGCGGGCGTCCTCCTTCGCGAGCAGGGCGATGCCCGTCGCGCGTTCGGCGAGGTCGAGGTTGCGGGTGGCGCGCGCGGCCTGCAGGTAGTAGCGCGAGGCCTCGGCCAGCTTGCCGGCCTGCAGGGCGAACTCGCCCGCGAGGAGCGGCTCCAGCGGCGGCGCCTTCGCCGCCGGCGCGGCGCCCAGCGGCAATGCGACGGCGAGCAGCAGGCCGGCGGCCCGGATCTGGATCGAACGTGAAACGGCAGGCATGCGCACCCGGGGGCTGGCGACGGGACCGAACGGTGCACCGGTAGAATGACGACCGCTGCCGCCGCAGCTTATCGCACGCCCCTGTCACGAATGGGTTTTCACGTCATCGGCCTCAACCACGAAACCGCGCCCGTCGACGTGCGCGAGAAGGTGGCGTTCGCCGGCGACGCACTCGGCACGGCATTGGGCGAGCTTCAGCGGCTGCCGGCGGTCCGCGAGGTCGCACTGCTGTCGACCTGCAACCGCACCGAGCTCTATGCGGAGACGGACGACGACGGCGCCGTGCTCGCCGACTGGCTCGCGCAGCGCTCGCAGGCCGGCACGGGCCTGTTGCCCTACCTGTACCGCCATCGCGATACCGATGCCGTCCGCCACCTGTTCCGCGTGGCGACCGGGCTCGACTCGCTGGTGCTCGGCGAGCCGCAGATCCTCGGCCAGGTGAAGGACGCCTGGGCGACCGCACGCGCCGCCGGCACCCTCGGCAACCGGCTCGACCGCCTGTTCCAGCACGCCTTCAGCACCGCCAAGCGCGCGCGCACCGACACGCGGATCGGCGCGAATCCGGTGTCCGTCGCGTCGACCGCCGTCCGCCTGGCCGAGGAATCGTTCGCGCCGCTGCCCGATTCCACCGTGCTGCTGATCGGCGCGGGCGAGACGATCGAGCTCGCCGCGCGCCATCTCGTGCAGGCGAAGGCCAAGCGGCTGCTCGTCGCCAACCGCACCGTCGCCCACGCGCAGGACCTCGCGCTGCGCCACGGCGCGTATCCGCTGCCGCTCGCCGACCTCGACAAGCACCTGCACGAGGCCGATGTGGTGATCAGCGCGACCGCGAGCCGCGAGCCGATCCTGCGCGCGCCGCAGCTGCTCGCCGCGCTCGCGCAACGCCGGCGCCGGCCGATGCTGCTGCTCGACCTCGCGGTGCCCCGCGACATCGCCGCCGACGTCGCCGACGTGCCGGATGTCTTCCTCTACACGGTCGACGACCTCGAGAAGGTCATCGACGACAGCCGCCGCAGCCGGCGCGAGGCGGCGACCGAGGCCGAGGCGATCGTCGAGCTGCAGGTCGCGCGCTTTCGCCAGAAGCTCGAGGCGAGCACGCGGATCGAGCCGGTCAAACGCCTGCGGGCCCACGGTGAGGCGGCGCGCGCCGAGGTGCTTGCCCGCGCCCGGCAGCAGCTCGCCGCGGGAACATCACCCGACGACGTGCTCGAATTCCTTGCGCACACGCTCACCAATCGCCTGCTGCATGCACCCACCGTCGCCCTGCGTGACGCGGCCACGCAGGGCGACGGCGACCTCGCGCGGGCCGCGGAGCGGATGTTTCCGGAGCCGGCGCCGGGCAGTGCGGTGCCCCCACAGGCAGGCACGACGCCGGACGGGGACGTGCGGGGCTAGCGACGCGGCATCCCGCCGCCGCCCTGCCCGCCCTCGCCACGGAATCCGCCTGCATGAATCCCTCGCTGCGCCGCAAGCTCGAAGCCCTCGCCGAACGCCGCGAGGAGGTCGAGCGCCTGCTCGCCGATCCCGCGGTCATCAATGACGCTCCACAGTTCCGGCGGCTCTCGCGCGAGTTCGCGCAGCTTGGCCCGGTCGCGACCGCGCTCGCCGACGAGCAGCGCGCGCGGGCCGACCTCGCCGCCGCGCAGGCGATGCGCGACGACCCCGAGATGCGCGAGCTCGCCGACGAGGAGATCGACGCCGCGACCTCGCGCCTGGCGATGCTGGAGACCGAGCTGCTCGCGCACCTGATCCCGAAGGATGCGCGCGACGAAGGCGACGTCTACCTCGAGGTACGCGCCGGCACGGGTGGCGACGAGGCCGCGATCTTCGCCGGCGACCTCTTCCGCATGTACACGCGCTTCGCCGAGCGCCAGGGCTGGCGGATCGAAGTGGAGTCGGCCAATCCCGGCGAGCACGGCGGCTTCAAGGAAGTGATCGCACGCGTCGAGGGCGCCGGCGCGTACTCGCGGCTGAAGTTCGAATCGGGCACGCATCGTGTGCAGCGCGTGCCGGCGACCGAATCGCAGGGCCGCATCCACACGTCCGCGGCGACGGTGGCGATCATTCCGGTCGAGGCGGACGAGGCGCCGATCGAGATCGCGCCCGCCGACCTGCGCGTCGACACGTTCCGCTCCTCCGGTGCGGGCGGCCAGCACGTCAACAAGACCGACTCGGCGATCCGCATCACGCATATTCCGTCGGGCGTGGTCGTCGAGAGCCAGACCGAGCGCAGCCAGCATGCCAACCGGGACAAGGCGATGAAGCGCCTGCGCGCGATGCTCGCCGATGCGCAGGCCGCGAAGGCCGCGGCCGCACAGGCCGAGACGCGCAAGCTGCAGGTCGGCAGCGGTGATCGCAGCCAGCG
Source organism: Lysobacter humi (ex Lee et al. 2017) (assembly GCF_054781815.1). NCBI lineage: Bacteria > Pseudomonadati > Pseudomonadota > Gammaproteobacteria > Lysobacterales > Lysobacteraceae > Lysobacter > Lysobacter humi (ex Lee et al. 2017). Next base: position 59,222 of record NZ_BAAGTR010000007.1, on the reverse strand, counting down.
CATCCGCACCTACAACTTCCCGCAGGGCCGCATCACCGATCACCGCGTCGAGGGCCTCACGCTCTACGACCTGCCGAACGTGATGGACGGCGCGCTGGAGCCGCTGCTCGACCGGCTGCGCGCCGAGGCGCAGGCGGACGAGCTCGCCCGCCTTACCGCGGGCACCTGAGCTATCGCCGCGCGCGTCCGGCGCGCTAACGTGCCACCACCCCACCGCATGAACCCGCATGGACATCCGTATCCGCCAGGCCATGCCCGACGATCTCCACGAGGTCGCGCGCCTGTTCGACAGCTACCGGCAGTTCTACGGGCAGCCGTCCGACGTCGCCGCGGGCCGCGAGTTCCTGCGCGAGCGGATGGAGTCGCAGCAGGCGATGCTGATCGTCGTCGAGGGTGACGACGAGCTGGTCGGCTTCGCGCAGCTCTATCCGATGTTTTCGTCGGTGCGCATGGCCTCGATCTGGATCCTCAACGATCTCTACGTGGTGCCGGAGGCGCGGCGGCACGGCGTCGGCCGGCTGCTGCTCGAGGCGTCGGCCGCCGCCGCGCGCGGCGCGGGTGCCACGCGCCTCGTGCTGGAGACCGCGCGCGACAACTTCCCCGCGCGTGCGCTCTACCGCGCAGCCGGCTGGAACGAGGACGAGACGCAGTGGTACGGGCTCGACCTCGCAACGGCCGCCGCGTTGAACTGACGTGCACGTCGATCCGCGACGGGCCGCACGCGAGCGCGTGCAGCGTTCACCGGCGGACGCCATCGGCTGGATCCTGCTCGCCGAGGCGGAACTCGATGGCGGCGACGCGTCGGCGGGCGCGGCCGCCGCGCAGCGCGCGCTCGCGCTCGCGCCGGGGCATCCCGAGGCGCTCGCGCGCCTCGGCCGCGCGGAGTGGATGCAGGGCCGGCACCGCGATGCCGCCGCGACGCTCGAGCGCGCCGCGCGTGCCGCGCCGGCGCATCCGGGCATCGCGGTCTGGTTCGCGCACGCGCTGGAGGACGCCGGCCGGCTGGAGGACGCGGCGACCGTCTTCGCGGCGGCACGGCGCATGCTGCCGCACGAGCCGCAGGTCGCCGCCTACCTGCTCGCCGCGCGGCGTCGGCTCTGCGACTGGCGCGACGTCGATGCGCTCGCTGCCGAGGTGCGCGCGGCGGTGCGCGACGGCACGGCCGCGGTCGAGCCGTTCGCCTTCCTGAGCGAGGACGCCTCGCCCGCCGAGCAGCTTCGATGCGCACGCCTGCGCGCGGCGCAGGTGGCCGCTGCAGTGCGTCCGCTGCCGCCGCCCGGCTCGCGCAGGCCCGGCCTGCTGCGCGCGGGTTTCCTGTCGAACGGTTTCGGCTCGCATCCCACCGGACTGCTCACCGTCGCCTTCCTGGAGGCGCTGGCGGCCCGGAACGACATCGACGCACACCTGTTCGCGCTCAATCCGGACGATGGCGGCGCGGTGCGACGACGCCTCGCCGCCGCCACGACACTCCACGACGTTACCGGGCGCGCGCATCGGGTCGTGGCGCACGCGATCCGCGAGGCGGGTATCGACGTGCTCTTCGACCTGCGCGGCTGGGGCGGCGGCGGCGCACCGGAAGTGCTCGCGATGCGTCCCGCCCCGGTGCAGGTGAACTGGCTCGCCTACCCTGGCACGTCGGGCGCGCCATGGATCGACTACGTGCTCGCCGATCGCATCGTGCTGCCGGATGCACTGGCGCCGCACTTCTCCGAAGCGGTGGCCTGGCTGCCGGGCTGCTTCCAGCCCTCGGACCACCGCCGCCAGGTGCCGCCTGCCCCGACCCGCACCGACTGCGGGCTGCCGGAGACGGGCACCGTCTTCTGCTGCTTCAACAACAGCTACAAGCTCAACCCGGCGAGCACGGCACGTGCGTTCGAGGTGCTGCGCGCGGTGCCCGGCAGCGTGCTGTGGCTGCTCTCGGGCCCGGGCGAAGCGGATATGCGGCTGCGACACGCAGCACGCGCCGCGGGCCTCGATCCCGTGCGTCTGGTGACGATGCCGAAGCAGCCGCACGCGGCTTACCTCGCGCGCCTGCGGCTGGCCGATCTCTTCCTCGACACCGGCCCCTACGGTGCGCACACGACCGCGTCGGACGCGCTGTGGGCCGGCTGCCCGGTGCTCACGCGGCCTGGCGAGACGTTCGCCGCGCGCGTTGCCGCCAGCCTCCTCACGCATCTGGGCCTGCCGGAGCTCGTCGTACGCGACGACGACGCCTTCGTCGCACGTGCCGTCGCGCTCGGGCGCGATCCCGACGCACTCGCCGCGCTGCGCGCGCGCGTCGAATCGTGCCGCGAGGCCTCCTCGCTCTTCGACATGCAGGCCTTCGCCGACGGCTTCGCATCGGCGGTCGCGACGATGCACGCGCGTGCGCTTGCCGGCGAGGCGCCGGCGCCGATCGGCTAGCCCGTGCCGTCGCGCTCGGCCAAGCGGCGGTTGCGCCGGTAGATCAGCTGCCCGACCACGCCGGTGAACAGCAGCACCGCATTGGTGAACACGAAGACGCCATTGTCGAGCAGCCAGCTGTAGACGACGAAGCCCACGCTTGCGCACATCTGCCCGATGAAAAGCCAATGCGAGACGCCCTCGGTCGTGCGCTCGCGCCACTGCGTATAGACCTGACGCGCGAGCGTGGCGATGAGGATCGCGGACGCGGCCCAGCCGATGGCATCGACGAGGCTCATGCGCGCCGACCGTTGAGGTGGGGAGCTCGAGACATTCGTCGAGCGTGTCGACGCAGGCGTGGCAGGCGGGTGAAGCATCCCCCGCGACACCCGCCTCCGGGCCATCGAAGGCGCTGCCAACGCGCCACGCAATGCGGCCTTCTTGCAGCCGCCCGCGCGGGTCAGCGGATCTCGAACGACGCCGTCGTGAGCCCCGCCGGATCCATCGGCGCGCGCTCGACGCTGTCGACCCGCGCGAGGTCCGGGCCTTCGCGGAGCCAGTCGCCGAATGCCTCGATCGCTTGCGACTCACCGTCGGCGAGCACTTCGACACGGCCGTCCGCAAGATTGCGCACGGTGCCACGCAGGCCGAGACGGCGTGCCTCGAACGCAGTCGCGGCGCGGAAGCCCACGCCCTGCACGCGCCCTGTCACGAGAAAGCGGACGGTGCTCATGCGGCCGGCACGCCTGCGGCGATCGCCTGCTCGAGGTCCGCCACCGTCACCGGGCCGACGACCTTCTTCGCCACGCGCCCGTCCGGGGCGATCAGCACCGTCATCGGCAGTCCGCGCGGCGTCTCGAAATCGGCCGGCGGATCGTAGGTGTCGACGATCGCGATCGGGTACGTCGGCTTCACCTTGGCGAGGAAGGCCTGCATATCGGCCTTCTCGATCTCCTCGTAGGCCAGCCCGATCACCTCGACGTCGTCGCGCTTGTCGGCGAGCGCTGAGAGCTCGGGCATCTCCTTGAGGCACGGCCCGCACCAGGTCGCCCAGAAGTTCACCACCACCCACTTGCCGCGCTGTGCGGCGAGGTCGTACGGCGTGCCGTCGAGGAGCGCCACCTGCAGTCGCGGCCGTGACGGGTCGCCGGCCGTGGCGGCGGGCTCGGCGGCGGGCTCGGCGGCGGGCTTGGCGGGCTTGGCGGGCTTGGCGGGCTTGGCGGGCGTGGCCGGCGCGGCCGGCGCGGCCGCCGGTTCGGGCCGGACGCAGCCGGCCAGCAGGCCGAGCGCGAGCGGGAGCAGCAGGAATCGGGAATGCATCAGGTCTCCTTCTTATGCCAGATCGTGCCAACGCGGCGCTTGAGCAGGTCGCGCAGCGGCACGCGGAGTTCATCGATCGCCTCGACGACGGTCGGGCCGAGGTCGTCGTCGCGGCAGGGCAGGTGTGCCTCGGCGATCGGGATGCGCAGCTGGCAGGCTTCGTAGAGCTCGGCGAGCGGCAGGCCGTCGAGGTCGCGCGCGAGCAGCCATTCGCCGCCTTCGGCGCGGCGCACCACGTTGATCGAGCCGAGCTGGGCGAGCATCTGCTGGACGAGGGTGTCGGTCAGCATGGGCTCGAGCCGCAGGATGTCGTCGGCATGCAGGCCGAGCCCGTGCTTGCGCGACTGGTCGAAGCGCGCGAGCAGCCGCAGCAGGCCGTAGATCTCGTAACCGTGCGGCAGGCGCTGCGCCACCGGCTGGTAGCGGAACGCGGAGATCGACGCCGCGAACGAGGCCCCGAGCAGGATCGCGAGCCAGCCGAAGTAGATCCACAGCAGGAAGATCGGGACGAAGGCGAGCTTTTCATAGATCTGGTCATACGTGCCGAAGCCGCCGAGGTAGGCACCGATCGTCCACTTGCCCGATTCGAACAGCAGCGACGCCAGGAGCGCGCCGGAGATCGCATGCCGCCAGCGCACCGTGCGGTGCGGCACCACGCGGTAGATCGTCGCGAAGGCCGCCATTTCGATCAGCACGGGGGTCATCCGCAGCAGCACCGACTCGAGCAGGTCGCCCGCGCGCGTCTCGAACACCGAGAGCGCGAAAAAGCGCGCCGAGATCGCCAGGCTCGCCGCCGCGAAGACCGCGCCGAGCGTCAGCACCGTCCAGTAGACGAGGAAGCGCCCGAACTTCGGCCGCGCGGCCTTGACGCGCCAGATGTGGTTGAACGTGGCTTCCACGCTGGTGAGCGTGACCAGCAGCGACACCACCAGCGCGATCACGCCCGCAGCCGTGAGCTTGCCCGCGTTCGCCGAGAACTGGCGCAGGTAGCTCTCGGCCGAGCGCGCGGTGCTCGGCACGAAGTTGGAGAAGACGTAGTCGCTGAGCTGGTCCGACCAGGTCGCGAAGACCGGGAACGCCGCGAGCACGCCGAACACCACCATCGACAGCGGCACCAGCGCGAACACGGTGGTGAACGACAGCGCGCCGGCGGCCTGGAACAGGTTGTCGTCGAGGCTTCGCCGCGCAAGGAACCGGAAGAACGCCGCGGCCCGGGCGCGGTCGCGCAGGCGCGGGCTGAGCAGGTCGAGCAGGTACAGGGGCTCCATCGCGGGGCAGACTAACCGATCGTCCGTCGCGGCCGGCGGTATGCTGGCGCCCCTGTCGCCCGAGGTGCCCAATGCCCGACGTGCTCGTCGTCTATTACAGCCGTGGCGGCTCCGTCGCGCGCCTGGCGCGGCATGTCGCGCGTGGCGTCGGCGAGGTGTCCGGCATGCAGGCGCGGCTGCGCACCGTGCCGCCCGTCGCGCCGGTGACGCAGGTTGCCGCCCCGCCCGTGCCCGACGAGGGCGCGCCCTACGTGGAGCCACGCGACCTTGCCGAGTGCGCGGGGCTGGTGATCGGCAGCCCGACGCGCTTTGGGAACATGGCCGCGCCGCTCAAGCACTGGCTCGACGGCCTCGGCGGCGAATGGGCGAGCGGCACGCTGGTCGACAAGCCCGCGGGCGTGTTCACGTCGTCCTCGACGCAGCACGGCGGGCAGGAGTCGACGCTGCTGTCGATGATGATCCCCCTCCTCCACCACGGCTGCGTGATCGCGGGCATCCCGTACACCGAGCCGGTGCTGAGCAGCACCCGCACCGGCGGCACGCCCTATGGCGCGAGCCACGTCGCCGGCGTGCGTGACGACCGCCCCGTGGACGACGACGAGGCCCACCTCGCGCGCGTGCTCGGCCGGCGCATCGCGCAGATCGCAGGGCGGCTCGCATGACGCCCGCCCATCGCCTGCTGGTGGCCGCCCTGCTCGCGCTCGTCGCGCTCTACGGCGCCTGGTTCGGGCCGCAGCGCGACATCGCCGCCGTGCTCGTGTTCGGGGTGCCGCCGCTGCTGCTCGCCATGGGCGTGCAGCGGGGTGCATCGCGCGCCGGCTTCTGGGCGGGCGTGCTCGCGCTCGCCTGGTTCAGCCACGGGATCATGGTCGCGTGGACGCGGCCGGCCGAGCTCGGCCATGCGCTCGTCGAGATCGCGCTGTCGCTGGTGGTCGTCGGCGCGGCGAGCCTGCCCGGCCTGCGGTCCCGCTTCGGGGCGCGTCGCGGCACGCGCCTATAATCGCGCTCCCGCCTCACCGACCCGCGCCATGGATTCGCTCTGCATCGTCACCACCGGCGGCACGATCGACAAGATCTACTTCGACGACAAGTCGGACTTCCAGGTCGGCGAGCCGCAGATCGGCCGCATCCTCGACGAGATCGGCGTGGCCTTCCGCTACAGCGTGATTCCGATCATCCGCAAGGACTCGCTGCACATCACCGATGCCGACCGCGAACTCGTGCGCGCCACGATCGAGGCGCAGCCCGCGTCGCACGTGCTGGTCACGCACGGCACCGACAGCATGGTGCAGACCGCGCGCGTGCTCGCCGCGGTCGAGGGCAAGACGATCGTGCTCACCGGCGCGCTCAACCCGGCGCGCTTCCACGGCTCGGATGCGGTCTTCAACATCGGCACCGCCGTCGGTGCCGTGCAGTGCCTGCCACCGGGCGTCTACATCGCGATGAACGGCCGCATCTGGAACCCGCTGCGCGTGCGCAAGAACGTCGAGGCCAACCGCTTCGAGGCGATCGACTGACCGCCAACGTTTCCGGCCGCGCAAAGAAAAACCCCGGCCGAAGCCGGGGTTTTCCGTTTCACCTCGCAGCGATCAGCGGAAGCCGGCGATCGTCGCCTTGGTGTTCACGAGCACGCGCTGGTTGTCGTTGCGCGTGGCCGTGCCCATCGCCTGGCCGCCGTACGTGATGTTCGGGTTGGACCAGTAGTTGATGCGCGGGCAGCTCGGCGAGCAGTTGTACGCCATGATCGTGCGCCAGGCCTTGTTCGGGGCCTGGTAGCCGTGGCCGTAGGCGTACGGCGTGTTGGTCGGATCGGCCGCGGGATCGTGGCGCGCCGACTGCAGGTGGCCGATCTCGTGGGCGAACGAGTAGTAGCCCGTCGCGCAGTCCCAGTACACCGTCGCGAACGCCGTCGAGGCGGTCGAACCGATGCCCGAAGCGAGGCCGCAGGACGAGCTGTCGTTGCCGACGAGCATCATCACGTCCGCCGCGACCGAATTGCGCGTGGCGTGGATGGTGTCCATGTAGCCGTCGGACGTGCCGCGGAAACGCGACAGGTCGGTGCTCATGCCGACGCTGTTGTACGTCGTGGTGTAGTAGCCCGCGAGCTGCAGGGTGATGCCGACGTTCGAGTTGCGATAGCCCTGGTTCGACTCCGACACCGCGAGGTCGACCAGCGCGCGCATGTCGCCGCCGTACGCGTTGATGGCGTTCTGCGTGGCCACGACCATCACGCGGATCGTCTGCGCGGTGCCCGAGCTGGTGCCGGTCGGCGAGATCGTGCCCGGCTTGTCCTTGCCCGCCATCTGGATGCTCGGCAGGTCGGCGAAGGCGGACGGGTGGTCCTTCGGCATGCGCGACTCGTCGACCTCGACGACCGCGTGGTTGCCATCGGGCAGCGGGCGGATGCGGAAGAGCTTGCCGTCCACGCGCACGTTACCCGTGACCTTGCCGTCGCGGCTGACGAGCGTCGCGCTGTTACCGGCGTCGAAACGGGACTCGCGCGCGGTGAGCGCGGCGGACTTGCGCGTCTCCTTGATCTGGCCGGTCCAGACGAGGCCGCCGTCGCCGGTGGACTGCGCGCTGTCGAGCACGGCATTGACCTGGCGGTGGCCGAGGTCGAGCAGGATCTCGCGCGTGTTCGCACTGACGACCGCGGCGTTCGCGCGCATCACGCGCATGTTCGCGGTGTCGGGCTTGGCGGCGAGCGCCGAGACGGCGGCGCTCGCGCGCGGCGAGGCGGTGCCGGTGAAGAGCGGCTGGCCCGCGAGGGCGACGCCGCTCGTCGCGAGCAGCGCGGTGGCGACGGTGAACTTGATCGACTGCGACTTCATGGGTCTCTCCTTAGACAGCAGGGGGGCGCGCCCATCGGGTCGATGGGCGACGTGAAGGTCAGGGAGTCACGAAAAAGACCGCCCCGGCGCGGGCCGGGGCGGTCGTGGTGGATCAGAACGTGATCGACCAGCTGTTGATGTAGCCGGTGTCGCCGGAGTAGATGTCACGCACGCGCAGGCGCCACGTGCCGTTCTTCAGTTCGGCCGAGAGGTTCACGTTGTACGTCGTGATCACGTTGTCCGCGCTGTCGGAGCTCGACGTGTTCTTCAGGCGGTACAGCGAGCCGTCCGGCGCGACGAGGTCGATCTGCAGGTCGCCACGGTAGGTGTGGCGGATGTCCACGGCCACCGCGGTCGGGTTCAGCGCGTTGCCGGTGCGGCCCGACACCGTGATCGGGCTGTCGACGGTCACGTTGTCGCTGACCGTGTAGTCGCCGCTGTTGGTGTACGTGGTCGTCGTGCCGCCGCCGCCACCGCCGCCGTTGGCGGAGTCCACCGCCTTGCGCGCGTCGACGATGCCCGCGCCGCAGCCGCCCGAGCAGGCGCCGGCGAGCGGATACGCGGTCGTCTTGAGCAGCGATTCGACGTCGGCCGGGCTCAGCGGCGCGAGGCCGAGGGCCTTGCGGCGGCTCTGCACCAGCGCGACCACGCCGGCCACGTGCGGGCTGGCCATGGAGGTGCCGTTGTACGAGGCGTAGTTCTCGGTGCTCGGCGACTGCGTGCCGCTGTTGAGCGTCGAGAGGATGTTCGAGCCCGGCGCCGAGACGTCGATCTTCGCGCCGTAGTTCGAGAAGCTCGAACGGGCGCTCGCGCTGGTGACGGAGGCCACGGTGATCACGCCGTTGCAGCTCGCCGGCGAGAAGTTCGTCGCGTCGGCATTGCTGTTGCCGGCGGCCACGACGACCGTCGTGCCGCGGCTGACGGCGCCGTTGATCGCGGTCTGCGTGGTGGCGTCGCAGGTGCCGCCGCCGCCGAGCGACATGTTGATCACGTCGGCGCGCGTGGCCACGTTCGGCACGCCGGTGACGGCGCCGCCCGAGGCCCAGGTGATCGCGTCGGCGATGTCCGACGTGTAGCCGCCGCAGCGGCCGAGCACGCGCACCGGCATGACCTTGGCGTTGAACGCGGTGCCCGCCACGCCGACGCCGTTGTTGGTGCGCGCGGCGACCGTACCGGCGACGTGCGTGCCGTGCCAGCTGGAGTTCGACGTCTGGCACTGGGTCGCGTCGGTGTTCCAGTCGCCCGGGTCGCTCGCGTCCGCGTCGCGGCCGTTGCCGTCGCGCGAAACGAACGTGTCGGTGATGAAGTCGTAGCCCGCGATCACGTTCGCGTTGAGGTCGCTGTGGCTGGTGATGCCCGTGTCGAGCACGGCGACGATCGTGTTGGTGCCGGTCGCGACGTCCCAGGCGGTGTTGGCGCGGATGCCGGCATCGGCGTCCTGGTAGCCCCACTGCTGCGGATAGCTCGGGTCGTTCGGGGTGAGCACCGGCTTGAGCAGGCGGTCGACCTCGACGTACTCGACGTTCGGATCGGCCGCGATCTGGCGCATCAGGCTCTCGGCCTCGATGCGGTCGAGCTTGCGGTCGGCGCGGACGAGCTCGGCGCCCGTCGAGATGCGGCGCACGCGCTGCAGGCCGAGCGCACGGCCGCCGGCGACCGCGGAGGCGGCGCGGCTGAGCGACTGCTGCATGCCGGCGGTGCTGGCCGTGGCGGCTGCATCGTCGCGGTACTTCACGATGAAGCGGTCGTGTGTCGGCTGCGACTGCAGGCCGGAGGCATTGACGCGGCCCGCGGCGGCGGCCGTCGTGGCGGTGGAAGCGAGGACCAGGGCGGTCGCGGCGGCGAGCGCGTGCATGCGGTGGGACTTGGACTGCGACATCGGTGAGGGACCCTTTGCGAGTGGAGTTCCGCGTCCTGCGGGGGAAGCATCGCAGCAGTCCGGCCGAAGGCACGGTGGGGAGCTCGATGCGGACGACCACGGCGTCGCCATGGCCCGACCGACACTAGGAGGCTCGACGGCGCACTTGCACGCTGCGCTCGCAAAATTCTGTCCGGTATGGAGCCGGATTTGCGTTTGTCATTGATTTGCAAAGAAAACGTGCTCTTGACGGGGCATTAACAGTCCCCGTTCAGGTCGTGTTTTATGTTGCGTCGCAACAGACTGTTGCGCAAAACGCGATCCGGTGCCGATTCCGGCCAACGTCCGGATCACACTGGCCGGGTGACCCCGGTCACAGCATCCCGGTCTCGAGCCGAGCGGCCTCGGACATCATCGAGCGGTTCCACGGCGGGTCGAACACCAGCTCGACATCGGCCTCCGCCACCGTCGGGATCAGCTCGATCTTGTCGCGCACGTCGGCCACCAGGACGTCGCCCATGCCGCAGCCCGGCGCGGTGAGCGTCATCTCGACCCGCACCACGCGCTGCGCGGGGTCGGCCTCCGCACGAGCGACCTCGACCCGGTAGACCAGGCCGAGCTCGACGACGTTGATCGGGATCTCGGGGTCGAAGCAGGTGCGCAGCTGCTTCCAGACGAGCTGCTCGACGGCGGCGTCGTCCGCCCCGGCCGGCAGCTCGATCGGCGCGGGCGGCTCCTTGCCGATCGCGTCGGCATCGCGGCCGGCGATGCGGAACAGGTTGCCCTCGACGAACACCGTGAAGCTGCCGCCCAGCGCCTGCGTGATGTAGCCGACGCTGCCGGCCGGCAGGTTCACGGCCTCGCCCTGCGGCACGAGCACCGCGGCGCAGTCGCGCTCGAAGCGCACGGGCTCGCTGGAACGGGAATACATCGGTGAGGGAAGCCGGCTCGGAACTCGGACCATTCTAGTCCAGTTTCCCCGGCGGCCCCGGTTATCCTGTCGGGCTCGCCCCCTCGATGTCCGCATGCCGACCGCCTTCCCGACTCGACGCCGGCTCGCCTGGCTGCTGCTGCCCGTGGTCGTCGCGGGTTTCGCGGCGCTGTGGACGCTCGCCGCGCTCTATTCGGGCCATCAGTGCAGCTGGATGGCGGTGATCGGCGCGATCGACGTGCTGTGGGTGCTCGGGCTGTCCGGCCGCCGCCCGCCGCTGCGCACCGCGGCGGTCGCGGTGCTCGCCACCGCCGCCCTCATCGCGCTCGCGAACTGGAGCGTGGCCGCGGCGCAGGTGGGCGGGATGGTGGGCCTCGACCCGCTCGCTTCGATGACCCGCCTTGGCGCCCGCCACGGCTGGGTGCTGCTGGGAATCGCGAACCGCTGGCAGGACGGCGTCTGGCTGGCGCTCGCGCTCGCGCTCGCCGCCGGAGGGCCGTTCCTCAGTGCCCGCCTTCGAGCGCCTTCAGCTCGCTGACGAGCGCTGCCGCCATCTCGGCGCCGTCGCCGAACAGCATTCGCGTGTTGTCGGCATAGAAGAGCGCGTTCTCGATACCCGCGAAGCCCGTGCCGCGGCCGCGCTTGATCACCACGACGTTCTTCGCATCCACCACGTCCAGGATCGGCATGCCGTAGATCGGGCTCGCCGGGTCGGTCTTGGCGACCGGATTCACCACGTCGTTCGCGCCGATCACGAGGGCGACGTCCGTATTGCGGAACTCCGGGTTGATGTCGTCCATGTCCGCGATGAGGTCGTACGGCACGCCGGCCTCGGCGAGCAGCACGTTCATGTGCCCGGGCATGCGCCCCGCCACCGGGTGGATCGCGAACTTCACCTTGACGCCGCGGTCCATCAGCTTCTGCGTGAGCTCCCAGATCTTGTGCTGCGCCTGCGCCACCGCCAGGCCGTAGCCCGGCACGATCACCACGCGCTCGGCATAGCCCATCAGCGCGGCGACGTCGCCGGCTTCGATCGGCTTCTGGCTGCCGGTGATCGCCTGCGCCTCGCCTCCGCCGCCGAAGCTGCCGAACAGCACGCCGCTGATGGGTCGGTTCATCGCCTTGGCCATCAGCCGGGTCAGCAGCATGCCCGCAGCGCCCACCATCGTGCCGGCGATGATCAATGCCTCGTTGCCGAGCACGTAGCCCTCGAACGCGACGGCGAGGCCGGTGAACGCGTTGTACAGCGAGATCACGACGGGCATGTCCGCGCCGCCGATCGGCAGCGTCATCAGCACGCCGACGGCGAGCGCGGCGACGAAGAAGCCGATCACCCACACGCGCATGTCGTTCGGCGTGCCGAACGCCGGCATCGCGAGGTCGAACACCGCGAGCGCGCCGAAGGCGAGCGCGGCGAAGAAGACCAGCGCATTGAAGGCCTGCTGGCCGGGGAACACGTAGCGCTTGTCCATCCGGCCGTCGAGCTTGGCCCAGGCGATCACGGACCCCGACAGCGATACCGCGCCGATCAGCGCGCCGACGACCGCGAGCACCATCGCCACCACCGGTGTCTCCGCGGTGCCACCGCGCGACCAGCGCAGCAGCTCGACCGCGCCGATCGCCGCCGCCGAGCCGCCGCCCATGCCGTTGTAGAGCGCGACCATCTGCGGCATGTCGGTGATGGCCACCTTCTTGCCCGAGACCCACGCCAGAACCGTACCGAGCCCGAGCGCAACCAGGATCAGGCCGAGGTTGTGCAGCCCGGGCAGCAGGAACGTGGCGACGGTGGCGATCACCATGCCCGCGCCGGCCCAGCGGATGCCGCTGCGCGCGGTCACCGGCGAGGCCATGCGCTGCAGCCCGAGCAGGAACAGCGTGGCGGCGACGAAGTAGGCGATGGCGGCGATCAGCGCGCGCGGGTCGAGTCCGCCGTCCGCGGCCGTCATGCGCCCGCCCCCGGCTTCTTCGAGGCCTTGAACATGTCGAGCATGCGCTCGGTCACCACGTAGCCGCCGGCGGCATTGCCGGCGCCGAGCAGCACGGCGACGAAGCCGATGATCTTCTCCAGCAGCGTGTCGGCATGGCCGAGTACGACCATCGCCCCGATCAGCACGATGCCGTGGATGAAGTTCGAGCCGCTCATCAGCGGCGTGTGCAGGATCACCGGCACCCGCGAGATGATCACGTGCCCGGCGATCGCCGCGAGCATGAAGATGTACAGCGCCACGATCCCGTCCGCCATGCCCCGCTCCCCGATGCCCGGTCGCCGCATCATAACGAGGCATGAATGTCGCCGCGCAAGCGTCAACCTCCGCCGCGGCCGTGCGTTTCCATGCAGGCCCGGAGCGCCTGCCCCATCGACCCGTCCGCCATGCCCAGCCGCCGCGTACCGAAGTCCGCCCCCCTGCCCGTGCCCCATGCGCGGCGCCGGGCCTGAGCGCGGGCGATGACGGTGGCCGACGGCATGCTCGCAGGCACGGTGGCGGCGCCGACGCTGGACGCCTTTCTCGGCACCGTGTCCGCGCGCGCCTTCCGCTTCGCGGAGCTCGGCCTGCGGCATCGCGACGACGCCCTCGACGCGGTGCAGGACGCCATGATCCGGATGCTCGCCTACGCCGATCGCCCCGCCGCCGAATGGACCCCGTTGTTCTGGAGCGTGCTGCGGAGCCGGATCGTCGACATGCAGCGGCGCCGCAACTTCCGCCTGCGCTGGCTGACGACGTCGGCGCAGGACGCGGACGACGCGCCGATCGACTGGGCCGATCCCGGACCCGATCCCTCGCGGAGCAACGACTCGCGCGAGGCCTATGCCCGCCTCGTCGATGCCCTGCGCGGCCTGCCCGCACGCCAGCGCGAGGCCTTCAGCCTGCGTGTGCTGGAGGAACTCGACGTGGAGACCACCGCGCGGGTCATGGGCTGCAGCGAGGGGTCGGTCAAGACGCATCTCTCGAGAGCGCGCGAAGCGCTCGCGAGGCAACTGGAGGAATTTCGATGACCGCCGATCGCACCGGGCCCGCCGGCCTCGACCTGCAGGCGCGCGCCCTGCACGTGGAATCGCTGGAGCACGTGTCGCCACGCGTGAGTGCGCAGCTCGCGCAGCGCCGCCGCGCAGCGCTCGGACCGCGCCCGGCACCGCGTCGCGCGGCCTGGCCGTGGGCGACGGCGGCGGTGGGCGCCCTGGCGTTGGTGATGGCCGTGCAGCTGCCGCGGCCCGACGCCCCCCGGCCGGCGACGCCGACGACGATGGACGCTTCGCCGGTCGTGCTCGCGGTGCTCGACCCCGCGCCCGCCGCCGATGCGCTGCTGGCCGAAGATCCCGACCTGTACCTGTGGCTCGCCTCGAACGAGGGCGGGCCGTATGCGGAGTGACCCCATGAAGCGACGCCTCGCCCCCGCCCTTGCCGCCCTGCTGCTCGCCGTCGCGGTGCCCGCATTCGCGGCTGACCCCGCGCCCCTGCCGGAGTGGGAGCGGCTCACGCCTGCACAGCGCGAGCTGCTGATCGCGCCACTGCGCGAGCGCTGGAACAGCAATCCGGCTTCGCGCGCCCGCATGCTCCAGCACGCGCAGCGCTGGCAGTCGATGACGCCCGAGCAGCGCGCCCGAGCGCGCCATGGCGCGGAGCGCTGGCAGCACATGAGTCCCGAGCAGCGTGCACAGGCGCGCGCCGCGTTCGAGCAGGCCCGCCACCTCGATCCCGCCCAGCGCCGCGCGCTGCGCGAGAAGCTCAAGGCGATGACGCCCGAGCAGCGCCGCGCGTGGCTGGAGTCGCAAGCGAAACCGACGGCGCCGCGTCGCTGAGCGACCGCGCCGACGGTGTCCGCCGGGCCGATCGGCTCGGCCCGATGACGCGATCCGCCGCGCGGCCGCGGATCGCGCGACCGGCTAGGCCGCGTCCGGCGCCGCCTCGCCCGCGCGCTCCGGCCAGACGGTCTTCGCGAGCAGCTCGTCGCTCCAGTCGAAGCGCAGCGCGCCATCGACCAGGAACAGGCTCACGAAGTTCAGCACGTTGCGCGCGTACATCTCGCTGGCGTGGATCGCGCCGAGGCTCGCGAGGCCGAGCGGCCCGGCGACCGTCACGCCGCCAACGTCGATGGTCTCGCCGGGCACCGTCGCCTCGCAGTTGCCACCGCTCTCGGCCGCGAGGTCGACGACGACGCTGCCCGGCCGCATGCCCTCCACCATCGTGCGACTGACGATGCGCGGCGCCGGCCGGCCCGGCACGGCGGCGGTGCAGATCACGACGTCGACCTGCCCGAGGTGCGCGCCGAGCCGCCGCTGCTGCTCCGCGCGCTCCTCGTCGGTGAGCGCGCGCGCGTAGCCGCCCTCGCCTGCGGCACTGACGCCAAGGTCGAGGAAGCGACCGCCGAGCGACTCGATCTGTTCGCGCGTCTCGGGACGTACGTCGAAGCCTTCCACCTGCGCGCCGAGGCGCCGTGCGGTCGCGATCGCCTGCAGGCCGGCGACGCCGGCGCCGATGACCAGCACCTTGGCCGGGCGGATGGTGCCCGCCGCGGTGGTGAGCATCGGGAAGAAGCGCGGCGCGAGCATCGCGCCGATCAGCACCGCCTTGTAGCCGGCCATGCCGGCCTGCGAGCTGAGCACGTCCATGGCCTGGGCGCGCGTGGTGCGCGGCAGGCGCTCGAGCGGGAAGGCGACGAGGCCGCGCGCGGTGATCGCCTCCGCGCGGGCCGGTTCGGCCTGAGGCGCGAGCAGGCCGACCAGCGTGGTGCCGGCGCGTAGGCCGTCGAGCACATGCGCCTGCGGCGGCTGCACGCAGAGCAGCAGGTCGGCCGCGAGCACCTCCTCCGCAGCGACCACGTCGGCGCCGGCCTCGACATAGGTGGCGTCCGGGAAGCCCGCCGCGGCGCCGGCGCCGGTCTCGACGCGCACCGCCGCGCCGCGGGCGACGAGCTTGCGCACGGTCTCGGGCGTGGCAGCCACGCGGCGCTCGCCGGGCGCGCGCTCGCGCGGGACACCTACCGTCACTGCGGTCATGCGGGCACTCCGTCGAGGGTCGGCTGCATCCTAACCAGAGCGACCGTCCACGGCGACGGTCGCCCAAACGACGAGGGCGGCCGAAGCCGCCCTCGTTCTCCATTGCGGGCGCGGTCAGTGCGCGACGGCGACCCGCAGTTGCTGCTGCAGCTGCTGCATGGCCGCGTCGAACGGCGAGCGGCCTGCGTCGATCGCGAGGCGACCTTCCGCCCCGAGCATCGCGAGTTCCTCGACGCTCGCCGCGATCACCCGCATGCCGCGGCGGTTCACCAGCAGCAGGCGCGAGGTGAGCGGGCTGATCCAGGCGATCTTGGCGGAGATCGGCTCGCCCTGCGTGTCGTTGAGGCGCACCCACGCGCCGACTTCGAGCTGGCGGATCTTCGCCACCCAGGCCGGGTCGCACTGCAGGGTGTCGGTACCGCCGACGAGCCACAGGCGACCTTCCTGTTCCGGCTCGTCGCGCACGGCAGGCGGCATCGGGCGGATGCGGCGCGGCGCGTCCGGGTCGGACAGCCCGCGCACGATGCCGGCAAGGCCATGGCTCGCGGCCGTGGCATCGAGCCCGGACGAGGCGAGGCATTCGGTGAGCGGCCCCTCGAGCGCGATCAGCTGGCGCACCAGCGCCTCGCCATCGGCCCGCGCGGCGAGCACGTCGGCGCGGATCAGGCCGTCGCCCATCGCGATCGCCTCGCGGAAGCGCGGGCCTTCCTCGCCTTCGCGCAACAGCGTCTGGACGAGGTGATGCCGCCACGGCGTGCAGAGGAAGTCGCCGATCGCCTGCGTGAGTGGCGCGCTCGCCAGGCGGCGCTGCAGCACCGCATCGGCCTGCGCGCGCGCCTGCCCGAGGCGCTCGCGGCCGAAGCTCGCCTTTGCGGCGCGTTGCTCCTGCAGCTCGACGCGACGACGCTGCTGCGACAGCAGCTCCTCGAGCTCGGCATGCGCCATCTCGAAGACGGAGAGGTCCTCGTTGAACTCGGCGACGACGCGCTGCGACACGGCCGCGGCGCGATCGAGCAGCTCGCGGTCCTGCGGCGTCGCGCCGGCGTTGTCCTCGCAGGCCTCCGTCAGCGCGTCGAGCAGGCGGCGTGCCGGATGATCGCGCTCGACGAACATCGAGTCGTCATTGATGGCGACCTTCACGTACGGGAGCACCAGCCGCGCATAGACGCGGCGCGCGCGCTCCTGCAGCGAATGCGTGCGGAACAGCGATTCGAACAGGAGCGCGACCATGTCGATCGCGTCCTCGTCATCGGGCGACAGGGCCGTGTACTCCGGGTGCAGCCCGAGACGGCGGGCGCCTTCGGCGAGGTAGCCGCGGATCGCGTCGGACAGCTTGCCGGAGCTGGCGAGCGCACGCGCGAACACGTCCGGCGGCTCGGCCTGGAGCACGGAGGCGATGCTCGTCACCTCGCGCGAGTCGAATTCGCGGAGCGTGCCGGGACCGGCAGCCGCGCCATAGCCGTACCCGGCCGGGGACGTCGGCCGGTAACCGGGCACGCCCGTCGACAGGCCCACGGGCGCCTGCGCGAGCGTGCGCGGGCCCTCGCTGCGGCGCTCCATGCGCCACAGGCGCAGCTGCTCGCGCAGGGGCTCGAGCTCCTGGGAATGGCGAAGGCCGCGCTCCTCGTGCGGCCCACGCGCGAGCGGCTCGGCCATGTAGCCGGGCGACGGTGCGAGCGGTGCCGGCGGCGCATACGGGGGCGGCGCGTACACGGGTGCGGCCGCATAGCCCTGCTGCGGCAGCGGCGCCTGCACCTGCGGTGCCGGTTCGGGCAGCGGCGCGGGCGTCTCGTCGAGCGCCGGATACCCCTTGAGCGCACTCGGCGCCCACGCGCTCACGCCGTATCCGGCGCGGTCGAGAACGGCGCCGAGGTTCGGATAGAGCGCGTCGAGGATCGGCACCAGCTGCTGCTGGTACTGGCGGAACAGGACGCGCACCAACGTCTCGGACACGCCGCCGCCGGCGGCGAGCGCCGACACCAGCGTGGAGCACAGGCGCGACGGCGCGACGGGATTCGGGCCGGCGGGCACGCGCATCGCGAGCGCCAGTTCCTCGAACTGCGTGCGCAGCGCCAGCAGCTGCGTCTGGTAGCGCTGGTCGAGGATCTCCGTCAGGCGCTGGCCCGCGAGGTGCAGGTCGATCAGCTCCTCGTCGATCAGGCCGAGCGTCATTCCCGAGCGGATGAAGGGATTGCGGAACTCCTCGAAGCCCTGTGCGATCTGCTGGCGATAGCTCATCGTGTCGGTGGCGCCACGCGAGCGCAGCACCGCCACGCCGGCGAGCTCCGGGTACATCTCCGGGCCCGCTTCCGAGAGCTCGCGCTCGGCGGGCACGTAGAGCGCCGTCGGGAACGTGCCGAGGCGCTCGACCGACAGCCGCTTGAGGGCTTCGAGCACGCGCGCGGGCTCGAGGCGCTGGTCGAAACCGGGTTCTTCGAAGTGACCGATCACGGGATTTCCTCTCCCAGATGGTCGATGCATGACATCGACTCGAACCGCAGCATAGTGGCAATCTGCGTCACTAAATGACTTGAAAACGCGATCTGTGAGCCATGTCCCAGCAGCCGCTCGATACGCCGACAGGCGGTGAATTTCCCGACTTAGACGTGCTCGACGCACGCCGCTCGGTGCCCGCGATGCAGTTGTGTGACCCCGGTCCCGATGACGCGGCGCTGTTGCGCATGCTGCGCTCGGCCGTGCGTGTCCCCGATCACGGAAAGCGGGTGCCGTGGCGGTTCGTCCGCATCCAGGGCGCGGCCCGTGCCGCGCTCGGCGAGCGACTGGCCGCACGCAGCCGCGAGCGGGATCCCGCCGCCAGCGACGCCGTGATCGAGAAGGACCGCCAGCGCTTCCTGCACGCGCCCGTGGTCGTCGCCGTGCTCGCCAGGCAGGGCGAGGATCCCAAGATCCCGGCCAGTGAGCGTCTGCTCAGCGCGGGCTGCGTATGCTTCGCGCTCCTGCAGGCCGCGCAGGCCCTCGGCTACGGCGCCTGCTGGTACACCGGCTGGGCGGCGTACGACGACGGTATCCGCCGGACCTTGCGCGTCGCGGACGACGAGGTTGTCGCCGGCTACATCCACATCGGCACGATCCGCCAGCGCGCACCCGAGCGCGACCGGCCGGATCCGGCCGCGCTGCTCACCGACTGGATTCCCGAATGAACCCCGCCGCGTCGACCCCGAACACCGTCCACCTGGTCGACGCGAGCGTCTACGTGTTCCGGGCATGGCACTCCATGCCCAACGAGTTCCATGACGCCGACGGCTGGCCGACGAACGCCGTGCACGGCTTCGCGCGGTTCCTGCTCGAGCTGCTCGAGCGCACCCAGCCGACGCACGTGCTGGTCGCCTTCGACGAGGCGCTCGATACCTGTTTCCGCAATCGCCTGTACCCGGCCTACAAGGCCAACCGCGATCCGGCCCCCGAGGAACTCAAGCGCCAGTTCGCGCATTGCCGCGCGCTCTGCGAGGCGATGGGCCTGGCCACCGTCGCGCACAGCGACTACGAGGCCGACGACCTCATCGGCAGCGCGCTGCATGCGATGCGCGCCCGTGGCTATCGCGGCGTGATCGTCTCGGCCGACAAGGACCTCTCGCAGCTGCTCGGCGCCGGCGACGAGCAGTGGGACTTCGCGCGCGGCCAGCGCTGGGGCGCGGCCGGCGTGCCGGCGCGGCACGGCGTGGAGGCCCACCAGATCGCCGACTACCTCGCCCTCACCGGCGATGCGATCGACAACATCCCCGGCGTGCCCGGCATCGGCTCGAAGACCGCCGCCGCGCTGCTCGGGCACTTCGGCTCGCTCGACGAGATCCTGCGGCGGATCGAGGAGGTGCCGTACCTGTCGTCGATCCGCGGCGCCGCGCGCTGTGCGCAGCAGCTGCGCACCCATCGCGAGCAGGCCCTGCTCTGCCGGCAGCTCGCCACCATCGCGCTCGACGCGCCCTGCGCCACGGCGAGCCCGCACTACGCGCGCGGCGCCGCCGACCGCGATGCCCTGCTCGCGCTCGCCGAGCACCTGCGCTTCGGCCCGCTCACGCGCCGGCGCATGCACGCCGCGTGCGGCCTCGACTTCATGCCCGCGGCACCCGAAGCCGTCTAGGATCGCAGGCACCTCCCGACGCCTGCGCCCATGAGACATCCCGACGCCGACGCCCCCCGCGAAGTGCTGCACGAAGGCCGCTGGCTGCGCCTGGTCCAGCGCGGACGCTGGGAATATGCCGAGCGCGTCCACGGCGGCGGCATGGCGGTGATCATCATCGCGGTCACGCCGGCGGACGAGGTGCTGTTCGTCGAGCAGTTCCGGATCCCGCTCGGCAAGCCGACCATCGAGATGCCCGCGGGGCTCGTCGGCGACGAGCGCGACGACGACACGCTCGCCGAAGCCGCGCGCCGTGAGCTGATCGAGGAGACCGGCTGGTCGCCGGCCCATGTCGAGGTCCTGCTGATCGGCCCGACCTCGTCGGGCATGAGCAGCGAGCGCATCGCCTTCGTGCGTGCCACCGGCCTGACGAAAGTGGGCGACGGCGGCGGCGTCGACGACGAGCAGATCCTCGTGCATCGCATCCCGCGTGCCGAGGCGCCGGCCTGGCTGATGCGCAAGGCCGCCGAGGGTTACGAGGTCGACCTCAAGCTCTGGGGCGGGCTCTGGATGCTCGAGCGCGAGCCGGACGGACGGCCGCTCACGCGCTGAGTCCGTGTCCCGGCGAGCCGATCGACCGCGCGATGCGATCGGTCGCTGCTGCATGCGCCGCCCGCCTTCTCGCGTCGGTAACAGCCGCTTTTCCTAGAATCGCGCAGCCTAGAAGGGAAGCGATCCATGCACGTACTCGTTTGCGGCGGCGCCGGCTATGTCGGCTCGCACGCGGCCCTCGCGCTCGCACGCGCCGGCCATGAAGTCACCGTCCTCGACAACATGCTGACCGGCCACCGGGAGGCGGTCCGCTGGGGCCGCCTGGTCGATGCCGACATCCTCCGCCCGGAGACGCTCGACGCCGGCTTCGAGCGCAAGGTCGACGCGGTGATGCACTTCTGCGCGCGCTCGCTCGTCGGCGAGTCGATGACCGACCCTTACGCCTACTACCAGAACAACGTCACCGGCACGCTCAACCTGCTCGAAGCGATGCGCCGGCACGGCGTCGACCGGCTCGTGTTCTCGTCGACCGCCGCCGTCTTCGGCGTGCCCGTCGGCGACCTGATCGACGAGGAGCACCCGAAGGCGCCGATCAATCCGTATGGCGCGTCGAAGCTGATGGTCGAGCAGATCCTGCGCGATGCGGCCACGGCCTACGGCCTGCGGTCGGTCGCACTGCGCTACTTCAATGCCGCCGGCGCCGCCGCGGACGAAGGCATTGGCGAGTCGCACGAGCCGGAAACACATCTGATCCCGAACGCGCTCAAGGCCGCGGCCGGCGGCGGCGCGGGCCTCAAGGTGTTCGGCAACGACTATCCAACGCGCGACGGCACCTGCGTGCGCGACTACGTGCACGTGCTCGACCTCGCCGACGCGCACCTGCGCGCGCTCGACTGGATGGACCGCGAGCCCGGCGCGCACCGCTTCAACCTCGGCAACGGCAACGGCTTCTCGGTGCTCGAGGTGATCGAGGCCGCGCGCAAGGTCACCGGCCGCGACATCCCCTTCGACATCGGCCCGCGCCGTGCCGGCGACCCACCAGTACTCGTGGCGTCGAGCGGGCTGGCACGCGAAAAGCTCGGCTGGACGCCCCGGTTCGACCGGATCGAACCTATTATCGAGACCGCCTGGGCCTGGCACCGCGCGCCCGCCTACTGAGGTTTCCGATGGAGCCGTACCGCCTGCTCGTTCCCGCGACGAACGAGAATTTCGACGAGGCGGGGTATCTGGCGGCGAATCCGGATGTGGCGGCGGCGGTGACGCGGGGCGTGATGCCGTCGGGGCGGGTGCATTTCGATGCCTTCGGATCTGCGGAGCAGCGTGCGCTGCGCCGCCGCGTTCCAGACGCGATGAAGGCCGAGAAGCTCGCGCGCGTGCGCCCGCTGTTGCGCGACGGCGCGATCGTCGCCGACCGCGACATGCTCATTGATTGCCTACCGGACGCGACGCGGGCGGAACTGCAC
Source organism: Lysobacter humi (ex Lee et al. 2017) (assembly GCF_054781815.1). Lineage (NCBI taxonomy): Bacteria > Pseudomonadati > Pseudomonadota > Gammaproteobacteria > Lysobacterales > Lysobacteraceae > Lysobacter > Lysobacter humi (ex Lee et al. 2017). Next base: position 37,543 of record NZ_BAAGTR010000007.1, on the reverse strand, counting down.
CTCGACCCGACGGACAATGTCAGCGCACACGAATACGACGAGCGGGCGCTTGCCCTGATCGACCAGCATCGGGACGGGCTGGTTCTCGACTGCGGCGCAGGGTTGCGCAATACGTACTACCCGAACGTCGTCAACTACGAGATCGTCGCCTACGACACCACCGACGTGCTCGGCGCGGCGGAGCGTCTCCCGTTCGCGGACGCGACCTTCGAGGCCGTGCTCTCGCTCAACGTGCTCGAGCACGTCAAGGACCCCTTCGAAGCTGCGCGCGAGATCATGCGCGTGATGAAGCCCGGCGCGGAGCTGATGGCAGTCGCACCGTTTCTGCAACCGCTACACGGGTATCCGCATCACTACTACAACATGACGGCGCGCGGGCTGGAGAACCTGTTCGAGCCGCTGGTCGAGAAATCCATTGCGGTCTATGGAGCGATGCGGCCCGTCTGGGCATTGAACTGGTTCCTGCAGCGATACGCAGCGTCCCTCGAGCCCATGCAGCGTTCAGCGTTCGAGTCGATGACAGTTGCCGATCTCATGTGCGATGCCTCCGCGCTCGAACGCGAGACGTTCGCCACGGACATGGCGCCCGCTGCACTCACGGAACTGGCCTCGGCGCACGCCCTGTTCGCCTGCAAGCCGGCCACCTGACGGACAGGGCGGGCTACACGTTGATCGGCACCACTGCACTGCGCCGCCGCCGGCCCCGCCACCGCTAGCGATCCTTCTTGCTTACCGTCTTGCGTGGCCGAGCGACCAAAGGTTCGGACCCTGGCTGCGAGAGACGCCTTCTCGGCGCACACTTCTTGCGGGCATCCTGTCCGCCGGGCGCCGGGTTCGCATCGACGGGAGCCCCTAGACCAAGGCCTTTGAGCCGGTAATGCTCACGAAGGCGCCTGACAAGATCGCGGTTCGTATCGCCCGCTTGCTTGCGGTAGCTCACCTGATGCGGCTCGTAGCGCAGCGTAGGCAGTCCGAGGAACTCGCCCACCCGCCGCGTGCCGGCCGTTGGATCCGCCACAAAATCCTCGTAGCGAACACGGAGCGCCTCGATCCCCATCAGTTCGAACACGAGCGGGAAGTACGCATTCCGAAGGGCGATCGAGCGGGCGATCCCGAACATCTGCTCGGGGTCATAGGGCACTTGCGCCTCGATCCCCTTGTCCTCGCTGGTCCATCGCTTCGTATGCCAGGCGACGTTGAGCGACGCAGCCTGTCCGATGATGTCGTCGCGGTAGACGTGTACGAAACGCGCGTCCGACGCCCACTGGTCGAGCACGCCCTCCTCGTAGAGCAGGAGCAACTGGCTCAGGGAGACCTTGCAAGCGAAGTAGCCTGATGGCGACATCTGGTCGCGGGCCAGCCAGTTCAGGTACTCCTCCAGCGAACGAAGGCCGTTGCGGTCTGCAAGCGCACGGACAACGTCCCAGCACATGAATTCGTCGGCCTGGCGTAGCTGTCCATCCGACGCGATCGCCTGCGCGAGGAAGTTCGATCCGCAGCGATTGGTAAAGCAAATGAAAACGACCTTGCACGGCTGCAGCGCCACTGGGGTCGAGCCATCCGCGGTCCTGGCGAACTGATTGCGAATCTCGAAGGCATGTTCGTCGGGGTAGACCTCGGGCACGATTGGAAATGCCCGTGTGCGCGTCGGCCTCGGGAGCGGGACCGTCGGCCGCGCCGGCTCCACGACGGGTGCCGTGACCGAAGCAGGCGACTTGCGCGCACTTGCACGCTTCGCCGGCGTGGCGGGTTTCTGCCGATCCTTCGCTTTGGGACTCACTGGCCTCGATACTCCTTGAGCGTACGCGGGCGATCAAACTCGGGGATCTCTGATACGGACGCGCGGCGCTCGCGGATGATCTGCTGAAGCCGCCCCAGGAGTTCTTCGGCCGGAATGTCGACGGGGACCACGTCGCCGAATCCGGCGTTACGTACGCGCTCTGCCGGCACGCCGAGGTCCGTCACCACCGGCCATAGCCCATGCTCGAACGCCGAGGTGAGCGTGTACGAGAAAGTCTCGGGCACCTGATTCAGGAACAGTGCGACGTCAGGCATCCGGCTGTCTAGAAGATCGTGTAGAGCATCGTCGGTGTAGCGCCCGAGAATCTTCACATTGCTGTAGCCGGCAAGGCCGGCGTTGTCCTCGGTCTCCCCGAACACGATGAACTCCAGGGGCGAGCGCAGTCGGAGCCCTTCGCGTGCACATTCGACGAGGCGCGAATAACCCTTGATTTCGCTAATGCCGCCGATGAGCGCCACACGGTACGGACCCGTGCCCGCAGGCGGCGCCGCGCGCGCGCGACGACGCGAGGCGACCTGCTCCGGGTAGGGATGGGCGACGACGCGAAAGGCTGCGTCGATGCCCGCATTGCGCATGCGGCCAACGACGTCGTGTCCACCCGCGAACACGCGTTCTGCCTGTCCGAGAACCCATGCGAAATACTCGCGATAGCGGCGAATATCGTGGCCAGCCGCGCGCAGCACCGCACGCAGGCCCGGGTGGGCCTCGTCATACGCAGCACACTGGCTACAGAGCACGCCGTCGGCGTCGCAGGGTCGACCAGCCCGATCCCGGAGCGTGACGCGAGGACAGATCCAGGCATAGTCGTGGATAGTCGCGTCGAAATGCGGCTGACGGACAACCCACTGCATGAGCGCGTCGGGTACGCCGAACGGTGCGTGCAGGTGCACGCGCTCGAAGGCGAGCGCGTCGAGCTGGTCGACCAGTGTGGTGACCTCGTCGACGTCGTAGGCCTCGTCATGACGCGCCATGAACAGACCCGGCATCCGAGCCCGCTGCGTGTCGAGGCGAAGCACGGCCTGGCCCTCTGCGCCGAAGGAGAGGACGGCATTCACATGCCCCTCGTTCTCGTACAGGCGGGCCAAGTCACGGACATATCGCTCGGTGCCACCACCGAAGTCATGGGTGATGTGCAGCACACGTGGGCACGGCAGGCGCTCTCCAAGCACGGCGAGGTTGACTTGTCGGCGAGCACGGGCCGGCGGGTCCTTGCGCAGGAACACCTGTATAAGCCGGTCGTAGAACGGATAGCGTTCGGCAATCTTGCGAGAGCTCTCCTGGATGCGCACGAGCTTCTCGTCCCCGAATGACACGCCACCGCGGTGCACGACGAACACATTAGGCGCGAGCACGTGCCGCCACCCGCGCGCGGATGCCTTCAGGCAGAAGTCCACCTCCTCCCCATAGCCGCGCCCCCAGGTCTTTGCGTCGAACAGCCCGAGCTCGTCGATGCACGCACGGCGGATGTACATGCAGTAGCCGACCGCGACCGGCAGGTCGATCGGCTCGCCGCTTCCGCTCGCGGCGTGTCGATCGAGGCTGACCAACTGCGACCGCTCCTCGACCGCGAGCGACTTGCACAGGTAAGGCAGGCTGCAGACCTCGCCGTTGTTGGAGAACGGCGTGACTGTTCCAATCGTCAGATCTTTCGCAGCGACGCCGAGTATCCGATCGACCCAATCGCCCTGCACGACGGTGTCGGCATTGAGCAGGATGACGTCACGACGACCAGCGACCGTCATACCGATGTTGACCGCCTCCGAGAAGCCGCCGTTGCGCTGGCGCTCGATCAGGATCACCCGGCCCGCATGTCTGCTTGCGATGCGACGGAGGTACTCGGTAATGCGTGTATCCGGCGAGCGGTCGTTGACGAGGATCAGGCGGTAGTCGCTCTCGTTGCGGCTGGCGAGGACACTCTCAATGCACTCCACGGTCTCGGAAGCGCCGGAGTAGACCGGGACAATTACGTCAACGCCGATTCCGTCCGCCTCCCCCGAACGATCGGGGAGGTAGTCGACCGAAACGATCGGCTCGACGGGTAGCAGGGCGCGGGCCGCTGATATCAGCCTACGGGGCCCCGGGTCGCCGCTCGATTCGGCCGAGAACGCACTTTGACTCAGTGCAACCAGTGCCGCCGAAGGATCGTCGAGACGGACGACCACCAGCACCGTGCCGGTATCGGCATCGACGATCTCGATGTGCCGTCCGTCTAGCGAGGCACCGAAGTTCACATGGAAGCCGACGAGGTCGTTTGGCAGCCCGAGGGCCTGTGCGACGTCCGTTCGCCGCTGATTGGCATAAACCTCCACAGGGGCCATTCCAGCCGCACGCACCTCGAGCCGCAGGCTTCGCGGCTGCGCCAACCGTATCGCCCAACCGGCAATCGCACGGTCATCCACCCGATCGATATTGACGCGGTAGTCCGGCCATCTGACGAAGAGAGGATCGGTGGCAAGTGACGCCAATGCACCGGTTCCGCGCACTTGCACCACGTGGCGCCGCGCGTCGAGCAGCTCGCCAGAGGCGTCCCAGTACCCGACAAGGGTCTGGTCGTGGGCACCAACGCCCGTTGGAAGCCCCTTGCGCAACGTAAGCGGTGAATGGAACTCCCCATCGACCAGGATATCGAGCCGTGCAGACTCGACCGGCCAGCCCGACAGCGTGACCCTCATTCGCCCGTCGTAGGTCGGCTCCGCGGTGAGGACCGCACGCTTCTCGGCGTCGACCACCACCGACCCCGATAGCAACTCCTCCTCGCAGTACGCGACAAGGGTCGTTTCGGCCGTGGTCAAACGCTCCGGATCGATCTTGATCCTGAAGCCATAGCCAGTCTTCTCTGCAAGCACCAGATCCGGTCGCGGCAGATCGGCCGTGCCCGACGCGATCCGTTCCTCCCCCAGGTATATCCCGACTTCGCGTCCCGCTCGGTCGCCCCCGACCCAGCCGGTGACATGGAAGCGTTCGTCGATTGCATCGAGGCTCCCCTCGATGGGTTCGCGAAACTCCGCGGCGTCGAGACGCACGCGAAGCGTTCCCGGAAGCATGGGCCGGTTTTCGGTACCGAGAGTGAGCATTACATCGTGCTCGTGTCCGTCGCATAGCGCGGCAGGGATGACGAACCGGAAGCCACAGAAGCCATCGCGATAGCCGAGCTTCTGGAGGTCCGGGCGAAATTCGTCGGCCACGAACTGACAGCGCTCGACGCCATCGATCCAGAGTGCAATGCGCGCCGGGCCGGCCTGGCGTGCGTCGAACGCCCAGCCGCGGGTAAGCACGCCGGTCTCATCGACATGAAACAGTACGACCGACGAGTTTTGCGAATCCATGACCATGAATCTCCGATCCCCTCAAATTCTTGCCGGTCCGCTTGCAAAAGCACCGCCACCAAAGTTCAGGCGATCTCGACGATGCCTGCACGCGCCAGCGGGAGCGGCCGGCCGAGCTTCTGTCGAGAAGCCCCGGTGCTCACGCTGACACGCTCAGCGAGCTCGTGGGCGACCGCGGTGATAGGAACTCGCAGCTCGATCCGGAAACCGAAGCGGCCCCGTTTGCGACCGAGATGCAAGCGGACATCGTCGCGATCGAGTCGCTCGAAGTCTTCGAAGAACTGCGCGCGGCCGTCAACTTCGACGCAGACCACAGCGACCTCGCGCTCTTGCCCATCCGCGGCCCAGCCTTCTATGGCGAGGACCTCGTGATCTAGGCGAATACGCTCGATGACACCGGCGACCCCTCCAAACAGCATGGGATCGTCCTTGGCGAGCTCCTCTCGCATCGCGGCACTCGCACCGGACACGATCTGGCGATAAGCGCCCATCGCGTCCTCGACCGGGCCGAAGAACGCCATCCGGCCTTCGTCGAGCACGAGTGCCTTATTGCACATGATGCGGACCAATGCGGGGCTATGGCTCGCCAGCACGACAATCCGGCTGCCTTGGAAGCGGCTGCGCATGCGTTGCTGCGCGCGCTCGAGAAATGCCGCATCGCCAGTGCTGAGCCACTCGTCCATCAGCAGAATGTCGGGTTGGATTGCCGTCGAGATGGCGAAGCCGAGCCGCATGCGCTGACCTGCCGACAGGGTGTGCAGCGGATGCCCTGCCTTCGCGGCGAGCCCGGCGAACTGCAGGATGTCCGCGAGAACCGACTTGAGCTGCACACGGCGTAGCCCCATCGCGGTACCACGCAGGAACACGTTCTCGACGACGGTGGCATGCTCGTCGAAGCCGAGGGTGGGGTTGAGCAGCGACTGCGTGCTGCCGCGGCGCTCAACGCGGCCTGTCGTCGGCGGGAAGGCACCGTTCAGTACCCGCAGGAGCGTGGTCTTGCCCGCGCCGTTGAGCCCAAGCAGGCCGATGCGGTCCCCCTCCTCCGCAGTGAAGTCGATACCCGAGAGGATGCGGCGGTGGAGTCGCTCGCGCCCGCCGAGCGAGGCCTTCAGGCTTCCGGCGTCGGCGGTCACGCCCTCCCGCTGGAGGTCGAGCGGCAGCTCGAGTGAAATGGATTGGGCGCGCAGATACGCGTTCATCGACGACCTCACAGCCACACCGGCACGCGACGGGCGAACCGCCCGTACAGGACGGTCGACAGGACTACTGCGCCGAGTGTCAACGCGCCGAGATATGCGTACGTGAGCATCTCGATCGGCTGGCCGAGGACCGGCGCGCGCACCGCCTCCACCATGTGGAAGAGCGGGTTGGCGCGCATCAGCGCACCGCGCAGGGTGCCTTCGGGCGCGGCGTCTGGAAGCCAGACGATGGGCGTGAAGAGGAACAGCGCCAGCATCGCGCTGCCGGTCAGCTCATGGAGGTCCGGCAACCGCGCCCCCAGCAGGCCGAGCAGCACGCTCAGGAACACCAGGTTCACAAGCACGACGGCGAGCCCGAGTGCGGCCGGCGCGACACCCGCCCAGGTGAAATCAGGGGAACCGAGCACCACGATCGCCACGATGGGCAGAGTCAGCACGAAGTAGTAGACCGAGCGGCCGAGGGAGCGCAGCAGGAAGTCGGTCAGGCGCAGGCTTCCGTCGTAGATGTACGCCTGGCTCGCGCTGAAGACGCTGGTCGCGTCCGTGAATACCGTCGAGGCCAACCGGAAGACCGCGAACCCCAGGCCGATATGCGCATAGAACCGTGGCAGGTCGAAGCCCGGCTGCATGGCCCCCATGAACCCACCGATGCCCCAGATGTACACGGCGGTCGGCACGAACAGCCACAGCAGGCCTAGACGGTTGCGACGGTAGCGGCTGACCGTGTCGAGCCAGCTGGCATAGATCCAGTGATCCGGTCGGCGCAGGCTGGCCGCGAGGTGGGCGAAAAGCGACATGGCGGACCTCAGGCGGCGCTCGGCATCTCGAGCCGGCTGATCCGGCTGTCGAGCTCACGCGGCGGGAAGGCGAGCTCGAAGCACTGGCTGTCGAGCGAGAGGTTGGGGTTGTAGGACGGGTCCTGCGCGAGCGCTCCGCCCCAGCGGCGCTTCATGAAGTCGGCCTCGATCGCGAAGCGCGCCTGCTTGGCGGGCGTGTCCTCGGTGCCGCGCGAGGCCGATTCGTGGTGGTAGAGCTCGGCGAATGGGGTCCAGACGTTGAGGTAGCCCATCGCGCGCACGCGCATGCAGAAGTCGATGTCGTTGAACGCGACGGCCAGCCGGTCGTCGAAGCCGCCGACGCGCTCGAAGACGTCGCGGCGGAAGACCATGCAGGCGGCGGTGACCGCGCTCAGGTTCTGCACGACGCGCGCGCGGCTGATGTAGCCGTCCGCGCCGCGCTGCAGGCGGCAGTGCGAATGCCCGGCCACGCCACCGATGCCGAGGATGACACCGGCATGCTGGATGGTGTCGTTCGGGTAGTAGAGCATCGCACCGACGATACCGACCTCCGGGCGCACCGCGTGGCTCGCCATCTCGCGCAGCCAGTCGCCGTGGATCGCCTCGATGTCGTTGTTGAGCAGGCAGACGACGTCGCCCCGCGCGGCGCGCACGCCGCGGTTGACGATGTCGGAGAAATTGAACGGCGCGGGGTAGTCGAGCACCGACACGGCCGGATGGTCCTGCGCCTGCGCGAGGTAGGCGCGCGTGGCGGGGTCGGTCGAGCCGTTGTCGACGATCACGATCTCGAAGCTCGGATAGTCCGTGTGCTCAAGGACGGAGTCCACGCACGTCTGCAGCAGGTCCACGCGGTCGCGCGTGGGGACCACCACGACGACGTGGGGTGCCTTGGCCGGCAGTGCGCGCTCGACGCGGTAGCGGCCGTCGGCGAGCAGGTGCACCTCGCCACGCACGCCGGTGCGGGCGAGATGGTCGGCGACGGCGCGGCGGCCGGCGTCGAGCACGTAGGGCTTCTGCGGCGCGCCGAGCGCGGTCGAGCCCGCCGTCGCACGCCAGTGGTAGAGCACCTTGGGGATGTGCACGATCTGCTCGGCGTCGAGCGTCTCGGTGCAGCGCAGCGCGAGGTCGTGGTCCTGCGCGCCGTCGAAGGCGCTGCGCAGGCGGCCGACTCGATGGACGAGCGCGGTCTCCACCACCATCAGGTGGCAGATGTAGTTGAGCGACGTGAGCAGGTCGGGATTCCACGCCGGCTTGAAATGGGGCGCGTGGCGGTTGCCGGCGTCGTCGATCTTGTCCTCGTCGGTATAGAACAGGCGTGCGGCCGGGAAGCGGTCGATCGCCGAGGCGATCTCCTGCAGCGCGTCGGCGGCGAGCTCGTCGTCGTGGTCGAGGAAGCCGACGAAGCGGCCGCGGGCAATGCCCAGCGCACGATTGGTATTGGCGCTGATGCCCGCCTGGCGCTCGCCGCAAACGATGCGGATGCGCCGGTCGGCGGCGACGTAACCCTCGATCAGGCGCAGCACGTCAGGGTCGGTGGAGGCGTCGTCGGCGATGCACAGCTCCCAGTGCGGCCACGACTGTGCGATCACGCTCTCGACGCAGGCCTGGAGCAGGCGCGGCGGCGTGTTGTGGACGGGCAGCAGCAGGGAGATGAGCGGCACGCCCGCTTTTTCGAGCGCTGCGACGGGCATGGGCTCGGCGGCCGGGGGCGCTTCCGCCGCGAACAGCCGCAGCCACTCGGCGTACCCGCGGTCGGCACGGCGATGGCCGTCCTGATAGCGCGCCACGAGCGCCTGCGCCGCATGGCCGACGCGGCCGCGGACGAGCGCCGCGACGAGTTGGCGGACACAGGCCGCCGCGGTCGCGACGTTGTCGCCGGAGCGCCCGGCGATCGTACGGATCATCGCGGTCGCCGCCTGCAGGCGGCCGATCCGCTGGAGCTGGAGCCGTTCGACGCCGAAACGCGCGCGATGCAGGGTCGGGTCGAAACGCAGGAAGCGCAGCCGCGCCGGGAACACGAGGATCGCGTGGATCCAGCCGTCGGGATCGGGCTCGGGCAGGTCGATGCGTGTCGCCTCGGACAGCCCCTCGCCGTAATCCGGGTACAGGCAGGGCGCGATGACGAAGCCTTCGGCCACCCGGACGCGCAGGCTCAGCCGGTACCAGCCCGGCGCCACGGCGGCGGGGTCATTGCCGGACCGCAGTTCGAACTGGGGATCCTCGCCGGTCGACAGCCAGCCGGCGCCGTCGTCCACGTCGACGGCGTCGATCTGGTGGAGCGGAGTCAGGCTCAGGTCGAGCCTGCGGGGCCGCGGGTCCATGGAATTCGTCCCTGTCGTCGAATCAGACGACGGGCCCAGTGCAAGTCGTGTGCCGCGCCGGCCCCGGCCCCCGGCCCGCGCTCGAAGGCGCTGCTCCGAGTGCAGGCGCAGGGGCATGGTCCGCGGCCGATGTCACGACGCACCCGCCGGCGCAGGGGCCTGAATGGGGCGGTCCGCGCCGCGCGCGCGACGCCGGGAGGACGGGCATCACGGACCGGACGCACCGCTCCGCTGTCGACAGAGGCCGGCCGACCTCGCCGGCGCCGGAAATCCGTCAGCCGGCGAAGCGGTCCGTCGCCTTCACCAGCGCGTCGGTGTTCTCGGCCTCGAAGGCCGAATGGCCCGACGTCGGCGTGATGACGAGCTCGGCCTGCGGCCAGGCGCGATGGAGGTCCCACGCGTTCTGGATCGGGCAGACCACGTCGTAGCGGCCGTGGACGATCACGCCCGGGATGTGCGCGATGCGCGGGGTGTCGCGCAGCAGCTGGTCGTCGGCGTCGAAGAAGCCGCCGTTGACGAAGTAGTGGTTCTCGATGCGCGCGAAGGCGAGCGCGAAGGCCGGCTCCTCGTGGCCGGCGGTGAAGTCGGCGTCGAAGTGCAGGAAGCTCGTCGCGCCCTCCCAGACGCTCCAGGCGCGCGCGGCGGCCAGGCGCGTGGCTTCGTCGTCGCTGGTCAGCCGGCGGTGGTAGGCGCTGATCAGGTCGTGGCGCTCCACCGGCGGGATCGCGTCGATGTAGTGCTGCCAGGCGTCCGGGAACAGGCGCGAGGCGCCCTCCTGGTAGAACCACTCCAACTCCCAGCGGCGCAGCATGAAGATCCCGCGCAACACGAGCTCGGTGACGCGATGCGGATGCGTCTGCGCAAAGGCCAGCGCGAGCGTGGAGCCCCAGGAGCCACCGAAGACCTGCCAGCGCTCGATGCCGAGGTGTTCGCGCAGCGTCTCGATGTCGGCGACGAGGTGCCAGGTCGTGTTGTCGACGAGATCCGCATGCGGCGTCGAGCGGCCCGCGCCCCGCTGGTCGAAGAGCACGATCCGGTACTTCGCGGGGTCGTGGAAGCGGCGCATCTTGGTGCTGCAGCCGCCGCCCGGGCCGCCGTGCAGCATCACCACCGGCTTGCCCTGCGGATTGCCGCACTGCTCGTAGTAGACGCGATGGCGCTCGTCGACCTGCAGGTATCCGGTGTCGAAGGGTTCGATCTCGGGATACAGGGTGCGCATGGAGCGGCCTCGGCGTGCGGGTTCCGCAGTCTAGCCCGGCCGACGGCCGAGGCTCACGCGGTCGCGCCGTTCCAGATCCGGGTGCGTCCCGACGTCGATGAAGCCCGCTGCCTCGAGAAGCGCGCGCACGGCTGCGCCCTGCTCCCAGCCATGCTCCAGCAGCAGCCAGCCGCCCGGCTCGAGGTGCCCCGGCGCATCGGCGACGATCCGGCGGATCGCATCGAGCCCATCGGCGCCCGAGGCGAGGGCCGACATCGGCTCGTGGCGGAGGTCGCCCTGCACGAGGTGCGGGTCGCCCTCGGCGATGTAGGGTGGATTGCTGGCGATCAGGTCGAAGCGCTCGCCGGCGAGCGGCGCAAGCCAGTCGCCTTCGCGGAACTCGACCTGCGACAGCCCGTGCGCGGCGGCATTGCGGCGCGCGACTTCGAGCGCATCGGCGCTGGCGTCCGTCGCCACCACCCGCGCCTGCGGCCGCTCGGCGGCGATCGCGAGCGCGATCGCGCCACTGCCGGTGCCGAGGTCCGCGACGGCGCGCGGACAGGCCGGCAGCCGCTCGAGCGCGAGCTCGACCAGCCGCTCCGTCTCGGGCCGGGGGATCAGCGTGGCCGGGCCGACGACGAGGTCGAGCGTCCAGAAGCCGCGATGCCCGGTGAGGTAGGCGACGGGCTCACCATCGGCGCGACGATCGACCATGCACAGGAAGTCCGCGGCGACGGATGCGTCGACGGCCGCGTCGCCGAAGGCGAACAGCCAAGCGGCAGGGCGACTGAGGACGTGGCCCAGCAGCAGTTCCGCCTCCCCGACGGGCAGCCGTGCACGCGCGCTTCGCAGCAGGTCGTCGACTCGGAGCATGGAGGGCGAACGGATTCGGAGGCGGCCATGGTAGGCGCTGGTCGCAGGCCGCGCGCCATCGCGGACGACCATGCGCGAGCAGCGCGGCCCCCGCGCGAGCGCAGGCCCGCCTTCCGGCATCGGCAGTCGCCCCCCGCGACCGGCGCGCATCATTGATAGCCACCTTCTATCGTGCCGATACCAACCATCAATTTGATGGATGGCTGCGGTCTCACTACCATGCAGGCTTTCCGCTTCCCCACCCCCACGAGGAGTTCCGGATGTCGCTGATCAACAAGCAGGTCCAGCCGTTCAAGGCGCAGGCCTTCCACAACGGCAAGTTCGTCGAGGTCACCGAGAAGAACCTGCAGGGCAAGTGGTCCGTCATCGTCTTCATGCCGGCCGCGTTCACCTTCAACTGCCCGACCGAGGTGGAAGACGCCGCGGAGAACTACGCCGAGTTCCAGGCCAACGGTGCCGAGGTCTATATCGTCACCACCGACACGCATTTCTCGCACAAGGTGTGGCACGAGACGTCCCCGGCCGTGGGCAAGGCGACGTTCCCGCTCGTCGGCGACCCGACGCATGCGCTGACCCGCGCCTTCGACGTGCACATCGACGAGGAAGGTCTCGCGCTGCGCGGCACGTTCATCGTCGACCCGAACGGCGTGGTCAAGGCCTACGAGATCCACGACAACGCGATCGCGCGCGACATGAAGGAAGCGCTGCGCAAGCTCAAGGCCGCCAAGTACGTCGCCGAGCATCCGGGCGAGGTCTGCCCGGCCAAGTGGCAGCAGGGCGCGCACACGCTCAAGCCGTCGCTCGACCTCGTCGGCAAGATCTGATGCATCGCGGAACCCGGGCTCCGGCCCGGGTTCCCTCCCCCGCGGCTGCTTCCGCAAGGCGTCGACGCGCGGTCGACGATTTTCGTAAGCACCCGCATCCCGATTCCACTTCCCCCACGTGGAGGACGCCCCATGCTCGACGCCAGCCTGAAGACCCAGCTCGCGGCCTATCTCGAGAAGCTGCAGCAGCCGATCCAGCTCGTCGCCTCGCTCGACGACAGCGATGCCTCGCGTGAGCTCGAGGCGCTGCTGCAGGACATCGCCACGCTTTCGGACAAGGTCGAGTACCAGCGCCGCGACGACGACGTACGCAAGCCGTCGTTCGCCATCGTGCGCGCCGGCACCGACATCGACGTGCGCTTCGCCGGCATCCCGATGGGCCACGAGTTCACCTCGCTGGTGCTTGCGCTGCTGCAGGTGGGCGGGCATCCGCCGAAGATCGAGGAAGCGGTCCAGAACCAGATCCGCGACCTCGAGGGCGAGTTCCGTTTCGAGACGTACATGTCGCTCTCCTGCCAGAGCTGCCCGGACACGGTGCAGGCGCTCAACGTGATGAGCGTGATCAATCCGAACATCAAGCACGTCGCGATCGATGGCGCGCTGTTCCAGGACGAGGTCGAGGCACGCGGCATCATGTCGGTGCCCACGATCCTCCTCAACGGGCAGCCCTTCGACCATGGCCGCATGACCGTCGAGCAGGTGCTCGCCAAGCTCGACACCGGCGCCGGCGCACGCGCCGCCGAGCAGCTCAGGACGAAGGAGGCCTTCGACGTGCTCGTGGTCGGCGGCGGCCCGGCGGGTGCTGCGGCCGCCATCTATGCCGCACGCAAGGGCATCCGCACGGGCGTCGTGGCCGAGCGCTTCGGCGGCCAGGTGCTCGACACGATGGGCATCGAGAACTTCGTGTCCGTCTCGCATACCGAGGGCCCGAAGCTCGCGATCGCGCTCGAGCAGCACGTGCGTGAGTACGAGGTCGACGTGATGAACCTGCAGCGGGCCGCGAAGCTGCATCCCGCCGGGCGCGACGGTCTGGTTGGCGTCGAGCTCGAGAACGGCGCCACGCTGCGCGCGAAGAGCGTGATCCTCTCGACCGGCGCGCGTTGGCGGCAGATGGGCGTGCCCGGCGAGGAGCAGTACAGGAACAAGGGCGTGGCCTACTGCCCGCATTGCGACGGTCCACTCTTCAAGGGCAAGCGCGTCGCGGTGATCGGCGGCGGCAATTCGGGCGTGGAGGCCGCGATCGACCTCGCGGGCATCGTCGCGCACGTCACGCTGATCGAGTTCGACACGAAGCTGCGTGCGGACGAGGTGCTGCAGCGCAAGCTGCGCAGCCTGCCGAACGTCGAGATCGTGGTGAACGGCCAGACCACCGAGGTACTGGGCGACGGTGCGAAGGTGACGGGCTTGGTCGTCCGGGACCGCGCCGCCGGCGAACTGCGCACGATCGAGCTTGAAGGCGTCTTCGTGCAGATCGGCCTGCTGCCGAACACCGAGTGGCTCAAGGGGACGGTCGAGCTCAGCCCGCGCGGCGAGATCGTGATCGACGACCGCGGCGCCACCAACCTGCCCGGCGTGTTCGCCGCGGGCGACGCCACCACGGTGCCCTACAAGCAGATCGTGATCGCGATGGGCGCGGGCTCGACGGCGGCGCTGAGTGCGTTCGACCACCTGATCCGCACGTCCGCGCCGGCCGAAGCATCCGTCCAGGCCGCGGCCGCGTAACAGCAAGGGGCCGGGCATCACCCGGGCGAGTGGCTGCGACGACCGACCGAAGCGGTCGTCGCCCGGGAGGGCCCGTGCGCCGAAGGCGCGTGCGGGCCCTTCGCTTTTCCGCCGCGGGCCCGCGTGCCGATCGGCAATACTTGCGCGGCACGGCCGCCGGAGACGGAACACCTTGAACCTGCGCGACCTCAAATACCTCGTCGCCCTCGCCGACCACCGCCACTTCGGACGCGCGGCGGCGGCGAGCTTCGTCAGCCAGCCCACGCTGTCCACGCAGATCCGCAAGCTGGAGGACGAACTCGGGGTCGCGCTCGTGGAGCGCGCGCCGCGCCGCGTGATGCTCACGCCGGTGGGCCGCGAGGTCGCCGAGCGCGCCCGCAAGATCATTTCCGACGTCGAACAGATGGGCGAGCTCGCCCGACGCAGCCGCGATCCCGAAGCGGGCACGGTGCGGCTCGGCCTGTTCCCGACGCTTGGCCCCTACCTGCTGCCGCACGTACTGCCGGGCGTGCGAAGGCGCTTTCCCCGGCTCGAGCTGCTGCTGGTCGAGGAGAAGACCGACCAGATCCTGGCGCGCCTGCGCGACGGCCGGCTCGACGCCGGCATCCTCGCCCTGCCCGTGCACGACGACCAGTTGAACGTCGAGCCGTTGTTCGACGAGCCCTTCGTGCTGGCCGCGCCGCGCGAGCATCCGGTCGCCGCGCAGGCCACGCTGCTGCCCGACGACCTGCGCGACCTCGGTCTGCTGCTGCTCGAGGAAGGCCATTGCCTGCGCGACCAGGCGCTCGACGTCTGCCACACCGTCGGCGCCGGCGAGCGCGATGGTTTCCGCGCGACGTCGCTGGAGACGCTCCGCCAGATGGTCGCCGCCGGCGTCGGCCTCACGCTGCTGCCCGTGCTCGCAGTGCAGCCGCCGGTGCCGCCCTCGCCCGAAATCGCACTCGTACCGTTCGAAGCGCCGGCGCCGCACCGGCGTATCGCGATGGTCTGGCGGCGCAGCTCGGCGATGGGCACGTTCCTGGGCCAGCTCGCCGCGCATTTCCGGGCGATCCCCACCACGCTGCTGACGCCGCCGGCGGCCACCACGCGCCGGCGCAGGGCGCGTACGTGAAGGCGTCGGCCGTCGACTTGAGGCGCCTGCCGTGAACGGCCGCGTGCTGATCGTCCTCGTGCTGCTGCTCGCGGCCTGGGTCTGGTGGCTGTCGCCCTTGTCGCCGCGCGAGGCCTCGGTCCTGCCGGAAACGGCGACCGGGCTCGCGCGCTGCCCGCCGCCGCCACGCGGGGCACCGTTCGCCGCCCCGCTGCAGAGCCCCGTGCCGCGGGGCCTCGGCGCATTCCGGCTGTCGGCGGCCACGCTGCAGCCGCTCGCCGGCATCTCCATCGACGCACGCGTGCTCGGCCGTGAGGACTATCGCCTCGGCCGCGAGTCGGATCTCTCGCCCACCGACCTCGCGCTGGGCTGGGGCCGCATGCGCGACGACGACGTGCTGTCGCGGCTCGACATCAGCCAGTCCGGCCGCTGGTACTACTACCGCTGGCAGGATGCCCCGCCGCTGCCGCCGGACGAGATCGTGCGCACCAGCGCGAACATGCACATGATTCCGGCCGACGCGTCGGTCGCGCGCGCACTCGCCCGCGTCGATGCCGACCAGCGCGTGCGCATCGAGGGCTGGCTGGTGGAGGCGCAGGCGAGCGACGGCTGGAGCTGGCGCAGCTCGCTCACGCGCGACGACAGTGGCGACGGCGCCTGCGAAGTCGTCTACGTCTGCTCGCTGCAGGTGCTCTGACGCAGGCCGCGCAGTCGCATCAGGCGCCCGTGCCGACCGGGCAGCTCACGCCGGTCCCCCCGAGCCCGCAGTAGCCGTTCGGAATCTTCGACAGGTACTGCTGGTGCTCGTCCTCGGCGTAGTAGAACGGCGGCGCCGGGTAACGGATCTCGGTGGTGATGCTGCCGAGCCCGGCCTCGTGCAGGCGCTCCTGGTAGGCATCGCGGCTGCGCAGCGCCGCCTCGTGTTGCGCCTGCGTGGTGCAGTAGATCGCCGAGCGGTACTGCGTGCCGACGTCGTTGCCCTGGCGCATGCCCTGCGTGGGGTCGTGGCCCTCCCAGAACGCGCGCAGCAGTGCGTCGAAACCGATGCGCGCCGGGTCGTAGACCACGAGCACGGCCTCGGTATGACCGGTCTGGCCGCTGCACACCTCGCGATACGTCGGGTTCGGCGTCTCCCCGCCCGCATAGCCGACGGCCGTGGTGTACACGCCGTCGAGCGTCCAGAACAGGCGCTCCGCACCCCAGAAACAGCCCAGGCCGAACTGCACCTGCTCGAGCCCCTCGAAGGCATCCCGCAGCGGACGGCCATGGACGTGGTGGCGATTGTCGAGCGGCAGCGCGACGTCGCGCCCCGGCAGGGCTTCGCCCGCACGCGGCAGGCGCTGCTTCCAGGCGCCGATTCCGAGCAGCTTGTCGAGCATGTCGCTTCTCCTCAGGCCAGCTTCTCGCTGGCTTCGATGACTTCGGGCTCCGCGGCCGCGGCGGCCTCCCACTCCCGCATGGCCGGCAGTGCGCGGATCGCCTCCATGTAGCGCGCGACCGTCGCATCGACCGCTACGCCGTAGCCGGCGAAGCGCATCACCACGGGCGCGAACATCGCGTCGACGATGCCGAAGCGGCCGCAGAGGAACGGGCCGTCCGCCGGCGCCTTCGCCAGCAGTGCCGTCCACAGCTCGATGACGCGGTCGATGTCGGCCTGCGCGGCCTCGCCCCAGGTGTAGGCGTCGGGCCGGCGCCGGCAGTTCATCGGCAGGCGGCTGCGGAGCAGCGCGAAGCCCGAGTGCATCTCGGCGGCCGCGGCGCGCGCGAACGCCCGGCGTGCGCGGTCGGCCGGCCAGCGCGTACCGTCGAGCCAGCGCTCGTTGGCGTATTCGCAGATCGCGAGCGAGTCCCAGACCACCACGTCGCCATCGTGCAGCACCGGCACGCGCCGGGTCGGCGACAGCGCCGCGATCGCATGGTGGTACTCGGCCGTGCCGAGCGCGAGGCGGCGCTCCTCGAAGTCCACGCCGGCCTCGCGCAGCAGCAGCCACGGACGCAGCGACCAGGACGAGTAGTTCTTGTTGCCGATGACGAGCAGGGGACGGGTCATTCGCAATGCCGGTGGACGACGGCCCGCGAGGTTGCCGGCGCCGCGGCAGGCGCGCGAGTGCCGGAAGGCCGGGTCGGCTCAGGCCGGCTGCGGGAGGGCATCGGCATCGGGCTCCGGCGGCGGGCCCTCGCCGAAGCCCAGTGCCTGCACGATCGCCGCGGCCTCGGCCTGCGCCGACTCGGGCACACAGACCTGCACCACGCCGAAGGCCGGCAGTTCGCCGACTCCACCCATCAGCGCCTCGCCACGGACGAACGCCGGGATGCCGGCGTCCTCCAGTGCATGGCGCACGAGGTGCGCGTCGATCAGGTTCGCCGCGTCGTAGATGACGAGCATGGGCGCATCCGAGGCCGGCCGGGTCGGCTCCCGCTACACTGCGTGGCTACCCCGCAGCAACGCAAGCGCCACATGTCCGCATCGCCCGAGAACGCCACGCCCGAGATCGGCGTGAAGAACGACTTCATCCGCCAGATCCTCCGCGAGGACCTCGCGAGCGGGAAGCACGCGGCGATCCGCACGCGCTTTCCGCCGGAGCCGAACGGCTACCTGCACATCGGCCACGCGAAGGCGATCTGCCTGGACTTCGGCGTCGCCGCGGAGTTCGGCGGCAGCTGCAACCTGCGCCTGGACGACACCAATCCCGCGAAGGAAGACCCCGAGTACGTGCGGGCGATCCAGGATGACGTACGGTGGCTCGGCTTCGAATGGAACGCGCTGCGGCATGCGTCGGACTATTTCGAAGTCTTCTACCTCGCGGCCGAGAAGCTGATCCGGCAGGGCGACGCCTACGTGGACGACCTCACCGCCGAGCAGGTGCGTGAGTACCGCGGCACGCTCACCGAGCCCGGCCGCCCATCGCCCTTCCGCGAGCGCAGCGTCGAAGAAAACCTCGACCACTTCCGCCGCATGCGTGCCGGCGAGTTCGCCGACGGCGCACGCACGCTGCGCGCGAAGATCGACATGTCGAGCGGCAACATCAACCTGCGCGATCCGGCGCTCTACCGCATCAAGCACGTCGAGCACCAGAACACCGGCGCTGCCTGGTGCATCTACCCGATGTACGACTATGCGCATTCGCTGTCCGACGCGATCGAGGGCATCACGCATTCGCTGTGCACGCTCGAGTTCGAGGACCATCGCCCGCTCTACGACTGGTGCGTGGAGAAGGTCGACCTCGTCGGCACGCCGGCGCTGCTGCAGCCGCTGCTCGACAAGGGGCTGCCGAAGGAAGCCGCGCGCCCGCGCCAGATCGAGTTCTCGCGCCTGAACTTCAACTACCTCGTCATGAGCAAGCGCAAGCTGCTCGCGATGGTGAACGACGGGCTCGTCGACGGCTGGGACGATCCGCGCATGCCGACGCTGCAGGGCATCCGCCGCCGCGGCTACACGCCGGGCGCGCTGCGGCTCATGGTCGACCGCGTGGGCATCTCCAAGCAGAACTCGCTGCTCGACATCTCGATCCTGGAAGGCGCGCTGCGCGACGACCTCGACGCCACCGCGCAGCGCCGCATGGGCGTGGTCGATCCGCTGAAGCTCGTCATCACCAACCTGCCGGACGGCCACGAGGAATCGCTCACATTCTCGAACCATCCGAAGGACGAGTCCGCTGGCGAACGCACCGTGCCGTTCTCCAACGTGCTGTGGATCGAGCGCGAGGATTTCGAGGAAGTGCCGCCGAAGGGCTTCAAGCGCCTCACCGTCGGCGGCGACGTCCGCCTGCGCGGCGCGGGCATCGTGCGCTGCGACGAGGTCATCAAGGACGGTTCCGGCCGGGTGGTCGAGGTGCGCTGCACGCTCGATCCCGAATCGCGCCCGGGCATGGAGGGCGCGAACCGCAAAGTGAAGGGCACGATCCACTGGGTGAGTGCGGCGCATGCCGTCGAAGCCGAGATCCGCCTGTACGACCGTCTCTTCACCGTGCCGAATCCGGACACGGACGAGGACGGCAAGACCTACCGGGACTACCTCAATCCGGAATCGCGCCGCGTCGTGACGGGCTACGTCGAGCCCGCCGCCGCGCAGGCCGCGCCGGAGACGAGCTTCCAGTTCGAGCGCATCGGCTACTTCGTCGCCGACCGCTACGACCACACGGCCGAGCGCCCCGCGTTCAACCGCAGCGTCACGCTGCGTGACACGCGGTCCGGCAAGGCTTGATCGCACCCACCGGGAGACCCGCCATGCGTACGCCCCTTCTCGTGCTGTTGCTGACGTCCCTCTTCGCCCTCGGCGCCTGCACGATGCCCGGCGGGTCCACGGACGGTACCGCCACCGGCGACACCCGCGCCGACGCCCCCGAGCGTGACGCGGGTCGTGGTGCGGCCGGTGACACGGCGGCGTCCACGCCCGCCGCACCCGCGCCGGCGAGCGACGCCGCGGCGGTCAAGCCGGGCGCCGCCGCGCGCCTCGAGGGGGAGGTCAAGGCACCCCCGATGAGCGCCCCGACGCCGCCTGCAGGCGCCTCGGCGGGCGCGGTCGACCGGAGCTGCCGCACCGATGCGGACTGCGCGGTCAAGAACGTCGGCAGTTGCTGCGGCGCGATGCCGGCCTGCGTCAACGTCGGCGCGAAGCCCGACGTAGCCGCGGTGCAGGCGCAGTGCCAGCGCGAAGGCATGTCGTCCGTCTGCGGCTTCAAGGAGATCCAGGGCTGCGCCTGCGTGGCCGGCACGTGCCAGGACGGTTCGGGAGGCGCGGTCGACCGCTGATGCTCTACGCGCAGATCCATCTCACCCTGCCCGCCTGGGTCCACGAGCTCGTCGACACGGCGCCCGCGTATCCCACCGACGACGACAAGGTCGCACTCGCCGTCCGCCTGTCCGCGCTCAATGTCGAGCACGCCTCGGGCGGCCCCTTCGGCGCCGCCGTGTTCGGCCCGGACGACCGCATCGTCGCCGTCGGTGTGAACCGCGTGCTGCCGCATTCGTGCTCGCTCGCGCATGCCGAAACGATGGCCTACATGCTCGCGCAGCAGCGCACGCAACGCGCCCGCCTCAATGAGGACGCGGACGGCACGCGCATCGGCCCCGTCACGCTCGCGACCAGCGCGCAGCCCTGCTGCCAGTGCTACGGCGCGACGGTCTGGGCGGGCGTCGACCGTCTTCTGATCGGCGCGCGCGCCGAGGACGTCGAGGCGCTTACCGAGTTCGACGAAGGCCCGCTGCCCGCGGACTGGATCGGCGAGCTCGCGCGCCGCGGCATCGAGGTGGTGCGCGACGTGCATCGCGAGGCCGCCTGCGCGGTGCTCGCCCGATATGGCGAGACCGGCGGGCGGCGTTACTGACGTGGCCGGTCGGACGTCCCGCTGATGGACCAGGCGCTGCTCGCCTACTGCCGAGCCGGCTTCGAGCCCGAGCTCGCGGCCGAGCTCACCGAGCGCGCGGCCGAGGCCGGCCATTCCGGCTACGCACGCACGCAGCGCGGCGACGGCTACGTCGAGTTCGTCTGCGAGGACGCCACCGCACTCTCGCGCGCCGTCCCATACGACCGGCTCATCTTCGCGCGCCAGAAGCTGGTGCGCGTCGCCGCGCTCTCGGGCCTCGCCGCGCGTGGCGAGGTGCGGCCCGACCGCGTCGGCGCGATCCGCGACGCGCTCGCCGCGCAGTACGGCATGCCGCGCGTGCTGTTCGGCGAGATCCGCGTCGAGCATCCCGACAACGACGACGGCAAGCCGCTCGCCGCACTGGCCCGCGGGCTCGGCAACGCACTGCGCGCCGGCCTGCGCGAGCACGGTTGGCTGAGCTCGACCGACGATCCCTACCGCCCACGCCTGCACGTGCTGCTGACCTCCGGCGATGCCGCGCAGATCGGCATCGCCATCCCCGACGACAGCTCGCCCTGGCCGATGGGCATCCCGCGGCTGCGCGCGAATCCCCAGGCGCCGAGCCGCTCCGCGCTCAAGCTCGAGGAGGCGCTGATCACCCTGATCACGCCCGACGAGCGCGCCGCCTGGTTCCGCGAAGGCATGTGGGGCGCCGACCTCGGTGCGGCGCCCGGCGGCTGGAGCTGGGTGCTGATGCGCGAGGGGCTGCACGTGGTCAGCGTCGACAACGGCCCGCTCGCGCAGCACCTGCTCGACAGCGGCCGCGTCGAGCACCTGCGCGCCGACGGCTTCGTCTGGCATCCCAAGCGCACGCTCGACTGGATGGTCTGCGACATGGTCGAGCAGCCGCGACGCGTCGCCGAACGCATGGGCGTCTGGCTGCGCGAGGGCTGGTGCCGCCACACGATCTTCAACCTCAAGCTGCCGATGAAGAAGCGCTGGGACGAGACGCGCCAATGCCTCGCCCTCTTCGAGCAGCAGGTCGGACGACCGGTGGAATGGCGTGCGCGCCAGCTCTACCACGATCGTGAAGAGATCACGGTGTTCGCGCGCTTACGGCGCTGAGACATCGCTGTCCACGGGCTGACCGGCACTCCGCCGGACGCCGCCGCTTCGACGCACGGTTGATCCGCACGCGCCTACGTTCGGGAAATCCCCTCCGCAGGAAGGCACGATCATGACGACGACCAAGACCACCCTCACCCTCGCGCTGCTCGCGGCGCTCGGCCTGTGCGGCACGGCGACGGCCCAGGGCACGCGTGCGGCTGTCACCGGCGAAGCCGACGCCCGCCAGAGCGAGCAGCGCTCCGACAATGCCGCCAAGGGCCCGGTCCGCCCGGTGCTGAAGGAGAACGCACGCGGGAGCGAAGTCGAGACGGTCCGCGTCGACACCGACGCGCAGGCGGGCACCCAGATCGACACCACCGCCGTGACCGGCAGCACTGCCGCGACGGTCCCCGCCTCCGCGAATGCTTCGGCCAGCGCCGGCATCGCGACATCGGCACCGGGCGCCATGGCCGCGCAGCGCCAGATGAGCGGCGCCGGCCGCTACCACCTCGACACCACGCTGCTCGACGCCGACCGCGATGGCTATCTCACCACCGCGGAGGTCGGGTCGAACCAGACGCTCACGCAGAACTTCGCGACGATCGACACCGACCGCGACAGCCGCCTCGCCGCCACCGAGCTGCGCGCGTGGATCCAGGCCGGTGGGCTTAGCCTCAACCAGCGACCGGAAGGCCGCGATTTCGAACGCGGCGCGCGCACCCGCCGCACGACGCGCTAAGGCGCGGTTGCACGGCGCACCGATGCCCCGCCCCGGCGGGGCATCGTCGTTTCCGGCGCCAAGGAATTGCGGCTGCGGGGCTCGCCGATTGCGGACTACACGGCTGCACGGCACGCGGATATCGCGCAGCAGCGACTACGCCACCATGGTGCCGAGCCTCGCACCGCGTGCTCGCCGAACCGCCAGGGGTCAAGACGCAACCCGGCGGGCAGCGCTACGCCGGTCCGCGAACCACCACTGGTGCGATGCGACATAGGGCGGCCCGGACGACCCACGCGGATCGACCCGGTACGCCGGCGCTACAGCCCGGCCGCTTCCTTCCAGAGCAGGTGCTGCAACGGCGGCATCCGCCCCGCGAGCCCGAGCAGCGGCCCGCGCAGCAGCACGGGCGCCAGCGCATCGTTCGAGAACACGCGGTCGATCGCTTCGAAGGCATACGCGGCGCGCGCGACCGCACTGCGGCGCGCGCGCGACCAGCGCTCCAGGCGCGCACGGCCCGGGTCGCCGGGACCGCGCGCCAGCGGCTGCAGCAGCGCGCGCAGCGTCGTCACGTCGCGCAGGCCCAGGTTCACGCCCTGGCCGGCGAGCGGGTGCACCACATGGGCCGCGTCGCCGATGACGGCGAGCCGTCCCGCCGACTGCGAGCGTGCGAGCTGGCGCCGCAGCGGGAACACGGCGCGTGCCGAGGCGAGCTCGACGGCACCGAGGCGCGCGCCCGAGGCATCCTCGAGCGCGCGCGCGAATGCTTCGGCCTCGAGCTCGCGCAGGCGCGTCGCTTCGTCCATCGGCAGGGTCCACACGATCGAGCTGAGCCCGTCGGCGAACGGCAGGAAGGCGACCGGCCCGGTCGGCAGGAAGCGCTGGTAGCACGCGTTGCCGTGCGCGCGCTGCGTGCGCACGAACGCGACGAGCCCGCCCTGGCCGTAGTCGTGCGCGGGGGCCTCGATGCCGGCAAGCTCGCGCAGCGGCGACTGTCCGCCGTCCGCGGCGACCACCAGGCGCGCGCGCAGGCGCATGCCATCGTCGAGCTGCAGCGCGGCGGCTTCATCGGTCTGCTCGAAGCCGGTGACGCTCGCGGGCGCATGCACGACCACCCCGGCGGCGCCCAGCGCGGCCCAGAGCCGGTCGACGAGCAGCGCGTTCTCGATGATGTGCCCGAGCTCGCGACGCGCGAATCGGTCCGCATCGAAGACGAGCGTTCCGCCGCCGGCCGCGTCCCAGACGTCCATGCGCCGGTACGGAGTCGCGCGGGTCGCCCGCACGCCCGCACCGACGCCGAGGTCGTCGAGCAGCGCCATCGAATCCGGTGCGATTGCGTAGACACGCAGGTCGGGCGTGGTCGCCTGCCAGGGAGCCGGTGTGCGCGCCTCGACCAGCGCGACGTTCCAGCCGTCGCGCGCGAAGGCGAGCGCCGCCGCGGCGCCGACCACGCCGCCGCCGACCACCGCGATGTCGTGGATCTCGCGGCGGCTCATGCGCTGCGGCGTCCGTCGGGCGCGCGACACAGCGCGGGCACGTCGCCGCGATAACCCATCGCGCCACCGACCAGCCAGGCCTGCAGCGACGCCGGGTGGTCGAGGGCGAGCATCGCGATGCTGCGCAGCGGACGCATCAACGGGCCGTCGCGCATGCCGACACGCAGCAGACGGTCGGAGAAGGCGAGCGTGCGCCGGCGGTCCTCCTCGCGCCGCGCGCGGTAGCGGGCGAGCATCGCATCCGCACCGACGTCGCCGTCGGCGCGGGCGACCTCCTCGGCCAGCGTGAGCGCATCACGCAGGCCCAGGTTGAAGCCCTGCGCGCCGAGTGGATGGATCGTCTGCGCCGCATTGCCGACGAGCACCGCACGCGCCGCCGTCGTACGCGCGGCGATGACGCGGCGCGCCGGATAGCGGCTGCGCGGCCCGCAGGCGAGCAGGCGGCCGGTGCGCCAGCCCAGGCGCGGCTGCAGGCGCTCCAGGAACGCGACCTCGTCGAGCGCGGCGACGGCCGTCGCGTCGGCGTGCGCCACGCCGTGCACGAGCCCGTAATGGCGATCCGCGCGCGGCAGCAGCGCGGTGGGGCCGTCGTCCGTCAAGCGCTCGTAGGCCGTGCCGTCGGGCGGCTGCGCGGCACGCATGCGGGCGACCACCAGCTCGTGTCCGTAGTCGCGCGTCTCGGCGGGAATGCCGAGCGCATCGCGTACGCCGCTCGTGGTGCCATCGGCGCCGACCAGGAGCGGCGTGCGCAGCGCAAACGTCGCTCCGTCCTCGCCGACGAGTTCGACAACGCGCACGTCACCGTCGATCCGGGTTTCCGCGAACCGGGCCGGTCGATAGCGCGTGAGCCGCGCCACCTGCGCGAGCCGCGCCTCGAGCGCCTCGCCGAAGTCGCGCGCCACCACCACGCGGCCGAACTCGCTGCGGCCGTAGTTCGCCGCCTCGAGCCGTGCCTGGCCGAAGTCGCCCTCCCGGCTGATGCGGATGCGCCGGATGGGCCCGCCGCCGAGCTGCAGTCGCGCCATCACGCCGAGCGCGTCGAGCGCGTTGACGGTCGCTTCGGCAAAGCTGAGCGAACGCTCGTCGAAGACGGCCGGCATCTCGCCCGGCGGCGTCGCGTCGACGAGCGCGACGTCGAGACCGAGCGGCTCCAGTGCGATCGCCAGGCTGGCGCCGACCAGGCCGCCTCCGACGATCACCACGTCATGCATGCGCACCAGACCGGTTTCCATCCTGCGGATGATACGGCCTGCCCCGCCGGGCTCCGCTAGAATGCGCGGGTCTCGGGCGCCCGCCCGCCCATGTTTCCGGAGTCCCCGATGAGCCCCACCGCCCAGCGCTCCCTGATCCTCGGCCTGCTCGCCGCGCTGATGGTCGCCACGCGCATCAATCACTTCGCGCCGCTGCCGGACGCCTCGTGGGCGGTGTTCCTGATCGGCGGCTTCTACCTGTCGACGTGGACGCGCTGGGCGTTCCCGCTGCTGATGGCGCTCGCGGTCGCGATCGACTACGTCGTGATCACCCGCAGCGGCCAGAGCTTCTGGCAGCACTACTGCGTGTCGCCGGCCTACTGGTGCCTGATCCCGGCGTACTTCTCGATGTGGGCGGGCGGCCTGTGGCTGCAGCGCCGCGGCGTCGGCGTGGACCTGCGCTCGCTCGGCCTGCTCGGCGCGACGGTCGTCGCCTCCACCGTGGTGTGCCAGCTGATCAGCCAGGGCAGCTTCTACTGGATCTCCGACGCCGTCGCGCAGCCGACGCTCGCCGGCTGGTGGGACAACTACGTGACCTGGCTGCTGCCCTACATGGCCACGACGGCGAAGTACGTCGGCGTCGCCGCCGGCCTGCACGTGGCGGCCACGCTGCTCGCCGGCACCCGCAGCCGCGCCGTCGCGCGCTGATGGGCAACCGCCTCTCGAAGATCTACACGCGCACCGGCGACGACGGCTCCACCGGCCTCGGCGACGGCACACGCACTGGCAAGGACTCGCCGCGTGTCGATGCCTACGGCACGGTCGACGAGGCGAATTCCTGCATCGGCCTGGTGCTCGCCACGCCCGGCCTGCCCGAGGACGTCGCCGCGCTGCTCACGTCGATCCAGCACCAGATGTTCGACCTCGGCGGCGAGCTCTGCATTCCGGGGCATGCGGCGATCTTCGACGTCGACATCGAACGCCTCGAGCAGCGGCTCGACGCCTTCAACGAGCCGCTGCCGCCGCTCAAGGACTTCATCCTGCCGGGCGGCGGCGAAGCGGCCGCGCGCTGCCACATCGCGCGCACGGTGGTGCGCCGCGCCGAGCGCGAGTGCGTCGCGCTGTCGCGGATCGAGCCCGTGCGCCCGGAAGCGATCCGCTACCTCAACCGCCTTTCCGACCTGCTGTTCGTCCTGGCCCGGGTGCTTGCGCGGGCGAGCGGGCACGGCGAGGTGCTCTGGAACCACGAGCGTCGCCATGGCTGAGCGCTGCGCTTTGCATACCCCTGCGGCCGCGCACGGCTGACGGGCGGCGCTCCATCCGCAGCGCGTCGACGCACGGCCGCCCTCGCGCCCGCCATCGGCGACAATCCGCCGCATGACCGAAATGCTCCCGCTCCTGCTGCTCACCCACCCCGCCTGCGGCTCGCACGTCCCGCCCCCGGGCCATGCCGAGCGCCCCGAGCGCCTCGCCGCGGTGGTCGACGCCATCCGCGATACCTATCCGGACCTGCCCTGGGACGAGGCGCCGCTGGCCACGCGCGAGCAGCTCGCCCGCGTGCACGACCAGACACTCATCCGGCAGGTGCTCGACACGCCGGTCGCGGCGGGCACGGTCCAGCTCGATCCCGACACGTTCCTCTCCCCCGGCGCCGCCGAGGCCGCGCTGCGCTGCGCGGGCTCCGGTGTCGCCGCGGTCGACACCGTGATGTCCGGCCGGGCGCGCCGCGTCTTCTGCGCGGTGCGCCCGCCGGGCCACCACGCCACGCGCGACACCGCGATGGGCTTCTGCTTCTTCGACTCGATCGCCGTGGCGGCCGCGCATGCGCTCGACGTGCACGGGCTCGAGCGCGTGGCGATCGTCGACTTCGACGTGCACCATGGCAACGGCACGCAGGCGATATTCGAGGACGATCCGCGCGTGGTCTTCTGCAGCTCGCACCAGCTGCCGCTGTATCCGGAGACAGGCCATGCGGACGAGCGCGGCGTCGGCAACATCTTCAATGCACCGCTGCCGCCCGGTACCAGCAGCGAAGGCTTCCGCGCGGCATGGGCGGAGACGCTCCTGCCGGCGATCGAGGCGCATCGCCCGCAGCTGCTCTTCATCTCCGCCGGCTTCGACGCGCACCAGCGCGATCCGCTCGCGCAGCTCGAGCTCGAGGCGGTCGACTACCTCTGGATTACCGGCCAGCTGCGGGACATCGCGCGCCGCCACTGCGAAGGCCGCATCGTCTCGATGCTCGAGGGTGGCTACGACCTGCAGGCGCTCGGCGAGAGTGCCGCCGCGCACGTCGGCGCGCTCGTGGCCGATGGCGCGAGCTGGTAATCGGAACTCCACTGGCGCGGTGACGAACGTCGATCGGGCCCGGCTCGGTATCGCGACAGGGACCGCCGCCGGGACCGGCGGTCAGGCGACCGGCTTGATGTACTTCAGCCACTCGGCCCGGTAGCCCGCCTTCTCGTACAGGCTGCGCGCCGGCACGTTCTCCGGCAGCACGTAGAGCTGGACGAGCGCATGGCCGCGATCGCGCGCCCACCGCTCGGCGGCGTCCATCAGCAGGCGACCGATCCCACGGCCTTCCGCATGCGCCGCGACGACGACATCCGAGACATGCGTGATGCCGGCCTGTGTGTAGTAGTCGCGCACCGTCCGCACGTGGATGAAACCCGCGACCGCGCCGTCGAGTTCGGCGACCAGCACCGCAGCATCGGCCGTCGGCGCCGCGAGTGCCTCGCGAAGCGAGGCGACGTCGGCCTGCTCCACCTGCGCGCGGTCACGGCCCGGCGGCGTCCCGGTCGCCGCGAGGCGCGGCACGAGCGCGAGCACCGCCTCGCGATCGCCGGCCTGCACCGGCCGCACCTGCGGCGCCGTCACGGCGCTCACGCGCGCGCGTCGGCCATGAAGGCCTCGACCTCGTCGGCGCGCCGCACCAGCGCATCGGTGAGCACGCGATGCCCGTCCTTCGTGATCGCCACGTCGTCCTCGATGCGGATGCCGATGCCGCGCCACTTCGGATCGACCGACATGTCGTCGGCGCCGATGTAGAGCCCGGGCTCGACGGTCAGCACCATGCCCGGCTCGAGCAGGCGGGACTCGCCCGCGACGCGGTAGTCGCCGACGTCGTGCACGTCCAGGCCGAGCCAGTGGCCGGTCTTGTGGCGGTAGAAGCGCTTGTAGCTGCCGTCGGCGATCAGCGTCGCCGGCTTGCCCTTGAGCAGGCCGAGCCGCACGAGGCCGTCCGTGAGCACCTGCACGGCGACATCGTGGATGGACGCCCACGGCACGCCCGGGCGCGCCTGGGCGATCGCCGCGGCCTGCGCATCGCAGACGAGGTCGTGCAGGTCGCGCTGCGCCGGCGAGAAGCGGCCGGAGACCGGAAACGTACGCGTGATGTCCGCCGCGTAGCCGCGGAACTCGGCACCGGCATCGATCAGCACGAGCTCGCCGTCGCGCGCGGTCGCGGCGTTCGCGTGGTAGTGCAGCACGCAGGCGTTCGCACCGGCGCCGACGATGCAGCCGTAGGCCGGCACCGCATCGCTACGGCGGAAGACGTATTCGATCTCGGCCTGCAGCTGGTATTCGGTGATGCCGGGCCGGACGGCACGCATCGCCGCCTCGTGCGCGGCGACCGAGATGTCGGCAGCCTTCTGCATGAGCTTCAGCTCGCCGGCGTCCTTGAACAGGCGCATCTCGTCGAGCAGGTGGCCGAGCTCGAGGAACTCGTGAGGCGGCTGCGCGCCCGTGCGCACCTGCGCGCGCACGCGGTTGAGCCAGCCGATCAGCTTGAGGTCGAACTCGGCGTCGCGGCCGAAGTGGTAGTAGACGCGCGACCGCCCCTCGAGCATGCCGGGCAGGATGTCGTCGAGGTCGGTGATCGGGTAGGCATCGTCCAGCCCGAAGGCCTCGACCGCGCCTTCCGGGCCATGGCGCGGACCGTCCCAGCCCTCGCGCTCGGGATCGCGCTCGCGGCAGAACAGGATGGTCTCGCCGTGCCGGCGCCCCGGAATGAGCACGAGGACGGCGTCCGGCTCCGGGAAGCCGGTCAGATAAAGCAGGTCGGAGTCCTGCCGATACGGGAAGTGGGTGTCCCGGCTCCGCACGTGCTCGCGAGCGGCCGGGACGATCACGATCGCGTCCTCGCCGGCCATGCGCATGAGCTGCCGGCGGCGGCGCGGATACGGCGTGGAGCGGGGCTTTTGCATCGGGGGCGGGCGCGCGGCGTGGGGATCTCGGGGCGATCGTGGCAGGTCGGGCGGCGGCGCGATGCAGCGCGGCCGTCGGCGTGCGCGTCAGTTCAGGCGACGCCGGTGCTCGGCGGCGAGCACGCAGTCACCATGCAGCAGCAGCGCCGCGACACGGACGAATTCCTCGATCTCCACCAGCGCTTCCTCGTCCTCCTCGTCGCCTTCGTCCTGCGGCTCCGCCGAGGCGAGCTTGGCGAGGTCCGCAAGCGCCTCGCGGCTCTCGCCCGAGAGGTGTTCGGCGCGACCCGCGGCCAGGCCGAACGCGCCGACGAAGCCGCGGCACCAGTCGAACAGCGCGCCGCTGCGGTCGACGAGCGGGGCGTCGGCGTCGGGCAGGAGGAGCTCGAACTCGAAGCTGCGGTCGGCGAGCTGCGCAGCGGTGGCGGCGCGCAGGCGGTCGAGCGGGCCGCCCGGCGCCGGCGCGGGCAGCGCGGGGTCGGCCATGACCGGCGCGAGCCAGGCCGGCGCATCGCTGCCGCCACCGGCGAGCCAGCCGCAGAGCGCGCCGTGCAGCTCGTGCACGCTCGTCGCCAGGCCGAGCTGCCGTGCCTCGGCGTCCAGCGCGTCGACGGACGGGAAATCGAGTTCGGACACCGGTGCGCACCCTGCGGAAAACGGGTGGGCAGTGTAGCAATGCAGCGGTTTGCGGCCCCTCGCGGGCCACGCCTACACTGCGTGATGCCTCCCTCGGCCGCAGGTTCCGTGCGCGCCCCGTCCGTCGTCCGTGCGCTGCGGGTCCTTCCCGCGCTCGTGCTGCTTTCGCTGGCGCTCGCCGCACCGGCGATCGCGGCCACGCGCGAGTTCTACTTCGAGCCGCTGGGCAGCGATCGCGGCCTCGCGCAGAGCACGGTCGGCGCCCTCGCGCAGGACACGCGCGGCATCGTCTGGGTCGGCACGCAGGGCGGCCTGCACCGCTTCGATGGCCAGCGTTACCGCGTGATCCGCCACGACCCGCGCGACCCGCGCAGCCTGCCCGACAACTTCGTCACCGCGCTCGCCGTCGACGGCGAGGCGCTGTGGGTCGGCACGTATTCGCAGTACGTGGCGAAGCTCGACCTGCACACCGGCGCGATCCGTCGCCACGGCGCATCGGCGCCCGACCGTCGCCCGGATCGGCAGGTACTCGCGCTGCTCGCCGAGCGCGACGCGGTGTGGGTCGGCACCGTCGCCGGGCTCGACCGCCTCGATCCCGCCACGGGCAAGCGCCAGCGCGTGCTCGACCTGCAACGCCCGCATCGGACCGGCGCGCCGCCGCAGCGCCTGCTGCGCGACCGCCGCGGCCGCCTCTGGTTCGCGACCGGCGAGGGCCTGTTCCAGGTCGGCGCCGGCGGCCCCCGCCGGATCGGCGACGACCGCGCCGCCCACACCGTCCTCGAGGACCGCGCGGGGCAGCTCTGGATCGGCGCGGAGTCGGGCCTCGAACGCCTCGACGGGGGCCGCCGGGTACCCGTCTGGTCCAATGGCCCCGGCGCGCCCACGCAGGTCCGCGCCCTCGCCGAAGCCCCGGACGGGCGGCTGTGGCTGTCGGTATTTCCCGATGGTCTGCGCCGCTATGCGTCGTCCGGCGGTGCCGTAGACGTCGTCCGCGAGGATCGCGCCCTGCCGGGCAGCCTGCCCGAGAACTCCATCAACGCACTGCTGGTCGACCGCGGCGGAATCCTCTGGACCGGCGGGCAGTACCGCGGCGCGGCGGTCGCGGATCCGCGCGGCAGCCGGTTTCCGCTGATCACCGGCACGGCCGCGGCGGTCGGCGGCGCGGCAGCCGACGACAGCATCCGCGCCGTGACGGGTACGCCCGGGGCGCTGTGGCTCGCGACCGACGGCGACCGCCTGCTGCGCTACGACCTCGCCACCGGCCGATTCGAGTCGATGCCGGCCCTCGGGCGCGTCGCCGGGTTCGAGCGTGCACCGGGCGGACGACTGTGGCTTGCGACGGCGACCGGGCTCGTCGAGCTCGACCCCGCCACGAGCGCGCTTCGCCGCCCGCCCGGGACTTGGCCGGTACTGCGCGCGATCGCAGGCGATGCGCGCGGCGACCTCTGGCTGGGCACCTCCGGCGCCGGCGGCCTGCGCTATTCGCCCCGCGATGGCCGCATCACCCCGTACCCGGCTGGCCCTCAGGGGTTATCGCATCCCAATGTGCATGCCGTGCTCGCGGACCGCCGCGGCCGCGTCTGGTTCGGCACCGGCGACGGCCTCGACCTGCTCGAGCCGCGCAGCGGTCGCCTGCGGCATTTCCGCCAGGTCGTCGACCAGCCCGATTCGCTGCCGAGCAACGTCGTGCGCGCCGTCTTCGAGGACGCGCGCGGCCGCGTCTGGGTCGGTACCCACGCCGGCCTGAGCGAAGTCATCGAGGACCCCCGGGGCGGCATCACCTTCCGCCATCCGCTCGACGCCGCCCTGCCCGAGCACCGCGCACTCACCATCTTCTCGCTGCGCGAAGGCCCGCGGGGCACGCTCTGGGCGGGCACCGACGCGGGCCTACTGCGCTACCGCCCCGAGCCGGCGCAGGCGCGCCTGTTCGGCGTCGGCGATGGCCTGCAGGACCTCGAATTCAATGGCGGGGCCGCCGGGGTCCTCGACGACGGCCGGCTCGCCTTCGGTGGCGTGCGCGGGCTCAACCTCGTCGACCCCGCTCGCGCCGCGGACGACGCCTTCGCCGGCCCGCTCGCGCTGCTGTCGGTCCGTATCGACGGTCAGGCGCCGCGTGATGCATGGGGCGTCGACCGGCTCGACCTGCCCGCCGGCTCGGAGCTGCTGCGGCTGCAGATCGGCATGCTCGACTTCGCGCCGGCCCTGCGCCCGCGCTACCGCTACCGGCTCGACGGCTTCGACGACGCCTGGATCGACAACGGCCCGCAGGGCGAGATCACCTACACCCACCTGCCGCCGGGGCGCTACGTGCTGCGCGCGCAGGGCACTGATCGCAGCGGCGCCTGGTCGCCCCGCGAGCTGCGCCTCGCGGTCAATGTGGCCACGCCGCTGTGGCGCCATCCGATCGTGCTGATCCTGCTCGCCGCACTGCTGCTCGGCCCGGCGGCGATGGCGGTCTGGCAGGCGGTGCAGCGTCGGCGGCGCGAGCGCGAGCACCTGCGCGTGCTGCATGAGCGCGAGGAGCGCCTGAAGCTCGCGCTCTGGGCCTCGGGCGAACAGTTCTGGGACTACGACCTTGTGCGCGGAATCCTGCAGCGCACGCAGACCAGCGACCCGACCTCCGCCGAGCCCGAGCTCGGCATCGTCGAGGCGTCCGAGAGCGACCACCGCATCCACCCGGACGACATCGAGCGCGTGCGCGAGCAGCTGCGGCGCTATCTGCGCGGCGAGGCCCCGCAATTCGAGTCGCAGCATCGCATCGTCGGCCCCGATGGCGGCTGGCTGTGGGTGCGCGCGCGCGGACGCGTCGTCGAGCGTGGCCCCGACGGCCGCGCGCTGCGGCTCGCCGGCACCGCACGCGACATCACCGCCACGCGCCGCGCCGAGCGCGACCGGCGCGTCGCCAGCGAAGTGCTGCGCAGCATGGCCGAGGCGGTCGCCGTGTTCGACGACGACTTCCGCTTCGTCTCGGTGAACCCCGCGTTCACCCGCATGACGGGCTACGTCGAGCAGGAAGTGGTCGGGCAGTCGACGTCGCTGATCGACAGCCGCCAGCACGACGAGGGCGTCTACCGCCACATGCGCGACGACCTGCGCAAGGCGGGCCGGTGGTCCGGCGAGCTCTGGCAACGCCGCAAGGACGGCAGCGAATTCCTGTGCTGGCTGCAGGCGAGCGTCGTGCTCGACAGCGCGGGCCAGCGCGGCAACTGGGTCGCCGTGCTGTCGGACATCACCGACCAGAAGCGCGCCGAGCAGGAGCTGCGCTACCTCGCGAACTACGACACGCTCACCGGCCTGCCCAACCGCACGCTGCTCGGCGAGCGCCTGTCGCGCGCGATCCTGCGCGCACGGCGGCAGGACACGCGCCTGGGCCTGCTGTTCCTCGACCTCGACCGCTTCAAGGACATCAACGATTCGCTAGGCCATGCGGCGGGCGATGCGATCCTGCGCGCGACGGCCGCGCGACTGCAGCACACCGTCGGCGGCCAGCACACCGTCGCGCGCCTCGGCGGCGACGAGTTCACGATCGTTCTCGAGCACTTGGAGAGCATCGAGGAAGCCGAGGACGTCGCGCGCCAACTCCTCGCCGCGTTCCAGGCGCCGCTCGACGCCGGCGAGCTGCGGGACGTCATCGTCACGCCGTCGATCGGCATCGCGGTCTTCCCCGACCATGCGCAGACGCCTTCCGACCTGCTCAAGCATGCCGACACCGCGATGTACCAGGCCAAGGCCGTCGGCCGCCGCACGTACATGCGATATGCCGGTTCGATGGACGCCGAGATCCGCCGCCGCGCGACGCTCTCCGCCGCGCTGCGCAAGGTGCTCGATCGCCAGGAGCTGAGCCTGGTCTACCAGCCGAAGATGGCGGTCGCCGACGGCCGCATGATCGGCGTCGAGGCGCTGCTGCGCTGGAATTCGAGCGAGTTCGGCCCGGTCTCGCCCGCGCAGTTCATCCCGCTCGCGGAGGAATCGGGCCTCATCCTCGAGATCGGCGAATGGGCGCTGCGGCAGGCCTGCAGCCAGCTCAAGGCCTGGCGCGACGGCGGGCTGGACATCGGTATCGCCGTCAATGTCTCCGCGCTGCAGCTGCTTCGCGGCAACCTGCCCGAAGTGATCGAGCAGACGCTGCACGCCACCGGGTTGCCGGCGCATTGCCTCGAGATCGAGCTCACCGAGAGCGTGGTGATGGCCGAGGCGACGTGGTCGGCGCTGCATGCGATCCGCTCGCTCGGCGTGCAGACCGCGATCGACGATTTCGGCACCGGCTATTCCTCGCTCGCCTACCTCAAGCGCCTGCCGATCAACACGCTCAAGATCGACAAGGAATTCATCGGCGACCTCACGCGCGATCCCGACGACGAGGCGATCACCAGCGCGGTCATCGCAATGGGCCATTCGCTCGGCCTGCAGGTCGTCGCGGAGGGCGTCGAGACGGCGGACCAGCTCGAGTTCCTGCGCCGCCACGGCTGCGACGTGATCCAGGGCTACTGGCTCGCGCGACCGATGCCGCCCGAGGCCTGCGAGGCCTTCCTGCGTGAGCGCACGCCTGTTCGCGACGTCGCCGACGAAGCGCCTTGACCCGCCCCGCGGCACTGCTATCGTGCCCGCATGGAACGTGCTCCTGCTCCGTCGCTCGAACAGCTGCATCTTCTCGCCCAGCGCATCGAGGCGCTCGCCGCGCGCATGCACCGGCTGCAGGACGAGAACCGCGGGCTGCGGCAGCAGCAGCAGGAGTGGCTCGTGGAGCGCGCGTCGCTGCTGGCGAAGAACGAGCAGGCTCGCGTGCGCGTCGAGGCGATGATCGCGCGGCTGAAGTCGCTCGAGCAGCACACCTGAGCCGCACGATGCCGATGTCCCGCAGTACGACGGAGTCCGCGACCATGAGTACCACCGAGCCCGTCAACGTGCGCCTGCTCGACCGCGAATACACGGTCGGCTGCACGCCGGAGCAGCGCGACGGGCTCCTCGCCGCGGCGCGCATGCTCAACGGTCGCATGCTCGAGATCCGCGGCGCCAACCGCATGGCGGCCGTCGATCGCATCGCCGTGCTCGCCGCACTGAACCTCGCGCATGAGCTGCTCCAGCTCAAGGGCGAGGGCAGCCGCGAGGACGAGATCGCGCATTCGCTCGGTCGACTGAATGCGCGCCTCGACGAACTGCTCGACCCGCCCGGGCGCTGACGGCCGTCATGAATCCGCGCCCAGCGACGGCCGCAGTCACGCGGTCGCGAACACGGCGGCGCGCTATACTGCGTCCACGTCCTCTGCTGTGTCCGACGGCGTGTGCAAACATTCGCCTTGGCCCTTAAAAACGACACCGGGAACGTGACCGCAGCCTGGAGTGCATGCCCGCCCGCGAGCGGGACGCCCGAAGGCCGCCGAGCGTTCCCACTTGAACCTCGGGTTCAAGGTCGTTTCGCATGCATCGGCATGGTGGAGGACGACTTCTTCTGCGCGCATCACGGCCTCCCGCCGAGCCGGGACCTGCGCCCGTGATGGCATCGGCTCTCGATCTCGACGCGCTGCGTCGTGACCTGCGCGCGCGGCGCGCGGCGCTCTCGCCTGCATTCCGCCTCGCCGCGGCTGAACAGGTCGGTGCGCGGCTCCGCGCGTCGCCGCTCATGCCGTCGCATGGCTGCGTCGCGGGATACTGGGCCGTCGGCGGCGAGATCGCGCTGCATGCCTGGCAGAGCCGCCTGCCTGCAGAGATCACCTACTGCCTTCCCGTACTCGCCGAGGACGGACGCCTGCGCTTCGCGCCTTGGCGACCCGGCGAGCCGCTGGTGACCAACCGGTTCGGCATTCCGGAACCGGACGTTCCCCAAAACGCGTGCGTCGAGGCCGATGACCTCGCGCTTGCCGTTGTCCCGCTGGTCGGCTTCGATGCCAACTGCAATCGCCTGGGCATGGGCGGTGGGTGGTACGACCGCACGTTCGCGCGACGCCGCGGCGGCGACCCGCCGCGGCTAGTCGGTGCGGCGTACGACCTGCAACGCGTCGAGGCCTTGAGCCCCGCCGCCTGGGACGTCCCGCTCGATGCCGTCTGCACTGAATCCACCACCTATTCGATCGCATGAGTCCACGCCGCCGCTACTGGCTGATGAAGTCCGAGCCCGATTGCTTCTCGATCGACGATCTCGAGCGCGTGGGCACCGAGCCCTGGACCGGCGTGCGCAACTACCAGGCACGCAATTTCATGCGCAATGCGATGCGGCGCGGCGACGGCGTGCTGTTCTACCACTCCAACTGCAGCCCGCCGGGGATCGCGGGCGTGGCCACGGTCGCGAGCGACGCGTATCCCGACCCGACGCAGTTCGATCGCGACTCCCCCTACTTCGATCCGAAGGCGACGCAGGAGGAACCGCGCTGGTTCCTCGTCGACGTCGCCTTCGAGCGCCGCATGAGTCGGCTGATTCCGCTCGAGGAGATCCGCGCACGCGCCGACGATCTCGGGGAGGAGTTCGCGCTGATCCGTCGCGGCAGCCGCCTGTCCGTCCTGCCGGTCGACACCGCGCAGTGGAACCTCCTCCTCTCCCTCGAGTGATCCCGATGACCGACGCCAAGCGACTCGCCGCCGAAAAAGCCATGGAGTTCGTCGAGGACGACATGATCGTCGGCGTCGGCACCGGGTCGACCGTCGCCTACTTCATCGATGCCCTCGGCCGCGAGCCGCGACGGATCCGCGGCGCGGTCTCGAGCTCGGAGCAGAGCACGGCCCGCCTGCGGCAGTACGGCATCGACGTCATCGACCTCAACAGCGCGGGACCGTTGTCGCTCTATGTCGACGGCGCCGACGAATGCAACGGCGCGCGACACCTGATCAAGGGCGGCGGCGCAGCGCTCACGCGCGAGAAGATCATCGCCGAGGCGAGCGACCGCTTCGTCTGCATCATCGACCCGTCGAAGCAGGTCGACGTCCTCGGCCGCTTTCCGCTACCTGTCGAAGTCATCCCTATGGCGCGAAGCCTCGTGGCCCGCCGGATCCTCGAGACCACCGGCGGACAGCCCGTGTGGCGGATGGACGCGCAGGAACGCGGAGTCGTCACCGACAACGGCAATGCCATCCTCGACATCCATGGCGTAGCGATCACGGATCCCGTCGCCTTGGAGACACAGCTCAACCAGATCCCCGGCGTCGTGAGCGTCGGGCTCTTCGCGCGGCGGCGGGCGGATGTGGTGATCGTGGGCGGCGAGCCACCCCGGATCCTTTAAGGGCGAGACGCGCGACGACGCCCCCTAGGCGCGCGCTGTGGGGCAGGCCTAAGGAGCAAGCGCGGTGTAGGACACGCGAAGTTGTCGGGCGCGATCACGGCTACACCAAGCGCCGCCGACGAGCTCGCGACGTTCGCACGTCGGGACCTGAAATAGTGTTGCCATTCGTGCTGCGCGTACATGCCAGTCTGACCGTTAGGGCCAAGACACCGACGTAGCAATGTCGAGGCGACGCAGCCGACCCAGAAATCGACGCGTCAACTCGACAAATGACCGCGACCAGCGACGTTGCCCGGCGGACCATGCCCAACGCTAATCGCGTCGGCGGTCTTACGACCGGCGCCCAGTCATACCGCGTTTCAGCCGCGTTGCTGCAGGCCAATTGCGCCCATAAGCCCCGGCCCACTCGCACCCTGTTTCCGCCCCCCAAAAGGACGACCCCCACCCGTTTTCACGGATGGGGGTCGTGGGGTAAAGACCCTGGCGATGACCTACTCTCGCATGGCTTGAGCCACACTACCATCGG